>NZ_LGDD01000294.1 GCF_001279695.1 Streptomyces sp. WM6378
GGCCGTCGAGCGGCTCGCATGGCTGGCCGTACCCCACCGGGACCGAGAGGTCACAACCCTATCCACCAGGGCTGCAGAAGGGATGGTCCTCTAGTGAGCGCGGCAGCCAAGAAGGTCGTCGTCTTCGACTACGGCTTCGGCAACGTACGGTCCGCCGAGCGGGCCCTTGCCCACGTCGGCGCCGACGTCGAGATCACCCGGGACTACGACCGGGCCATGAACGCCGACGGGCTCCTCGTCCCCGGCGTCGGCGCCTTCTCCGCCTGCATGCAGGGCCTTCGCGACGCACGCGGCGACTGGATCGTGGGGCGCCGGCTCTCCGGCGGCCGCCCGGTCATGGGCATCTGCGTCGGCATGCAGATCCTCTTCGAGCGCGGCATCGAGCACGGCGTCGAGACGGAGGGCCTGGACGAGTGGCCCGGCGTCGTCGAGCCGCTCAACGCCCCGGTCGTGCCGCACATGGGCTGGAACACGGTGAAGGCCCCCGAGGGCAGCGAGCTGTTCGCGGGCCTGGACGCCGAAGCCCGCTTCTACTTCGTGCACTCCTACGCCGTGCGCGACTGGAGCCTCGAAGTCACCAACCCCAAGATCCGTGCCCCCAGGGTCACTTGGGCCACCCACGGCGAGCCGTTCGTCGCCGCGGTGGAGAACGGTGCGCTGTGGGCCACCCAGTTCCACCCCGAGAAGTCCGGCGACGCCGGAGCCCAGCTGCTCACCAACTGGATCGGAACCCTGTGATGGCCCCCAAGCTCGAACTCCTCCCCGCCGTCGACGTCCGCGACGGCCAGGCCGTACGCCTGGTCCACGGCGAGTCCGGCTCCGAGACGTCCTACGGCTCGCCCCTGGAGGCGGCCCTCGCCTGGCAGCGCTCCGGCGCCGAGTGGCTGCACCTGGTCGACCTGGACGCCGCGTTCGGCACCGGCGACAACCGCGCGCTGATCGCCGAGGTCGCGGGCGCCATGGACATCAAGGTCGAGCTGTCCGGCGGCATCCGCGACGACGCCTCCCTGGCCGCCGCCCTCGCCACCGGCTGCACCCGCGTCAACCTCGGCACGGCGGCCCTTGAGACCCCGGAGTGGGTCGCCAAGGTCATCGCCGAGTTCGGCGACCGGATCGCGGTCGGCCTGGACGTGCGCGGCACCACGCTGCGCGGCCGCGGCTGGACCCGCGACGGCGGCGACCTGTACGAGACCCTGGCCCGCCTGGACTCCGAGGGCTGCGCGCGCTACGTCGTCACCGACATCGCCAAGGACGGCACGCTCCAGGGCCCCAACCTGGAGCTGCTGCGCAACGTCTGCGCGGCCACGGACAAGCCGGTGGTGGCCTCCGGCGGCGTCTCCTCCCTGGACGACCTGCGGGCCATCTCCGAACTGGTCCCGCTCGGAGTCGAGGGCGCGATCGTGGGCAAGGCCCTGTACGCGAAGGCCTTCACGCTGGAAGAGGCGCTCAAGGCGGTTGCCGCATGAGCGACGAGGTCCGCAAGATCTCCTCCGGCGCCCCCTGGGAGGAGCGCTTCGGCTACTCCCGCGCCGTGGAACTCCCGGGCGGCCTTGTCCTGGTGGCCGGTTGTACGTCGGTGACCAACGGCCGCATCGACGAGGGCGGTCCGTACCAGCAGACGGTGAACGCGTTCGGCGTCGCCATCAAGGCGCTGGAGTCCATCGGCCTCGGCCGCGCCGATGTGGTCCGCACCCGTATGTACATCACCCATGCCCGGGACGTGGAGGATGTGGGCCGAGCCCACAAGGAACTGTTCGACGACGTACGCCCCGCGTCCTCGATGCTGATCGTGTCGGGCTTCGTGGACCCGAGCCTGGTGGTAGAGGTCGAGGTAGAGGCGTACAGGGGAACGGTGGCGTCATGACCTTGGCCGTACGAGTGATCCCCTGCCTGGACGTGGACAACGGCCGGGTCGTCAAGGGCGTGAACTTCCAGAACCTGCGCGATGCCGGCGACCCCGTCGAGATGGCCAAGCTGTACGACGCCGAGGGCGCGGACGAGCTGACGTTCCTCGACATCACGGCGTCCTCCGGCAACCGCGAGACCACGTACGACGTGGTGCGCCGCACCGCGGAGCAGGTCTTCATCCCGCTGACGGTGGGCGGCGGCGTCCGAAGCACCGACGACGTGGACAAGCTCCTGCGGGCGGGCGCGGACAAGGTGGGCGTGAACACGGCCGCCATCGCCCGCCCCGACCTGATCCGCGAAATCGCCGAACGCTTCGGCCGCCAGGTCCTGGTCCTCTCGGTGGACGCCCGCCGAACCGCGTCGGGCACCTTCGAAGTGACGACCCACGGCGGCCGCAGGGGCACGGGCATCGACGCGGTCGAATGGGCGCACCGGGCGGCCGAGTTGGGGGCGGGGGAGATCCTGCTCAACTCGATGGACGCGGACGGCACGAAGGACGGCTACGACACGGAGATGATCGCGGCGGTCCGCCGCCACGTGACCGTCCCGGTCATCGCCTCGGGCGGCGCCGGCCGCCTGTCCGACTTCCCCCCGGCCATTGAGGCGGGCGCGGACGCGGTCCTGGCGGCGTCGGTCTTCCACTTCGGCGACCTGCGCATCGCAGAGGTGAAGGAAACCCTGCGAAAGGCGGGCCACCCGATCCGCTGAACCCCGTCCCCACCCCACCCCTTCCCGAGACCCGCCGGGGGTGAATCAGGTGCGGACCGTGGGCGGCTGGTCGCGCCCACGCGGCGCAGCCGCACAATGTCGCAGCCCCGCGCCCCTAGCGGCATGCGGTACGGGCATACCCAGCCTGTCCGGCGCTTGAGGACGAGCGCCCTCAAGGCGCGAACGGGGTCTGGGGCGGAGCCCCAGGAACGACCACCGGGCCGCAGCCGAGCCATCTCACCCCCGGCGGGTTTCGGGAAGGGGGGTGAGGGCTCAACGGGGTCTGGGGCGGAGCCCCAGTGATGCTGGGCCACCACGACACCCCTGCCAGATGCGCAGCACTTCTTGCGCAACTTTTATTGCGCAACATTCCTTTCCTATCTACGCTCGATGCCATGGCACCCAAGGGCAACCGCAGGATCACCGACGTCGACACCCTCAAGGCATTCGGCCACCCCCTGCGCATGAAGCTCTACCGCGCGCTCTACAACGCCCGCTCCGCCACCGCCTCCCAGCTCGCCGACCAGGTCGACGAAGCCGTCTCCCTCGTCAGCTACCACCTGCGCAAGCTCGCCGACCACGGGCTCATCGAGGAGGCCGAGCCGCAGGGCAAGGACGGGCGCGAGCGTTGGTGGCAGCCCGCGTCGGACGGGATCAGCTACCGCCACGAGGACTTCAAGGACGCCCCCGAGAAGGTCGCCGTGCACACCTCGGTGACCCGGCTCCTCCTGGAGCAGCGGATCGAGCTGTACCGCGCCTTCCTCGACGCCATGTCCGCCTGGCGCGAGGAGTGGGTGACCGCCTCGTTCAGCAGCGAGTACACGGCTCACCTGACCCCGGCCGAACTCACGGCGCTGGACGGGGAGTTGGACGCCGTGCTCGGCAAGTACAAGCAGCGCGGCGAAGCCGCCGTCGCGGCGGGCGACACCGAGGGGCGCGAGAACGTCGCGGTCCACCTGTACGGCTTCCCCTTCCGCGCCTGAGAGGACTTCCGTGTCGATGAGAACCCCGGTCGGGCCGGAAGCCGCCACCCTCATACCGGCCGCCCCCGCCCGCCCCGCCCACCGCGACGGCAACGTGCTGCGGTGGCTCGCCGCGTACACCTCGTCGCTCGTCGGCGACAGCGTGTACTACATGGCGCTGGCCTGGGCCGCGGCGCGTTCCGGGAGCCCCGGGCAGGCCGGGCTCGTGCTCGCGGTGGGCGCCGTGCCCAGGGCGCTGCTCATGCTCGGCGGCGGCGTGGTCGCCGACCGGTTCGGGCCGCGCCGGGTCGTGATCGGCAGCGACGCCGCCCGCAGCCTGATCATCCTGGGCATGGCCGCGACCCTGCTGGTCACGGGCCCCGAACTGTGGCTCCTGATCGTGCTCGCGCTGGTTTTCGGGGCCGTGGACGCGGTGCTGCTGCCCGCGCTCGGCGCGCTGCCGCCCAGGCTCACCGGCCCCGGCGAACTCGCCCGGGTGCAGGGGCTCAAGGGGATCGGTGCGCGGGTCGCCAACATCGCCGGGGCCCCGCTCGGCGGGCTCGCCGTGGCGCTCGGCGGGACCGCGGCCACCTTCGCCGTGGCGGGAGCCCTGTTCGCCGTCTCGACCGCCCTGCTGGTGCGCGTACGCATCGCCCGGCTGCCCGGCGACGACCAGAAGGCCGAGGAGCCCGCGCTGCGGGAGCTCGCCGACGGGCTGCGCTACATCCGCCGCCACGCCCTGCTCGCCCCGCTGATGCTGGTCATAGCCGTCGGCGAGCTGGGTTTCGCCGCCCCGCTCAACATCGGGCTCACCCTGCTCGCGAAGGAGCGGGGCTGGGGCGCGGCCGGCATGGGATGGATCGTCGCCGCGTTCGGGGCGGGCGCGGGGGCCGCCTCGCTGCTGCTCTCGGTACGCGGCCGGATCCCCCGCGCCGGGCTCGTCCTGCCGGTGTCCCTGCTCGGCGGCGCGACCGCCATAGGCGCCCTGGCGTACACCCACTCGGTGGCGCTCGCCGCGGCCGCCGGCGTCCTCATCGGACTGCTCGCCGGGCTGAGCGGCGCCCTGTGCGGGGCGCTGGTGCAGACCGCGACGGAGCCCGCCTACCTCGGCCGGGTCACCGCCGTGTCGTCCCTGTTCACCATGGGCATCGCGCCGCTCGGCTATCCGCTGGCGGGCGCCGCCATCGGCGCCTGGGGCACCACGCCCGTGTTCCTGGCCAGCGCGGCGGTGTGCGCGACGGGCGCGGTGACGGGACTTGCCTCCGGCCACCTGCGCCGCGCGGAGCTGCCCAAGACCGCGGTCTAGATCCCGAGCTTCGCCTCCAGCGCCCGTGTGGACGCCTCCTTGTCGCCCTCCAGCTCGACCTGCGCCGCCTCCTGGCGGCCGTGCGCGAACAGCGTCAGCTCGCCCGGCTCGCCCGTGACCGTCACCACCGGGGTGCCCTTGTGCGCCACCGCCGTCTGGCCGTCCGGGCGGCGCAGCACGATGCCCACCGGCGACCTGCGGCCCATCAGCCGGGCCGCCTTCTCCAGGCGGGACCACAGCGCGTCCGAGAACACCGGGTCGAGCTCGCGGGGCGTCCAGTCCGGCTGCGCCCGGCGGACGTCCTCGGCGTGAACATAGAACTCCACCGCGTTGGCGCCCTCGTCGACCTGCTTGAGGTTGTACGGGGAGTACTTCGGCGGGCCGGTGCGGATGAGCTGGATCAGTTCCTCGTACGGCTTGGCGGCGAATTCCGCCTGGACCCGGTCGAGGCGGTTCTTCAGGGCCGGGATCACGATCCCGCCCGCCGCGTCGAGGCGCCGCTCGCGCACCACGACATGGGCCGCGAGTTCGCGGGCCGTCCAGCCCTCGCAGAGGGTCGGTGCCTCGGGGCCCGCCGCCTCCAACAGGTCGGCGAGCAGAAGCCGTTCACGCTTGGCATGGGTCGACATGTCCGCCAGCGTACGGCCGCGGCCGTCGTCCGGACAGTGGACGCACCGCCCGACAGCCCCGTCGGCCACGGCAGAATGGGGGCATGACCAGCAATCTCGACCCCGCCATCGCCGCCCGCCTCAAGCGCAGCGCCGACGGTCTGGTCCCGGCCATCGCCCAGCAGTACGACACCGGTGAGGTGCTCATGCTCGGCTGGATGGACGACGAGGCCCTGCACCGCACCCTGACCACCGGCCGCTGCACGTACTGGTCGCGCAGCCGTCAGGAGTACTGGGTCAAGGGAGACACCTCCGGGCACGTCCAGCACGTGAAGTCGGTCGCCCTGGACTGCGACGCGGACACCGTCCTGGTCAAGGTCGACCAGGAGGGCGCCGCCTGCCACACCGGGGACCGCACCTGCTTCGACGCCGACGTGCTCGACCTCGGGAAGTAGTCATGGACCTCGACACCTTCCGCAAGCTCGCCGTCGACCGCCGCGTCATCCCCGTCCACCGCCGCCTGCTCGCCGACGGCGACACCCCGGTGGGCCTCTACCGCAAGCTCGCCGCCGAGCGGCCCGGCACCTTCCTGCTGGAATCCGCCGAGAACGGCCGGTCCTGGTCGCGGTACTCCTTCGTCGGCGTGCGCTCCGACGCGACCCTCACCGTGCGCGACGGAGAGGCCCACTGGATCGGAACGCCGCCGGTCGGCGTCCCCACTTCGGGTGATCCTCTTACGGCCCTCAAAGCCACCGTCGAGGCCCTGCACACCCCGCGCGACCTGGTCGCCGGAATGCCGCCCTTCACCGGCGGCATGGTCGGCTACCTCGGCTACGACATCGTGCGCAGGCTCGAAAAGATCGCCGAGCACGGGGGCGACGACCTCCGGCTGCCCGAGCTGACCATGCTGCTCACCTCGGACCTCGCCGTGCTCGACCACTGGGACGGCTCGGTCCTGCTGATCGCCAACGCGATCAACCACAACGACCTCGACACCGGCGTCGACGAGGCGTACGAGCACGCCGTGGCCCGGCTCGACGCGATGGAGGCCGACCTCGCGAAGCCCGCCGAGTACGCGCCGGTCGCGCTGCCCGCCTCCGAGCTGCCCGAGTACACCGCGCTGTGGGGCGGCAAGGCCTACCAGGACGCCGTCGAGGACATCAAGGAGCGCATCCGGTCCGGCGAGGCCTTCCAGGTGGTGCCTTCGCAGCGCTTCGAAACGCCGTGCCGGGCAAGCGCGTTGGACGTCTACCGGGTGCTGCGGGCGACCAATCCGTCGCCGTACATGTACCTGTTCCGCTTCGACGGCTTCGACGTCGTGGGATCGAGCCCCGAGGCGCTCGTCAAGGTCGAGGACGGGCGCGCGATGCTTCACCCGATCGCCGGGACCCGGCCGCGCGGCGCCACCCCGCAGCGCGACCAGGCGCTCGCCGACGAGCTGCTCGCCGACCCCAAGGAGCGCGCCGAGCACCTCATGCTCGTCGACCTCGGCCGCAACGACCTGGGCCGGGTCTGCGAACCGGGCTCGGTGGAGGTCGTGGACTTCATGTCGATCGAGCGGTACTCCCATGTGATGCACATCGTGTCGACCGTGACCGGCCGGGTCGCCGAGGGACGCACCGCGTTCGACGTCCTGACGGCCTGCTTCCCGGCCGGCACGCTCTCGGGTGCCCCCAAGCCCCGCGCCATGCAGATCATCGAGGAGCTCGAACCCAGCCGCCGCGGGCTCTACGGAGGCTGCGTCGGCTACCTCGACTTCGCCGGGGACTCCGACACCGCGATCGCGATCCGCACCGCACTGCTGCGGGACGGCACCGCCTACGTGCAGGCCGGAGCCGGCGTGGTCGCCGACTCCGACCCGGTCGCGGAGGACGACGAGTGCCGCAACAAGGCGGCCGCCGTCCTGCGCGCGGTCAACACGGCCAACCGGCTCAGCCGGTGAACGCGGCGGTCCCGTTCGGGGTGCCGAGCCCCGTCGGGCCGTCGTAGCCGCTGCCCGAGTTGCACAGGTAGCTCGGCGAGCAGCTGCCGTTGGAGCCGCTCGTCACGTCGTTGAGCGAACCGGTGTGGGCGTACGGGAACGAGGCGGGCGTGGAGCCCGAGGACGGGGTGCCCGCGAGCGCGTACACCGCGGCGATCAGCGGCGAGGAGGCGCTGGTGCCGCCGAACACCTCCCAGCCCGGGTCGCCGCCGTAGGTGTCGTACACCGCGACACCCGTGGCCGGGTCGGCGACCGCAGAGACGTCCGCGACGGTCCGCTTCGCGCAGCCGGTGTCCTTCTGCCAGCTCGGCTTCGCGTCGTAGGCGGAGCAGCCGGAACCGGCGTCGCTCCAGGCGCTCTCGGTCCAGCCGCGGCTGTTGGACGAGGAGTTGAGCGAGGTGCCGCCGACCGCGGTGACATAGCGGGAGGCCGCCGGGTACTCGGTGCCGTAGGCCCCGTCACCGGAGCTCACCGTGATGGCGACGCCCGGGTGGTTGAAGTACTTGGTGTCGTACGAGGTGTCGGAGGAGGACTCGCCGCCGCCGTAGCTGTTGGACACGTACTTCGCGCCGAGCGACACCGCCGTGTTGACGGCCGTGCCCAGGTTGGCCATCGACGACGACTTCGCCTCGACCAGCAGGATCTTGCAGTTGGGGCAGGCCGCGCTGACCATGTCGAGGTCGAGGGATATCTCCTCGGCCCAGCCGGCGTCGGCGCTCGGCAGGGTCGAGGTGCCGGTCTGGCCGACCTTCTGGAAGCAGCCGTTGGCCGTCGTGCAGGCCGGAAGCCCGTACTGGGAACGGTACTTGGCGAGGTCGGCGGCCGCGTTGGGGTCGTCGTACGCGTCGACGATCGCCACGGTCCGGCCCGAACCGGCCGTCGAGGACGGCAGCTTGTACGCGGACTGGATCGAGGCGGGGCCGTAGCCGGAGGGCGCGGCTGCGGCGGTCAGCGCGCGCTCGGCATTGGCGGACTTCACCGTGCCGCCGGTCACCTTCAGCGCCTTGCAGGCCATGACGTCCTTCTGCGTCGGGGCCGCGCAGGAGCGGACGGTGGTGACGTGCGCCGCGGTCGAAGGGGTGGCCGCCTGGGCGAGGGGAGTTGCCAGGGCGAGCGCTGCCGCGGCCAAGGTGGCGGCCAGGGCGGTGGGGGACTGGGATCTGCGCAACTTACTTCCTCCGTGAGGTGGGTCAACCAGGAGACGTGCGGGTGCGCTGTGCGGGCCGTGCCGCGTGGTGCGCGACTCGGACCGGCGGTGAACCTAGGTGTGACCCGGCCATGCCAACAAGAAGGTGGCTGGAATCTCTATCGCCGCTTTGCCTTCGGGGGCCGTTCAAGGTCTGTTCGGGGACAGTTCCCGGGCTGATCGGGGGCAGCTGATGGCCGATCCCTTGCCCGCCCTTGGTTCCTGTCGGCGGCTGGGCGTGGCAAGGACGCGGGCCCCGGGTGCGGCGCCGGGCCGCGCGCAGGCGATAGTGGAGTACGTGAGTGCCGCATCCGTACCCCAGCCCCGTGCCGAAGCAGCCGCGCCGTCCGCCCGCGGCGGCGGCCGCCGCAGCCTGGCCGCCGCACTGCTCGCCGGCGCCGTCGGCGCCGCCGTCGTCCTCATGGCCTCCGGGCAGACCTGGGCCCACGGCCAGGCCGCCGTCGGCGGTGGTGCGCTGCCGCTGAAGGCCTCCGGCGGCGACATCACCGGCGTGCCCTCCGCCCTCGCGATCGTCGGCCTGGCCGCCCTGGTGGCCGTCTTCGCGGTACGCGGCCCGGGCCGCGTCCTGGTCGCCGTGCTGCTCACGCTCAGCGGCGCCGGGGCCGCCGTGACCGCCTGGCTCGGCGTCGGCGACAGCGCCGCCCTGGACGAGAAGGCGGCCAAGGCCAGCGGCGACGCCGCGGCCACGATCAACGCGCTCACCCACACGAGCTGGCCCTACGTCGCCGTCGCCGGCGGTGCCCTGCTGCTGCTCGCCGGGCTGCTCGCCCTCCGCTTCGGCGCGTCCTGGCCCGCGATGGGCGGCCGCTACGAGCGCGACGGCACCCCCCGCCCGCGCAAGGCGCGCACCGCGCCCGACCCGGAGCGCCCCGAGGAACTCTGGAAGGCGCTGGACCGCGGCGAGGACCCGACGCGCGAGAGCTGACCCCCGCACCCGGGCATCCGTTCCGGTGCGGGACAATGGCGTGGAGCGTCGGGTTCGACGACAGCGGTGGCAGCGGAAAAGACGCCGACAGCAGCGCCGACAACGACAACAACACGGAAACACCTACGAGGAGCAACCCCCATGGCGAAGAGCGGCCACGGCCACACCCCGGCAGCCTGGACCGGTGTCATCATTGCCTTCATCGGATTCTGCGTGACCTGCGTCTTCATAGTGGCCGCCAACCCGGTGGGCTTCTGGGCCGGCATCGCACTCCTCGGCATCTCCGCCGTCGTCGGCGGCGTCATGAAGATGGCCGGCCTCGGCACCCCCAAGGACACGCCCGAGATGCAGCGCATGCGCGAGGACGCCGCCGCCAAGGTGCGCGCCCGTCTTGAGGCCCAGGCAGGCTGAACCGCCGGCCACCCTGTTGGGCGCAGCCCCCACACGGGCTGCGCCTTTTCATGTGATCGGGGGACAATCACCCAGTGGACGCAGCCCAGCCGACCCCCGCCCCGGCGCATCCGGCCGCCACGCCCGCCACCCCGGCCAGGAGGCTCCTGGTGCCGTTCGGCACGCTCGGCGCGGTGGCCTCCGCGTTCGCGTACGTGGGCCTCGTCGACCCGAACCATCCGGGGCACTATCCGGTCTGCCCGCTGTACCGGTTCACCGGCGTCTACTGCCCCGGCTGCGGCGGGCTGCGCAGCGCACACGACTTCATCACCGGGCACTTCGCCGCGGCCGTCCACTCCAACGCCCTCGCCGTCGCCGGCTATCTGCTCTTCGCCGCGGGCTGGGTCCTGTGGGCCGTCCGCTCGGCCCGGGGGCTGCCCGTGCGATTCACGCCGAGCGATCGCCAGTGGTGGTTGATCGGATCGGTCGTGTTGATCTTCTCGGTGGTCCGGAACCTGCCGTTCGGCTCGGTACTCGCGCCGTGACGGAATCGGTGAATCCGCAGGTGACGTCCCAATTATTGGGACGCCGGTCAACCGGATGCGACCCCTTCGCTCCGGTGCGGATACCATCGTCATGGCTGATCGTGACCGCTTGTGAGGGTCACCCTCGTCCTGACCGACATCACCGTCCCGGAAGGGGGCCGCTCGCGTGAGTGTGCTCGACGAGATCATCGAAGGCGTCCGCGCCGACCTCGCAGAGCGGCAGGCGCGTGTCAGCCTCGACGAGCTGAAGGAGCGCGCCGAAAAGGCGCCCCAGGCCCGGGACGGGGTCGCGGCCCTGCGCGGCGACGGCGTGAAGGTCATCTGCGAGGTCAAGCGCTCCAGCCCCTCCAAGGGCGCGCTCGCCGCCATCGCGGACCCCGCGGCCCTCGCCGCCGACTACGAGGCGGGCGGCGCGTCCGTCATCTCCGTGCTGACCGAGCAGCGCCGGTTCGGCGGCTCGCTCGCCGACCTGGAGGCCGTCCGCGCCAAGGTCGACATCCCGGTCCTGCGCAAGGACTTCATCGTCACGGCCTACCAGCTGTGGGAGGCCCGCGCGTACGGCGCCGACCTCGCGCTGCTCATCGTGGCCGCCCTGGACCAGCCGGCCCTGGTGTCGCTGATCGAGCGCGCCGAGTCGATCGGCCTCACCCCGCTGGTCGAGGTGCACGACGAGGACGAGGTCGACCGGGCCGTGGACGCGGGCGCCAAGATCATCGGCGTCAACGCGCGCAACCTGAAGGACCTCAAGGTCGACCGCACCACGTTCGAGCGGGTCGCCCCGGAGATCCCGAACCACATCGTGAAGATCGCCGAGTCCGGCGTCCGCGGCCCGCACGACCTCATCGCGTACGCCAACGCGGGGGCCGACGCCGTCCTGGTCGGCGAGTCCCTGGTGACCGGCAAGGACCCGCGCGCGGCCGTCGCCGACCTCGTCGCGGCGGGCGCCCACCCGGCCCTGCGCCACGGGCGGGGCTGACCGACCCCATGTCCATCGCCGTCCGCCTCGCACCCGGCTGCCGCCCCCGCGGCTGCCGCGCTCCGGCGCGCCGGGTGCACGGACGGCGCGTGCGGTACGTGATCGGCTCGGAGCCGGGTCAGGTCAACGGCATGCGATGGCGCGGTGCCCTGAGCGCCGCCTGAGTGACGTACCGCGCGACCGGCCCTTCGCGGCCCGTGGTCGCGCGCCTCGCTCATCACCTGCGGCGCCCGGGCGCATCCGTGCCAACACGCCAACCCAGGACCGGGGCTGCGACGCCCCTGCGAGGTATCCGCATGTCCAACGAGAACGAGTTCTTCGTACCCGACCCCGAAGGTCAAGTCCCAAGCCCCCAGGGCTACTTCGGCGCCTTCGGAGGCAAGTTCATCCCCGAGGCGCTGGTCGCCGCGGTGGACGAGGTGGCCGTCGAGTACGAGAAGGCCAAGCACGACCCGGCCTTCGCGGCCGAGCTCAACGACCTCATGGTCAACTACACCGGCCGGCCCAGCGCCCTGACCGAGGTGCCCCGGTTCGCCGAGCACGCGGGCGGCGCCCGGGTCTTCCTCAAGCGCGAGGACCTGAACCACACCGGCTCGCACAAGATCAACAACGTGCTCGGCCAGGCGCTGCTCACCAAGCGCATGGGCAAGACCCGCGTCATCGCCGAGACCGGGGCGGGCCAGCACGGCGTCGCCACCGCCACCGCCTGCGCCCTGTTCGGCCTCGAATGCACCATCTACATGGGCGAGATCGACACCCAGCGCCAGGCGCTGAACGTCGCCCGGATGCGGATGCTCGGCGCCGAGGTCATCCCGGTCACCTCCGGCAGCCGCACCCTCAAGGACGCCATCAACGAGGCGTTCCGCGACTGGGTCGCCAACGTCGACCGCACGCACTACCTGTTCGGCACGGTCGCAGGACCGCACCCCTTCCCCGCGATGGTGCGCGACTTCCACCGCGTGATCGGCGTCGAGGCCCGCCGCCAGATCCTGGAGCGCGCCGGACGCCTGCCCGACGCGGCCGTCGCCTGCGTGGGCGGCGGCTCGAACGCGATCGGCCTCTTCCACGCCTTCATCCCGGACGCCTCCGTACGCCTCATCGGCTGCGAGCCCGCGGGCCACGGCGTCGAGACCGGCGAGCACGCGGCGACCCTGACCGCGGGCGAGCCCGGCATCCTGCACGGTTCACGGTCGTACGTCCTCCAGGACGAGGAGGGCCAGATCACCGAGCCCTACTCGATCTCGGCGGGCCTGGACTACCCCGGCATCGGCCCGGAGCACTCCTACCTCAAGGACATCGGCCGCGGGGAGTACCGCGCGGTCACCGACGACGCGGCGATGCAGGCCCTGCGGCTCCTTTCGCGCACCGAGGGCATCATCCCGGCGATCGAGTCGGCGCACGCGCTCGCGGGCGCGCTCGACGTGGGCAAGGAGCTCGGCAAGGACGGGTTGATCGTGATCAACCTGTCCGGCCGCGGCGACAAGGACATGGACACGGCCGCGCGCTACTTCGGCCTGTACGACGGTGGACACGAGGGGGACGCGAAGTGAGCGGGAACGTAGAGCTGCTGAACGGCACTCTCGCCAAGGCGAAGGCCGAGAACCGGGCCGCGCTCATCGCCTACCTGCCGGCCGGCTTCCCGACCGTCGACGGCGGCATCGAGGCGATCAAGGCCGTGTTCGACGGCGGCGCCGACGTCGTCGAGGTCGGCCTGCCGCACAGCGACCCGGTCCTGGACGGCCCGGTCATCCAGACCGCCGACGACATCGCCCTCAAGGGCGGCGTGAAGATCGCCGACGTGCTGCGCACGGTTCGCGAGGCCCACGCGGCCACCGGCAAGCCGGTCCTGGTCATGACGTACTGGAACCCCATCGACCGCTACGGCATCGAGCGCTTCACCGCCGAGCTCGCCGAGGCGGGCGGCGCGGGCTGCATCCTGCCCGACCTGCCGGTCGAGGAGTCCGGGGTGTGGCGCGAGCACGCCGAGAAGCACGGCCTCGGCACGGTCTTCGTGGTCGCCCCGAGCAGCAAGGACGCCCGCCTCGCCACGATCACCGCGGCCGGTTCGGGCTTCGTGTACGCGGCCTCGCTGATGGGCGTCACGGGCACCCGGGAGTCGGTCGGCGCCTCGGCCGAGGACCTGGTGCGCCGGACCCGGGCGACCACGGAACTCCCGGTCTGCGTGGGCCTCGGCGTCTCGAACGCGGTCCAGGCCAAGGAGGTCGCGGTCTTCGCCGACGGCGTGATCGTCGGCTCGGCCTTCGTCAAGCGCATGCTGGACGCGCCGGACGAGGCCGCGGGCCTGGTGGCCGTACGGGAACTTGCGGCCGAGCTCGCCGAGGGCGTTCGCCGGGCGTCGTAGCGCGTTCATCGCACGGATAATCCGTACGAGTGGAAGTGGGACCGGGGAGGCACGAGCGTGCCTCCCCGGTTCGTTGCTGCGGGTGTGAGTGACAACCGTGATGCGAAGCGGGCCGCGCGAGACCGGCTCATCCAACAACGCGAGCAGCAGAAGGCGGGCGAGCGCCGCCGGCGGCAGCTGATCGTGGCCGGAGCCGTGGTGGGCGTGCTCGGCTTGGCCGCCGTGATCGGCGTGATCGCCGCGAACGCGGGCGGCAGCGAGAGCGCCAAGAGCGCGAGCACGGCGGGCCCCGCCGTGCCCCCTGCCGGAGCCGACGACAAGGGGAAGCTGGCCATCCCGGTCGGCGCCGCCGACGCCCCCTCCACGCTCACGGTGTGGGAGGACTTCCGCTGCCCGGCCTGCGCCGCGTTCGAGAAGGGCTTGAGGGCCACCATTCACGAATTGGAGAACAGCGGCCAGGTGCGCGTCCAGTACCACCTGGTCACCCTCATCGACGACAAGACCCGGGGCGGCGGCTCGCTGCACGCGGCCAACGCGGCGGGCTGCGCGCAGGACGCGGGGAAGTTCTCCGCGTACCACGACGTCCTCTACACCAACCAGCCCGACGAGATGGACGACGCGTTCGCGGACAACGCCAAGCTGCTCGATCTGGCCAAGAAGGTGCCGGGCCTGGACACGCCCGCCTTCCGCTCCTGCGTCCAGAACGGCACGCACAACAGCTGGGTCGTGAAGTCCAACGAGGCGTTCCAGGCCGGCAAGTTCAGCGGCACGCCGACCGTGCAGCTCAACGGCGAATCGATCTTCCCGGCGAAGGGCAACGAGCCGATCACCCCGGCCAACCTGAAGAAGTGGGTGACCCAGGCCAACAAGGGCAAGCGGGCCGGAGAGGCGAGCCCGGCCTCCTGAGCCACGGGGTCCTCGTTACTCATAAGTTGCCGGGCGGGTTGCCGCTGCGCCCGCCCGGCACGGTAGCGTCGACCCTGCCATGGAACTTGCCTTCATCCCCAGCCCGTCGACCGGTGTGATCCACCTCGGACCGATCCCGCTGCGCGGCTACGCCTTCTGCATCATCATCGGTGTCTTCGTTGCCGTCTGGTACGGCAACAAGCGGTGGGTCGCCCGCGGCGGCCGCTCCGGCACCGTCGCCGACATCGCCGTCTGGGCGGTGCCCTTCGGGCTCGTCGGCGGCCGGCTCTACCACGTCATCACCGACTACCAGCTGTACTTCAGCGACGGTGAGGACTGGGTCAACGCCTTCAAGATCTGGGAGGGCGGCCTCGGCATCTGGGGCGCGGTCGCGCTCGGCGCGGTCGGCGCCTGGATCGGCTGCCGCCGCCGGGGCATCCCGCTCCCCGCCTGGGCCGACGCGCTGGCCCCCGGCCTCGCCTTCGCCCAGGCCATCGGCCGCTGGGGCAACTGGTTCAACCAGGAGCTGTACGGCCGCCCCACCGACGTGCCCTGGGCCCTGAAGATCAGCGAGGGCCCGAACCGGATCGCGGGCACCTACCACCCGACGTTCCTGTACGAGTCCCTGTGGTGCGTCGGCGCCGGCTTCCTGGTCATCTGGGCCGACCGCCGCTTCAAGCTGGGCCACGGCCGGGCGTTCGCGCTGTACGTCGCCACGTACTGCGTGGGCCGCTTCTGGATCGAGTACATGCGGGTCGACGAGGCCCACCACATCCTGGGCCTGCGCCTGAACGACTGGACCGCGGGCGGCGTCTTCGTGCTGGCGGTCGCCTACATCGTGATCTCGGCGAAGCTGCGGCCCGGCCGCGAGGAGATCGTCGAGCCGGGTGCGCAGGACGATGCCGTCGAGGAGAAGGACGGCGAGTCCGTGTCCCTGGACAAGGGCGACCCCGCCGAACCCACGGACGAGCCCACCGACGAGCCCAAGGCGGAGTCGGTGGCATCGGAGCCGGAGCCGAAGAAGGCCTGACGCCCTCCCCGTACATGGCTGAGCCCCCGCTGGTGCCGGAACCCCGGCCACCGGCGGGGGCTCGCTCGTGAAAGCCCCGTACGCCCCTTTACGCGCCGATCTCCGTCCTGTACGGCATCGACGTGGCCGCCCCCGGCCGCTGCACCGACAGCGCGGCGGCGCTGGACGCCCAGGCCAGGGCGTCCAGCATCGGACGGCCCTCGGCCAGGGCCACCGCGAGGGCGCCCACGAAGGTGTCGCCCGCGCCTGTCGTGTCCACGGCGGTGACCGGCGGGGCAAGCACCGCCACCGGCTCCGGCTGCGCCCGGGACGCGTACAGACAGCCCCGCGCGCCCAGCGTGATCACGACCTCGGGCACGTGCGCGAGGAGTGCGGCCGCGGCCCGCTCGGGGTCGCCCGAGATGCCGGTCAGCGTCGCGGCCTCGTGCTCGTTGGGCACCAACAGGTCGGTGACGGCGAGGAGTTCGGGGGGCAGCGGCCGGGCGGGCGCGGGGGTCAGGATCGTACGGACCCCGTTGCGCCGGGCCGCTTCCGCACCGGCCAGGACCGCGCTCATCGGCAGTTCCAGCTGGATCAGCAGGGACCGCGCCTCGGCGATCATCGCGCGGTCCGCGTGGCTGAGCGAGGTGACCGAGCCGTTGGCGCCCGGGATGACGACGATCGCGTTGGCGCCGTCGCCGTCGACCACGATGTGGGCGGTGCCGGAGGGGCCCTCGGTGGTGCGCAGCAGGTCGATGTCGACGCCCGAGTGTTCGAGCGTGGCACGCAGCCGGTCGCCGAACTCGTCCGTGCCGACCGCGCCGATCATCGCCACCTCCGCCCCGGCCCGGGCGGCGGCGACGGCCTGGTTGGCGCCCTTGCCGCCGGGGACGGTGCGGAACTCGTGGCCGGTGACGGTCTCGCCGCTGCGCGGCGCGGTGGTGACGTACGCGACGAGGTCCATGTTGGTGCTGCCGAGCACGGTGATCCGGGTCATGCCGGGATTGTCCACCCTGGGCGGCCGGTTCCGTGGGTGCGGGGTGCCCGGCGCGTTCGACGGGCCGCACGAAAGGGGGTTCGGCGCGTCCTTTTCGCTCCGTCGGTAAGGCCTTGCTTACTGAGCCCAACCTCACTAAGTAAGGCCTTACTTGCTGGCGCGGCCCTTACATCGGGCGTAGTTTCGACGGTGTTGAGGGGGCGCGGGACGTGAAGTGCCCGCTGCCGGAAGCAAGGGGATAGCTGTGTCCATCATCGATACCGAAGCGACGCTGCACGAGGCGCACCGCGACAACCACACCCACCGCGATGTCAACGGTGGCTGGCTGCGCCCGGCCGTGTTCGGCGCGATGGACGGCCTGGTCTCCAACCTCGCCCTGATGACGGGCGTCGCCGGCGGCGCGGTCTCGCACCAGACCATCGTCATCACCGGCCTCGCCGGCCTCGCGGCCGGCGCCTTCTCGATGGCGGCCGGCGAGTACACCTCGGTCGCCTCGCAGCGCGAGCTCGTCGAGGCCGAACTCGACATCGAGCGGCGGGAGTTGCGCAAGCACCCGGCCGACGAGGAGCGCGAGCTCGCCGAGCTCTACATGTCGCGCGGCGTCGAGCCGAAGCTCGCCCGCGAGGTCGCCCGCCAGCTCTCGCAGGACCCCGAGCAGGCGCTGGAGATCCATGCCCGCGAGGAGCTCGGCATCGACCCGTCCGACCTGCCCTCGCCCACCGTGGCCGCGGTCTCCTCCTTCGCCTCCTTCGCCCTCGGCGCGCTGCTGCCCCTGCTGCCGTACCTGCTGGGTGCGACCGCGCTGTGGCCCGCGGTGCTGCTCGCGCTGATCGGCCTCTTCGGCTGCGGCGCGGTGGTCGCCAAGGTGACGGCCCGCTCGTGGTGGTTCAGCGGTGTGCGCCAGCTGGCCCTCGGCGGCGCCGCGGCCGCCCTCACCTTCGGCATCGGCTCCTTCTTCGGTACCGCCATCGGCTGACGAACGCGGAGGTCGTGACACGGGGCGGTGCCATTCGGCGCCGCCCCGTGTGACGTACGTCCTGCGCGCTTCGCCGCCCCGGGCCGTAGGATGGCGGAGTATGCATGAGGCCACATAAGTAATCGTTACTCGGCGGTTTCGGATCTTTTACCGCCGGGCATAGGCCGTACACACCCGAACGGCACGCCCGCGTGCGCCCCCGTGGGCAATGAAGCCCGCACCTCGGGTGTCCGCATGCTGGAATGCACTATCCGGTTCCCGAGATACGTTCCATCATGTAACCTGCACGAAATTTCGCAGAGGGCCAACGTCGCCCCTCGGCTACGACTCCCCAAGCTCTCTCCCCCAAGCCCTCGACCTCGTTCGAGCAGGGGGACCCCCAGATCGAGCAGGGAGCCCCCAATGCCACTAACGACGACGGGAGAGCCGATGCGTTCCGACGCCTGGTCGCCCATGGACGGTCGCCCCGCCCAGCAGGGGATGTACGACCCCCGTAACGAGCACGACGCCTGTGGCGTCGGGTTCGTGGCCACCCTCACCGGTGTTGCCAGCCATGAGCTGGTCGAGCAGGCCCTGACCGTACTGCGCAACCTGGAACACCGCGGCGCCACCGGCTCCGAGCCGGACTCCGGTGACGGCGCCGGCATCCTGCTCCAGGTTCCGGACGCGTTCCTGCGCGAGGTCAGTGACTTCGAGCTGCCCGAGGCGGGCTCGTACGCCGTCGGTATCGCCTTCCTGCCCCTGGAGGAGACCAGCGAGGCCGTCTCACGGATCGAGACGATCGCCGGTGAAGAGGGGCTCACCGTCCTGGGCTGGCGTGAGGTCCCCGTCACCCCCGCACTGCTCGGCAACGGCGCCCGCGCCACCATGCCCGCCTTCCGCCAGCTCTTCGTGAGCGACGGCAACTCGTCCGGCATCGCGCTCGACCGCAAGGCCTTCGTGCTGCGCAAGCGCGCCGAGCGGGAGGCCGGTGTCTACTTCCCGTCGCTCTCCGCCCGGACCATCGTCTACAAGGGCATGCTGACCACCGGCCAGCTGGAGCCGTTCTTCCCGGACCTCTCCGACCGCCGCTGCGCCACCACCGTCGCCCTCGTGCACTCGCGGTTCTCCACCAACACCTTCCCGTCCTGGCCGCTGGCCCACCCGTACCGCTTCGTCGCGCACAACGGCGAGATCAACACGGTCAAGGGCAACCGCAACTGGATGGTGGCCCGCGAGTCCCAGCTCGTCTCCAACCTGTTCAACTCGGGCGCCGGCAAGCTCGACCGGATCTTCCCCGTGTGTACGCCGGACGCCTCCGACTCCGCGTCCTTCGACGAGGTGCTCGAACTCCTCCACCTCGGCGGCCGCTCGCTGCCGCACTCGGTGCTGATGATGGTCCCCGAGGCGTGGGAGAACCACGAGTCGATGGACCCGGCACGCCGTGCCTTCTACCAGTTCCACGCCACGATGATGGAGCCCTGGGACGGCCCGGCCTGCATCACCTTCACCGACGGCACCCAGGTCGGCGCGGTCCTCGACCGCAACGGCCTGCGCCCGGGCCGGTACTGGGTGACCGACGACGGCCTCGTGGTCCTGTCCTCCGAGGTCGGCGTGCTCGACATCGACCCGGCGAAGGTCGTCCGCAAGGGCCGCCTGCAGCCCGGCAAGATGTTCCTCGTCGACACCGCCGAGCACCGCATCATCGAGGACGACGAGATCAAGGCGTCCCTCGCCGCCGAGAACCCGTACAAGGAGTGGCTGGAAGCCGGCGAGATCGAGCTGGAGGACCTGCCCGAGCGCGAGCACATCGTGCACACCCACGCCTCGGTCACCCGCCGCCAGCAGACCTTCGGCTACACCGAGGAAGAGCTCCGCGTCATCCTCGCGCCGATGGCCCGCACCGCCGGCGAGCCGCTCGGCTCCATGGGTACGGACTCGCCGATCGCCGCGCTCTCCGAGCGTCCCCGGCTCCTTTTCGACTACTTCACCCAACTGTTCGCGCAGGTCACCAACCCGCCGCTCGACGCGATCCGCGAAGAGCTCGTGACCAGCCTGCGCTCCACGCTCGGCCCGCAGGGCAACCTCCTTGAGCCGACCGCCGCCTCGTGCCGCAGCGTCACGCTGCCCTTCCCGGTCATCGACAACGACGAGCTGGCGAAGCTGATACACATCAACGCCGACGGCGACATGCCGGGCATGAAGGCCGCCACGCTCTCCGGCCTGTACCGGGTCTCCGGCGGCGGCGACGCGCTTGCCGCCCGCATCGAGGCCATCTGCAAGGAGACCGACGCCGCGATCGAGGACGGCGCCCGCCTGATCGTCCTGTCCGACCGGCACTCCGACGCCGAGCACGCGCCGATCCCCTCGCTGCTGCTCACCGCCGCCGTCCACCACCACCTCATCCGCACGAAGCAGCGCACCCAGGTGGGCCTGCTCGTCGAGGCCGGTGACGTCCGCGAGGTGCATCACGTCGCGCTGCTCATCGGTTACGGTGCCGCCGCGGTCAACCCGTACCTCGCCATGGAGTCCGTCGAGGACCTGGTCCGGGCCGGCACCTTCATCGAGGGCCTTGAGCCCGAGCAGGCCATCCGCAACCTGATCTACGCGCTCGGCAAGGGCGTCCTGAAGGTCATGTCGAAGATGGGCATCTCGACGGTCGCCTCCTACCGCGGCGCCCAGGTCTTCGAGGCCGTCGGTCTCGACGAGGCCTTCGTCCAGAAGTACTTCATCGGCACCGCGACGAAGATCGGCGGTGCGGGTCTGGACGTGGTCGCGCGCGAGGTCGCCGCCCGGCACGCCAAGGCCTACCCCGCCTCCGGCGTCCCCTCGGCGCACCGCGCCCTGGAGATCGGCGGCGAGTACCAGTGGCGCCGCGAGGGCGAGCCGCACCTGTTCGACCCGGAGACGGTCTTCCGTCTCCAGCACGCGACGCGCAACAAGCGCTACGACATCTTCAAGCAGTACACGGACCGCGTGAACGAGCAGTCCGAGCGCCTGATGACGCTCCGGGGTCTGTTCGGCTTCAGCAGCGAGCGCGAGCCGATCTCCATCGACGAGGTCGAGCCGGTCTCCGAGATCGTCAAGCGCTTCTCGACCGGCGCCATGTCGTACGGCTCCATCTCGCGCGAGGCCCACGAGACGCTCGCCATCGCCATGAACCAGCTGGGCGGCAAGTCCAACACCGGTGAGGGCGGCGAGGACGCGGACCGCCTGTACGACCCGGCGCGCCGCTCCTCCATCAAGCAGGTCGCCTCCGGCCGCTTCGGGGTGACCAGCGAGTACCTGGTCAACGCGGACGACATCCAGATCAAGATGGCGCAGGGCGCCAAGCCCGGCGAGGGCGGCCAGCTGCCCGGCCACAAGGTCTACCCGTGGGTCGCCAAGACCCGGCACTCCACCCCGGGCGTCGGCCTCATCTCGCCGCCGCCGCACCACGACATCTACTCCATCGAGGACCTGGCTCAGCTGATCCACGACCTCAAGAACGCCAACCCGGCCGCGCGCATCCACGTGAAGCTGGTGTCCGAGGTCGGCGTCGGGACGGTCGCCGCGGGTGTCTCCAAGGCGCACGCGGACGTCGTCCTCATCTCCGGCCACGACGGCGGTACGGGCGCATCGCCGCTGACGTCGCTCAAGCACGCCGGTGGGCCGTGGGAGTTGGGCCTCGCCGAGACCCAGCAGACCCTCCTGCTCAACGGCCTGCGCGACCGCATCGTCGTGCAGACCGACGGCCAGCTCAAGACCGGCCGTGACGTCATCATCGCCGTGCTGCTCGGCGCCGAGGAGTTCGGTTTCGCGACCGCGCCGCTCGTCGTCTCCGGCTGCGTCATGATGCGCGTCTGCCACCTGGACACCTGCCCGGTCGGCATCGCCACCCAGAACCCGGTCCTGCGCGACCGCTTCTCGGGCAAGCCCGAATTCGTCGTGAACTTCTTCGAGTTCATCGCCGAAGAGGTCCGCGAGATCCTGGCCGAGCTCGGCTTCCGCACGATCGAGGAGGCCGTCGGCCACGCCGAACTCCTCGACACCGACCGGGCCGTGACCCACTGGAAGGCCCAGGGCCTCGACCTGGAGCCGCTGTTCTACGTGCCCGAGCTGCCCGAGGGCGCCGTACGCCACGCGGTGATCGAGCAGGACCACGGCCTGGCGAAGGCGCTGGACAACGAGCTCATCAAGCTCGCCGCCGACGCGCTCGAAGCCGAGTCCGCCGAGGCCGCGCAGCCGGTCCGCGCGCAGATCGCGATCCGCAACATCAACCGGACCGTGGGCACCATGCTCGGCCACCAGGTGACGAAGAAGTTCGGCGGTGCGGGCCTGCCCGACGACACCATCGACATCACCTTCACCGGCTCGGCCGGCCAGTCCTTCGGTGCCTTCCTGCCGAGCGGCGTGACGCTGCGCCTGGAGGGCGACGCCAACGACTACGTCGGCAAGGGCCTCTCCGGCGGCCGTGTCATCGTCCGCCCGGACCGGGGCGCCGACCATCTCGCCGAGTACTCGACGATCGCCGGCAACACGATCGCGTACGGCGCGACCGGCGGCGAGCTGTTCCTGCGGGGCCGCACCGGCGAGCGCTTCTGCGTCCGCAACTCGGGTGCCACCGTCGTCTCGGAGGGCGTGGGCGACCACGGCTGCGAGTACATGACCGGCGGCCACGCGGTCGTCCTCGGCGAGACCGGGCGCAACTTCGCGGCCGGCATGTCCGGCGGCATCGCCTACGTCGTCGACCTGGACCGGGACAACGTCAACTCCGGGAACCTGAACGCCATCGAGACACCGAGCGACACCGACAGGCAGTGGCTGCACGACGTCGTGCGCCGCCACTTCGAGGAGACCGGCTCGACGGTCGCCGAGAAGCTGCTCGCCGACTGGTCCGTGAACGTGGACCGCTTCAGCAAGATCATCCCGACCACGTACAAGGCCGTGCTCGCCGCCAAGGACGCCGCTGAGCTCGCCGGTCTCTCCGAGCAGGAGACCACCGAGAAGATGATGGAGGCGGCGACCAATGGCTGACCCCAAGGGCTTCCTGACCACCGGGCGCGAGGTCGCCAAGACCCGCCCGGTGGGCGAGCGCGTCAAGGACTGGAACGAGGTCTACGTTCCCGGTTCGCTGCTGCCGATCATCAGCAAGCAGGCCGGGCGCTGCATGGACTGCGGCATCCCGTTCTGCCACAACGGCTGTCCGCTGGGGAACCTGATCCCCGAGTGGAACGACTACGCCTACCGCGAGGACTGGCAGGCCGCGTCCGAGCGCCTGCACGCCACGAACAACTTCCCGGAGTTCACCGGGCGGCTGTGCCCGGCTCCCTGCGAGTCGGCGTGCGTGCTCGGCATCAACCAGCCCGCCGTCACCATCAAGAACGTTGAAGTCTCGATCATCGACAAGGCGTGGGACACCGGCGACGTCAGGCCGCAGGCGCCCGAGCGCCTCTCCGGCAAGACCGTCGCGGTCATCGGCTCGGGCCCGGCGGGCCTGGCCGCCGCCCAGCAGCTGACCCGGGCAGGACACACGGTCGCCGTGTACGAGCGCGCCGACCGCATCGGCGGCCTGCTGCGCTACGGCATCCCCGAGTTCAAGATGGAGAAGGTGCACATCAACCGCCGCATCGAGCAGATGCGCGCGGAGGGCACCAAGTTCCGTACCGAGGTCGAGATCGGCCGTGACATCGACGCCGCGAAGCTGCGCAAGCGCTACGACGCGGTCGTCATCGCGGCCGGTGCCACGGTCTCCCGCGATCTCCCCGTCCCTGGACGGGAGTTGAACGGCATCCACTTCGCGATGGAGTACCTGCCGCTCTCGAACAAGGTGCAGGAGGGCGACTTCGTCACCCCGCCGATCACCGCCGAGGGCAAGCACGTCGTGGTGATCGGCGGCGGCGACACCGGCGCGGACTGCGTGGGCACCGCCCACCGCCAGGGCGCGGCCTCCGTCACGCAGCTGGAGATCATGCCGAAGCCGGGCGACGAGCGGAACCCGGGCCAGCCCTGGCCGACGTTCCCCATGCTCTACAAGGTGACCTCCGCGCACGAGGAGGGCGGCGAGCGCGTCTACTCGGTCTCGACCACCCACTTCGAGGGCGACGAGGACGGCAACGTCCAGTTCCTGCACCTCGTCGAGGTCGAGTTCGTCGACGGCAAGCTGACCCAGAAGCCGGGCACGGAGCGCAGGATCCCCGCCCAGCTGGTCACCCTCGCCATGGGCTTCACCGGCACCGACCAGGCCAACGGCCTGGTGGCGCAGTTCGGCCTTGAGCTCGACGAGCGCGGCAACGTCGCGCGCGACGCGGACTTCGCGACCAACGTCGACGGCGTGTTCGTCGCCGGTGACGCGGGCCGCGGCCAGTCCCTGATCGTCTGGGCGATCGCCGAGGGCCGCTCCGCGGCGCGCGGCGTCGACCGCTACCTGACCGGCGCGAGCGACCTGCCCGCCCCGATCCGCCCCACGGACCGCGCGCTCACGGTTTAGCGCCCCCGGGTCCAGGACCCCTCATACGTCCCGTACAACGACGTGCGGAACTGACCGGCGCCCGCCCCACTGTCCCCGACCGGACGACTGGGCGGGCGCCGCGGCGTGTTCGGGCCACGGCCGGCGCCACGTATTGACTATTAGTCAATTGCGCTCCACCCTCGGGACGAGCCGCCGTCCGTCACCGGGAGGATCCGTTGAGCAACGAAGCGCTGTCGCAGTTGAGTACGGAGCTGGGGACCGCGCCCCCGGACTCCCTGGCCGAGCTGACGACCAATCAACTCTCTTTCCTGACAGGCGCGTTGCGCAA
The DNA here is from genome assembly GCF_001279695.1 of Streptomyces sp. WM6378. Taxonomy (GTDB): domain Bacteria; phylum Actinomycetota; class Actinomycetes; order Streptomycetales; family Streptomycetaceae; genus Streptomyces. The sequence goes on from NZ_LGDD01000294.1 coordinate 24,525, forward strand.
GGAGCGCGAGGGCCGGGCGGCCGGTCTCGGCGAGGCCGCCGAAGAGGCCCTGAAGCTCGTGCCCGCCCTCGCCCGCGGCCCCGTCCGCCGCATCCTCTTCAAGTGAGGCCGGCCATGGACACCCGCGACAAGCTCCGCAACCGTGCCGAGACCGAGAAGATCGCGGCCCTGCTCGGCGAGCGCCCCGAACGCCTCGCCTTCCTCGAAACCCTGCCCGCCGAAGACCTGAAGAAGCTCCGCGAACAGGCTGTGGCCGCCCTGTTCGACGGCATGCCGGACATGCTCGACCGCATCGCGCGGGCCACCAAACTCGTCCCGGCCGGGGTCGCCGCCGCCATCTCGCAAAAAGCCCTCGGCCCACGCCTCGCCGCCGCCGTAGCGGGCCGACTCGAACCGGCCCGGGCCGCCGACATCATCGAAAAACTCCCCGTGGCGTTCACCGCGGCGTCCTGCGCCCACCTGGACCCGCGCCGCATCGCGGGCATCGTCGACCGCCTCGACGAGAACCTGCTCGTACGGATCTCGGTCACTCTCGCCGAACGCGGCGACCACCTCACGATGGGCCGCTTCGTCGGCCACCTGCGCGACTCGGCGCTGACCCGCATCCTGCCGCAGGTCGACGACGCGGTGGTCCTGCGGACCGGGTTCGCGGTCGACCAGCCCCAACGCCTCGGCAGGATCGTCGAGTTGATGGGCGACGAGCGCCTGGCCCAGGTCATCGCGTCGGCGGCCGACGGCCTGTGGCCCGAGGCCCTGGCGGTCGCGGGCATGGTGACGGGGGACCAGCGCGCCCGCATCGCGACACTGGCCGCGCGCCAGCCCCAGGACCGACTGGACACGCTGGTACGGACGGTGGCCGACCAGGACCTGTGGGAGTCGCTGCTCCCGCTGGTGGCCCTGCTTGGCGAGGAGGACCGCCGGGCGGTGGCCGTACTGCCCTCCCTGACCGACCCGTCGGTCCTGGCCGGCATCGTCCCGGCGGTGGTGGCGACCGCGTTGTGGGCGGAGTTCCTGCCGCTGGTGGAGCTGCTGCCCGAGGAGTCCCGCAAGGTGGTGGCGGACGCGGCAGGCGCCCTGACGGACGAGGACCTGGACGCCCTGACGAGAGAGGTGGACAAACAGAACCTGTGGGAACTGGTGCTGCCGCTGGTGGAGTTGATGGAGGACGCGGCGAAGGAGCGAATCTTCGCGCTGCCGGCTTTCCAGGACCAGGCCCCGTAGGACTCGGCGCGGGCGACCAAACCCCCTGAGGGACGCGGGGAACGACCGGGGCCAGCCGGAACCACCCCGCATCGCGTAACCTCGCACCGGGTGCGTAGGCAACGCGGGGTGCCCCGCCGCCGGAACCACCCCGCGCGGAAGGGGTCGTACGGTGAAGGTGTTGCGGGCCGCCGTCAGGAAGGCCGTGCCGTGGAAGAACGGCGGCGGAGTGACCCGGAGCGTCGCCGCCCACCCCGAAGGCTCGGGGACGGCGGAGTTCGAGTGGCGGGTCAGCCTCGCGGACGTCGGCGCGGACGGCCCGTTCTCCGGGTTTCCGGGCGTGGACCGGATCCTCACCGTCGTCGAGGGCGCCGGAATGGACCTCACCGTGAACGGTCAACGGCGCCTGGTGGACGAACGGTTCGTGCCCCAGCACTTCCCCGGTGACGCCCCCACCGACTGCCGGCTCCTGGCCGGTCCTGTCGTCAACTTCAACGTGATGTTCCGCCGGGGCCGCCCCGCCCCGGCGGTCGCCGTGGTGCGGGGCGGCCTGACGATCACCGGGCCAGCCCTGGTCGTCGCTCTCGACGCGCCCGCCCACGTCGACGGCGTACGCCTGGGCCCGTACGACGCGGTGCTCACCGAGGAGGGCGGTGCGGTGGTGCGGGCCGAGGGGCACGCGGCCGTCGTCACCCTCCCGGCGCGGCAATCCGGACAGGAGATGTCGGGTATCTGAGGTCTCCTGGAGCCATGGCAACCAAGGAGACAGGAACCACGGCGGTCGGTTGGAGCGAGTTCCGGCGGGCCGAGGCGCAGTTCGCCGAGCGCGTCGAGGCGCGGTTCAAGATCTACAAGCACCACGTCCTGGCCACGCTGCGCAAGGACGGCTCGCCCCGGGTGACCGGCCTGGAGGTGGAGTTCCAGGGCGGCGAGCTCTGGCTCGGCATGATGCCGAACTCGATGAAGGCCCTCGACCTGCGCCGCGACCCGCGCTTCGCGGTGCAGGCCAACCCCGGCCCGGACGCCGAGATGGCGGACGGCGACGTACGGGTCAGCGGCCGCGCGGTGGAGGTCACCGACCGCGAGGTGATGGCCGCCTTCGCCTCGCAGGTCGAGCCGCCCGAGCCGTTCCACCTCTTCCGCGCCGAGCTGACCGAGGTCGTCTGGACCGGCCTCGACAACGACGAGCTGGTCGTACGGGCCTGGCGACCCGGTGCCGCGCTGCGCACGCTGCGGCGCGGCAATGACGAAGGAGTCCGCGAGGACGCCTGAGGCGCAGGCCGCTACAGTCGCCCTGGGCATGCGACGGATTCGAAGATCCAGGGGAATTCATGAGCAGCGAGCACAACAACGGCCCGGTCACCCTCGTCACCGGCGGGGCGAGCGGGATCGGCGCCGCTAGCGTCCGGCGGCTCCTGGACGGAGGCCACCGGGTCGCCGTCACCGGCCGCGACCAGGCGAGGCTGGACGCCTTCGCGGCCGAACTCGGCGCGGGGGAGCGGGTGTTGGCGGTCGCCGCCGACACCACCGACCTCGCCTCGATCGGCGCCGCGGTCGAGGCGACCGTCAAGAACTTCGGGCGGCTCGACCACGTCGTCGCCAACGCCGGGTTCTCCACCCACGACAACCTCGCCGACGGCGACCCCGAGCACTGGCGCGAAATGCTCATGGTCAATGTGCTGGGCCCGGCCGTCCTGGTGAAGGCCGCGCTGCCCGCGCTCACCGAGAGCGGCGGCCGCATCGTGATGGTGGGCAGCACGGCGGGGATCAAGAACACGCCCGGCAACATGTACTCGGTGACCAAGGGCGCGCTGACCTCGCTCGCCGAGAACACCCGGGTCCTGGTCACCGGCTCGGGCGTCGGCGTGACGCTGGTCGCGCCGGGCCGGGTGGACAGCCCGTTCTGGTCGAGCCACCCGACGGGCGTCGTCCCGGACGGCCCCGCGATGACCCCGGAGGACGTGGCCGAAGCGATCGTGTGGGCGCTGGCCCAGCCGGCCGGGGTCGAGGTGAACCAGGTGGTGGTCCGCCCCACGGGTCAGGTCCACTGATCACTGGCCCGCCAGCACTGCCGCCCGGCACTCGCTCGGCGACCCCCACGCGTCCCTCAGCGGACGCGCCTTCCGCAGCCAAAGCGACAGGTCGAGCTCCTGGGTGTAGCCCACCGCACCGTGCAGTTGCAGCGCGGTGCGGGCGGCGGCGTACGCGGCCTCGCCCGCCGTCACCTTCGCCGCGGCCACATCCCCCGGCGCGAGCGAGAGCGCGGCCCCGTACAGCAGCGGCCGCGCGAACTCCACCGCGACCAGCGTGTCCGCGAGGCGGTGCTTGACCGCCTGGAACGACCCGATGGGCGCCCCGAACTGGGTGCGCTGCTTGACGTACGCCACGGTCCGGGCAAGCAGCGCCTCCGCGATCCCGAGGCACTGGCCTGCCGCGGCGAGCCGCGCCCAGACCGTGGCGTACGCGACGGCCTCTGCCAACTGGGGCCCTGTGGCGAGGAGTTCACCGCCGGGCAGCGGGCGGGAGAGGCGCCGGGCCGGGTCGGCCGAGGGCTGGACGGGGCCGTGGCCCGGCGCTAGCCGCGCCTCCTGGCCCGTGACGGCGAGCACCACGTCCGCCGCGTCCGCGTCGAGCGCGTACGGGCTCGCGCCCGGGAACAGCACGCTCGCCGCGCACGCACCCGATGCGATCGAGGGCAGCAGCCGCTTGGCCGGGCCCTCCTCGCGGAGCTCCGCGAGCCGGGCGAGGAGGGCGGACGCCGCGACCGTCTCCACGAGCGGGCCCGGTACCGCGTGCCGCCCCAACTCCACGTAGGAGAGGGCCAGTTCGACGGGCAGCGGCCCGACCCCTTCGTACGCCTCGGGCGCGGTGAGCGCGAACACCCCGGCCTCGGCGATCCGGGACCACAGGGCGCGGCCAGGCCCCGCGTCCCCCGCGCCCCAGGCCCGTACCGCCGAGGGCGTGTCGGCGGCGGTCAGCATCGCGTCGAGGGAGCGGGCGAAGTCGAGCTGTTCCGGGGTGAGCAGGAACCTCATCGGCGGCCCTTCGGCAGGCCGAGCAGACGCTCGGCGATGATGTCGCGCTGGATCTCGTTCGTCCCGGCGTAGATCGGACCGGCCAGCGAGAAGACGTGGTTCTCGGCCCAACTGCCGCATGCGGGAGCCTCGTTGGCTTCGTCGGACAGTTCGCCGTACGGGCCGAGCAGGTCGAGTGCGGTCTCGTGCAGGGCGATGTCGTACTCCGACCAGAACACCTTGTTGAGGCTCGACTCGGCGCCGATGGCCTCGCCCGCGGCGAAGCGGGCGGCGCCCGCGCAGGTGAACAGCTGATAGGCGCGCGCTCCGATCACCGCGTCCGCGACCCGGTCGCGCAGCGCGGTGTCCGCCGGGTCTCCCTGCGCGTGCCAGAGCTCGACGAGCCGCGCGGCCGAGGCGAGGAAGCGGCCGGGGGAGCGCAGCATCAGGCCGCGCTCGTTGCCGGTCGTGGACATGGCGATCCGCCAGCCCGCGCCCACCTCGCCGATGACGTCCTCGTCGGGCACGAAGACGCCGTCGAGGAACAGCTCGGCGAAGGCCGGCTTGCCGTCGATGCGCCCGATGGGCCGGACCGTCACACCGGGCGCCCGCAGGTCGAACATCAGGTAGGTGAGGCCCTGGTGGGGCTTGGTCGCGTCCGGATCCGTACGGAAGATGCCGAAGGCGCGGTCGGCGAACGCGGCCCGCGACGACCAGGTCTTCTGCCCCGAGAGCAGCCAACCGCCTTGCGTGCGCACGGCTTTGGACCGCAGCGAGGCGAGGTCGGAGCCGGCCTCCGGCTCGGACCAGGCCTGCGCCCAGATCGTGGCGCCGCTCGCCATGTCCGGCAGGATCCGCGCGCGCTGCTCGGGCGTCGCGTGGTCGAACAGGGTGGGCGCGAGGAGGTTGATGCCGTTCTGGGAGACACGCCCCGGGCCGCCCGCCGCGAAGTACTCCTCCTCGAAGACCAGCCACTTGAAGATGTCGACGCCCCGGCCCCCGTACTCCTCGGGCCACGACACCACCGACCAGCGGTCCGCGGAAAGGCGCGCCTCCCACTCCCGGTGCGCGGCGAAACCCGCCTCGGTCTCCAGCGAGGGGAGCGGCGTGGCAGGGACGTGCGCCGCGAGCCAGTCGCGCGCCTCGGCCCGGAAGGCCTCCTGATCGGGCGTGGGGTCCAGGTCCATGGGTACGGCACACCATCCTTCCCTAACAAGTGTTTGGTAGGTTAACGTGGCGCCGTGACGGACAACAAGGCTCAGTACGTGCCGGGCCACGGCCTCCTCGACGGCCGCACCGCCGTCGTCACGGCGGCGGCAGGCGCCGGGATCGGCGGCGCCACCGCCCGCAGGCTCCTCGAAGAGGGCGCCCGCATCGTCATCGGCGACGCCCACGCCCGCCGCCTGGGGGAGACCGAGCGGGCGCTCGCCACCGAGTTCGGTGCACACAACGTTGCCTCCCTCCCCTGTGACGTGACCGACGAACAACAGGTGGCGGCTCTCTTCGCGCTCGCCGCGCGCGAACACGGCGGACTCGACATCGTCGTCAACAACGCGGGCCTCGGCGGCACTTGCTCCCTCGTCGACATGAGCGACGAAGCCTGGTCCAAGGTCCTCGACGTCACCCTGAACGGCACCTTCCGCTGTACGAGGGCGGCGCTGCGCGCCTTCGAGGAGTCCGGCCGGGGTGGCGTCATCGTCAACAACGCGTCCGTCGTCGGCTGGCGTGCCCAGGCGGGCCAGGCCCACTACGCCGCGGCCAAGGCGGGCGTCATGGCGCTCACCCGGTGCGCGGCGGTCGAGGCCGCCGCGTTCGGCGTGCGGGTCAACGCGGTCGCGCCCAGCCTCGCCATGCACCCGCACCTGGTGAAGGTCACCTCCGCCGAACTCCTCGAAGAGCTCACCGCCCGCGAGGCGTTCGGCCGGTACGCGGAGCCCTGGGAGGTCGCCAACGTCATCGTGTTCCTGGCCAGCGGCTACTCCTCGTACCTGACCGGCGAGGTCGTCTCCGTCAGCAGCCAGCGCGCCTAGCGGGAGCAGCACAATGGGCGGGTGCCAACGAACAAGAAGAAGACGCAGGTGACCGCCTCGCCCGAGCGGCGGCGCGAACTCCTGGCCACCGCGGCCGAGGTGTTCGCCGCCCACGGGTACAACGCCACCACCGTCCGGAAGATCGCCGACGAGGCGGGCCTGCTCGCGGGGAGCCTCTACTACCACTTCGACTCCAAGGAGTCGATGCTCGACGAAATCCTCTCGACCTTCCTCAACGAGCTCTGGGAGGGGTACGACGCCGTGCTCGCCGCCGGACTCGGCCCGCGGGAGACCATCGAGGCCCTCGTCACCGAGTCCTTCCGCGAGATCGACCGGCACCGCGCCGCCGTCGCGATCTACCAGAAGGAGTCCAAGCACCTGGCCGCGCTGCCCCGCTTCCACTACCTGACCGACTCGCAGCAGAAGTTCGAGAAGGCATGGCTGGGAACCCTTGAGCGCGGGGTCGCCTCGCACGCCTTCCGCGCCGACCTGGACATCCGCCTCACCTACCGCTTCGTGCGCGACACGGTGTGGGTGGCCGCGTCCTGGTACCGCCCCGGCGGCCGGCACAGCCCGGAGGAGATCGCCCGCCAGTACCTCTCGATGGTCCTGGACGGAATCGCCGTACGTACGTAACTCGCTTACCTGATTGGGGAGTTGGCATGTCCGAGGCCTACATCGTCGAAGCGGTGCGCACCCCGGTGGGCCGGCGCGGGGGAGGGCTCTCGGGGGTCCACCCCGCGGACCTCGGCGCCCACGTCCTCAGGGCGCTCGTCGAGCGCGTCGGCGTCGACCCGGCCGCCGTCGAGGACGTCGTCTTCGGCTGCCTGGACACCGTGGGCCCGCAGGCCGGCGACATCGCCCGTACGTCCTGGCTGGCGGCGGGCCTGCCCGAAGAGGTCCCCGGCGTCACCATCGACCGCCAGTGCGGCTCGTCGCAGCAGGCGATCCACTTCGCGGCGCAGGGCGTGCTCTCGGGCACCCAGGACCTGGTGGTCGCGGGCGGCACCCAGAACATGTCGATGATCCCGATCGCCTTCGCCTCCCGTCAGGCCGCCGAACCGCTCGGCCTGACCGACGGCCCCTACCTCGGCAGCGAGGGCTGGCGCGCCCGCTACGGGGAGGCGCCGGTGAACCAGTTCCACGGCGCGCAGCTGATCGCCGAGAAATGGGGGATCTCGCGCCTCGACATGGAGGAGTTCGCGCTGCGCTCGCACCAGCGGGCGGTCCGCGCCGTCGACGAGGGCCGCTTCGAGCGGGAGACCGTCGCGTACGGAGCCGTCACCACGGACGAGGGGCCGCGCCGGGACACCACCCTGGAGAAGATGGCACGCCTCAAGCCCGTCATGGACGGCGGCACGATCACCGCGGCCTGCTCGTCCCAGGTCTCCGACGGCGCGGCCGCCCTCCTCATGGCCTCCGAGCGCGCCGTCGCCGAGCACGCACTGACCCCGCGCGCCCGCATCCACCACCTCTCGGTACGCGGCGAAGACCCCATCCGCATGCTGTCCGCCCCGATCCCGGCCACCGCGTACGCCCTGAAGAAGACGGGCATGAGGATCGACGACTTCGACCTGGTCGAGATCAACGAGGCGTTCGCGCCGGTGGTGCTCGCCTGGCTGAAGGAGACCGGCGCAGACCCGGCCCGGGTCAACGTCAACGGCGGCGCGATCGCGCTCGGCCACCCGCTCGGCGCGAGCGGCGTCAAGCTGATGACGACGCTGCTGCACGAGCTGGAGCGAACCGGCGGCCGCTACGGCCTCCAGACGATGTGCGAGGGCGGCGGCCAGGCCAACGTGACGATCATCGAGCGGCTGTAGGCGCGGGGGACGCCCGCGACGCTGGGGGACGCCGGCCGACTGCGTCCCCCAGCGACGAGTACGTGACGAGCCACACGGACGTGCCGCACGGCGGCGTGCTATCGTGGTGGCTGTTGCAGTTTTGGTACCCATATACTTTATGTGCGCCTGACGGGAATGATCCTCAGGCGCATTATTTGTTTCCGGGGTTTCTCCGGATGGGCTCAATGCGGCGACGAGGAATCCGTAAATCCGCGGATTTCCGGAACTGCCCCTGTCTTAGGAGAAATGACATGGCTACTGGCACCGTGAAGTGGTTCAACTCGGAAAAGGGCTTCGGCTTCATCGAGCAGGACGGCGGCGGCCCCGACGTCTTCGCCCACTACTCCAACATCGCCTCCTCCGGCTTCCGTGAGCTCCTTGAGGGCCAGAAGGTCTCCTTCGAGGTCACCCAGGGCCAGAAGGGCCTGCAGGCGGAGAACATTCTCCCCGCCTAATCGCCGACGAGGCGTATTTTGCAGCCGCGGATTTAGCGGCTCGCGAATTTCGCAGCCGGGGCCCGCACCCTCAGGTGCGGGTCCCGGCTTGTGCTGTCTTGTCCCAGGAAGGCAAATTCCGTATGACGCGCATGACCAGCAAGCGCTCCGGTGCCGGTTCCGGTGCCGGTACCGGCTCCCGTTCCGGTTCCGGTTCCGGTTCCGGTGCCCGCAGGGGTTCCGGCCGGCCCGCCGCCAAGTCCACGAAGCCCGCCAAGGGCCGGACCATGGCGCCGCAGGGCGAATTCAAACTGCCCGAGACCCTCACCCCCGCGCTGCCCGCCGTCGAGGCCTTCGCCGACCTGGACATGCCCGCGGCGCTCCTCAAGACGCTCGACGCGCAGGGCGTGACCGAGCCGTTCCCCATCCAGGGCGCCACCCTGCCGAACTCGCTCGCGGGCCGCGACATACTCGGCCGCGGCCGCACCGGCTCCGGCAAGACCCTCGCCTTCGGCCTCGCCCTGCTCGCCCGCACCGCGGGCCGGCGCGCCGAGCCCGGGGCGCCGCTCGCCATGGTCCTCGTACCGACGCGCGAGCTCGCCCAGCAGGTCACCGACGCGCTCACGCCCTACGCGACGGCCGTCAACCTGCGCCTCACCACGGTCGTGGGCGGCCTCTCCATCACCAAGCAGTCCAATGCACTGCGCCGTGGCGCCGAGGTCATGGTCGCCACCCCGGGCCGGCTCAAGGACCTCATAGAGCGGGGTGACTGCTCACTGGAGAACGTGGGCATCACCGTCCTCGACGAGGCCGACCAGATGGCCGACATGGGCTTCATGCCGCAGGTCACCGCGCTGCTCAAGCAGGTCGAGCCGGACGGCCAGCGGATGCTGTTCTCGGCGACCCTGGACGCCAACATCGACCGCCTGGTCCGGATGTTCCTCACCGACCCGGTGGTGCACTCCGTCGACCCGTCGGCCGGCGCGGTCACCACGATGGAACACCACGTCCTGTACGTGATGGACGAGACCGACAAGAAGGCCGTCACCACGCGCATCGCGGCCCGCGACGGGCGCGTGATCATGTTCCTGGACACCAAGCGGTCCGTGGACCGGCTGGTCAAGCGGCTGCTCTCCAGCGGTGTCCGCGCGGCGGGCCTGCACGGCGGACGCTCGCAGCCGCAGCGCAACCGCACGCTGGACCAGTTCAAGAACGGCCAGGTCACGGCGCTGGTCGCGACGAACGTCGCCGCGCGAGGCATCCACGTCGACGACCTGGACCTGGTCGTGAACGTCGACCCCCCGACGGACCACAAGGACTACCTCCACCGCGGTGGGCGTACCGCCCGGGCCGGCGAGTCGGGCAGCGTCGTCACGCTCGTGCTGCCCGAGGAGAAGCGCGAGATGACCAAGCTCATGTCCTTCGCGGGCATCCGTCCTCGGACGGCGGAGATCAAGTCGAGCTCCGAGGAGCTTGTACGGGTCACGGGGGCGCGGGAGCCGTCCGGCGTGCCGGTGGTCATAGAGGTGCCGGCTCAGCCGGAGCCGAAGCGGGCTGCGTCCGGGCGCAGTCGGGGTCGCCGCGGCGGGCAGGGTTCCCGCGGGGGCGCGGGCCAGCCCGCCGCGTCCCGCTCGCAGGGTTCTGGCTCCGCCAGGCAGGCTGCGGGTCAGCCTTCCGGGGCTCGCTCGCAGGGTTCCGCTGCTGGCAGGCAGGGTGCTGCGCCCCGTTCGCAGGGTTCTGCCTCTGCTCGGCAGGGTGCGGCTTCCCGTGCGCAGGGTGGGCGCGGGCGCCGGTCCGGGGCCTGATTTCTTCCCCACCCCGCTGTGACACTCCGCGGCGTGGCCTCCGGGGGTGGCGCTGCGGCCCGGCGGGGTGCGCTGGGGCTCCGCCCCAGACCCCGGGAGGCCCCACCCCGCCCCTTCTCGAAACCCGCCGGGGGTTGGAAAGGGAGCCGAGCCTCCTGGGGCTCCGCCCCAGACCCCCTGCGGGGACTCCGTCCCCTGCACCCCTGCTCCAGGGGCTCCGCCCCCGGACCCCGTTCGCGCCTGAAGGGCACTCGTCCTCAATCGCCGGACGGGCTGAAGTGGGCTGACGTCCGAGTTCGCCAGACGGCTGGGAGTGGGTTGACGCCCGATTCCGTCGCCCGACCGGGAGCGCCCGCATGGCTCCCTTGCCAAGGCCAACCCCGCCAAGGCCAACCCTGTTGGGGGCGCGGGGAACTGCGCGACCAGCCACGTACGGTCCGCGGTCGAAGGCGGTTTGGGGCGCGCGGCTATGACGGCGTGCGGCTCCGCCGAGCGGGCGCGACCATCGGTACTGGGTGCCCTACAGGGGCGCGGGGAACGGCGCGAGCAACCAGGCACGGTCCGCAGTCGAAAGCGCTGTTAGGGGCACGAGGAACGGCGCGGCCAGCCATGTCGGTCCCGCGGTCGAAAGCGCTGTTGGGTGCGCGGGGAACTGCGCGAGCAACCACGTACGGTCCGCGGTCGAAGGCGGGTTCAGGGGGCGCGGGGAACTGGGCGATCAAGGCGCCCTCACCCCGCAGGCGGACCCCGCACCCAACCCCTCCCGCGAAGCGGAGCCGCGGGGTCTGGGGCTCGGCCCCGGGAGGCGTCGGGGCGCCGAACCCTCAACCCGCCGCCCGCAGAGGGCACCCCGTGCCAGCCCGTGCCTCAAGCTCGGCGCGCAGGGCCGCGAGTTCGCTGATGCGGGCGTCGATGACCCTGATCTTCTCCTCGAACAGCGCGGACAGCGCCTCCGCACTGTCCGGCGCGTCCCGCAACTCCTCGCCGGTCCGGGCGATCTCGGCCAGCGAGAACCCCAGGGCCTGGGCGGTGCGCACGTACTGGAGCCACGGCACCGTCTCCGGCGGGAAGTCGCGGTAGCCGTTCGGCAGCCGTCGGCCCGTGACGAGGCCGACCTTCTCGTAGAAGCGGATGGCGTCCCTGCTCAGACCCGCCTGCGCGGCCAGCTCCCCGATGCGCACGGCTCTCCTCCGGATTGCGAACTGCGAAGCGCCAACGGCCTACTTCCACCGCGGACTTGACCTTGGACAGTACTCCACTGTTTAGCGTCGAGGCGTTCATGCAGGAGAACGCCAGCAGGAGACCCGCCGTGATCCGTTCCACGACCCGTTCCATGGCCCGTTCCGTGACGCCTTTCCGTCCCGGCTATCTGCGCGCCGTACGCGCCAGCGCCTGGTACGACCTCGTCGTCACCGCCGGATTCGCCACCCCCTGGACCTACACGGTGGTGCACGACGCGCTGTCGAAGCTCGGGGGCGGGCTCGGGCTCGGCACCCTGCCCGCCCTCGCTCCGATGGAGATGCTCTACGCGAACCTCATGGGGTCGGTGGTCGTCGTCTGGGCGCTGCTGCGGATCGTCAAGCCGTTGGCCGTGCACGGGCTGTTCGACGGGGTCGCGCGTACGCTCTTCGCCTCGTGGCAGGCGTACGCGCTCGCTCACGGCGCCCCGCGCTGGCTGTGGCTGTTCTTCGTGGTCGAGGTCTCGTTCGGTGTCGTCGAGCTCGCACCCTGGGGGCGGGCCCGGCGCGTCGGCCTCGTGCGCGCCTCCGCCTGAATCAGCTCACCAGCCTGGACCGCAGCGCTGCCAAGTCGCCGAGACTCAGGCCCAGCCCCTGCGTCAGGTACCCGTACAAGTCGCCGTACTGGGACGACAGTTGGGACAGCGCCGCGTTCAGGTAGTCGAGGCGCACTTCCTGCAGCGGGATCAGCAGGTCCGGGTTCTGCATCATGCCCGACTGTTTCAGGCCCGCCCGCAGTGCCGCGTCGGCCGCCGCCCGGAAGCCGTTGGACGCCAGGTAGTCCTGCTGGGCCGTCGCGTCCGGCACCCCGAGGGCGCGCAGGAGTACGTAACTCTCCCAGCCCGTACGGTCTTTGCCCGACGTGCAGTGGAAGAGCAGCGGCCCCCGCCCCGCCGCCAGGTCCTTGAGTGTCGCTCCGAACTGCGCGCGGCTCGCCGGGTCCGAGACGAAGTCCTGGTACACCGTCCGCATGAGGGCCTCCGCCTTGCCGTGGCCCAGCATCGCGTCCTGCTTCGCCGGGTCCTTGGACCCGATCGCCGCCAGCATCTGCGCGTACAGGCCGCTGTCGGAGACCGGGCGCGCGGTCGGGGCCAGCCCGGCGGGGAGGCGGTCGGGGCCGTCGTACTGGAGCTCCAGCGGCACCCGGAAGTCGACCACCTCGCGCAGGCCGAGCCGCGAGAGCGTCGTGATGTCCGCGTCTGTTGTCTTGTTCAGGGCGTCTGCCCGATAGGCGAGTCCGTACCGGACCCGCTTGCCGTCGTACGTCCAATAGCCGCCCAGATCACGGGCGTTGACCGCGCCCTGCAGGACGACCTGGTGGATCGGCGACGCCTCCTGCCGGTGCGCGCCGCCGACAGCCACGGCCGGCGCCGCCGTCGGCATGCCCACCGCCAGGATCGCGGCGACCACGGCGGTCGCCATCCTGGCACGTGTCACCTTGCGGATGGAGTGGTGATGGTTCATGGGGGATCGATCAACTCCCTTGCGTCTAAGGGGGATTCGTCCAAATGGGATTGAAGGGGATTCAAGGGGGTTCACTCTGCCGTCGGCAGGGTGGCCAGCACGTGCGCGGCCTCGGTCAGCACGCGGGTGATCAGTTCCTCGCAGCTCGGGAGGTCCTCGATCAGCCCGGCGACCTGGCCCGAGGCCATCACGCCGAGATCGGTGCGGCCCTCGACCATCGACGCCCGCAGCAGCATCGGAGTGTTCGCGGCCAGGAGCGTCTGGCTCCAGGTCAGGTTCTTGCCGTGCTTCATCGCGACGCCGTCCCTGACCAGTTGGGGCCAGCTCAGGCCGGAGATCTTCCGGAAGCCGGATGCCCGGCGCACCGCCTGCGCCAGCGCCCTGACGCGGCCGGCCCCTTCCAGCGACGCGACGAGTTCCGTACGGAGCATGCGGTGCGGCAGCCCGTCCACGGCCGTCGTCACGGTGACGTCCTTGACCGTCGCTTCCAGGTACTTCGCCTTGACCGCGTCCGGGACCGTGGAGTCCGAGGTAAGCAGGAAGCGGGTGCCCATCGCCACGCCCGCCGCGCCGAAGGCGAGCGCCGCCACCAGGCCCCGGCCGTCGTGGAAGCCGCCCGCCGCGATCACCGGGATGTCGACCGCGTCCACGACTTGCGGCAGCAGCACGGTGGTCGCGACCTCCCCCGTGTGGCCGCCGCCCTCGCCGCCCTGCACGATCACCGCGTCCGCGCCCCACGCCGCGACCTTCTCGGCATGCCGCCGCGCGCCGATGGAGGGGATCACGACGACGCCCGCGTCCTTCAGCTCGGCGATGAGTTCGCGGGAGGGGGCGAGCGCGAAGGACGCCACGCGCACGCCCTCGTCGATGATGATCCGGACCCGCTCGCGGGCATCGGCGGCATCGGCCCGCAGATTGACCCCGAACGGCTCCTCCGTACGGGCCTTGACCTCCCGCACCGCCAGACCCAACTGCTCGGTCGTCATCGTGGCGGAGGCGAGGATGCCCAGGGCGCCCGCGTTCGCGGTGGCCGAGACCAGGCGGGGGCCCGCGACCCAGCCCATGCCGGTCTGCACGATCGGATGCCGGACGCCGACCAGCTTCGTCAGGGCCGTCTCCAGGCGGGGCGTCGTCACGGCCTGACCTCGCGGTCGCGCAGGTCGTCCGGGTCGATGACCTCTCGGATGAGGCGGAGTTCCTCGGGGGTGGGTGCGCGGGTGTACGCCGGCTCGTCGAGGCCGGACAGGTCGAACGCCGTCGCCTCCCGCACCTGGTCGACCGTCACCCCCGGATGCAGCGACACCACCCGCATCGAGTGGTCCGGCGTCGCGAAGTCGAAGACGCCCAGGTCGCTCACGACGCGCGGGATGCGGTGGTAGCGCGTCGCGGACGGGCCCGCGGCCGCCGCGCTGTCGTAGCCCACCCCGCTGATCAGGTCTACCTTCGGCACGAAGACCCGGGTCGAGTGCTTCGGTACCCAGTAACTCACCGGATTGTTGAGGGTGTTGACCGGTGCGCCGCGTACGCCGAGGAGCTGGCGGGCGGGCTGCTTCCAGTCGCCGATGCAGGAGATGTTCTGGTTGCCGAACCGGTCGATCTGGCTCGCGCCCATCATGACGTGCCGCCGGCCGCCGGTGACCATCGCGAGGTGCTGGCGGTACGGCAGCCAGCCCTCGGGCTCCCCGTCGAGGCCGACCAGCATCGCCTCGCCGTCGGTGAGCAGCAGGTCGGGCGAGAAGGTGCGCCGGGCGAGCCGCGCGCCGACCGACGGGATCAGACCCATGGGGCTCGCGAGCACCTCCCCGTTGTCGCGCCAGGCCTCGGCGCAGGCGATCACGCAGTACTCGGCGCGGCTGACACGCACGGTGCTCGTCGTCATTTCTGCTCCTCGTGCCAGCTCTGCACGGCCGACTGGTAGGACTTCTCGTCAGGCCCGGACAGGAAGCGCTCGGCGAACTCGGGCCAGGGCGTGCTCGCGTACAGCTTCTGGAACGGCTCGTCGCGGCCGTAGTCGGGGACGCAGGACGTGAAGTGCGCGCCGTTCGGGCTCTCCACGACTCCCGTCACCGCATACCGCTTGACCAGCAGGGACTGCGGCACTGTGGCCCCGAAGCCGTCCACGATCCGCTCGCACGAGACGTACGCGCTGTCGGCGGCCTCGCAGAACAAGTCGTCGAAGTACGGGTCGGGTCCGAGGTACTGGCCGTTGCCGAGCCGGTCCGCGCGGTTGAGGTGGACGAGCGCCGCGTCCATGCGCAGGGCCGGCATCGCGACGAACGTCTCGCCGTCCTCGTACGGTGAAGTGACCGTACGCAGCGCCGGGTTGACCCGCATCACGTCGGAGCCGATGCCCGCGCGGACCGGCAGGAACGGCAGCCGGTTGGCGGCCGCGTGCAGCCCCCACATGAACATCGCCTCGTCGACCTCCATCAGCTCGAACGCGCCCGCCTGGCGGGCCGCGCGGAAGTGCGGCTCCAGGGGGATCGAGTCGAGCGTCGCGAAGGGCGCGACCAGTTTGCGGATCCTCCCGGCGGCGGCGAGCAGGCCGACGTCGGGGCCGCCGTACGAGATCACCGTGAGGTCGGTGACGGGGGAGCGGAGCAGGGCGCGCACCAGCGCCATCGGTTTGCGGCGCGAGCCCCAGCCGCCGATGCCGATGGTCATGCCGCTGCGCAGCCGCGCGACGACGTCCTCGGGCGTCATGGTCTTGTCCGTCACGGGGAGGCCTCCTCGGTGGCCGGTGCGCGGGAGGTGTCGGGTGCTCCGAAGGTGCCGCGGACGCGGTCGGCGACGCCGCTGAGGTTGGCCTCGAAGGTGAAGCCCTGCTCGAAGCGGTAGCTGCGGCGTACGTCGACCGGGTCGATGCCGTTGATGGCGGCCTTGGCGAGCCGGATCAGCGTGCCGTCCTTGCTGGCGATCTCCCGCGCCAACTCCAGTGCTGCGTACTGGAGTTCATCACGGGGGACCACCTTCCACACCGCGCCGTGGGCGTGCAGCTCCTGGGCCGTCGCCGCGCGCGAGGTGTAGTACAGCGCGCGCATGAGGTGCTGCGGGACCAGGCGGGCGAGGTGGGTGGCGGCGCCGAGTGCGCCGCGGTCCAGTTCGGGCAGGCCGAAGACGGCGTCGTCGCTCGCCACGATCGCGTCCGCGTTGCCGACCAGGCCGATGCCGCCGCCGAGGCAGAACCCGCCGACCGCCGCGACGACCGGCACCTCGCACTCGTACACGGCGGCGAAGGCCTCGTAACAGCCCCGGTTCGCGCCGATGAGGGCGGTGTGGCCGGGGTCGCGCTGCATCTCCTTGATGTCGACCCCGGCGTTGAAGCCGCGGCCCTCGGCGGCGAGCACCACACAGTGGTTCCCGGGGTCGCGCCCAGCCGCGCGGACCGCGTCGGCGAGGTCGTACCAGCCCTGCACGGGAAGGGCGTTGACGGGCGGGAAGTCGACCGTGACGAGGCAAATGCCCTTCTCGGGGCTTGAGGTGGAGACACCCATGGGCGGATCAGCTACCTTTCCACCAAACATTTGTTAGGTCAGGTGTTAGCTCAGGAAGGTAGCAGCGGATGGAGCTGGCCGGGAAGGCAGTCGTCGTCACCGGTGGCACCCGGGGCGTGGGCGCGGGGATCGCGAAGGCGTTCCTCGGAGCGGGCGCGGACGTGGTCGCGTGCGCCCGCCGACCGCCCGACGAACCCGTCGAACTCGGCGGCCGGAAAGCCGAGTTCCGCCCGCTGGACCTGCGGGAACCCGACGCCGTACGAGCCTTCTTCGCCGAGGTCGCCGCCGACTACGAGCGCCTCGACGTGCTGGTCAACAACGCGGGCGGCACCCCGTACCGGCTGCTCGACGAGGGCGAGGCCGAACGCCACGCGCGGGTCGTCGAGCTGAATCTGACGGCCCCGCTCACCGCGTCGCTCGCCGCCCGGCCGTATCTGCGGGCGGCCCGCGGCTCGGTCGTGATGATCGGCAGCGTGAGCGGAGGGCGGCCCTCGCCCGGATCGGCAGCGTACGGGGCCGCGAAGGCGGGCCTGGAGAGCCTCGCCCGCTCGATGGCGGTGGAGTGGGCGCCCGAGGTCCGGGTCAACACCCTGGTGCTCGGGATGGTCCGCACGGAACTGAGCGAGCTGCACTACGGCGACGCGGAGGGCGTCGCGCGGGTGGGCGCGACCGTGCCGCTCGGCCGGCTCGCCGAGCCCGAGGAGGTCGGGGCGGCCGCCGTCTTCCTCGCCTCGGCGAAGGCGTCCTACATCAGCGGCGCGTCGCTGCTCGTCCACGGCGGCGGCGAGCGCCCGGCGTTCCTGGCGGCGGCCACGGTCAATCAACGTGTCAACTCACTTGAAGGGAACGGAAGATGAGCGGTTTGTGCGAGGGCCGGGTCGTGATCGTGACCGGCGCGGGACGGGGGCTCGGGCGCGCCCACGCGCTGGCGTTCGCCGGGCAGGGGGCGCGGGTCGTGGTCAACGACCTCGGGGTCGGAGTCGACGGGCAGGGCGTTCCCCAAGGTCTCGGCTCGGCTCGACCAGGGGAGGCCCCGATGGCCGGCCCCGCCCAGTCGGTGGTGGACGAGATCCAGGCGGCGGGCGGCGAGGCGGTGGCGCACGGCGGCGACATCGCGACGACCGAGGGTGCGGCCTCGCTGATCGCGACGGCGTTGGACGCGTTCGGCGCGCTGCACACCCTGGTCAACAACGCGGGGTTCCTGCGCGACAGGATGCTGGTCAACCTGGAGGAGGACGACTGGGACGCGGTCATGCGGGTCCACCTCAAGGGCCACTTCCTGCCGCTGAAGCACGCCGCCGCGTACTGGCGCGCCGAGGCGAAGGCGGGCCGCGAGGTCGCGGCCCGGGTGGTCAACACCAGCTCCGGGGCAGGGCTGTTGGGCTCAGTCGGCCAGGGCAACTACAGCGCAGCGAAGGCCGGGATCGTGGGGCTCACCCTGGTCGCGGCGGCCGAGATGGGCCGGTACGGAGTCCAGGTCAACGCGATCGCCCCGGCGGCCCGCACCCGGATGACGGAGGGGACCTTCGCGGAGGCGATGGCGGCGCCGGGGAAGCCGGGGGCCTTCGACGCGATGGCTCCCGACAACGTCTCGCCGCTCGTGGTGTGGCTGGGCTCGGCCGCGAGCGAGGGCGTCACCGGCCGGGTCTTCGAGGCGGAGGCGGGCCGCATCACCGTGATGGAGGGCTGGCGCCCGGGACCGACGAGCGACAAGGGCGCCCGCTGGACCCCGCGCGAGGCGGGCGAGGCGGCCCTCAAGCTCCTTGCGGAGGCGGAGACTCCGGGGGTGGTGTACGGATCGCGATAGGGGCGTTGAACGATCTCAGGTTGCGGATGCCTTAACCGCCCGTGGCGCTTTCATTACGCATGTGACCGCCTCGGTTAACAGGTAGAAAAATCAACGGTGTTGGCGTTGACGGCCTCCGCTCTACGCGCGTCATCATGGTGCACATGACAATCCCCCCACGTTTCGCAGCCCTCGGCGGCGCCTTCGCCGTAGCCGCCGCCCTCCTCGCGGGTCCGGTCGCCGGCACCGCGTCGGCCGCCCCCACGGCCACCGCCGCCTCCGCCTCCGTGTCCGTGAAGTCGGTCGGCGACGTCTGTTACTCCGCGCTGCCGTCCCAGGCGCACGACACGATCAGCCTCATCGACCAGGGCGGCCCGTTCCCGTACCCCCGGGACGGCATCGTCTTCGACAACCGCGAGCAGGTGCTGCCGAGCCAGAGCAGCGGCTACTACCACGAGTACACCGTGATCACCCCGGGCGCGCCGACGCGCGGCACCCGCCGCATCATCACGGGCGAGCAGGACCACGAGGACTACTACACCGCCGACCACTACGTCACGTTCCGCCTGGTCGACTTCGGCTGCTGAACCGGGAGTTGACCGGTAGTCGACCGGGAGCCGCCATGCGACGAGGCCCGCCTCGCCCCTTCCGGGGGTGGGGCGGGCCTTGGTGTTCACGCGGGGGCCGCCGAGGCTGAGCAAGGGTGGCTCGGATGGGCCTCGGCCGCATGCTGCCCCCTCCTTGGGACGCCTCTCACTGGGACGCCTCTGCCCTCGCGCCGGTCTGCTTCTGCGCGGTGCGCCGGAGGCGGCGGTTGACCGCGTCGATCGCAGCACACGAGCCCTCGCCGTCTTCGACGCGCTCCCGGAAGTCGGACCAATCCGCGTCGGTCCAGCGGTCGAGGGCGGCCGGGAACGACGTGTCCTCGCCGGTCACTGGCCCTCCGGCGGGTCCGTATCCGGGGTGACCGGCTCGGGGTCGGCGAGGCAGCACGCGTGGTGCAGCAGCTCGACGGCCTGAGCCGACGCATGGAGCCGCACGCGGGGTACCGGCCGGTCCGGGAGTACCTGGCGGACTTCGACGACGCGCGCAGGGCCAGAATGCTTCTGCTGGCCGACATCATCCCGTCGTCACCGGGAGGCACCCCCGCATGAGGCCCCAGGCTCCTACACCTGCCGATCCCGAAGCGTGGAATGCCTACCTCGCCGAAGGCAATGCCAAGCAGGCCCGCAAACGCGTCGCCGCCGATGTACTGCTCCGCGATCCGTCGGGACGTGTGCTGCTGGTGAACCCCACCTACAAACCCGGATGGGACCTCCCCGGCGGGATGGTGGAAGCGAACGAGCCGCCGGAGGACGCCGCGATTCGGGAGCTGAGTGAGGAACTGCGGTTCCGGCCGACGTTGCGGGGACTGCTCGTGGTGGACTGGGTGGCACCGCACGGTCCCTGGGACGACCAACTCGCGTTCGTCTTCGACGGGGGCACTCTCGACGAGGCAGTGGCGGCCTCGTTGCGGCCCCGTGACGAGGAGTTGTCCGAGGCGGTGTTCGTGGCACCCGACGAGGTGCCCCGCCGGGTCAGTGACCGTATGCGGCGGCGATTCACCGCCGCACTGGATGCCCTCGCCACGGGGCGTCCGCGGTATCTGAGGGACGGCAGCCCTGTGGCATAGCCCGTACGCGGAGGTGACGGCGGCCCGCTGCTGTGCCTGCCGAACTGCGCCGTCACCGCGTTCGGTGAGCGATGGGACCGGCACGGCACCGAACCCGGGTTCGTGGCCGTTCTCGTCAACACGAACGGATTACGGGCTGAAGGCGGGGGATGGGGCGGGCCCCGCCGCAAACCCCCGCCTCACTCTTCCCCGAGCTGCCGCCCCAGCGCGCTCGTCGCCGTCGAGTTGTGGACCGTGAACGCCACCGTCCCCGGCAGATAGCGGTCCTCCGACCACTCCACCGGGGTGCCCGCCGGGTCGGTCGAGCGGCGGCGTTCGCGCAGCAGGGCGTGGCCCGTGCGGCAGTCGAGCAGCTGCGCGTCGTCCGCGTCGGCCAGCACCACGTCGATGGTGTGGTGCGCGTCGGTGAACAGGACGCCGTGCAGCTCCAGTTGGTGGGAGTGCGACACCTCGTCGACGTCCATCGCGGCCACCAGCTCGCCGATCCGCTCCGGGTACGTCGAGCGCTCCACCATCACCGGCGCGCCGGACAGGGTGCGGACCCGGCGAACCCTGAACACCCTTGTTCCAGAGGGGAGTTGGAGGTGATGGGCTTCCTCTTCCGTCGCCTCGGCCGGGTCGACCGCCACCGTCCTGCCGCCCGGTTCCTCGCCCAGCGAGCGGGCCCAGCGGGCGAACGAGCGCAGCTCCCCGAAGCTCTGCAACCGGGCCGCCCCGCCGAGCACCACCCGGCGGGCGCCGCGCCGCGAGGTCACCAGGCCGTCCGCTCGCAAAGACGCGAGGGCCTGGCGGACCGTGCCTCTCGACACGCCGTAGCGGCGGGCGAGTTCGTCCTCGGCGGGCAGCCGTGCGCCCGAACCGTACTCGCCCGCCGCGATGGCGGTCCGCAGATCACCGGCCACTTTCCGGTAGAGCGGCGACTTGCTGGACACCCCGGGCCCCCTCAACTGCCTATCAGTGAGCGGAGCAAGGTGAGGTCCGCCTCCTCCAGACTAGTCAGCACCGTGCGGCCGGCGGCGGGCGCTATCGGTTCCACCGACGGAACCGCGAGCACCGCACACCCCGCGGCCTCCGCCGACGCGACGCCCGTCGCGGTGTCCTCGACCGCCACGCAGCGCGCCGGGTCCGCGCCGAGCGCCGCGGCCGCCGCCAGGTACGGGTCGGGCGCGGGCTTGGTGCGCTCGGTGTCCTCGGCCCCGTACACCGCGTCGAAGCGGTGGCCGTCGAGTGACGTCGCGACCCTGCGTACGATCGCGCTCGGTGATGCCGACACCAGTGCGGTCAGTACCCCCGACTCCCGCAATGCGCGCAGGAGCTGGAGTGCGCCCGGTCGCGGCTCGGCGCCGTCCGCCAGGCGTGCCGTGAAGTCCGACCCCAGTTCGGCGGCCAGCTCCTCGCGCCGGGCGCCCAGCGACACGTACAGGAGCTCGGCCGTGTCCTCCACCGAGCGGCCGTACACCGAGCGGCGCTCCTCGCCCACCAGCGCGTGCCCGTAGCGGGCCGCGACCTTCTCCACGACCTCGACCCAGGCCTCCTCGGTGTCGACGAGGGTGCCGTCCATGTCGAACAGGACCGCCCGCAGCCCGCTCACGCAGCCTCACCGGCCGCGAGCACGGGACGCCGCTGCGGCCGTACGGTGACGCTCGCGCCCGCGCCGAAGGAGCCGGCGGCGTGCGAGGGCAGGTCGGCCTTGACCACGGTGCCGTCCGCGAGCCGCACGGTCAGGCGGGTGCTCGCACCGTGGAAGGAGGAGCCCGTCACCGTGTCGGGGCCGCCGTCCGTCACCTCCAGGGCTTCGGGGCGCAGCAGGAACACCGAGCCCGTCGCCGGCCCGTCCACCGGCAGACGCACGCCCAGCACCTCGGCGAGGCCGTCGGAGGCGATCCTGCCCGGGACGCGGTTCATCGTCCCGACGAACGACGCCACGAACGCGGTCGCCGGACGGTCGTACAACTCGGCCGGGGCCGCGCACTGTTCGAGCCGCCCGCCGCGCATCACCGCGACCTTGTCGGCCATGGAGAGGGCCTCCTCCTGGTCGTGGGTGACGAACACGGTGGTGATGCCGAGTTCCAGCTGGAGGCGCCGGATCTCCTCGCGCAACTGGACGCGGACCTTGGCGTCCAGGGCCGAGAGCGGCTCGTCCAGGAGCAGCAGCCTTGGTTGGAGGGCGAGCGCGCGGGCGAGCGCCACGCGCTGCTGCTGCCCGCCGGAGAGCTGGTGCGGGAAGCGGTCGCCGTGCTCGGGCAGGCCGACCAATTCCATCAACTCGGCGGCACGAGTCCGGCGTTGGGGCGCCGGGACCTTGCGCATCTTCATGCCGAAGGCCACGTTGTCGGCCGCGCTCAGATGCGGGAAGAGGCTGTACGACTGGAAGACCATGCCGGTGTCGCGCCGGTTGGCCGGCACCGGCACGATGTCCTCGCCGTCGAGCAGCACCTCGCCCGCGTCGGGCCGCTCGAAGCCCGCGAGGACCCGGAGCGCGGTGGTCTTGCCGCAGCCCGACGGGCCGAGCAGCGCCAGGAGTTCCCCCGGCGCGACATCGAGGTCGAGCCCGTCGAGGGCCACGGCGGACCCGAAGGTGCGGCGAAGGCCCCGGATCGTGAGGGCGGTGCCGGTGCGCGGCGGTGCGGTGGTCATCAGACGGCTTCCTTCTTACGAGACTTGCGGGTGCCGCGGGTGCGGGCGAGGCCGGTCACGACCAGGAGCAGCCCCCACGTGAGCAGCAGGCTGAGCAGCGAGACCGCCACCGACAGCTGGGCGTTGTCGCCGGAGGCCTGCACGATCCACACCGCGAACGGCTGGAACCCGAGCAGCGAGGCCACGGTGAACTCGCCGAGCACCAGGGCCAGCGCCAGGAACGAGGCGTTCAGGATCGCGGTGCGCAGATTGGGCAGCACGACCGCGAACAGCGCCCGCGGCCAGGACGCGCCCAGATCGCGGGCGGCCTCCACCAGGGTGCGCACATCGACGGCCCGCAGCCCCGCGTCCAGCGAGCGGTACACGAACGGCAGCGCCATCACGACGTACGCGAAGACCAGGACCAGCGGGAACGACGGGTTCTGGACCGCGACGAACGTCTGGTACAGCGGGGTCGTGGCGAGATGGTCCGGGCCCCACTTGAGGACCGTGCCCAGGCCCGCGACCAGCGCCACCGGCGGCACCACAAGGGGCAGCGTGCACACCACTTCGAGCACCGCCCGCAGCCGCCCCGAACCGGAAAGCCGCACCGCGAGCGCGGCCGGAAGCGTCAGGACCAGGGCGAGCGCGACCGTGCACAGGGCGAGCCCGACCGACCTGAGCAGGGCCGCGGTGAACCCCTCGGCGCCGAAGATCTGCGTGTACGAGGAGAGGGTGAGGCCCTGCCCGGGCACGTCCACCGTGAACACCAGGGAGGCGAGCAGCGGCACCAGGAAGTAGGTGCCCGCGACCAGCAGGACCGCGCCGCGCCACGGGCGCAGGGGATACGTCAGGCGAGCCATCGGGCGCTCCTTCGCTGAAGGGGCAGGTGCACGGCCATAACGAGGAGGGCGACGATCACCATGTCGAGGCTGAGCGCGAGCGCCACGTTCTCCTGGCCGACCAGCACGTTGCCGGACAGGGCGTCCGCGATCTGCATCGTGACCAGCGGCACCGAACTGCCCACCATCGAGGCGGCCGTGGCGTACGCGGCGAACGCGCTGCCGAACAGCAGGACGAAGCCGCCGAGCAGGGTGGGAAGCAGCACCGGGACGCCGACATGGCGCCAGTACTGCCAGGCGCTCGCGCCGCTGCTCTGAGCCGCCTCGCGCCACTGCGGGCGAAGGCCGTCCAGGGCCGGTGCCACGGTGAGCACCATCAGCGGGACGAGGAAGTACAGGTAGGTCAGGGCCAGGCCCCAGAAGCTGTAGAGGCTCCAGCCGTGTTCGGCCAGGCCCAGCTTGGTGGTGAGGACGCCCGCGTTGCCGAGGGTGGCGACGAAGGCGAAGGCGAGCGGCACGCCGCCGAAGTTGGCGAGCACCCCGGACGCGGTGAGCACGGCCTCGCGCAGTGCCTTGCCGCGCGAGGTGACGACGGCCTGCGCGAGCAGCAGGCCGAGCACGGCGGCGATGGCGGCGGTGGTGGCCGCGAGCTTCACGCTGCCGAGCAGGGCCGTCCAGTACGCGCCGTGCACGGACTGGCTCATGTTGCCGAGCCCGTACGAGCCGTTGACGGACAGCGCGCCGTTCAGCATGGCGAGGGCCGGGACGCCGAAGGCGAGCGTGACGAAGGCGAGCAGCGGAACCGCGGCGAGCCAGGCGCCGGGACGCCTGCGGCCCCGGCGCTGCGTCGGTCGCTCAACTGCCGTGACAGCGACCGGAGTTGAGGTGGTAGTGGTGAGGGTCATGGAGTGATCAGCCCGAGATCGCCTTGGCCCAGCCATTGGCGAGGACCGTCTTCGCCTGGGTGTTCTGCGCCTCGGTGGGGAAGGTGGGGGTGCCGGCGACCTGCGGGAGCTTGGCGGCCGCGGCCTTGTCGAGCGTGCCGTCCTTGTCCATGGCGGGCATGAGCGTCGGGCGGGCGTACCCCTTCAGCCACAGGTTCTGGCCCTCGGTGGAGTACAGGTACTCCTGCCACAGGCGGGCGGCCGCCGGGTGCGGGGCGTCCTTGTTGACGGCCTGCGAGTAGTACTGGGCGTAGACGCCGTCGGTGGGGACCGCGGTCTTCCAGTCGAGGCCCTTGCCCCTGAACTGGTCGGCGTAGCCGGCGTTCAGGTAGTCCCAGTCGATGGAGATGGGCGTCTCGCCCTTCTCGACGGTGGCCGGGGTCGACTCCACCGGGTTGTAGTTGCCGGCCTTCTTCAGCTTGGCGAAGAAGTCCAGGCCGGGCTGGATGTTGTCGAGCGAACCGCCGTTGGCCAGCGACGCCGCGTACACCCCGGCGAAGGCCGAACCGGACTTGGTGGGGTTGCCGTTGAGGGCGACCTGCCCCTTGTACTCGGGCTTCAGCAGGTCCGCGAACGTGGTCGGGCACACCTTGACGCGCTTGGCGTCGCAGCCGATCGAGACGTAGCCGCCGTAGTCGTTGAACCAGCGGCCCTGCGCGTCCTTCTGCGCCGCGGGGATCTTGTCGAAGCCCTCGACCTTGTACGGGGCGGTCAGGCCCTGGTCGCCCGCGGACTGGGCGAAGGAGGCGCCGAGGTCGAGGACGTCGGGGGCGCGGTCCTGGCCCTTGCGGGTCTTGACCGCGTTGATCTCGTCGGCGCTGGTGCCGTCCGGGTTCTCGACGGAGACCTTGATGCCGTACTTCTTCGTGAAGCCGTCGATGAGCGCGCCGTAGTTCGCCCAGTCGCGCGGGATGGCGATCGCGTTGAGCGTGCCCTCCTTCTTCGCGGCGGCGATCAGCGCGTCCATGCCGCCCGCGTCCTTCGCGGAGGTGGCGGCCGCGGGGCTCTTGCCGCCCTTGCCGCCGTCGGCCGCGCTGGTCGAGGCGTCGGACTTGGCGCCGCAGGCGGCGAGGGCGAACGCGGAGGCGGCCAGGGTCACGGCGAGGCCTGCGGTGCGTATGCGGGGGGCGATCACGGGAGCTCCAAGTTGTACGGACAACTGTTGTACAGACAACTCCATTACGAGGGTGGTGGGTGTCCCGTTGGTGAACGCGGGGCGAAGCGCGCGATGCGGTTGGCAGGCGGATCCGGTCACCACCTTTCAGCCACCCTGGGGCTCCGCCCCAGACCCCGTATCGCGCCTTAAGGGCGCTCGTCCTCAAGCGCCGGACAGGCTGAAGATGCCGGTGCCGGCCAGCAATGACGCCGCTAGGGGCGCGGGGCTGTGACATTTGCGGCTCCGCCGCGTGGGCGCGACCAGCCATGGACGGCCCGCAGTCGAAAGGTAAGGGGCGCGGGGAACTGCGCAAACAGCCCCCCACCCCCGCGGAGCGCTACGTGTCGCACTCCAGCACCGCCCCGCACAACCCGCACCGCGCCCGGACCCGCCCCCGCACCGGCACCCGGATTCGCTGGCAGCACGTCGGGCAGGCGAAGCGCACCCGCAGGCCGTCCGGGGCGGGCTCGAAGGAGTAGGGGGAGCCGGGCTCCGCCCAGGCACCCCCGTGCTCAGACGCGTACCGCCGGTCCTTCGCGTAGCGCCGCCGTCCCGTCCAGCCCGCCGCGACGAGCGGAGGCTGCTGCCCGTCCCGGCGTGCCTGGGCCGCGCCCGCCGTGTACGCGGGGTACGCCTGCGGGCTGGTGAACCAGGGCGAGGGGTCCTCGCCGAACAGTTCGGCCCGCTTGGCCAGGACGTACCCGAACTCCTCCGGGGTCAGATATCCCAGCTTCTGGCTGGACACCCCGTCCTCGCGGAACGCGTCGAGCAGCAGCCATCCCGCACCCAGGTACGTGGTCGCCGTGTCGGTGAGGATCTCGTTGTCGCGGGTGCCCGGGAACGTCAGGTCCAGGCGGTGGAGCAGCACGTGGGTGATCTCGTGGGCGAGCGCCGCCCCGATGTCCCGGCGGTGGCTGCGGAACCGGTCGTTCAGTTCGATGAAGTACTCGGGTCCCGCCGCCAGTTCGACGCTCGCCGCGTGCTGCATCTCGCGGAAGCCCACGATCATCCGGGCGTCGGGCAGGTGCAGGTGCTGGACGAGCGCGCGGGCCACCCGCTGGGCGCCCAGGTGCAGGTCGTCGTGGTCGGCGAAGGCCACATCGGCGGGGAGCACGCTGGTCGCGTACCCCTGGAGCCCGTCCCGGGACAGCCGCTTGTGCAGCGCCGTGATGGCCGCGCGCACCGTGGCGAGGTGCGGATAGCCGTGGACGACCGGGCTCGACGTGCCCACGCTGCCACCCCCGTTCCGAACCGCGGACCGGATTCCACTGTAAGGGCGCCGGGCGGTGGCGGCCCCGTCCGGGCGCTGGCCGGAAAGCGGCCCTTGTGAGCGGCGCGGAGGCCTCCGCATAATCCCCGCAACGCATTGACACGCCCATGACAGAACGGGCCCGTCCGTGCGTATGACAGCCAACCCCCCACGAGAGGCAGTCAGTTGAAGAAGATGATGCGAGCCCTGCGCAGATGTCTGGCCGTGACGGCCGTCCTCGCCGCCGCGTTCAGCCTGCCCGCCACCGACGCCTTCGCCTCACCCGCCTCACCCGCCTCGCCCCGGCCCGTCGTCGGCGGGGCGCAGGCCGCCCAGGGCGAGTTCCCGTTCATGGTCCGGCTCTCCATGGGCTGCGGCGGCGCCCTGTACACCCAGCAGATCGTCCTCACCGCCGCCCACTGCGTCGACGGCAGCGGCGCCAACACCTCCATCACCGCCACCGGCGGCGTCGTCGACCTGCAGAGCTCAAGCGCGATCAAGGTGAAGTCCACCAAGGTCCTGCAGGCCCCCGGCTACAACGGCAAGGGCAAGGACTGGGCGCTGATCAAGCTGGCCAAGCCCATCAACCAGCCCACCCTCAAGATCGCCACCAGCACCGCGTACAACAGCGGCACCTTCACCATCGCCGGCTGGGGAGCGACCAGCGAAGGCGGCGGACAGCAGCGCTACCTCCGCAAGGCGACCGTCCCCTTCGTCTCCGACGCCGACTGCAAGGTGGCGTACGGCGACGACCTCACACCCGGTGACGAGATCTGCGCCGGCTACGTCGACCAGGGCGGCGTCGACACCTGCCAGGGCGACTCCGGCGGCCCCATGTTCCGCAAGGACGACGCGGGCGCCTGGATCCAGGTCGGCATAGTCAGCTGGGGCAACGGCTGCGCCGAGCCCGGCTACCCCGGCGTCTACTCCGAGGTCTCGACCTTCGCCACCGCGATCGCCCAGGCCGCCTCGAACCTGTAGCGCGCGGAGCCGCTGACCCCGGCCCGGCCGGGCGCCCCGAATTTGCGGGCGTCCGGCCGAACCTGCTCATATAGGGGCATGTCGATCACAGTGGTCATCGCGGACGACCAGGAAATGGTCCGTACCGGCTTCCGCATGATCCTGGAGAGCAGGGACGACATCGAGGTCCTCGCCGACGTCGTCGACGGGCACGCCGCCCTCGAAGCCGTCGAGCGCCTCCAGCCGGACGTGCTGCTCCTCGACATCCGGATGCCCGGCCTCGACGGCCTCGAAGTCACCCGCCGCCTGGGCGGCCGCGACCACCCCCGCATCGTCATCTGCACCACCTTCGACCTCGACGAATACGTCCACGCGGCCCTGCGCGGCGGCGCCTCCGGCTTCCTCCTCAAGGACGCCAGCCCCGAAATGCTCGTCGAAGCGGTGCGCGCCGCGGCCGCCGGGGACTCGCTCGTCTCACCCGCGATCACCGTGCGGCTGTTGAAGGAACTCGCCTCGGCCCGCCCCGCCGAAGGCGTACGCAAACCGTCCGAGCCGCTCACCGAACGCGAACGCGACGTCGTGCGCTGCCTCGCCCGCGGCGCCACCAACGCCGAGATCGCGCGCGAGCTGTACGTCTCCCTGTCCACCGTGAAGACCCACCTCGCCAACGTCCAGGGCAAACTCGGCGCCCGCAACCGCGTGGAGATCGCCGCCTGGGCCTGGGAGAGCGGACTCGCCACGAGCGCCGCGTGACGCGCCCGTGAGCCCCGTACGCCGCTGGCTCGGCCACCATCCGCGCGTCGCGGCCACCGCCCGGCCCCTGCTCGCCGCCGTCCTCGTCGCCCTCGTCACCTACGAAGGCGTGGCACTTGCCCGCCAGCCCACCCGGCCGCACGCCATCGTGTGGAGCGCCGGGATCGTGGTGTGCGTCTGCGCGGTGCCCTGGACGAGGATCCCGCTCGTCCCGCGCGCCTGGACCGCGGCCGTCGTCAGCTGGACCGCGACCGCCCTGCTCTTCACCGGCCGCCCCGAGATCGTCTGGGGCATGGGCGAGGCCATCGCCCTCCTGGTACTGCTCTCCTCGGTGCTCCTGTACGCCCCCGCCCGCACCGCCGCCGTCCTCGGCCCGGTGCTCGGCCTCGGCTGCGTGGCGGCGCCGGTACGCGACGCACAACCCGGCCGGTTCACCCTCCTGTTCACCGTCCTCGCCGTCGTCGTCAGCGCCTACTCGCTGCTCCTGCGCGCCCAGTCGGGCCAGCGCGTCCGCGACCTGGAGGCGGTACGCACCGCCGAGCGCATCGAACTCGCCCGCGAACTGCACGACTTGGTCGCCCACCACGTCACCGGCATCGTCGTCCAGGCCCAGGCCGCCCGCTTCACCGCCGTCTCCGGTGAACGCGCCGCCGAGTCCTTCGCCCGCATCGAGGAGGCGGGCGGCGAGGCGCTCGGCGCGATGCGGCGCCTGGTGCGGGTGCTGCGCGAGGGCGACGCGGAGACCGAGCCGGTGGCCGGCCTCGCCCAGGTCCGCGAGCTCGCCGCCCGCTTCTCCCGCGCCGGACCCCCGGCCGTCCTGTACATCGAGACCGGCCTGGAGGAACACCTGCCCGGCGACGCCGCCGCCCTCGCCCACCGGGTGGTGCGCGAATCCCTGACCAACGTACGCAAACACGCGGCGGACGCCACGGCCGTACGCATCGGCATCCGCACCACCGGCGGCCGCCTCGAAGTGCGCGTCAGCGACGACGGGGCCAGCGCGGCCACCCTCGCCGAACAGGCCCGCGGCGGCGGCTTCGGACTTGCGGGCCTGACCGAACGGGTCACCGCGATGGGCGGCGACCTCGCCGCGGGCCCCACCCCCGAAGGCGGCTGGCAGGTCACCGCGGTCCTGCCCCTCGAAGAGGAGTAGGGCGCGCCCGCCGGATCCCGGCCGCCGGACGCGCCCCGGCCCCGGCCACCGATGCGGAGGCGGCCGGGGCGGCTCAGGGCCCGCTGGTCAGACCGCGAGGACCCGGATCGAGGGGTGCTCCACGGTGTTCAGGTACAGCTTCTCCTTCTTGCCGTCCTGCTCCAGCTCCACCACCAGGCGATAGCGGTACACGCCCGGCCGCGTGGTGCTCAGGATCGTGCCCGCCCAGTAGTAGTAGACCGGCGTGAACGGGTCGCGCATCCGGTCCGGCATCCCGTAGATCTTCAGCTCCGTACAGATCTTCCGCTCGATGACGTCCTCCTCGTCACCCCGCTCGGTGTCGAGGAAGACCAGGCTGCTGATCTTCGGCATCGGCGGCCAGGTGCCGTCGGGGCGCTTCTCCATGTCGACGGGCCGGATGATCCAGTTCAGGACCTGGCCCTGCTTGCAGACCGTCTCAAGGCGGTGGGTGCCCTGCCCGGTGCCGCCCACGCTGTTGTCCATCATGTACATGGAGTCCTTCAGCGAACCCGTCGCCGCCGCCCGCCCCATGTTCACGAGCGTCACGACATTGAGCTGCACGGAGTTCAGCTGACCCGGGTTCTGCTTCTCCACCTCGCTGGTGCGCGTACTCGTACTCAACGCTCCTCCTTCGGGCACGCCGGTCAGCCGAACAGGGCCGGCGGCAGAGTGGTCGTGATGGGATCGGTCCTCGTGCCCACCCTGAACCTGATCTGGTACGGCACGGACTGGACGTCGTCCTTCTTCACCGTCCCGATCCAGTACGCGACATCGGTACCCGGATAGATCTTCCGCTCCGGCTCGATCACGTCCCGGTCGATCACGATGTCGTCGATGCTGACGAACGCCTCGCACTCCAGCGCGAGCACGTTCCACAGCAGCTGGTCGCCGCGCTTGACCTTCGTCCGCAGCTCCTCGGTGCCGAACCCGGTCGAGCCGCCCGCCTTGTTGGTGTCGTACAGATACAGGTGGCCGTGCACGCTGTGGGAGGCGAGCGCCCCCACGCAGTCCACCACCGCGGTGATCGAGATCGGCCGCTTGGCGCCGGTCCCGGTCTCCCGCAGCCTCGGTTTCGTGGTCATCTGCTCCTCCTCGTTCTGGCTGGGTCAGGGGTCCTACGAGCAGGCGCCGCTACGAGAACGGGCGCGGCGGGATGGGCAGCAGACCGAGCCCCGCCTTGGTGAAGGCGTTCCGCTTGGGCTCGGTGACGACCCTGATCCGCGACTCGCACGTCAGGTTCACCGGCTCCCACAGCGACTCGCCGCCCTGCTGCACGAGCCGGTGCAACTGGATCCGCATCGTGTACGCGTAGGTTCCCGGCCGGGACGTGTCGACCGTCGCCGACCAGTACCAGCCGTCGGTCACCAGGTCGGGCGAGCCGTACTCGGCGGGATAGATGACCTTCTCGTCGACGGCCTGGCCGTAGATGTCGGTGATCACCGGCGCGGGGTAACTGTGCGCCCCCGTAGAGCCGTTGGAGACCACCTTGCCCGTGACGTCCAGGACCTTCTGGCCCGAAAGGCGGCCCCGGGTGCGCCGCGTCGTCTTCACCCGCCGGCCCGCGGTCTGCCGGATCCGGATCAGCTCGGCCGCCGCGTCCACCCCGGCCGCACTCGACTTCACCGCCAGGTCGTCCAGCTCGGCCAGCGCCTGCTCGTCGGTCGCCCGTGCCCGCTCGGCCTCGTAGCCGCGCGGCACCGTCGGCGGGATCGAACCCAGGCTGTAGGGAAGCCAGTTGAGGACCTGCTCGCTCGCCTGCGAACCGTCGCTCCAGTACGAGCCGTTGATCGCGGTCACCAGGTCGCCGGTGCCCTGGTTCTCCGAGCCCTGCAACTTCATGTTGTCGAACAGGTACGTATTGCCGTCCAGGGTCTGGGACTCCAGCGCGTTGCCGACGTCCACGAGCACGATGACCGCTAGCTGCTGGGGCATGAGCCCACCTTCCTCGTCTCTCGTTTCCCGTTGGGGGGTTTGCTCGTCGGCTGCCGGCTACAGACACATCAGCGCGGGCGACTCGATGTGCAGCGTGCTGAACTCGCCCTCGTACATCTGCACTTCGAGCCGGTACTGGTGGGCCACGCCCGGCGCCAGGTAGGGCACCACGCCGCTCCACACATCCAGCTCGGGGTTGTGCCGCTCCTCGGTGTGCCCGTCGTGGCCGCGCTGTACGGGGGCCTGGCGCTGGGGGGCCTGCGCGGCGGGGGGTGCCTGCCCGTCTTCGTGCCCGCCGTCGGCGTCCGGGCCGAGGAAGGTGATGCTCTTGATCTCGACCGGGGTCTGGAGGTCGACGGCCAGCGCGGACCAGGTGACGACCTGGCCGGGCTTGACGACCGTGACCAGCTCGGGGGTTCCCTGGCCGGT
This sequence comes from Streptomyces sp. WM6378, assembly GCF_001279695.1. GTDB lineage: Bacteria > Actinomycetota > Actinomycetes > Streptomycetales > Streptomycetaceae > Streptomyces. The sequence goes on from NZ_LGDD01000294.1 coordinate 56,558, forward strand.
GCTCTGCAACGAACCGTCGTCGATCATGCAGAGGTTCCCGTTGCGCAGGGTGCCGTCCGAGAGCGCCCCGATGACGTCCACGACCACGACGATGTTGACCTTCGGGTTCATCCTCACTCCTGTTCTCGTGTCCTGCCGATGCGCGTGCGTGTCGTCAACCCCGGTCCCGCACCAGCGGCACCTTGCCCACGGCCGTCCGCTCGATCTCCGGCGACGCGTGGGGGACGAACTTGAGCTGGAACCGGTAGCCGGTCTTCTCGACCGACAGCGGGTTCGCCTCGCCCTGGTTGAACAGCGAAAGCGCGCGCGGCACCGCGTTGACGAACACGCTCTGCAGCCCGTACGGGCCGAGCGTGGTGTCCATCCGGTAGGTCAGGCCCGGTACGTCGTCCACCGAGGCGACCAGCGTGATCGTCCGCCCCTCGCGGTGGTTGACGAACTGCACCTCGTGCGCCACCTCGTCCAGGTCCACCGCGGTCGCCGTCCGCAGCTCCTCGCGCAGCGCGTCGTAGGCGCGGGCCGCCGAGTACTGGCTGTCGGCCAGGTGCAGGACGTCACCGGTGCGCCCGGCGAACTCGAACTGCTGGGTCTTCAGGCCGGGCCCGTCCAGGCGGGGCCGCCGGATCATCCGGTCGCCCAGCTTGAGGCGGAGCAGCGGCGCCTCGTGGGCGTGAAGGCGCGTGACGACCAGCTCGCCCTCCTCGCCCTCGCCGACCCAGCGCCCCCGCTCGTCCACGATCTCGACCAGGTGCAGGCCCGGAACGGACGCCAAGTACGGTGATTCGGCACGCAGTTGGAGCCCGATGGTCTCGGCCTGGGTCGCCGCGAAGTAGCTGAGGATCACCAGGTTCGGGTAGACCGCCTGGAGCTCGGCCCGCTTGCGTTGGGCCAGCACCCCGCTGCCGTACAGGGCGACCCGGAAGCTGTCCCGGGCCTCGCGGCTCATGCCCGCGCCCAACTCGCTGAGGATCGCGATGCCCGCGGTGATGCCCATCAGGGCCTTGGGCCCCGGGTAGGAGAACATGTGCTCAAGGACCCCGGCGGTGACCGGACCCGCCCCGATGTAGTTGACGCCCGGCACGTTCTGCAGGACACCGCCCACCATGGTGCCGCTGCTCCACATCTGGTAGTCGGCCAGCGTGGTGTACAGCCACTTGGGGTCGGCGCCCCGCAGGTATTCACCGAGCTGATAGGTGCCCATGAAGTGGCCGGCGATCTCGTACGTGTCCCGCAACTCGCGCAGGGAATACACGATTTCGAGCGGGCGCCCGCCGCTGGTGCCGCCGCTCGCCACTATTTCGAATCCGCCGTGGCCGAGCGGGACGACCATGCCGGGCCGGTCGCCCATGAAGAAGTCGCGCTGGGTGTCCTTGTCGGACAGCGGAACGCGCTGCCATTCCTCGAACGTCGCCGGAGCGCCGGTGACCCCGGCTTCGGTGAGCCGGTCCCGCCACAGCGGATTCAGCAGCGTCGTGTTGACCATTTGCTGAAGCCGGCGCAGCGTCAACGCGTCCTGGACGTCGTGCGCCATCTCGCTGTACGGGCTCTGGCAGACCCGTTCACATTCGCGGATCTTGCTCGCGAACGAGGCGAGATGCGGCACGGCCGCCACGGAATCCGGTTTCAGCTCCCAGTCCGGGATGAGCCAGCCCGCCAGCTCTCCGGCGTCCCCGGGTGCCACCCGGGCCTGCGGCTCGTGCACTGAACTCATGGACGACCCCTTTTCGTTGGTGGTCCTCACCGGCTTCGCTGTGCCTGGCGGAGCAGGTCCTGGCCGACCCGCCGGATTTCGCCGAGCAGCATGCGGAAGTGCTCGGAGGTGACCTGATGGTTCATCATGACCACGCGCAGGGCGGCGACTTCACCCACGTTCACCTTGGAGATGAAGAAGTTGCCCTCGAATTTGATCCGATTCCTGATCTCCACCTGGAAGTCGTGCACATCTGCCTCGTGGAGCCCCGCTGGGCGATAGCGGAAGCACAGGATGTTGGCTTCGGGACGGTGCAGGGTCTCGAAGTCCGGCTCGCCTTCGAGTATGCGGTGGACGTCTCCCGTCAGGCGGCACAGGTACTCGATCTTCTGGGCGAACAGGGCCCTTCCGTGGATGGCCCACAACGTCCAGAGCGGCATGATCATCGGGCGCTTGGTGCATTCGAAGTTCTTCTCGCCGCTGTCGAGCGCGGTATAGATGTCCGGCTCCTCGTCGAACACGTAGCTCGCCTGCTGGCGGAACGCGCCGAGGCTGTTCTCCCTGTTCCGGTAGAACAGCAGCGTGCAGGGCGCGGGCGTGAACATCATTTTGTGCGCGTCCCACGTCAGGGAATCCACCTGCTCGACGCCCCGCAGTTTGTGCCGCAGTTCGTCCGACACCAGCAGGCTCGCGCCGTGCGCGCCGTCGACGTGCAGCCACAGGTCCCGCTCGCGGGCCAGACCCGCGAGTTCGTCCAGCGGGTCGAAGGCGCCGACCGGCGTGGTGCCCGCCGAGGCGACCAGGCAGAACACCTTCAGGCCGCGCCGCTCGGCCGCGTCCAGGACCGGGCGGGCCCGCTCCACACAGATCTGGTGCCGCTCGTTCAGCGGGAGCCGCACGATCTGGGCGTCGCCGATGCCCATCACCCCGGCCGCCCGCGCCACGCTGTAGTGGACGTCGTCGCCGACCGCGATGGCGGGCCTGAGCTGCCCCATCAGACCCGCCCCGCCCTGCGACCAGTACCCGGGGAAGGCCTTGTTGCGGGCCGAGAGCAGCGCGGTGAGGTTGGCGAGCGAGCCCCCGGAGGTGGTCACCATCGCGAAGCTGTCCGGGTCCCAGCCGATGAAGGCGTTCAGCTCCTCGGCCATGATCCGCTCGGCCACGTTGGGGAGTTGGGCGGCCTCGTAGAACGAGGAAGGCTGGTTGACGACCGAGCTCACGAAGTCGATGACCCCGGACAGCGGCACGACACCCGAGAACTGGCGCCCCATGTATCCGGGCGAATGCACCTGGATCCCGGTCTTGATGTACAGGTCGACGATCGCGGCCAGCTTGTTCTCGTCGAACGCCGCGATCTGTTCGCTCTCCGTGGTCATCAGGGCCCTGGCCGCGTCGATGAGGATCGCGGGATCGGTCAGGTCGAGCCCCCTGATCGAGAGGTCGGCCAGGTGTTTCTCCAGCTTGGCGACGACCGTCTCGGACTGTTCACGGAAGAGCTGGGCGTCGAACGCCTCCAATAATAATCCACTTTCGAGCGTTCCTGTCGCTTGAGGCGGCGAGGCAGCGGTCCCCGCCTGGGCGGAGAACGGCTCCGTGCCGTCGTGCCGCACACCGAAAGGGTTCTCCGACCGGTATTCCGTCAACGGGATCTCCTCTGAAGAATGTGGCGCGTCCGGGCATGGCGGTGTCCAGAGGCTGCCGAGGCAATCGGGAAAGGTCCGGGGAAAGGGCCCGGCACACCTGGTCGAGGCGCGATGGTGGCCCTGGGCACGGAACGGCCCGCAGGGGTGACGCGGGCCCGCGTCCGCCATGGCACGCAGGGAGGGAAGAAAAGATCGGCAAAACCGCGGGAAGGAATTCATCCGGGCCGCTCCCGCACGGGCCAGCACGTGTCAACGAAATGGCCGCCGACATCCCGGCGAATTTCTCATGAACGCTTACGGGGCCGGAAGTTCACTCACTCGTCATGCTCGCCGGCCGGGGCCGCCCTCGTCCGGGTTCCGTGGAATGTGGCCCCGCCGGCATCTGTTCGTCGTGAGCGGGCTCGTAGTGAAGAGACGCGTAGCGAAGAGACGCGTGGTGAAGAGGCCGGCCCGGCCCGATGTCCCCGTTCTGTGATACCTGTCAGTACGGCGGTCCTGAACTCCGCGCCACAGTCCGGCGCACCGTGCGACGCCCGCATCCATACCGTTCCGTTTCACCCGCACCATCGGCGTTCCGCCCCCTCTTGCTCCCCGAAGGCGAAGAACTCCACGACCATGGTGCCGAGCCCCTATTCGGCCAAGCACGCGACGGCCCGCCGCGCGCTTGCTTTCGATCATGGCCAGCGCTTCGCAGGAACAACAGTAGGGGCTCACATTCGGTAGCCGAACCATTCCGGAGAGTCTGTCCGAAAAGAAACAAGAGGCCCCCTGCCGACCGGCACCCTTTTCGGACAGCACGCTTTCCGCAATTCGCGGGCGGGCGCCACGGGCAACAGGCGATTCATCCATTGGCATAGACCAGGGGCAGATCCTTTCTGCCATTGAGTACGGTCGCCGGCCCGCCACCGCTGCGGCCGGTAAGCGCCAACCGGGCCGTGCGGGCCCCACTCCCACCCGCCACCGGAACCCGTTAGTCCAACACTTCCCACTCCTTTGTCCATGGGCGCACCCGCACCGCGCGGCACATCGTGACCCGCACCGGAAGCCGCCACGACAAGGAGCGAGCGTGAACGCCGAACAGCACGGGCCGAAGCGGAGGACAGTGGTCGCGGCCACCGCCCTGGCAGGCGCCGGAGCCGCCCTGGGCATCCCCTCGACGGCGCTCGCCGCAGCGCACCCGGCGGGGGAGACGGTGCTGCGCTCCGCCGCACTCGACGTCCGCGTCGACACCGCGTTCCCGCGCGTCGTGACGTACACCGACCGCGCCACCGGCGCCGTGCTGCACGGCCAGGAGGACCCCGTCACCGACGTCCTCATCGACGGCGTCCCGCACACCCCCCAGGTGACCGCGCACCCCGGCCGGGACCGCATCGCCTACACGCTCGCCTTCGACGGCGGCACCGAGATCGCCGTGGAGATCCGGGTCACCGACCACCGCGTCGACTGGCGGGTCACCCGCATCGACGACACCGCCGCCCTGCGCGTCGGCACCCTCCAGATCCCCGGCCTCGCCCTGCTCTCCGTACGCAGCGACCAGCCGGGCGCCCAACTCCTCGCCGCCCAGCTCCAGTTGGACAAGGCCAAGAGCGGCGACACCCTCGTCACACCCACCGCCACCACCGCCCCGGACGCGCGCCCCACCGGCTGCGCCTACGCGGTCCTCGCCCACCACGCGCTCGGCGGCGCCATCGAGACCAACACCGTCTACGACAATCCCGCCGCCACCCCCGGAGCCACCTGGGAGAACGGCCGGCTGTGGCGCCAGACCCTCAAGAAGGACGGCTACGTCAAGGCCCAGCTGGTGCCGGGCCAGTGGACCCACCGCGCCGCGACCGCGCCGACCGGCGCCACCGAGCCCCTCCCGTACGCCACCGTCGTCGTCACCGGCGACCGGGGCGGCGACGGCGTCGTCGACTGGCAGGACGCCGCCATCGCGTTCCGCGACATCATGGCCACCCCGCTCGGCGCCGACGACCAGCACCTCCGCGTCGTCGCGCACATCCCCTTCAACTTCGCATCGCAAGCCACCAACCCGTTCCTGGCCACCCTCGACAACGTCAAACGGATCTCGCTGGCCACCGACGGACTGCGCCAGTACACCCTGCTCAAGGGCTACCAGTCGGAGGGCCACGACTCCGCCCACCCCGACTACGCGGGCAACTACAACCAGCGCGCGGGCGGCCTCGCCGACCTCAACTCCCTGGTCCGGGAGGGCAAGAAGTGGAACAGCGACTTCGCCGTCCACGTCAACGCCACCGAGTCCTACCCCGTCGCCAACGCCTTCTCCGAGACCCTGGTCGACAAGAACAACCGGCAATGGGACTGGCTCGACCAGTCCTACCGCATCGACCAGCGCCGAGACCTCGTCTCCGGCGACATCATCAAGCGCTTCGCCGACCTGCGCCGCGACACCGACCACGGACTCGACGCGATCTACCTCGACGTGTTCCGCGAATCCGGCTGGACCTCCGACCGCCTCCAGCGCGCCCTGCGCGACCAGGGCTGGCTCGTCGCCTCCGAATGGGGTCACGGCCTGGAACGCTCCTCCCTGTGGTCGCACTGGGCGAACGAGACGGACTACGGGCCCGACACCTCGCGCGGCATCAACTCCCAGCTCATCCGCTTCGTCCGGCACCACCAGAAGGACGTCTTCGCCAACAAGTGGCCCACCCTGCTCGGCCACGCCCACATGGGCAACTTCGAGGGCTGGACCGGCAAGACCGACTGGAAGACGTTCTACGACCTGATCTGGACGGAGTCGCTGCCCGCCAAATACCTCCAGGCCCACCCCATCGAGCGCTGGACCGACCACGAGGTCACCTTCGCCGGCTCCACCCGCACCTCGGTCTCCGACGCGGCGGGCGCCCGCCGCATCACCACCGACGGCCGCCTCGTGTACGACGCCGGCACCTACCTCCTGCCGTGGGAACCCCGCAACGCCACCGACCCCGCCAAGCTCTACCACTACAACCCCGGTGGCGGGACGAGCAGTTGGCGCCTGCCGCGCGGCTGGACGGGCCTGCGCAGGGCGTTCCTGTACCGGCTGACCGACCAGGGCCGGGCGTACGTCGGTGACCTCCCGGTCCGGGCGGGCGGCATCACGATCCCGGACGCGGTCGCGGGGCAGCCGTACGTGGTGTACCGGGAACGGGCGCGTGCCCAAGGGGACCCGGCCTGGGGTCAGTTCACCCCCGTCCACGACCCCGGGTTCAACTCCGGCACTCTTGAGGGCTGGCAGGTGACCGGCACGGCGAAGGTGGCCCGCAGCCCGCTCGGCGACTACGAACTGGTCCTGCCTGCAGGGGGCGCGGCCACGGTCAGCCAGCGCCTGGCCCGCCTCGCGCCCGGCACGTACTCCGCGTCCGTCCAGGTCGAGGTCGGCGAGCAGCCCGGGCAGCGGCGCCGGGCCGCCCTCGACATCCGCACCGCCGACGGCGTCACCGCCACCAACTGGACCGACGCCTCCACCGCGGGCAACTACGTGGCCGCCGACCGCAAGCACGACACCCGCTTCCAGCGCATGTCCGTCCCCTTCACGGTCCCGGCAGGCGGCGGCCCGGTCACCCTGACGCTCCGCGCCGACGACGGGCCGGCACGGATCCGCTTCGACAACGTACGAGTGGTACGGACCGAGGTGACGGTACGGCCGGGCACACTCGCCCACGAGGACTTCGAGAACGTCCCGTCCGGCTGGGGCGTCTTCGTGAAGGGCGACGCGGGCGGCTCCACCGACCCGCGCACCCACATCGCCCAACGCCACGCCCCGTTCACCCGGCGCGGCTGGAACGGCAAGGCGATCGACGACGTGGTCGACGGCACTCAGTCGCTGAAATCGCGGGGCGAGAACGAGGGGCTGGTCTACCGCACGGTGGACCACACGGTCCGCTTCCTGCCGGGGCGCCGGTACCGGGTGTCCTTCCGGTACGAGAACGAGAAGGCGGGGCAGTACGCGTGGGTCACGGGGGTGGACGAGCCGACGCCGCGCGAGCTGACCCGGGTCGCGCTTCCCGTGGCCCCGGAACCCGCCCTGTTCACCTACGAGTTCACCGCGCCGGCGGTGGGGGCGGCCTGGGTGGGCCTGAGGAAGGTGGGGGACGACGGGGCGGCGGAGGTGGCACTGGACACGTTCGAAACGAGGGAGGTCTAGCCCCGCCCCGTCCCCAGACCCGCCGGGAGTGAAGGACCCCCTGGGGCTCCGCCCCAGACCCCGTTCGCGCCTCAAGGGCGCTCGTCCTCAATCTCCCCCAAGGCCTCAAGGGCCAGGGGGGACCCCCATGACGGGCTAAAAATACCGGTGCTGGCCAGGGTCGATGCTGCCAGGGGCGCGGGGCTGTGACATGAGCGGCTCCGCCGCGTGGGCGCGACTGGTGGTGCTGGGTGTCCTACAGGGGCGCGGGGAACTGCGCGAGCAACCACGCACGGTCCGCAGGCTGATGGGCGTCGGGGTTCGGGGCGCAGGCCCGAGGGGCCGCACCGCACCCGGCCAGGGCGCGGCGGGCTGCGCGAGCCGGCACCCACGGCCCGCGGCCGGCAGCGTGCCCGACCCCGCCGCCCAAGCCGCGCGCACCCTGCAAGTGATCAGGGATTCGCGGGAGCATGGCCGCATGAGCGACAACCACAGCACCGAGACGCACCCCCACAGCCACCAGGAGAGCTTCTCTCCCTGGCCGCCCAGTGGGGCCGATCTTCCGGACTACCCCGTGACGCGGCGCCCCGCCCACACGCCGTCGTGGGCCCACCCCGACTCGGCCGTCCCACCCCCGGAGGGTCTAGGGAAGGGGCGGGGTGGGGGATGAACCCAGGATGACCGCCTCACCCGCGCTGTCCAGCTCAAGCACCCACACCTCGTTCGACCCCGCCCGCAGCACCGCCCCCGGCACGTACAGGCCCCGCTGCGGCCCCACCCCCCAGTACCGTCCCAGGCAGAACCCGTTCACCCATGCGAACCCCCGTCCCCAGTAAGGGAGTTGAAGCCAGGCGTAGGAGGCGGCCGTCCCCGGCGGCAGGTCGAGGCCGCCCCGGTACAGGCCCGGAGCGCCGGACGCCGCCGGTGTACGGAAGGGCACCTTCCGCACCCCCTCCGGCGAGGCGAACGCGTCCAGGCGGAGCCCCCGCGCCCGCACCCCGTGCAGATACTGCCGCTCATGCAGCACCCCGCCGGTGATCCCCTTCGGTTCCCCGCTGCGGGGCCCGTAGTTGACCCGGCCGAGCGACTCCACCCACAACTCGACCTCCGCGCCCCCCGGGACCGGGTCCGGCAGCGTCGCGTCCTCGGTGTCCAGGACCCCGGCCCGCGCCCCGTCGACGTACACCGTCGCCACATCGCGCAGCCCGAGCACGCCGAGCGGATACGGCTGCCGAGGCCCGGGCACGTCGAGGCGGTAGCGGACGAGACCCCGGTCCACGTCCAGCTCCTCGAACGTCGGCGGGACCGAGGACTCGCTCTCCTCCCCGCCCAGCACGTCCAGGACGTCCGACAGGGGCGCCCACTCGCCGACATCAGCCGTGAAAACCCCCGCCAACTCGACCGGTTCCGGCGGGAGTTCGGGCAGCGGGCCGTCCTGGTACCCCGCAAGCACCTCACGGAAGCGCCAGAACTTTTCCGTCGGCCGGCCCGCCTCGTCGATCGGCGCGTCGTAGTCGTACGACGTCGCCGTCGGCTCCAGCGCGCCCACGTGCAGGTCACCCGCCCGGTTCGCGCCCGACCAGCCCGCGAAGTTGGTGCCGCCGTGCGCCATGTAGATGTTGACCGACGCCCCGCACTCCAGGATCTCCCGCAGGGTCGCCGCCGCGTCCACCGCGTCCCGCACCACATGGTCCGCGCCCCAGTGGTCGAACCAGCCGCACCAGAACTCCATGCACATCAACGGCCCGGAGGGCTGGTGGCGGCGCAGGACCGCGAAACCCTCGCGGGCATCGCTGCCGAAGTTCGCCGTGGCCAGGACGCCGGGCAGTGAGCCGCCGGTCAGCATGTGGTCCTCCGGCCCGTCCGAGGTGAACAGCGGCACGGTGACGCCGCACTCGTGCAGCAGGTCGGCGAGGTGACGCAGATAGCCCCGGTCGCTGCCGTAACTGCCGTACTCGTTCTCCACCTGCACCATGAGCACCGGCCCGCCCCGGTCGAGCTGGCGCTCGGCGACCTGGGGGAGCAGCCTGCGGAACCAGCGGTTCACATGGACCAGGTACTCCGCGTCGTCCGTCCGCACCCGGCGTCCGAGCCGGCCCGTCAGCCAGTGCGGAAGCCCCCCGTTCTCCCACTCGGCACAGATGTAGGGCCCGGGACGGACGATCGCCCACAGGCCGGCCTCGTGCGCCGCGTCCAGGAAGCGGCCGAGCGCCCCCACATCCTCGTAACGGCCCAGGAACGGCTCGTGCAGGTTCCACGGCACGTACGTCTCGACGCAGTTCAGACCCATCGCCCGCAGCATCGCGAGCCGGTGCCCCCACTGCGCCTCGTGCACCCGGAAATAGTGCAGCGCACCCGACAGGAGCCGCACCGGCCGCCCGTCGAGCAGAAAGTCCTCGTCCCCCACGGTGAAGTCGCCCACCGGCCGGCCCGCCCATCTCTCTCGATCACTGTGCCGGGCCACTCTTGCCCCTGGCGCGGCGGGGGTCCATGGACAAAGATCGGCGCTGATTGGACGCAAGGGGGAAGCGGGAGGAAGCGGAAACCGGCATGTATCACACCTGGATGCGGTATTTCACCCCGAGTCCGGCCCACCACCGGCTCGGCCTGGTCTGCCTGGGGGTGGGACTCCAGCACGGCACGCTGCCCACCGTCGGGCCCCGCACCCTCGACCACCACGTCGCCGTCGTCATCGGCGCGGGCGGCGGCTGGTTCCGCGGCCCCGACGGCCGCAGGGTCCCCGTCACCGCGCCCGCCCTGATCTGGCTCACCCCCGGCGTGCCCCACCACTACGGGCCCGACCCCGCCACCGGCTGGGACGAATCCTTCGTCGACTTCACCGGGCCCGCCGCCGCCACCTACACCGAACTCGGCTACATCGAACCCGACCGGCCCGTCGTACCGCTCAGCGACACCGTGGGCGCCCGGGCCGCCGTCGCCCGCATCGCCAGGGCCGCCCGCCGCGGCAACCCGCTCCTGGAGGTCGAGACCGCGGCCGCCGTCCACGAACTGCTCGTCGCGCTGCGCCGCGCCCGCGCCGACGTCGCCCCCGACGGCGACCCCGTCCTCGACGCCCTCGCCCGCGACGCCTTCCAGCCCCTGTCGGTGGCCGAACACGCCTCCCGGCACGGCATGACCCCCGCCGAACTGCGCACAGCCGTGCGCCGGGCCGCCGGCTGCAGCCCCAAGGACTACCTCCTCGGGATCCGCCTCGGCCGCGCCAAAGAACTCCTCGCCGCGACAGAACTGCCGGTCGCGGCCGTCGCCCGCCGCGTCGGCTACGACGACCCCGCCTACTTCTCCCGCCTGTTCACCCGCCGCGTCGGCATCGCACCCGTACGCTTCCGCGAACAGCAGAGCCGGTCCGTACCCGGCGGCTGGAGCCGGCAGATCCCGGATCCTGAACACCCGCCCACGATCGCGGGCCACGCCACGTAAGCTCGATGACCATGACCACGATCGACCCCTCCGTGCAGGCAGAGCTGTCCCGGCTCCGCGACAGCATCGACAACATCGACGCGGCTGTCGTGCACATGCTGGCCGAGCGCTTCAAATGCACCCAGCAGGTGGGCCACCTCAAGGCCGAACACAAACTCCCCCCGGCCGACCCCTCGCGCGAAGCCGAACAGATCGCCCGGCTGCGCAGCCTCGCCGAGAACGCCAAACTCGACCCGGCCTTCGCCGAGAAGCTCCTGGGCTTCATCATCGCCGAGGTCATCAGGCACCACGAGACCATCGCCAAGTCCGCCTGACCGCCGCGGCCCGGCTCGCCACCCGCACCACCCCAGAGCCCGCACCCGAACCCCGCGGATCGGACGCCGGCTCCGGCACCGCGCGAGCCCCGCCGCCCCTGTGCTCACCCGTCCCCTTCGGGCAGCATGGGCCCCATGTCCGTACTGACGCGCGACGAAGCGCAGACCCGAGCCCAGTTCCTCGACGTACAGCGCTACCGCATCGAACTCGACCTGACCACCGGCGGCGAGGACACCTTCACGTCCCGCACCGTCATCCACTTCACCGCACGCACCGCCGGGGACACCTTCGTCGAGGTCAAGCCCGCCGTCCTGCGCTCGGTCACCCTCGACGGGCAGCCCCTGGACCCCGAGGCCCTCGCCGGGAACCGCCTCGCCCTGACCCACCTCACCGCGGGCCCCCACGAACTGCACGTCGACGCCGTCATGAACTACTCGCACACCGGCGAAGGACTGCACCGCTTCACCGACCCCGCCGACGGCGAGACCTACACCTACACCCAGCTGTTCATGGAAGACGTCCAGCGCGTCTTCGCCGCCTTCGACCAGCCCGACCTCAAAGCCGCCTTCGACCTCACCGTCAAGGCCCCCGACGGCTGGAAAGTCCTCGCCAACGGCATCACCGAACAGCAGGACGACGGCCGGTGGAAAGCCGCCACCACCCCCCTCATCTCCACCTACCTCGTCGCCCTCGCCGCCGGCCCCTGGCACTCGGTGACCACCGAACACGCAGGGCTCCCCTTCGGCCTGCACTGCCGCCGCTCCCTCGCCCCCCACCTCGACGCCGACGCCGACGAACTCTTCGAGATCACCCGGCAGTGCTACGACCGCTACCACGAGAAGTTCGACGAGCCCTACCCCTTCGACTCCTACGACCAGGCCTTCGTCCCCGAATTCAACGCGGGCGCCATGGAGAACCCCGGACTCGTCACCTTCCGCGACGAGTTCGTCTACCGCTCCGCCGTCACCGACACCGAACGCCAGACCCGCGCCATGGTCGTCGCCCACGAAATGGCCCACATGTGGTTCGGCGACCTCGTCACCCTCCAATGGTGGGACGACATCTGGCTGAACGAGTCCTTCGCCGAATACATGGGCTACCAGACCCTCACCGAAGCGACCCGCTTCACCGACACCTGGGTCGACTTCGGCATCGTCCGCAAGGCCTGGGGCTACGACGCCGACCAGCGGCCCACCACCCACCCCGTCGCCCCCGCACCCGAAGCCGTCCCCGACACCGCCTCCGCGATGCTCAACTTCGACGGCATCTCCTACGCCAAGGGCGCCTCGGCGCTGCGCCAACTCGTCGCCTGGCTCGGCGAGAAGGACTTCCTCGCCGGCATCAACACCCACTTCAACCGGCACAAGTTCGCCAACGCCACCCTCGCCGACTTCATCGACTCCCTCGCCTCCGCCACCGACCGCGACGTCCACGCCTGGGCCCGGCAATGGCTCGGCACCACCGGAGTCGACACCCTCACCCCCACCGTCACCGAAGCCGACGGCAACTGGCACCTCACCGTCACCCAGCACGGCGAGCGCCCCCACCGCCTCACCGTCGGCGCCTACGACCGCGACCTGAACGACGGCCGCCACCTCGTCCTGCGCGAACGCTTCGACATCGACGTACCCCAAGGCGAATCAGCCACCGCACGCCCAGGCCGACGCCCCGCCCTCCTCGTCCTCAACGACCAGGACCTCACCTACGCCAAGGTCCGCCTCGACGAAACGTCCGCCGAAACCGCACTGCGCTCCCTGTCCGGCGTACCCGACGCACTCACCCGCGCCGTCCTGTGGAACACCCTGCGCGACATGGTCCGCGACGGCGAACTCGAACCCGCCGCCTACCTGGAGACCGCCCGCGCCCACCTCGCCGAAGAAGCCGACCTTGCCGTCGTCCAGGGCGTCCTCACCTTCGCCGCCCACATCACCGACCGCTACCTGCCCGCCGGCGAACGCCCCACCGCCCTCGCCCTCCTCACCGACCTCACCCGCGCCCTCATGCGCCGCACCGAGGACGGCAGCAACCCCGGCCTGCGCCTCACCGCCGTACGCCACTTCATCGACGCCGCGGCCCAACCCGACACCATCCGCGGCTGGCTCGACGAAGGCAGCGTCCCCGGCGGCCCCGAACTCGACCCCGAACTGCGCTGGCGCATCCTCACCCGCCTCGCCGTCCTCGGCGCCACCGACGAGCAGGAAATCGCGGCCGCCCTCACCGCCGACCCCAGCGCCACCGGCGAAGAAGGCGCCGCCCGCTGCCGCGCCGCCCTGCCCACCCCCGCCGCCAAAGAAGCCGCCTGGACCGCCATGTTCCAGAGCGACACCCTGTCCAACTACCTGTTCACCGCCACCGCCCAAGGCTTCTGGCAACCCGAACAGGCCGACATCCTCCAGCCGTACGTTGCCCGCTACTACCAGGACGCCGTCCCCCTCGCCAACCGCCGAGGCCCCGCCATCGCCGAAGCCGCCGGCCGCTACGCCTTCCCCATGCCCGTCGTCGACGCGGACGCCGTCCACCTCGGCGAAACCTGCCTCGACCAGGCCGACCTCCTGCCCGCCCTGCGCCGCAAACTCGCCGACCAGGTCGACGACCTGCGCCGCGCCCTGACCGTACGCGGCTGAACCACCGGGGCGAGCCCGGGGAGCGGGCCATAGCAGCAATCGCCCGCCCCAACTCGCGCCCACCGTAAGGCAATACCACTTTCGGGTAGAGATCGTCGTGAACGGCGGCTGCACCAGCAGACACGGGACCACGCTGGTGCAGCCGCTGCCCACACACCCGAAGGAACCCCATGCACAGCCCGCCCCTCGCCGGAGGCACCGCAGGGCCCGCGGCCCTGCGCCCCCTCCTCGACGTCGTACTCGACGCCCTGACCCAAGGGGCGAAAACCCGAGGCGGCCCGCTGCCCCGAGGCGGCCCCCACACCGTCGCCCGCCGCGTCCACGACGCCGCCCACGACATCCTCCCCACCCACGGCACCGGCGCCGAAGGAGCCCTCAACACCGTCGTACGCACCCTCGCCGAAGGCGCCGCGGACCCCGCCGAACCGAACTGTGCCGCCCACCTCCACACCCCGCCCCTCGCCCTCGCGGCCGCCGCCGACCTCGCGGCATCGGCCCTCAACCCCTCCATGGACTCCTGGGACCAGGCCCCCGCCGCCTCCGCACTCGAAGCACTCGTCACCCGCACCCTCGGCCAGGAAATCTGGCCCCACGGCGACGCACTCATCACCACCGGCGGCACCGAGTCCAACCAGCTCGCCCTCCTCCTCGCCCGCGAACACCACGGCCCCGTCCAAGTCGTGTGCGGCGCCCACACCCACCACTCCATCCACCGCGCCGCCTGGCTCCTCGGCCTGCCCGAACCCGTCGTCGTACCCGCCCCCACCGGCACCACCGACCTCGCCGCCCTCGACGACGCCCTCACCCACCTCCACCACCCCCTCCTCGTCGTCGCCACCGCCGGCACCACCGACACCGGCGCCATCGACCCCCTGCCCGCCATCGCCGACCTCTGCGCCACCCACCACGCCCTTCTCCACGTGGACGCCGCCTACGGCGGACCCCTCCTGTTCAGCGACCAGCACCGACACCGGCTCGCAGGCATCGAGCACGCCCACACCGTCACCCTCGACCTGCACAAACTCGGCTGGCAACCCGCCGCCGCCGGCCTCCTCGCCGTCGCCGACCCCCACCACCTCACCCCCCTCGGCCACACCGCCGACTACCTCAACCCCGACGACGACACCGACGCCGGCCTCCCCGACCTCCTCGGCCGCTCCCTGCGCACCACCCGCCGCCCCGACGTCCTCAAAATCGCCGTCACCCTCCGAGCCCTCGGCCGGGACGGCCTCGCCCACCTCGTCGACCGCGTCTGCGCAGCCGCCCGCGAACTGGCCCAACTCATCGACGAGCACTCCCAGTTGGAGCTCTACGCACACCCCGCCATCTCCACCGTCCTCTTCCGCCCCCAGGGCGCCACCGACGACGCCGTCGCCCACATCCGCCGCACCCTGCTCACCAACGGCACCGCCGTCCTCGGCCGCGCCCGCGCCGACGGCCGCCTCTGGCTCAAAGCCACCCTCCTCAACCCCCACCTCACCCCCCACGACCTGCACACC
>NZ_LGDD01000295.1 GCF_001279695.1 Streptomyces sp. WM6378
GTCTTGCCCACGCCGAAACCGCCCGCCACCACGATCTTCGCGGAAGTAGTGGAGCGGGCAGCACCGCCGCTAGAGCTTGCGAAGTCCACTGAGCACCCTCTCGAGCAGCGTTACGTCCGGCGTGCCGCCGGTCTCTCCATTGCCCGGCTGGTGGATCGCCACCATGCCGGCCTCGGCCAGGTCGGCGACGAGGATCCGGGCGACACCGAGCGGCATCTGGAGCAGCGCGGAGACCTCGGCCACCGACTTGACCTCACGGCAGAGGTGGCAGATCCGCTGGTGCTCGGGAAGAAGCGTGGCAAGGTGCGCCGGGTCTGCTGTGGTGCTGACCAGTGCCTCGATGGCGAGCTGGTAGCGCGGCCTGGTCCGGCCGCCGGTCATGGCGTACGGACGGACCAGCGGCTGGTCGCCTTCACCGTCGTACGCCGCGTCGTGCAGCGCGCCGTACGAGTCGTGTGAGGCGGGTGGCGGGGTCATTGGTTCCTCCGGGCGGAGCGACAGCAAGGCATCTGCGAGCCGTCTGACAGGGCCGGTGGGGGGCGAGGTGCGGCCGGGACGGATATCTGCATCGTGCGGGAGCCGGTCCGGGCCGGAGGGGGCGGCGCCGGTGGCTCCCGACCCCCGGCCTCGCGAGCGGCTCGGCCGGGGGGTTTGCGGTCAGTGGAGCAGGCTGCCCTGGAGTTCGGCGCGCAGGTCCGGCGTCAGGACGGTGCCCGCGCGGTCGACCAGGAGAGCCATCTCGTAGCCCACCAGGCCGATGTCGCACTCCGGGTGAGCGAGAACGGCCAGGGAGGAGC
Source organism: Streptomyces sp. WM6378 (assembly GCF_001279695.1). Classification (GTDB taxonomy): domain Bacteria; phylum Actinomycetota; class Actinomycetes; order Streptomycetales; family Streptomycetaceae; genus Streptomyces. The sequence continues at coordinate 798 of NZ_LGDD01000295.1, forward strand.
CGTCGGACACGGACATCAGGAAGAGGAAGCCGCGCTCCATCTCCACCACGGTCTGGGCGACGCTGCCCCCCTCGAAGATCCGGGAGGCCCCGGCGGTCAGCGAGGTCAGCCCGGACGCCACGGCGGCCAGCTGGTCGGCGCGGTCGCGCGGGAAGCCTTCGGACATGGCGAGGAGCAGGCCGTCGGCGGAGACCACCACCGTGTGGGACACCCCGGGGGTGTTGTCCACAAAGTTGGTGATCAACCAGTTCAGGTTCTGTGCTGCCTGGCTCATCGGACTCAACTAACGCTCCTGCTGGTGAGTGGGGTCCACGTGGAAGCTGCCGGTGGAGCCGTTGCCGGCCTGCCGGCCCTGCTGGATGCCCCGGCGGAGATTGGTCAGTCGGCCGCGCACGTCGTCGGGCGCCCGGGAGACCTGGGGTCCTGCCTGGTGGTTCTGCTGCTGTGCGGTGCCCGGCACCAGGTTGGCACGCGGGACCCGCTTGGGAAGACCGGACGTGGTCACGCCGCCGGCGGCGGGCTTGCGGGCCCGCTCGGCCTGGCGGACCAGATCGTCGTTGGGCGAACTGCGCCAGGCGCCGGAGCCGTTGGAGGCGTCCGAGCCGTTGGCGCCGCTGTTCGCGTTGCCGTTCGTGCTGCCGCTCTCGCGGACCGGGCGGCGCTCGGGGGCCGGCCGCTGCGGAGCGGCGCTCCGGCCCTGCGGGGCCTGCGGCTGCGGGGCCTGGGGCGCCTGCGGCGCGGGCTGCTGCGGCTGGCCGCCCTGCTGGCCCTGCTGCTGGAACCAGTTGGTCTCAAGCGTGTCGAACAGCGGGGTCCGCCCGTCACCGGCACCGGCCGGCGGCAGGGCCTCGTGCTGCGGCTGCGCGGGCAGGCTGCCGGCCGGCTGGCGCGGGCCGCCGAACTCGTTGCCGTCCCGGCGCTGACGCGGGGCGCCCTGACCGAAGTCCTGGCCCTGCTGGGGCGCCTGCTGCTGGTACTGCTGCGGCTGGACCGGCTGCGGCGCGGGGGGACGCGGCGCGTTGAAGTCCGGGCGGGCGAACTCGGAGGTCGCCGCCGGGTTCTGCCGGTCGTCGGCCGCGGGGCGCGGGTACGAGCCGGTGTCCTGGCCGGGCCGGGCGAACTGGCCGGTGCTGGACGGGTCCTGGTCCGGACGCGGGAACGAGCCCGTGTTGGAGGACTGGTCGCCGTACCCGTTGTAGGAGCCCGGGCGCTCGAACTGCCCGGTCGCAGAGGGGTCCTGCGCGGCCGGCGCGCCGAACACGTCGGGGCGTACGAACTGGCCGGTGCCCGAGTTCTGGTCCTGCTGGGCGCCCGGCGGGGGGCCGTCGAAGTCGGGGCGGGCGAACTCGGCGGTCGCGCCCGGACCCTGGCGGTCGTCGACGGCGGGGCGCGGGTACTGGCCGGTGTGCTGCTCCGGCTCCTCGTGGCCGCGCGGCGCGTCCAGGGCCGAGGACTGGTCGGTGCCCCAGCTCGCGGCCTGCGGCCGGGCCGGCTGCTGGCCCTGCGGGTTGCCGCCGGGCAGCTCGGCGCGCGGGGCGCCGGGCGGCGGGGTGATCGGACGGTCGCCGCGGCGCGGCGCCGGGGCGGCGGCCGGGCCGCTGCCGAACGCGGACTGCTGGCCCTGCTGCTGGGGCTGACCCTGCTGCGGGCCGCCGCCCCGGGGCGGCAGCGCGGCGCGCGGGCCCTGACCACCGGTGACCTGGCCGCGCGGGGCGCCCGCCGCCAGCCGGCCGCCGGGAGCGCCCGGGCCGCCGCTGAGCGGGCCGGCCGCGAGCCCGGCGCGCGAGGGCGGACCGCCCGCGAGGCCGGGACGGCCACCCTGGCCGGCCGGGACCTGCGGCTGACCGGCACCCGGCTTGCCGGGCACCTTCTTGCCGCCCTGGGCGACGTCGACGGGCAGCATGACCAGCGCGGTCGTACCGCCGGAGTCGGACGGGCGCAGCTGGATGCGGATGCCGTGTCGCAGGGACAGGCGGCCGACCACGAACAGACCCATGCGGCGCGAGACCGAGACGTCCACGGTGGGCGGCGACGCCAGCCGCTCGTTGATCGCGGCGAGGTCCTCGGGGGAGAGGCCGATGCCGGTGTCGTGGATCTCGACCAGGACGCGGCCGTCGGGCAGCGCGTGACCGGTGACGCGGACCTTGGTCTGCGGCGAGGAGAAGGAGGTGGCGTTCTCAAGGAGCTCGGCGAGGAGGTGCACGAGGTCGTTGACCACGCGTCCGGCGACCTCGGTCGCGGGCACGGCGGCCAGTTCGATGCGCTCGTACTGCTCCACCTCGGAGGCGGCGGCGCGGAGCACGTCGACCAGCGGGACCGGGCGGGTCCAGCGGCGGCCGGGCTCTTCACCGGCGAGGACGAGGAGGTTTTCGCCGTTACGGCGCATACGGGTCGCGAGGTGGTCCAGCTTGAACAGCGAGGACAGCTGGTCCGGGTCGGCCTCGCGGGACTCCAGCTCGGAGATGAGCGAGAGCTGACGCTGGATCAGACCCTGCGAGCGGCGCGAGAGGTTGGTGAACATCGCGTTGACGTTGCCTCGCAGCAGGGCCTGCTCGGCGGCGAGTCGTACGGCCTCGCGGTGCACGTCGTCGAAGGCCGCGGCCACCTGGCCGATCTCGTCCCGGGAGTGCACGCCGACCGACTCCACGGAGGTGTCGACGTCCTGCGGGTCCGACTCCGAGAGCTGCTTGACGAGCTCGGGCAGGCGGTCCTGGGCGACCCGGGTCGCGGTGTCCTGCAGTCGCCGCAGCGAGCGGATCATGGAGCGGGCCACGACGAACGCGCCGACCAGCGAGACGCCGAGGACGACGAGGATCAGCACACCGTTGAGGATCGCGTCGCGCTGCGAGGTGTCGCGCAGCTCGCGGGCCTTCTGCTCCATCTCACCGAGCAGGGTCTGCTCGATGGTCTTCATCTGGTTGATCTTGTTGGAGTCCTGGTCGTACCAGTCGAGGTACGAGCGCTTCTGCTCCTGGTTGATCCCGCCGGGGTTCTTGAGCACGCGCTGCGAGTACGCGTTGGCGGCGGTGATCTCCGAGTTGCCCTTGTCGAGCGGGGCCATCAGCTCGGTGGAGTTGCCGCCGTTGGCCTCGTACACGGCCTGGAACGAGGAGAGCTCCTGGCGCTCGCCGTCCTGCGCGGCCTTGGCGTAGAGGCGGTCGGGCTCCAGGAGGTTGCCTGCCTTGTCCTTCGAGGCCGGCAGCGCCGCGGCGATGATCGCGCGCTGGACCGAGGCGTACTCCTTGGCGGAGGAGAAGGCCGCGAGCGCACGGGTCCGCTTGATCATCTCCGGGTTGGAGGTGGCCTGTGCCATGTCCTGGGAGAGGCTGAGCAGACCGCGGATGAGACGGCTGTAGGACTCGACCGTCTGGGAGTGGGTGGAGCCGTCCTTGTACGCGGTCTTGCGGATGTTCTCCAGCTCCGTGAGCTGGATCGCGATGTTGGTGACGTTCCGTCGGATCGACTGGAGCGCGTCGTCGTTGTCCGTGCCGCTGACGTCCTGCGTCGCGTTGATGAACGACTTCTTGACCAGGTCGGTGGCCGAGCGGTCGGTCTGGACGCGGGCGTCGGAGGTCCCCGTGGAGATCGGGCCCGCCGAGTCGTCGCGCTCGGTCTGGAGCGCGGCGGCGAGCTCGGTCGCCTGCTTGGTCATGTCGGTGAGCAGCTGCATGTGGTCGAGCTGCTGCATGTCGTTCATCGACTGGTTGATGCGCAGCCCGCCGAGGGCGGTCGCGGTGACCACGGGGAGGGCGAGCAGGGCGACCAGTCGGGTCGAGATGCGCCAGTTGCGCAGGGCTATTCGGGAGCCCGTGTCCACGGGTCCCGTCGGCTTCCGTTCGGCGCCGTTCTGGTCGCCGCCGGAGGGACCGGAGGGCCCGCTGGTGCGCGCCGTCTGGCCACTCGCCTCGCCGGCCGGCGAAGCGGAGGGGTTTTCGGGGCCCCGGGGGTTCTGGGCGTGCTGGGGCGAGGAACTGGCCGTCTTGGGGCCAGTCCCGCCCTGCGGCTCCTGCTCCGCCGCAGCGCTGCCATCCCTCTTGAAACGTCCCTGCACTAGCGTCGCAACCTCTGGACCAGGCGTCCCTCCGTAAGAACGGATAGGACGGTGTCGGCGTCATGGGGGGCACTGCGCGCCCCCTGTGTGGTCTGAGTGACCGGCGCTTGTCCTGCTCCCCCTCCCGCCGCTCACCCGGCGCTGCGTTGCGCCCCTGCGCGCCGGTCAGTGACCCGCGGCGGTGCGTGGAATTCCAGCACAGTGCCGGATCTCCAACAAGGCCCGCGTACCGGGCCGTGACCTGAGTGACACATTGTGAGTATCGCGTCACAAAATGTAGAAAGTGATCGCGGAGGAAACGGACTAATGGTTACGAGTCGCTTAGGGGTGGGGGGTGTCTGAGTCGCGATGATCAGGAGCGGAATGAAGGGTTCAATACCGGAATGTCCGTTCCTGGATGGCCAATTGACGGACCCTTATATCCCTTTTGTGGCTTGATTCGTGAGCAAACTCACATGTTGATCGTCGTCTCTACGACCCTTTGCCGGGAATTCGAATGTTTAGCCTGACGCTTTACAGGGATGGCCAATCCGACAACCGGCGCCCCCGCGGCGCCCGTACCGACAGGGTTCGTAGCAGAGATGAAGACGACGATGATCATCCGGAACATAGCCAACCCGCGCCGCACCACCCTCGCGCACCTCGCGGACGCCGAGGAGCTCCAGCGGCCGGCCCAGCCGGAGCACACCGTCGAGCTGCCCACCCAGACGGCCAACCCGCGCCGCACCATTTTGATGAAGGCCCCGGCCCAGGCCGACGCCGCCGTCTGACCCGAGAGTCCCGGCGCCCCTCCTCGCCGCCCCGGCCCGGCCCCCGGCGAGAGGCTCCGCCGCCGGTCGCGCCACGGAGTAATGCGCACGGCCGGTGTCCCCGCCCGGTTAGCCTGGAGCGTCAGACTCCAGCCAGTACCAGCTAAGCGAAGTGAGGGGCGACAGCACTCGTGCGCATCGCCAGGTTCTCCATCGACGGCAATGTCGCCTTCGGAGCTGTCGAGGGCGAAGGCCCCGACGGTCTCGTACTCGACATCATCAAGGGCATTCCGTACGGCGACTTCGAACTCAGCGGCACCAAGGTGCCGCTGAGCAAGGTCCGCCTCCTGCCGCCCGTGCTCCCCAACAAGGTCGTGGCCATCGGCCGCAACTACGCGGAGCACGCGAAGGAGCTGGGCAACGAGGTCCCGGAGGTGCCGGTCGCCTTCTTCAAGCCGACCACCTCGGTGATCGGCCCCGGCGACAACATCGAGTACCCCTCCTTCTCCAACGAGCTGCACCACGAGGCCGAGCTCGCCGTCGTCATCGGCCGCATGTGCCGCGAGGTCCCGCGCGAGCGCGTCAAGGACGTCATCTTCGGCTACACCTGCGCCAACGACGTCACCGCCCGCGACGCCCAGCAGCGCGAGAAGCAGTGGGCCCGAGCCAAGGGCTTCGACACCTCGTGCCCGCTCGGCCCCTGGGTGGAGACCGACCTCGACCCCACGGACCTGGCCATCCAGGCGACCGTCAACGGCGAACAGCGCCAGCTCGGCCGCACGGCCGACATGATCCGCTCCATCGAGGACGTGGTCGTCCACATCACCGAGGCCATGACGCTGCTCCCGGGCGACGTCATCCTCACCGGCACTCCGGCCGGGGTCGGCCCCCTCAACGTCGGCGACGAAGTCGCCGTCACCATCGAAGGCATCGGCACTCTCACCAACAAGGTGATCAAGCGTGGCTAACGCGACTCCGGACGCTTCTGTGCGCGTCCGTTTCTGTCCCTCCCCGACCGGCAACCCCCACGTGGGCCTGGTCCGCACCGCCCTGTTCAACTGGGCGTTCGCCCGGCACCACGGCGGCACGTTCGTCTTCCGCATCGAGGACACCGACGCGGCCCGGGACAGCGAGGACTCCTACAACCAGCTCCTGGACTCCCTGCGCTGGCTGGGCTTCGACTGGGACGAGGGCCCGGAGGTCGGCGGCCCGCACGAGCCGTACCGCCAGTCGCAGCGGATGGACCTCTACAAGGACGTCGCCGAGAAGCTGCTCGCCGCCGGCAAGGCCTACCACTGCTACTGCACCACCGAGGAGCTCGACGCCCGCCGCGACGCGGCCCGCGCCGCCGGCAAGCCGTCCGGCTACGACGGCCACTGCCGCGAGCTGAGCGCCGAGCAGGTCGAGGCGTACAAGGCGGAGGGCCGCGCCGCGATCGTCCGCTTCCGCATGCCCGACGAGCCGATCACCTTCACGGACCTCGTCCGCGGCGAGCTGACCTTCACCCCGGACAACGTGCCGGACTACGGCATCGTCCGCGCGAACGGGGCGCCGCTCTACACGCTGGTGAACCCGGTCGACGACGCCCTGATGGAGATCACCCACGTCCTGCGCGGCGAGGACCTGCTGTCCTCGACCCCGCGCCAGATCGCCCTGTACAAGGCGCTGATCGAGCTGGGCGTGGCGAAGGAGATCCCGTCCTTCGGTCACCTGCCGTACGTGATGGGCGAGGGCAACAAGAAGCTCTCGAAGCGAGACCCGCAGGCCTCCCTGAACATCTACCGGGAGCGGGGCTTCCTCCCCGAGGGCCTCCTGAACTACCTCTCCCTCCTGGGCTGGTCGTTCTCGGCGGACCAGGACGTCTTCTCGATCCAGGACATGGTCGCGAAGTTCGACATCGCGGACGTGAACGCGAACCCGGCCCGCTTCGACCTGAAGAAGGCCGAGTCCATCAACGCGGACCACATCCGCATGCTGGACGAGAAGGCGTTCGCCGCGGCCTGCGAGCCGTGGCTGACGGCCCCGCACGCCAACTGGGCCCCCGAGGACTTCGACCGCGCGGCCTGGGAGGCCATCGCCCCCCACGCGCAGACCCGCGTAACAGTCCTCTCCGACATCACCGCAAACGTGGACTTCCTCTTCCGCGCCGAGCCCGTCGAGGACGAGGCGTCCTGGGCGAAGGCGATGAAGGAGGGCTCGGACGCGCTGCTGCGCACGGCCCGCGAGAAGCTGGATTCGGCGGACTGGACGTCCCCCGAGTCCCTCAAGAACGCGGTCCTGGCAGCGGGCGAGGAGCACGGCCTGAAACTGGGCAAGGCCCAGGCCCCGGTCCGCGTCGCCGTCACCGGCCGCACGGTCGGCCTCCCTCTCTTCGAGTCCCTGGAAATCCTGGGCAAGGAGAAGACGCTGGCAAGGATCGACGCGGCGCTGGCCAAGCTGGCGGCGTAGCCGTAAGCGATACGTGAACGAGGGGCGGCAGCCGGTGGGCTGCCGCCCCTCGGGCGTTCCTATCCCAACCGCTGGGCGATCAGCGCGAGCCAGGCGCCGGGGGAGTACGGGGCCGGCGGGTCGACCTCCATGCCCAACTCGGCGACGGCAAGGGCACATTCGGACTCGTCCAGGCCAAGGGCGCCCAGCTCGCGCAATTCCCCGACGACCTTGGCGATGAGCGAGAGGTCCGTCGTCCCGCGGTAGTCCTCGACCGCGGCATCGTGATGGTCGAACTCGTCCGGCATGTCCTGCGAGAACCAGCCGCCGAGCAACTGGCCGAGCTCGGGGAAGCGGGCATGCCACTCCCAGTGGGTCACGGGAGCGGAAGGACGCGGCGCTTCCCCTTCCTCGATGCTGCGCCTGAGGTGATCGGCGAGGACGGTGAGCCAGCCCTGGATCTCGGCATCGCCGAGCCCCACGTCCGGAACCGGGTAGAACTCCCCGAGCCGCGGGAGTCTTGAGATCCGGGTTGCTTTGCATGCCGCCCCCTGGGTGGCTTGTCGTCCAATGGCCCTAGATCTTGCGCGGACACGTCAACAACACGTCCCAGTGGCAAGGACGTTGCCACTGCGGCGGAGCCAGGCCCGCGACAGCGCCGCCCCGGAGCACACTGTCAGTGCGGGGAGTTATGTTTCAGAGACAGCGAACTGCCGCTGCCTTTATGCCTGTCACCCCGGGAGACCCTCATGCCCATGCCCGCCCCCGACTTCTCCTGGCACTTCACTCCGGGCAACGTGTTCGCGGAGGAGTCGGGCAGCACCGGCACGATGAGCGTGGTGCGGGGTGGGGAGTTGTGGCTGCACACCGGGCGGGTCATCGCCTGTGACCCGTTCGTCTCGCTCGGGGCCGGCGAGGCCGAGCCGTTCACGGCGCGGGTGGAGCCGGGGCGGTACCGGGTGGACGCGGCCGTGGCGACGCTGGTGCGCGAGGGAGAGCCGGAGGCGGACACCCCGCATCTGCGGGTGGCCGCCGCGCGCCTCGTCATAAAAGAGGCCCCGACCGTCTCGTGGGAGCTCGCCCTCCAGCCCGGCCAGGACCTCGCCGAGCTCGATGACGAGGAGTTCTTCGGGTACGGGGTCGACGCGGGCACCGGCTGCTTCTACGACGCCGGGTCCGACGGCTCGTTCCCCGACTGCGAGGGCGATGAGGGCCCGCTGTGGGACGCCTTCGACACCGTCCCGCCCGCACCGGGTCCGCACACCGTGACCGACCCCGCGACCGGCCACAACCTGATCGCCTTCACCTCGGGCTGGGGCGATGGTGCGTACCCGACGTGGATAGGCCGCGACGAAGCGGGCGCGATCACCTGCTTCGTCACCGATTTCTTCGTCGTCCCGGCCGAGGCGCTCGTTCCCTGAGGTCCTGCCCCCACCCGCATGTGCCAGAACGCCGTCCGTAGTCCGGACGCAAGGCCTACGCTCGAAGCATGGCCATCCGCGCGGTCCTGTGGGACATCGACGACACGATCTTCGACTACTCCGCGGCCTCCCGCTCCGGCATGCGCGCGCACCTCGGCCTGGAGGGGCTGCCCGGCGCGTACGAAACCTTGGAACGGGCGCTCGACCGCTGGGAAGAGCTCACCGCCTACCACTGGGCGCGGTTCGCGTCGGGGGAGACGGACTGGCACGGGCAGCGCCGCGATCGGGCGCGGGCCTTCGTGAACGAGGACATGAGCGACGCCGACGCCGACGCCTGGTTCGACCGGCACATCGCGCACTACGAAGCCGCCTGGAGTCTCTTCCCCGACGCCCTGCCCGTTCTCGACGTACTCGCCGAGGGCTACCGGCACGCCATCCTCTCCAACTCCTCCCTCCCCAACCAGGAGCGGAAGCTCCAGATCCTCGGCGTGCGGGACCGTTTCGAGGCGCTGCTGTGCGCCGCCGAACTCGGCATCGCCAAGCCGGAGGCGGCCGCCTTTCACGCCGGCTGCGAGGCGCTCGGACTGCTGCCCGAGGAAGTCGTCTACGTGGGCGACCAGCCGGACATCGACGCACGCGGGGCGGACGAGGCGGGGCTCAAGGGAGTCTGGCTGGATCGCCCGGGGACCGGTGGACGACCCGAACTCATCCGCATCACGGGACTCGACCAGCTCCCCGACCTCCTGCGCCTCGATACCCGTTTTGGAGCGCCGGACACCTTCGGGTAATGTTCTTCCTGCGCCGAGGGGAGCGGGAAGAAAAGCCCCGAACCGAAAGCGCAAGCCAAACAAAACTCCCCACGGGAGTTGCGTTTTGGTGGGCTATGGTGTAATTGGCAGCACGACGGTTTCTGGTTCCGTTAGTCTAGGTTCGAGTCCTGGTAGCCCAGCTCGCAGAGCTTTATCTGCAAGGCCCCCGTTGTGTAGCGGCCTAGCACGCCGCCCTCTCAAGGCGGTAGCGCCGGTTCGAATCCGGTCGGGGGTACAGATCCTTCCCGCGGGATCGCCAGGGTCGCACCCGGCGAACTCGATGCAGGATCGCTAGGGCCCCCGTTGTGTAGCGGCCTAGCACGCCGCCCTCTCAAGGCGGTAGCGCCGGTTCGAATCCGGTCGGGGGTACTGGTCTAAACCACCATGGGCTATGGTGTAATTGGCAACACTACGGTTTCTGGTACCGTCATTCTAGGTTCGAGTCCTGGTAGCCCAGCGGGTCATTTCAAGATCCTGGATCTTCTTCGAAGGTCCGAAAAAGCAGGCAGGCCCCCGTTGTGTAGCGGCCTAGCACGCCGCCCTCTCAAGGCGGTAGCGCCGGTTCGAATCCGGTCGGGGGTACGCACAGAGAATGGGCCCTTCGCATCTTGCGGAGGGCCTTTTCGTTTGCCCGGATGCTCACCCCGGACGCATTCCGGAGGGCTCAACTCCCCGACCACGCGAGGGCGTTCGGCGCACCCGACCCGAACCGCCCTCCCCGCACCGCCGGTTGAGCGGCCCCGGACGCACCTCCGGCCCACCGCTGCGGCGTTGAAGCGGTGGGCCGGAATGTGGCAGAAGGAAGAGACGTCAGTTGCGGCGCAGGGCCTCGGACAGCCGGGCGGCGGCGTCGATGACCGCCTGGGCGTGCATCCGGCCCGGGTGCCGGGTCAGCCGCTCGATCGGACCGGAGACCGAGACGGCGGCCACCACCCGGTTCGACGGGCCGCGCACCGGCGCCGACACCGAGGCCACGCCCGGCTCGCGCTCGCCGATCGACTGGGCCCAGCCCCTGCGACGTACCCCGGAAAGGGCCGTCGCCGTGAAGCGGGCGCCCTGGAGGCCGCGGTGCAGGCGCTCCGGCTCCTCCCAGGCCATCAGGATCTGGGCGGACGAGCCGGCCTTCATGGTCAGCGTGGAGCCGACCGGGACGGTGTCGCGCAGGCCGGAGAGGCGCTCGGCGGCCGCCACACAGATCCGCATGTCGCCCTGCCGGCGGTAGAGCTGCGCGCTCTCGCCCGTGACGTCACGCAGATGCGTCAGGACCGGGCCGGCCGTGGCCAGCAGGCGGTCCTCGCCGGCTGCCGCCGCGAGCTCGGCCAGGCGCGGGCCGAGAATGAAACGGCCCTGCATGTCCCGAGCCACCATCCGGTGGTGTTCCAGTGCCACGGCTAGGCGATGTGCCGTGGGTCGTGCGAGCCCAGTGGCCGCGACCAGACCTGCGAGGGTGGCCGGACCGGACTCCAGAGCGCTCAAGACAAGGGCAGCCTTGTCCAGAACGCCGACGCCGCTAGAGTTGTCCATGCAACGATATTCTCGTCTCACTCTGTGAAACGCAAGTTCAATTTTCTCCGGAAGTCGTCAAGCTGTACTGGCGATCCGTACAACGGATCCGGCCTTCGTCCGGGGCGTGCGGTACGGGCAGGGGCAATCGATCTCTAGTAGTGCCGGCGAAGACGCCGGCCGGAGGGAAGGCGATGGGTAGGACACTCGCGGAGAAGGTCTGGGACGACCATGTCGTCAGGCGAGCCGAGGGCGAGCCGGACCTGCTCTTCATCGATCTGCACCTGTTGCACGAGGTGACCAGCCCGCAGGCCTTCGACGGACTGCGCAAGAACGGTCGCCAGGTGCGGCGCCTCGACCTCACCATCGCCACCGAGGACCACAACACCCCCACCATCGACATCGACAAGCCGATCGCGGACCCGGTCTCCCGGGTCCAGCTGGAGACGCTGCGCAAGAACTGCGCCGAGTTCGGTGTGCGCCTGCACCCGCTGGGCGACGTCGAGCAGGGCGTTGTCCACGTGGTGGGACCGCAGCTGGGACTGACCCAGCCCGGCACCACCGTGGTCTGCGGCGACTCGCACACCTCCACCCACGGCGCCTTCGGCGCGCTCGCGTTCGGCATCGGCACCAGCCAGGTCGAGCACGTCCTGGCCACCCAGACGCTGCCGCTGGCCCCGTTCAAGACGATGGCCATCACCGTCGAGGGCGAGCTGCCCGACGGCGTGACCGCCAAGGACCTGATCCTCGCCATCATCGCGAGGATCGGCACCGGCGGCGGCCAGGGCTACGTCCTGGAGTACCGCGGCTCCGCCATCGAGAAGCTGTCGATGGAAGCCCGCATGACCATCTGCAACATGTCGATCGAGGCCGGCGCCCGCGCGGGCATGATCGCCCCCGACAAGACCACGTTCGACTACCTGGAAGGGCGCGCGCACGCCCCGCAGGGCGAGGACTGGGACGCGGCGGTCGCGTACTGGAAGACGCTGAAGACGGACGAGGACGCGGTCTTCGACGCCGAGGTCGTCATCAAGGCCGACGAGCTCTCGCCGTTCGTCACCTGGGGCACCAACCCGGGCCAGGGCGCGCCGCTGTCGGCGAAGGTCCCCGACCCGGCTTCGTACGAGGACGCTTCGGAGCGCCTGGCCGCCGAAAAGGCCCTGGAATACATGGGGTTGACCGCCGGGCAGGAGCTGCGCGACATCAACGTCGACACCGTCTTCGTAGGTTCGTGCACCAACGGCCGCATCGAGGACCTGCGCAACGCGGCGGCCGTCATCGAGGGCCGCAAAGTCGCCGACGGCGTACGGATGCTGGTCGTCCCGGGCTCGGTCCGGGTCGCCCTGCAGGCCATGGACGAGGGCCTGGACAAGGTGTTCACGGCCGCCGGCGCCGAATGGCGGCACGCGGGCTGCTCGATGTGCCTGGGCATGAACCCGGACCAGCTGGCCCCCGGCGAGCGCTCCGCGTCCACCTCCAACCGCAACTTCGAGGGCAGGCAGGGCAAGGGCGGCCGCACCCACCTGGTTTCTCCGCAGGTCGCCGCCGCCACCGCGGTTCTCGGCCATCTGGCCTCGCCCGCCGACCTGTCCGACGCCCGTACCCCCGTGGAGGCCTGAGAACCATGGAAGCTTTCACCACGCACACCGGCCGGGCCGTACCGCTGCGCCGCTCCAACGTCGACACCGACCAGATCATCCCGGCCCACTGGCTGAAGAAGGTCACCCGCGACGGCTTCGAGGACGGGCTCTTCGAGGCCTGGCGCAAGGACTCCGAGTTCATCCTGAACAAGCCCGAGCGCAAGGGCGCCACGGTTTTGGTGGCGGGCCCCGACTTCGGTACCGGCTCCTCCCGCGAGCACGCGGTGTGGGCGCTGCAGAACTACGGCTTCAAAACGGTGATCTCGTCCCGCTTCGCCGACATCTTCCGCGGCAACTCGCTGAAGAACGGGCTGCTCACCGTCGTTCTCGACCAGAAAGTCGTGGACGCGCTGTGGGAGCTGACCGAGCGCGACCCTCAGGCCGAAATCACTGTTGACCTGCAGGATCGCCAGGTTCGCGCGGAAGGCGTCACCGCCGACTTCGAACTCGACGAGAACGCCCGCTGGCGGCTCCTGAACGGCCTGGACGACATCTCGATCACGCTCCAGAACGAGCCCGAGATCGCCTCCTACGAGGCCCGCCGACCCGCCTTCAAGCCGAGCACGATCCAGGCCTGAACCGCGTATTGACCCCCCTTCGGCTGCATCGCGCCCCCCGTTTTCCGGATTGATTTCCGGGTGGGGGGCGCGTCGCGTTTTGGGCTCCGGGGGTGACGTCAACTAGCCTTGCACGCAGGGCAGATGGCTGGATAGTCGCTTGCGCGATCGAGGTACCGTACGGACGTCCAGGAGCCGCTGGATTCGCTCAGTTGCCCCCGCCGGAGGTGACAACTCGCCTCAGATGGCACAATCGACGCATGGAACGCGACAGCCAACTCAAGCTCTACGGGCTGGTGGCGGACCAACTGAAAGAAGCGCACACAAGGGTGCGCGAACTGCAAGTCCCGGAGGGCGTACGGATGGCGCTGTCCCGGAAGCTGCTGGTCATAACAGCGGCGGCCAAACACGATCTCGCCGATGCGGCAACGCGTCTGGAGCGGTTGATGAAGGACCTCGACGAGGGCCGATTCCCCGAAGGCGACTGAGCCGTAAGGAACTCGGCGAGAGCCGACTTCGTTGCGGCACTAGGGTGATTAGCCCGTTTCGTGTTTGATTTGCGGTATATATCTGCCTAACGTGCGAAAAGGCCTGGACACTTTCGCTCAGGCAATGTCTCCGAAGGGGAAGACGTGAACAAGGCGCAGCTCGTAGAAGCGATTGCCGACAAGGTCGGCGGCCGTCAGCAGGCCGCGGACGCGGTGGACGCGGTGCTGGACGCGATCGTCCGTGCGGTCGTCGCCGGCGACCGCGTCTCGGTCACCGGTTTCGGCTCGTTCGAGAAGGTCGACCGCCCGGCCCGGTACGCCCGCAACCCGCAGACGGGTGAGCGCGTACGGGTCAAGAAGACCTCGGTTCCGCGCTTCCGCGCGGGTCAGGGCTTCAAGGACCTCGTCGCGGGCTCGAAGAAGCTCCCGAAGAACGACGTGGCCGTCAAGAAGGCCCCCAAGGGCAGCCTCTCGGGCGGTACTTCCAGCCGCAGCACCGTCAAGAAGGCCGCGGCCAAGAAGGCCACCGCCAAGAAGACGGTCGCCAAGAAGGCCACCGCGGTGAAGAAGACCGCCGCGGCGAAGACCACGGCGGCCAAGAAGACCACCACGAAGAAGGCGACCGCCAAGAAGACGACGGCCACCGCCAAGAAGGCCGCGCCGGCGAAGAAGGCCGCGACCGCCAAGAAGGCCGCCGCGAAGAAGACCGCGCCGGCCAAGAAGGCCGTCGCGAAGAAGGCCCCCGCGAAGAAGGCCACGGCGCGCAAGACCACCGCCAAGAAGGCGACCGCTCGCAAGAAGTAGCCACCAGCGGCAAGGCTCAAGCGCCGGGCCGGGCTCCCCTCGGGGAGACCCGGCCCGCGGCCGTTTTCGGCCAAGTCGCCCCGCGCGCTCCGGGGCTCAGAACGTCTGCAGCGTCACCAGCGTGATGCGCAGGTCCGCCCCCGACCCCTCGGTCTCGATGCGGACCCGCTGCCCGGGCCTCAGCAGCCGCAGCCCGCCCGCGTCGAAGGCCGGGGCGCCGAAGTCCACCGGGGTGCCGTCGTCGAGCAGCACACTGCCGCTGCGGGTCTCGGAGTCGTATGTGTACGCGGTCGCCTGCATACCGGCCAGCCTAGGGCCTGTCCGGCGGGTCTGGTCGCCGTCGAGGTGCCTCGGCTTTGTGGTGCTGGTGAGCGGGGGGTCTGGTGCGTGCAGCTGCAAGGCGGAGGAGGGCGGCGACGCGATGGGGGTCCCCCCTGTTCGAGCGCAGCCGAGAACTAGGGGGAGTCGGCAACCGACGACAACGCGGTGGGGGTCCCCCTGGCCCTTTAGGCCTTGGGGGAGGGCGGGCCGGGGTCGCGCGTCCCGGACGAGACCCGTCGGGACAGGCCCTAGTGCCCCCGTACGGGGTCCAGGGCGTCCCGCAGCGCGGTGGTGGCCGGGCCCACGCCGAGGGACAGCGCGGCCCGCAGATCCGCGCCCGTGTCGACGTCCCGGCGCACCGAATCCACGCCGTCGAGCAGGATTTCGGCGGCCCCCGAAGCCGAATGCGCGGCCCGTGAAGGGCCGCCGAATACCGGGCTCAAATCCCTGCCGGGAACCGCCGAAAGGAAAGTCGTCCCGATTCCCGCCGCATCCGCGAGAAAAGCCCGCGGAAATGCGGCGGCCGCGGCGAGCACCCGGCCCAGTTCCGCGGGGCGCAGCGCGGGCAGGTCCGCGTTGAGGGCGGCCACCGGGAGCGCCGGATGCCGCGAGCGCATCCGGTACGCCCCGTGCGCCAGCGCGGCGTTGAGGCCAGCGCCGGGGGAGTCGGGCACGATGCGCGCACCCAGCGCGGCCAGCTCGGCGCCCGCCAGCGGATCGTCCGTGACGACCGCCACATTGCGCACGGCGGGGCACTTCAGCGCGGCGGCCACGGTGTCCAGCGCGAACGCGAGGGCGAGCCGCGGCCGGAGCTCGTCGCCGACGGCGGCCGCCAGCCTGCTCTTGGCCAGCACCAAGGGCTTCAGCGGGATGACGAGGGACCAGCGGGCAGCTGTGGCGGTGTTCGTGGCGTCCCCTCCGTCCGGGCGCCGCCCCGAGTGGGCCGGGCGGCGGCGGGCTTCATTGTCACCCGCCCGGAGGGCCGGTGTCCGGGCCGGGGCGTACGGTGTTCTCGACAGACCAGGGGCCTGGGGCGACACTTGCCCCCAGCAGCCACGCAGAGTCAGTTCCCCCGGTCTCGCAGAGGCCCGGCCGGGGTCCGCAGAGGAAGGTGTCCGAGTGTCCCGCCGCAGAATCGGCTTCTGGTACCGCCTGGCGGCGGTCATCGCAAAACCGCCGCTGGTCGTTCTGTTCAAGCGGGACTGGCGGGGAATGGAGAACATTCCGGCCGACGGCGGATTCATCACCGCCATCAATCACAACTCGTATCTGGACATGTTCTCGTACGGGCATTTCCAATACAACACGGGCCGGGTGCCCCGATTCCTGGCGAAGGCCGCGCTTTTCAAGGCCCCCGGCGTCGGGATCCTGCTGCGCGGCACGGGCCAGATTCCCGTCTACCGCGAGTCGACCAACGCGGTGGGCGCCTTCCGGGCCGCCGTGGACGCCGTGGAGCGCGGTGAATGCGTCGCCTTCTACCCCGAAGGCACCCTCACCCGCGACCCCGGCCAGTGGCCGATGACCGCGAAGACCGGGGTCGCGCGGGCCGCCCTGATGACGCGGGCGCCGGTCGTCCCGATCGCCCAGTGGGGCGCCAACTTGGCGATGCCGCCCTACGCCAAGGAGAAGAAGGTCAACTTCTTCCCGCGCAAGACGCTCCAGGTGAAGGCCGGTCCGCCGGTCGACCTCGACCGGTTCTACGACAAGGAGCCGACGCCCGAGGTCCTCAAGGAGGTGACCGAGGTCATCATGGCCGCGATCACCACGCTGCTTGAGGAGTTGAGGGGCGAGAAGGCCCCCGAGAAGCCGTACGATCTGCGCGAAGTCCGCGCACGGCAGCGCCGCGAGGCCGCCGGGGAGGGCACCAAGTGACACACGGCACCACCAAGGCAGCGGTATTCGGGACCGGTTCGTGGGGCACGGCGTTCGCCATGGTCCTCGCCGACGCGGGCTGCGAAGTCACCCTCTGGGCCCGCCGCCCCGAACTCGCCGAAGCGGTCAACTCCACGCGTACGAACCCGGACTACCTGCCGGGCATCGAACTCCCCGCGTCCGTACGGGCCACCACCGACCCCGTACGAGCCGCGGCCGGCGCCGACTTCACCGTCCTCGCCGTCCCGTCGCAGACGCTCCGCGACAACCTCGCCGCCTGGGCGCCGCTGCTGGCCCCCGACACCGTGCTCGTCTCCCTGATGAAGGGCGTCGAACTCGGCACCGCCAAGCGGATGAGCGAGGTCATCTCCGAGGTCGCCAAGGTCTCCGAGGACCGCGTCGCCGTGGTCACCGGGCCCAACCTGGCCAAGGAGATCGCCAAGCGGATGCCTGCCGCGGCCGTCGTCGCCTGCCGCGACGAGGCCGTCGCGCAGCGCCTGCAGGCCGCCTGCCACACCCCCTACTTCCGCCCGTACACCAACACCGACGTGGTGGGCTGCGAACTCGGCGGCGCCGTCAAGAACGTCATCGGGCTCGCCGTCGGCATCGCCGACGGCATGGGGCTCGGCGACAACGCCAAGGGCTCGCTCATCACCCGCGGCCTCGCCGAGACGACCCGGCTCGGCCTCGCGATGGGCGCCGACCCGCTGACGTTCTCCGGCCTCGCGGGCCTCGGCGACCTCGTCGCCACCTGCTCCTCGCCGCTCTCGCGCAACCACACCTTCGGCACCAACCTCGGCAAGGGCATGACCCTGCAGGAGACCATCGCGGTCACCAAGCAGACCGCGGAGGGCGTCAAGTCCTGTGAATCCGTGCTGGATCTGGCCCGCCGGCACGGCGTCGACATGCCCATCACGGAGACCGTCGTCGGCATCGTCCACGAGGGCAAGCCGCCGGTCGTCGCCCTCAAGGAGCTGATGTCCCGCAGCGCCAAGGCCGAGCGGCGCTGACACCGCCGGGCCCGGGCGGCCATGGATGCGGCGCCTCGAACGGGTACCCTCAACGCGATATGAGCAGCGAGAACCTCCCCCAGAGCCCTGAGAAGCAGCTCCGCAAGCCGCGGGTGGCCGTAGTGTTCGGCGGCCGCAGTTCGGAACACGGCATCTCGGTCGTGACCGCCGGCGCGGTGCTGCGCGCCATCGACCGTACGAAGTACGACGTGCTGCCCATCGGCATCACGACGGACGGCCGCTGGGCGCTCACCGCCGACGAACCGGAGCGCATGGCGATCAGCGACCGGCGCACCCCGAGCGTCGACGAGCTCGCCGAGTCCCCCGACGGCGGCGTGGTCCTGCCCGTGGACCCGGGCAGCCGCGAAGTCGTCTACAGCGAGCCCGGAATGGTGCCCAAGGTCCTCGGCGAGGTCGACGTCGTCTTCCCGATGCTGCACGGCCCGTACGGCGAGGACGGCACCCTCCAGGGCCTCCTGGAGCTCTCCGGCATCCCCTACGTCGGCGCGGGCGTCCTCGCCTCGGCCGTCGGCCAGGACAAGGAGTACATGAAGCGCGTCTTCACCTCCTTCGGGCTGCCCGTCGGGCCCTACCTCGTGGTGCGCCCGCGCGAGTGGGAGCAGGACGAGAAGGCGGCCCGCCAGCGCATCGCGGACTTCGCCGGTGAGCACGGCTGGCCGCTGTTCATCAAGCCGGCCCGGGCCGGCTCCTCGTTCGGCATCACCAAGGTCGACTCCTTCGAGGGCCTGGACGAGGCCATCGCCGAGGCCCGCCGCCACGACCCCAAGTTCCTCGTCGAGTCGCTGCTGCGCGGCCGCGAGATCGAATGCGGGGTGCTCGAATTCGAGGACGGGCCGCGGGCGAGCGTGCCCGCCGAGATCCCGCCGGTGACGGCCCACGAGTTCTACGACTTCGAGGCCAAGTACATCGACTCGGCGGCCGGCATCGTGCCCGCGCCGATCGGCGAGGAGGCCACCGCCGAGGTGCGGCGCCTGGCCGTCGAGGCCTTCGAGGCCGCCTCCTGCGAGGGCCTGGTCCGCGCGGACTTCTTCCTTCAGGACAACGGCGAGTTCGTGATCAACGAGATCAACACGATGCCGGGCTTCACGCCGATCTCGATGTACCCGCGGATGTGGCAGGAGAGCGGCGTCGAGTACGCGGACCTGGTGGACAAACTGATCCAGGCGGCGCTTCGCCGGTCCACGGGCCTGCGCTAGAGCGAGTTCTTGGTGGCCTTGAGGACGGGGGCGCCGAACGCCTGGAGCACGGACGCGTCGTGCGCGTACCGGGTCCCCGTCAGGAGCTCGATGTAGGGGTCCCGGTAGGCGCTGACGAACCGGGGGCCCTCGGAGCGCGGGAACACGACCCACCAGACCCCGTTCACCTGAACTCCGTTGGACTTGGGGTCGTTCATCTCGTCGCCCCGCGCGATCCCGCAGCGCAGTACGATCTCCGCGTCCCCGTCCCCCCACCGGGCCGTCAGCGGCGAGTCCGGGGTGGGGTCGTGCCGCTTCTGCCCGGCCACGGTGTCGGGCAGGAGTTTGTCCAGGGCCGCGCACGCGGCCGCCTCCTTCGCAGGTGGCGAGGGAACCGCCACCTTCGCGGTGGCGTCGGACGAAGAACAGCCCGCGGCCGCCAGGACGGCGACCGCGGACAGGACGAGAAGCGGCCGGCGGCGAGAGAGAGTCACCGGCCCAGGGTATGCGGGGGCTACAGATGGACGACCGGGCAGGTCAGCGTTCTTGTGATGCCGTCCACCTGCTGGACCTTGGCGACCACCATGCGACCGAGTTCGTCGACCGTCTCGGCCTGGGCACGGACGATCACGTCGTAGGGTCCGGTCACGTCTTCGGCCTGGATCACGCCGGCGAGCTTTCCGATGGCCTCGGCGACTGTCGACGCCTTGCCCACCTCGGTCTGAATGAGGATGTACGCCTGTACCACGGAACCTCCAGGGCGGCCACGAGGATCATGTGGGGGAGAGAAAGAGACGCCACGGTACCGCGTCGCCACGCGCGACGGGGAGACCCGCGCGACCGGCCGCTCGCGCCGAGGGGCGAGAGCGGCCATGAAGTTGACGTATGTGTTGACGGTACCCACGCCCGTGACCGCTCGCGACCGCAGGCGCACGGAGGCAGATGGGGTACGGAGATGAGAGGTGGGACACGGTGAAAGGCACTGTGGGCGAGTTGGGGGAGTTCGGGCTCATCAGGGAGCTGACCTCCCGGCTCACCTCCACCCCCGCGGTCCGGCTGGGCCCGGGCGACGACGCGGCGGTCGTGACCGCACCCGACCGCAGGGTGGTCGCCAGCACGGACATCCTCCTTGAGGGACGGCACTTCCGGCGCGACTGGTCGACGGCGTACGACGTGGGCCGCAAGGCCGCCGCGCAGAACTTGGCCGACATCGCCGCCATGGGCGCGGTGCCGACGGCGGTCCTGCTCGGCCTCGTCGTGCCGGCCGAACTGCCGGTCACCTGGCCCACCGAGCTGATGGACGGCATCCGCGACGAGTGCCAGGTCGCGGGCGCGGCCGTGGTCGGCGGCGACGTCGTACGCGGGGACACCATCAC
The DNA here is from genome assembly GCF_001279695.1 of Streptomyces sp. WM6378. Lineage (GTDB taxonomy): Bacteria > Actinomycetota > Actinomycetes > Streptomycetales > Streptomycetaceae > Streptomyces. Next base: position 21,022 of record NZ_LGDD01000295.1, read on the forward strand.
CGTCGCGATCACCGCGCTCGGCGATCTGCGCAACCACGAGCCGGTGACCCGGGCCGGCGCGCAGCCCGGCGACGTCGTCGCCGTGACGGGCTGGCTCGGCTGGTCGGCGGCGGGCTACGCGGTGCTCTCGCGCGGCTTCCGCTCGCCGCGTGCCTTCGTCGAGGCGCACCGCCGCCCCGAGCCCCCGTACCACGCGGGCCCCGCCGCGGCCGGCCTCGGCGCCACCGCCATGACCGACGTCAGCGACGGCCTGGTCGCCGACCTCGGCCACATCGCCGAGGCCAGCAAGGTCCGCATCGACCTGCGCTCGGGCCTCATCGACATCCCGACGCAGATGAGCGACATCGGCCAGGCCGTCGGCGTCGACCCGCTCCAGTGGGTGCTCACCGGCGGCGAGGACCACGCGATCGTGGCGACGTTCCCGCCGGACGTGAAGCTGCCCGCCCGCTGGAAGGTCATCGGCGAGGTCCTCAACCCGTCCGCGCTGCCCACCGTCACCGTGGACGGCGCGCCCTGGACCAGCAAGGGCGGCTGGGACCACTTCGGGGACGATCCCGCGTGATCCCCAACGTGCTGACCGTCGCCGGATCGGACTCCGGCGGCGGCGCGGGCATCCAGGCCGACCTCAAGACGATGCTGGCGCTCGGCGTGCACGGCATGAGCGTGATCACCGCGGTCACCGCGCAGAACTCGCTGGGCGTGCACGGGGCCTGGGAACTGCCGGTGGAGGCGGTGCGGGCCCAGTACCGGGCCGTCGTCGACGACATCGGCGTCCAGGCCGTGAAGACCGGCATGCTGTCCTCGGCGCCCCTGGTGGAGGCGGTCGCCGAGCTCCTCGCCACCACCGACGCCCCGGTCGTCGTCGACCCGGTGGGCGTCTCCAAGCACGGCGACCCGCTGCTCGCAGCCGAGGCCCTCGACTCGGTACGCACCCGGCTGCTGCCGACCGCGACCGTCGCCACGCCCAACCTGGACGAGGTGGCCCAGCTCACCGGCGTCCACGTCGAGGACGAGGACGGGATGCGCCGGGCGGCCGGCGCGATCTTGGAGTTCGGGCCCCGGTGGGCGCTCATCAAGGGCGGGCACTACCCCGGCGACGCGATGGACCTGCTCACCGACGGCGCCGAGGAGCACTGGCTGCGGGCCCCGCGCCTGGACAACCGGCACACCCACGGCACGGGCTGCACGCTCGCCTCCGCCATCGCCTCGGGCCTCGCCAAAGGGCTGACCGTGCCCGAGGCGGTGCGGGCGGCCAAGGAGTACGTGACGGGCGCCATCGCCGCGGGATTCGCGCTGGGCGCGGGCATCGGCCCGGTCGACCACGGCTGGCGCTTCAGATAGCCCACGGCTTGCGAGTACGACTCGCGGCTACGTCTCGCGAGTACGGCAAAAAGCCGGTCCACCGAGGTGGACCGGCTTTTCAAGGCAACCGCAGGGGCTGCGCTACGACAGACGTCGCAATTAGCGCGAGACCTTGCCGGCCTTGATGCACGAGGTGCAGACGTTGAGCCGCTTCGGCGTCCGACCGACCACGGCACGCACACGCTGGATGTTCGGGTTCCAGCGACGAGACGTACGGCGGTGCGAGTGCGAAATGTTGTTGCCGAAGCCCGGCCCCTTGCCGCAGACGTCGCAGTTGGCAGCCACGGGTCACTCCAAAGACTTCAGATGCATTAAATGCACTTACAGTGAAATCCGGCGCACCGGAATCAGAGATCTGAAGTGGCTTGCCGGGGGAATTGGCCCGACTCTCGCCGGGCAACCGAAGCAGCATACAACGGCTGCTCCCGAGATACGAAACTACCACGGCCCCGGCCGCCCCCGCCCCGGACCCGGGCCCGCACCGGGTCTACCCTGCGCTCAGAGCCTGTGTCTGCGCCCCGCCAGGGCCCGCGGCCATCCGCTTCCCGCCCGCAAGGAGGACCACCAGGTGCCGCAGACCCTCGATGCCGTCGCGGTACGCGGCTGGTGCGCGCTGGCGCTGGACGCGCTGGGCCGGGACCGCGAGGCGATCGACGCCATCAACGTGTATCCCGTCGCGGACGGGGACACCGGCACCAACCTCTACCTGACGATGGAGTCCGCGGCCCAGGCCGTCGAGGCCGTCTTCGCCGCCTACCCCGAGCCGCCCGTGTACGACGGCGTCCCGCCCGTCGCCGATGTCGTACGGGCCATGGCGCACGGCGCGCTGATCGGCGCCCGCGGGAACTCCGGCACGATCCTCGCCCAGCTCCTGCGGGGCATGGCGGAGGTCGTCGCGGACGGCGGGGGCGACCTCGCCGCGGCGCTGCGCAGGGCGTCCTCCGCCGCCTACCTCGCGGTCGCGCACCCCGTCGAGGGCACCGTCCTTTCGGTGGCCACCGCCGCCGCCGAGTCCGCCGAGAACGCGAGCGGCACCCCGGCCGCGGTGGCCCAGGCCGCCTACGCGGGCGCCCGGGACGCCCTGGACCGGACGCCCTCCCAGCTCGCCGCCCTCGGGCGCGCGGGCGTCGTCGACGCGGGCGGCCGGGGCCTGGTGACGGTGCTCGGCGCCCTGGTCCAGGCCCTGTCCGGCGAGGCCCCCGTCGTACGCCACGAGGCGCGGGTGCCCGTGCCCGTGGAGGACTGCCCGGCCGAGGCCGCCGGGGCGGGGCCCGCCTTCGAGGTGATCTACCTCCTGGAGGCCGACGACGCGGCCGTGGACCGGCTGCGGGGCAGGCTCGACGGGCTCGGCGACTCCCTGGTGGTCGTCGGCGGCGACGGGCTCTGGAACGTCCACGTGCACGTCGACGACGCGGGCGCCGCCGTCGAGGCCGGCGTCGAGGCGGGCCGGCCCTACCGGATCCGGATCACGCACTTCGAGCAGCCCGCGGTCGTCCAGCCGCCCCGGGAGCAGGTCCAGCGGGCCGTGGTCGCCGTCGTGCCCGGCGAGGGCCTGGCCGGGCTCTGCGCCGAGGCGGGGGCGACGACCGTCCTTGCCCGGCCCGGCGAGGCCCCGGCCAGCGGGGAGCTCGTCGAGGCGATCCGGCGTGCGCACGCCCGCGAGGTCGTGCTGCTGCCGAACGACGCCGAGCTGCGCCACACCGCCGCGGCCGCCGTCGAACAGGCGCGGGCCGAAGGCATCCGGGTCGCGCTCATCCCGACCCGGGCCGCCGTCCAGGGCATCGCGGCGCTCGCCGTGCACGCACCCGAGCGGCGCTTCGACGAGGACGTCGTCGCGATGACCGCCGCGGCCGGCGCCACCCGGCACGCCGAACTCGCCGTCGCCGAACGGCAGTCGTGGACGATGGCCGGGGTCTGCCAGGCCGGGGACGTCCTCGGCCTCATCGACGGCGACGTGGTGGTCATCGGCCACGACCTGGCCGACACCGCCCGCACCGTCCTGGACCGGATGCTGGCCGCGGGCGGCGAGCTGGTCACCCTGGTCCTGGCCGCCGACGCGCCGCCGGAGCTGGCGGCCCTGCTCGAATCCCACGTCGGCAAGGCCCACTTGGCGGTCGACACCGTGGTGTACGAAGGCGGCCGCCAAGGGGTGCCGCTCCTGATCGGCGTGGAGTAGCAACTCCCTTGGCGCGCTTGGCTGTTGGGGTCGTACGGACGCTTCCGCTCGGCCTCGGCCCCGCGGCCGTGCCGGCTTTCGCAGGGGTGGGGCGGGGTGTCGCCCGAAGGGGCCCGCGGCGCGGGTCCGACCAGCGGTTGTCCACAGGCTTTCGCGGGCTGTCAGTCCGGTGGTGTGCAATGGATCGCGTGCCTGCGCTCGAAGAACCACTGAAGAAGCTGCTCGGCGGACCCACCGCGAAGGTGATGGCCGAGCACCTCGACCTGCACACGGTCGGCGACCTCCTGCACCACTACCCGCGGCGGTACGAGGAGCGAGGCCAGCTCACCAAGCTGGCCGAGCTGCCCCTGGACGAGGACGTCACGGTCGTCGCCCAGGTCGCCGACGCCCGGGTGCACACCTTCAACGGAGGGCGCGGCCAGCGCCTGGAGATCACCATCACCGACGGCAGCGGCCGGCTCCAGCTGGTGTTCTTCGGGCGCGGCATCCACAAGCCGCACAAGGAGCTGCTGCCCGGCAGCCGGGCGATGTTCGCCGGCAAGGTGTCGATGTTCAACCGGCGCATGCAGCTCGCCCACCCCACCTACGCGAAGCTGGGCGCGGATCCGGACGAGGGCGGCGACACGGTGGACATCGACTCGTGGGCGGGCGCCCTGATCCCGATCTACCCGGCGTGCAAGGGCCTGGAGTCCTGGAAGATCGCCAAGGCGGTCGACGCGGTGCTGCCCAGCGCCCAGGAGGCCGTCGACCCGCTCCCGGAGGCTCTGCGCGAAGGCCGCGGCTTCGTCTCCTTGCCCGAGGCCCTCCTCAAGGTCCACCGGCCGCGCACCAAGGCCGACATCGAGGACGCCCGCCAGCGCCTGAAGTGGGACGAGGCGTTCGTCCTCCAGGTGGCCCTCGCCCGCCGCCGCCACGCGGACGGCCAACTCCCCGCCGTGGCAAGGCGACCGGCCCCCGGCGGCCTGCTCGACGCCTTCGACGCCAAGCTGCCCTTCACCCTCACCGAGGGCCAGCAGAAGGTCTCCAGGGAGATCTTCGACGACCTCGCCACGGAGCACCCGATGCACCGGCTGCTCCAGGGGGAGGTCGGAAGCGGGAAGACGATGGTCGCGCTGCGCGCCATGCTCGCCGTCGTCGACTCCGGCGGGCAGGCCGCGATGCTCGCGCCCACCGAGGTCCTCGCCCAGCAGCACCACCGCTCCATCACCGAGATGATGGGCGAGCTCGCCGAGGGCGGCATGCTGGGCGGCTCCGACCTCGGGACCAAGGTCGTCCTGCTCACCGGCTCCATGGGGATGCCCGCCCGGCGCCAGGCCCTGCTCGACCTGGTCACCGGAGAGGCCGGAGTCGTCATCGGCACGCACGCCCTGATCGAGGACAAGGTGCAGTTCCACGACCTCGGCCTGGTCGTCGTCGACGAGCAGCACCGCTTCGGCGTCGAGCAGCGCGACGCCCTGCGCGGCAAGGGCAAGCAGCCCCCGCACCTGCTCGTCATGACGGCCACGCCCATTCCGCGCACGGTCGCCATGACGGTCTTCGGTGACCTGGAGACCTCGGTCCTTGACCAGCTGCCCGCCGGGCGCTCGCCCATCGCCAGCCACGTCGTCCCCGCCCAGGACAAGCCGCACTTCCTGGCCCGGGCCTGGGAGCGGGTCCGCGAAGAGGTCGACAAGGGGCACCAGGCGTACGTGGTGTGCCCGCGCATCGGGGACTCCGCAGACGAGGCAGAGGAGGCGAAGACTGCCAAGGGGAAGAAGAAGGCCGAGGAGGCCGAGACCGCCGACAAGCGGCCCCCGCTCGCCGTGATCGAGATCGCGGACCAGCTGTCCAAGGGCCCCCTCCAGGGGCTGCGCACCGAGATCCTGCACGGCCGGATGCAGCCGGACGACAAGGACGACGCGATGCGCCGGTTCGGCGCCGGCGAGGTGGACGTCCTGGTCGCCACCACCGTCATCGAGGTCGGCGTGAACGTGCCGAACGCCACCGCGATGGTGATCATGGACGCCGACCGGTTCGGCGTCTCCCAGCTCCACCAGCTGCGCGGCCGCGTCGGCCGAGGCTCCGCGCCGGGCCTGTGCCTCCTGGTCACCGACATGCCGGAGGCGAGCCCGGCCCGGGCGCGCCTGAACGCCGTCGCCTCCACCCTCGACGGCTTCGAGCTCTCCCGCATCGACCTCGAACAGCGCCGCGAGGGCGATGTGCTCGGCCAGGCCCAGTCCGGGGTGCGCTCCTCGCTGCGGATGCTCACCGTCATCGACGACGAGGAGATCATCGCCGCCGCCCGCGAGGAAGCCGGCACGGTGGTCGCCGAGGACCCGGACCTCGAACACCTCCCGGGGCTGCGCACGGCCCTGGACGCCCTCCTGGACAAGGACCGCGAGCAGTACCTCGACAAGGGCTGAGAGACTGGGGGAGCACATCCGACGCATGTACACGGACAAGGACTGAGATGACCCGCGTGATCGCCGGCCGGGCCGGTGGACGCCGCCTCGCCGTACCGCCGGGCACCGGCACCCGCCCCACCTCCGACCGGGCGCGCGAGGGCCTCTTCTCCACCTGGGAGGCGCTGCTCGGCACGCTCGACGGCATCCGGATCGCCGATCTGTACGCGGGCTCCGGAGCCGTGGGCCTGGAGGCGCTCTCGCGCGGCGCGGTCCACGCCCTGCTCGTCGAGGCGGACGCCCGCGCCGCCCGCACCGTCCGCGACAACGTGGCCGCGCTCAAGCTGCCCGGCGCCGAAGTGCGCACCGGCAAAGCGGAGCAGATCGTGACGGGCCCGGCGCCCGCCGACCCGTACGACGTGATTTTCCTGGACCCGCCGTACGCCGTCACCGATGACGATCTTCGGGAGATCCTGCTCACACTCGGCCGCGGGGGCTGGCTCGCGGAGGACTGTCTCGTCACCGTGGAGCGCAGCACCAGAGGCGGGGAATTCGGCTGGCCCGAAGGATTCGAAGCACTGCGGGCCCGTCGCTACGGCGAGGGCACGCTTTGGTACGGTCGCGCCGCCTCCACGTGCGAAAACGCACCGCGAGACACCCCATGACCGGACCGGAGAGCGAGGGACATCAGTTGCGCCGCGCCGTCTGTCCGGGGTCCTTTGACCCCATCACCAACGGACACCTCGACATCATCGCCCGTGCCTCCCGCCTGTACGACGTCGTACACGTAGCGGTGATGATCAATCAGTCGAAGCAGGGCCTGTTCACCATCGAGGAGCGGATCGAGATGATCCGCGAGGTGACGGCCGACTTCGGCAACGTGGAGGTCGAGTCCTTCCACGGCCTGCTCGTCGACTTCTGCAAGCAGCGGGACATCCCCGCGATCGTCAAGGGCCTCCGCGCCGTCAGCGACTTCGACTACGAGCTGCAGATGGCCCAGATGAACAACGGGCTCTCGGGCGTCGAGACCCTGTTCGTGCCCACCAATCCGACGTACAGCTTCCTGTCGTCCTCGCTGGTCAAGGAGGTCGCGACCTGGGGCGGAGACGTCTCCCACCTGCTGCCGGCCACCGTCCACGAGGCCCTGGTCGCCCGGCTCGCCGAGAAGTGAGCCACAGGGCCGGCCACTGACGGTCCGTCACCCGGTGTCGGGCGGGCGCCGACTGGCCTTACAGTCGTCCCGTCCGTCTCCAATCCGTTAGAAGAGTGGCGATCACCGGTGGACGTGCAGAAGAAGCTCGACGAGATCGTCGAGGTGGTCGGCAGCGCCCGGTCCATGCCCATGTCGGCCTCGTGCGTGGTCAACCGCGCCGACCTCCTGGCGATGCTGGAAGAGGTGCGCCAGGCCCTGCCCGGTTCGCTCGCCCAGGCCCAGGAGCTGATCGGCGGCCGGGAGCAGATGGTCGAGCAGGCCCGCCAGGAGGCCGAGCGGATCATCGAGTCCGCGCATGCCCAGCGCGGCACGCTGATCTCCGACACCGCCGTCGCCCGCCAGTCCCAGGACGAGGCGGACCGCATCCTCGGCGAGGCCCGCCGGGACGCCGAGGAGATCCGCGCCGAGGCCGACGACTACGTCGACTCCAAGCTCGCCAACTTCGAGGTCGTCCTCACCAAGACCATCGGCTCGGTCGACCGCGGCCGCGAAAAGCTGCTCGGCCGCGGCCCGGGCCTCGACGACCAGGGCCGCACGGACGAGGACGCCCCCGAGTACAGCTCGGACCCGGGCACCCTGATCCACCGGGCCGACGAGTACGTCGACGCCAAGCTGGGCGCCTTCGAGGCGGTGCTCGCCAAGACCCTCGAAGCGGTCGGCCGCGGCCGCCAGAAGCTGCACGGCCGGACCGCCTCCGACGACCTCGCCGACCACATGGCCGCCCAGGACGCGGCGGCCGACCTGCACCAGCACACCAGCGACGCCGACTACCTGGCCGGCCTCGCGGAGCTCGCCGAGCCCGATCCGGCCGCCGCCCATGCCGCCGCCGAGCCGCACATCCCGGCCCAGCAGCAGCCCCAGGCGTACGACCCGTACGGCTACCAGCAGCCACAGCAGGATCCGTACGCCTATCAGCAGCACCAGCCTCAGCAGCAGGATCAGTACGGACAGTACGGGTACGCCCAGCAGGACCCGTACGCCTACGACCCGAACCAGCAGCAGTACGCCGCTCCCGACGCCGGGCAGTACGGCGTGCCGCCGCAGCCCCAGCACCAGCCGCAGCAGGCCGGGCTCGACGAGACCAGCCTCTTCGACACCAGCATGATCAACCTGGATCAGCTGCGCGCCTACGAGCAGGGCCACGGGCAGAACCGCCAGTAGCCCCGCGCTGCCGTACGCCGCCCGAACGTGGGGGGACCGGGCCGGATTGGGCCTATCGCGGCCGGTCCAGTATCCTGGCTCTTCGGTCGCGCGTACGTCCGCGATCCACGCTGCCCGATTCGCTCTGCGAAGCCGGTGGCAGCCACTCCACGACCTCGAAAGCAGGAAGAGCCCTGAGCACGCGCCTCGACCACCGCGATCCCCTCGTGTTCGACACACACGAGCTGGGACGGCGTCCCGGTGCGCTCCAGCGGCTCTCCCGCACCGTGGAGGCCCCGAAGGAACTCGGGATCCCCGAGGTCATCCACGTGCCCGAGGGCAGGCCCGTGGAAATCGAGCTCCGCCTGGAGTCGGTCATGGAAGGGGTGCTTGTCACAGGCACCGCCCGTGCATCGGCCGAGGGTGAGTGCGTAAGGTGTCTGGAGCCGCTTCAGCAGGACGTTGAAGTGGACTTCCAGGAAATGTTCTCGTACCCCGACACCGACGACCGGGGCCGCCGCAAGGCAGCCGCGGACGACGATGCCGAGGACGACGAGGACATGATTCCGCTTGAGGACGGCATGTTCGACCTCGAGCCTTTGCTGCGTGATGCGGTGGTGCTCGCACTGCCGATGCAGCCGGTGTGCCGGGAGGACTGCCCCGGGCTCTGTTCCGAATGCGGAGCGAGCCTGGCGGACGACCCGGACCACCACCATGACGCCGTCGACATTCGTTGGGCGGCATTGCAGGGACTCGCCGGGACCATCCAGGACGGCGAGAAGGACAACATGAGCGGCACTGCGTCTGACGTGCAGGATGCCGCCGAGAAGCAGGAGAAGTAGCCGTGGCTGTTCCGAAGCGGAAGATGTCGCGCAGCAACACGCGCCACCGCCGGTCGCAGTGGAAGGCTGCGGTCCCCACCCTGGTTGCGTGCGAGCGCTGCCATGAGCCGAAGCTCCAGCACATCGCGTGCCCGAGCTGCGGCACCTACAACAAGCGCCAGGTCCTCGAGGTCTGAGCGGCTGGTGAGAGGCCCGATGTCTGAGTCCAACGCCAAAAAGGCGGACAACAACACGGCCTCGTCCCACACGCTTCTGGAAGGGCGGCTCGGGTATCAGCTCGAGTCCGCCCTTCTGGTGCGTGCGCTCACCCACCGTTCGTACGCGTACGAGAACGGCGGTCTGCCGACCAATGAGCGGCTTGAGTTCCTCGGGGACTCGGTGCTCGGTCTGGTCGTCACCGACACGCTGTACCGCACCCACCCCGACCTCCCGGAAGGCCAACTGGCCAAGCTCCGGGCCGCGGTGGTCAACTCTCGTGCGCTCGCGGAGGTGGGCCGAGGGCTCGAACTGGGCTCCTTCATCCGGCTCGGCCGGGGTGAAGAGGGCACGGGCGGCCGGGACAAGGCATCCATCCTCGCCGACACCCTTGAAGCGGTGATCGGCGCTGTCTATCTCGACCAGGGTCTTGAGGCGGCGTCCGCGCTCGTCCACAAGCTGTTCGACCCCCTGATCGAGAAGTCCTCGAACCTCGGGGCCGGCCTGGACTGGAAGACCAGCCTCCAGGAGCTGACGGCGGCCGAAGGGCTCGGCGTTCCCGAGTACCTGGTCTCCGAAACCGGACCCGACCACGAGAAGACCTTTACTGCTGCCGCCCGCGTCGGTGGTGTCTCGTACGGCACCGGCACCGGCCGCAGCAAGAAGGAAGCGGAGCAGCAGGCCGCGGAGTCGGCATGGCGGGCCATTCGCGCCGCCGCCGACGAGCGGGCCAAGGCAGCGGCGGAAGCTCCCGTCGCCGCCCCGGCCGATGGCGGGTCGCCGACCCCCGCCGCCGGCGCATCGGCCTGACCAGCCTTCTTCCTTCGAGCCCCCGCCCAGCGCACTCCGGTGCGGGGCGGGGGTTTCCGCTTGTCCCGGTAAAGGGCCCGTCCCTATTTCCGGGCCCGCTACGACCGCCCCTCGGGCACGCGGTAATCTGCGCGCATGCCTGAGCTGCCTGAAGTCGAAGTGGTCCGGCGCGGACTTGAGCGCTGGGTGGCCGGGCGCACCGTCGCGGACGTGGAGGTGCTGCATCCGCGCGCCGTACGCCGCCACCTCGCCGGGGGCGACGACTTCGCGGCGCGGCTCAAGGGACACCGGATCGGCGTCGCCCAGCGGCGCGGCAAGTACCTCTGGCTGCCGCTCGCGGACACGGACGCCTCGGTGCTCGGGCACCTCGGCATGAGCGGGCAGCTGCTCGTGCAGCCGCAGGACACCCCGGACGAGAAGCATCTGCGGATCCGGGTCAGATTCCAGGACGAGGCCGGCACCGAGCTGCGCTTCGTCGACCAGCGGACCTTCGGCGGGCTCTCACTGCACGACAACACTCCCGACGGGCTGCCCGACGTCATCGCGCACATCGCCCGGGACCCGCTGGACCCCGCGTTCGACGACGAGGCCTTCTTCGCGGCGCTGCGACTGCGGCGCACCACGGTCAAACGAGCACTGCTCGATCAATCGCTCATCAGCGGCGTCGGCAACATCTACGCCGACGAGGCGCTCTGGCGCGCCCGGCTGCACTACGACCGCCCGACCGCGACCCTGAACCGCCCCAAGGCGGCCGAACTCCTGGGCCACGCACGGGAAGTGATGAACGAGGCGCTCGCCGTCGGCGGCACCAGCTTCGACAGCCTCTACGTCAACGTGAACGGCGAGTCGGGGTACTTCGAGCGCTCGCTCGACGCGTACGGCCGCGAGGGCGAGCCGTGCCGGCGCTGCGGAACGGCGATGCGCAGGCGCGCCTGGATGAACCGGTCCAGCTACTTCTGCCCGAAGTGTCAAAGGGCCCCGCGCGCCACGTCGTAACTCTGCTGCGCCTCAAGCACCGTCGGCATCCGGTCCTCCACGAAGTGGATGAGCGAGAGCAGCCGTTCGGTCACATCGCGGCCCAGCGGGCTCAGCTCGTAGTCGACCCGCGGCGGGTTCGTCGGCTGCGCCTCGCGGTGTACGAGGCCGTCGCGCTCCAGTGAGTGCAGCGTCTGGGAGAGCATCTTCTCGCTCACGCCGTCGACCCGGCGCCGCAGCTCGTTGAAGCGCAGGCTCCCCTCGTACAGCGCGCCCAGCGTCAGGCTGCCCCAGCGCCCCGTGACGTCCTCCAGCGTGCGCCGGGACGGGCAGGCCTTGGAGAACACGTTGAACGGCAGGTCGGCGTCGGCGGTGAGCTCGGCGGTACAGGAGGTCTCGTCCATAGCACCACCATAGTGCCATGCAGCGCAGACCGACGGGTTGCGCTAACAAAAAGTTAGTGCTTACCTATGTGCAGCGCCGCAGCGGACAGCCGCCGCGACGCCGCACGCCGGCCGTCGCGCCTGCCCCGCCGCTCTTTCCCGTTCCTGAGGAGATTTCCGCCGTGACCACTCCTGTTGTCTCGATCGCCTACCACTCCGGCTACGGCCACACCGCCGTCCTCGCCGAGGCCGTCCGCGACGGCGCCGCCGAGGCCGGGGCCACCGTCCACTTCATCAAGGTCGACGCCATCACCGAGGCCGACTGGGAGCTCCTCGACGCCTCCGACGCCATCGTCTTCGGCTCGCCCACCTACATGGGCACCGCGTCGGGCGCCTTCCACCAGTTCGCCGAGGCCACCTCGAAGCGCTGGTTCACCGACGCCTGGCTGGACAAGCTCGCCGCCGGCTTCACCAACTCCGGCTCCAAGAGCGGCGACAAGGGCCATACCCTGCAGTTCCTCCAGACGCTGGCCGCCCAGCACGGCATGCACTGGGTGAACCTCGGCCTGAAGCCCGGCTGGAATTCCACCGCGGGCTCCGAGCACGACCTCAACCGGCTCGGCTTCTTCTCCGGCGCGGGCGCCCAGACCAACTCCGACGAGGGCCCCGAGGCCGTCCACAAGGCCGACATAGCGACCGCCGAACACCTGGGCCGCCGCATCACCGAGACCGCCCGCGTCTTCATCGCGGGCAAGGCAGCCGTCAGCGCCTGATCACTTGCTCCCTGCGCAACGCCGCGCGATCCAATTCCTCACTTCGGGATCCGAATGCGCGCACAGGAAAGGGCCCCCGCCGTTCGCAACGGAGGGGGCCCTTTCCTGCGCGTACGAGTAATTGGCGCACATTGGATTACGTATGAGCGATTGTCCGTACGTGATGCGCGTTCGGGTGCATGACCAAACGCCAATGATCAAACACTCATGATCAGAAGCCGAAGTCCTGGGTCCACCAGGGGCCGCCCGGGCCGAAGTGCACGCCGACGCCCAGGGACTTGTACTCGCAGTTCAGGATGTTCGCGCGGTGACCCGGGCTGTTCATCCAGGCGTCCATCACGGCCTTGGCATCCGCCTGGCCGCGGGCGATGTTCTCGCCGCCGAGGCCCTGGACGCCCGCCTTCGCGGCCCGGTCCCACGGAGTCCTGCCGTCCGGGTCGGTGTGGTCGAAGAAGCCACGGGCGGCCATGTCGTCGCTGAAGGCGGTGGCGAGCGAGGCCAGCGCCGGGCTCGCCGACACGGGGCTGCAGCCGGCCTGCGCACGCTCCAGGTTGACCAGCGACATCACGGTGGCGGCGGCCGAGGCCTCGGCGGTCGGCACCTGGCCGCGCTGCGAGGGAACGAGCTTGGCCGGGGCGCTCGACGGAGCGGTCGGCTTCGGCGGGGCCTCAGGAGCGGCCTTCTTCTCCGACTTCTCGGGCGCAGGCGCGGGCGCGGACGCGGGCGCCGACGGCGTGGCCGAGGCGCTCGGGGAGGGGGCGGTCGACGGCGCGTGCGCGGCCTTGGCCGACTCGGAGGGCGTGGCCGCCGCGCTGCTCGGCTTCTCCGACTCGCCGCCCTGCGCCTGGACATCCGGCATCTGGCTCGCGTGAAGCCGGCCGTCGGCCATGGTGTCGCCGCTCACCTTGTACGTACCGCCGCCCGGGAGCAGGCCCGAGGCGACGGCCACGGCGCCCACGGCCACCGCGGCGGAGACGCCGAGCAGCCCGGTGCGCACGGGCACGATCGCCCGCTTCTTCCGACGTGACCCGCCCTTGGGCCGGCCGTCCTGGCCCACCGCGGGATCTGCGGGCGGGGGTTCGGCGGCGGAGCGACGATGGCGTCCCATCTGCTGTGCCTTCCTCGATGCCGTGGGCAATGCCTGGTCGCATTGCCGCGGTGGCCGCGATCGGCCGTAAATGATCAAATGGGAACTAGCCCATACGGGTGAGGCTCATTTCGTCGCGACTGTACGCCATGACGCATGGGGGCGAAGTGCTGCGTGAGCAATTGGCCGGTTAGCGTGCAGGTATGAACGAAGATGCGCACGGAGATGTTCGACTCACGGCCTGGGTGCGCGGGCGAGTGCAGCAAGTCGGCTTCCGCTGGTTCACCAGGGCAAATGCTCTGGAGATCGGCGGCCTCAGTGGGTTCGCCCTGAATCTGGACGACGGACGTGTCCAAGTCGTCGCCGAGGGGCCGCGTGAGAATTGCCACCGTTTGCTGGAGTGGCTTCGCTCCGACGACACGCCGGGCCGGGTCGACGGAGTTACGGAGATCTGGGACACAGCGCGGGGCGGCTACGACACCTTCGCCATCCGCTGAGCACCGTCACGCGACCGAGCGGCAGCCGGTCGCGGTGACACCCCGCGTCCGGCTCGCAACCACGCGCTGACCTCGAACGATCTGCCTGTTGCCATCTCGCGCCCGGCGTGCAAGGCTGCCAACAGTACGGATGATCTCCACGCCCCCAGGGCTCCGAGAAGAGGCAGCACCGCTCGTTCAGCGGTTGCGGGCCCCCGGATTGCCGGTGGATACGGGGCGTGATCGTGTTGACCGTCAAACTTTTTGGTGAGACTCTGGAAGCCCCGCGCACCTTAGCTGTTTGGCATGAAGAACCGCAGTCAAGTCCAAGCACCGCGGGTGCGATTCCCTCACGACCCACACCGCTTCGGTCGGTCACTCAGTGTGGAGGACCATCCATCATGGCAAAGGCGCTTCTCGGTTACGTCGGCGGTTCCGACCCGCGACTCCTCGCCGAGATGCGACGGCTCCAGCAGCGCGTCCAGGACCTTGAGTCCGAGCTCAACCGGATTCAGTCCGAGAACGACGTGCTGTCCGCTGCCGCCGCTTCGCACCGCGGAGATTCGCTGCTCGAAGGCATCGACATCGACGTCCCGCAGGCGGAGCCCGCACTCACCTGACCCCGGGGTGAGAGAGGTTCCGTCCCTCTCGTCGAGATCGAGAGATCCGCAAGACCTGCAATGTATTGCAAGGGACGCTCCGGCGTCCCTTCTTTCTTTCTTCCGGCGCACGCGTGCCCGGTCCGCCTTTCCCTTACGGTCTGATGTGCCCTGCACCTTCCTGGGCGAAACCGAGAGTGAAAGGTAGAGTCCGGCGGCGTGCACCTCAAGGCCCTGACCCTGCGCGGATTCAAATCCTTCGCGTCCGCGACCACGCTGAAGTTCGAGCCGGGCATCACCTGTGTGGTGGGCCCCAACGGATCCGGCAAGTCCAATGTCGTGGACGCGCTGAGCTGGGTCATGGGCGAGCAGGGCGCCAAGTCGCTGCGCGGCGGGAAGATGGAGGACGTCATCTTCGCCGGGACGACCGGCCGCCCGCCGCTCGGCCGCGCCGAAGTCTCCCTCACCATCGACAATTCCGACGGCGCGCTGCCCATCGAATACGCCGAGGTCACCATCACGCGGATCATGTTCCGCAACGGCGGCAGCGAATACCAGATCAACGGCGACACCTGCCGGCTGCTCGACATCCAGGAACTGCTCTCCGACTCCGGCATCGGCCGCGAGATGCACGTCATCGTCGGGCAGGGCCAGCTCGACTCCGTCCTGCACGCCGATCCGATGGGGCGGCGCGCCTTCATCGAAGAGGCGGCGGGCGTCCTCAAGCACCGCAAGCGCAAGGAGAAGGCGCTGCGGAAGCTGGACGCGATGAAGGCCAACCTCGCCCGCGTCCAGGACCTCACCGACGAACTGCGGCGCCAGCTCAAGCCGCTCGGCCGCCAGGCCGCCGTCGCGCGCCGCGCCGCCGTCATCCAGGCCGATCTGCGCGACGCCCGGCTTCGCCTGCTCGCCGACGACCTCGTACGGATGCGGCAGGCGCTCAGCGCCGAGATCGCCGACGAGGCCGAACTGCTGCGCCGCAAGGAGAGCGCGGAGGCCGACCTCAAGGCGGCGCTGGCCCGCGAGACCCAACTGGAGGACCAGGTGCGGCAGCTGTCGCCCCGGCTCCAGCGCGCCCAGCAGACCTGGTACGAGCTGTCCCAGCTGGCCGAGCGGGTGCGCGGCACCATCTCGCTGGCCGACGCCCGGGTCAAGAGCGCGAGCGCCCAGCCGCCCGAGGAGCGGCGCGGGCGCGACCCGGAGGACATGGAGCGCGAGGCAGCCCGGATCCGCGAACAGGAGGCCGAGCTGGAGGCCGCGCTCGAAGCGGCCGAACACGCCCTGGAGGACACCTCCGCCCACCGCGCCGACCTGGAGCGGGAACTCGCCGTCGAGGAACGTCGTTTGAAGGATGTGGCTCGGGCCATCGCCGACCGGCGCGAGGGCCTCGCACGGCTGCACGGGCAGGTCAACGCGGCGCGGAGCAGGGCGGGTTCCGCGCAGGCCGAGATCGACCGGCTGGCCGCCGCGCGCGACGAGGCGGGGGAGCGGGCCGCGCTCGCGCAGGAGGAGTACGAGCAGCTCAAGGCCGAGGTGGACGGCCTCGAAGCGGACGACGCCGAGCTCGCAGAGGCCCATGACGCGGCCAAGCGCGAGCTCGCCGGGGCCGAGGCCGCGCTCGGCGCCGCCCGCGAGGAGGCCACCGCCGCCGAGCGGAAACGTGCCGCCGTCTCCGCCCGGCACGACGCGCTCGCGCTGGGGCTGCGCCGCAAGGACGGCACGGGCGCGCTGCTCGGCGCCCGCGACGCGCTGACCGGACTGCTCGGCCCCGCCGCCGAACTGCTCACCGTGGCACCCGGGTACGAGGTGCCGGTCGCGGCCGCCCTGGGCACCGCCGCCGACGCGCTCGCGGTGAGCGGGCCCTCGGCGGCCGCCGAAGCCATCCGCATGCTGCGCAAGCAGGACGCCGGCCGTGCCGCCCTGCTCCTGAACGGCGCCCCGGAGGACGAGGAGGAGCGGCCGGCCCGCCGCGAAGGCCCGGCCCACGCCGCCGACCTGGTCCGCGGGCCCGCCGAACTGATGCCCGCCGTACGGCGCCTGCTGCGCGACGTCGTCGTGGTCGGCACCCTGGAGGACGCCGAGGACCTCGTCTACGCGCGGCCCGCGCTGACCGCCGTCACCGCCGAGGGCGACGTACTGGGCGCCCACTTCGCCCACGGAGGATCGGCCGGCGCGCCCAGCCTCCTGGAGGTCCGGGCCTCCGTCGACGAGGCCGCCGCGGATCTCGCCGACCTGGCCGTGCGGTGCGAGGAGCTGGCCCGCGCGCAACAGCGGGCCAGCGAGCGGCGCGGTGAACTCGCCCTGCGCGTCGAGGACTTGGGGGAGCGGCGGCGGGCCGCGGAGAAGGAACGGTCCTCCGTGGCCCAGCAGCTCGGCCGGCTCGCCGGGCAGGCACGCGGCGCGGCCGGCGAGGCCGAGCGGACCGCCGCCGCTGCCGCCCGCGCCCAGGAAGCCCTGGAGAAGGCCACCGAGGAAGCCGAGGAGCTGGCCGAACGGCTCCTGGTCGCCGAGGAGATGCCGGTCGAGGAGGAGCCCGACACCTCGGTACGGGACCGGCTCGCGGCCGACGGCGCCAACGCCCGCCAGACCGAGATGGAGGCCCGCCTTCAGGCCCGTACCCACGAGGAGCGGGTCAAGGCGCTCGCCGGGCGGGCCGAGGGGCTCGACCGCGCGGCCCGGGCCGAACGCGAGGCGCGGGCCCGCGCCGAGCAGCGCCGCGCCCGGCTGCGCCACGAGGCGGCCGTCGCCGGGGCCGTGGCCGTTGGCGCCCGCACCCTGCTCGCCCACGTCGAGGTGTCGCTGGTGCGGGCCGAGCGGGAGCGGGCCGGGGCCGAGGCTGCCAAGGCCGAGCGCGAGCAGGAGCTGACCGGGGCCCGCGGGGCCGGCCGGGACCTCAAGGCGGAACTCGACAAACTCACGGATTCGGTTCACCGTGGCGAGGTACTCGGTGCCGAGAAGCGGCTGCGGATCGAGCAGCTGGAGACCAAGGCGCTGGAGGAGCTGGGGGTCGAGCCGGCCGGGCTCGTGGCGGAGTACGGCCCCGACCAGCTGGTGGCTCCCTCGCCGCCCGCCGAGGGAGAGGAGCTGCCGGATACTGCATCGATAAGCGGCTCCGCCGCGGGCGAGCACCCGCGCATCCAGCCGGTCCCCTACGTGCGCGCCGAGCAGGAGAAGCGGCTCAGGGCGGCCGAACGGGCGTATCAGCAGCTCGGGAAGGTCAACCCGCTCGCCCTGGAGGAATTCGCCGCTCTTGAGGAGCGCCACAAGTTCCTCTCCGAGCAGCTGGAGGACCTCAAGAAGACCCGGACCGACCTCCTTCAAGTCGTGAAGGAGGTGGACGAGCGGGTGGAGCAGGTCTTCACGGAGGCCTACCGCGACACGGCCAGGGAGTTCGAGGGCGTCTTCTCGCGGCTCTTCCCGGGCGGCGAGGGCCGGCTGATCCTGACCGACCCCGGCAACATGCTCGCCACCGGGGTCGACGTCGAGGCCCGGCCGCCGGGCAAGAAGGTCAAGCGGCTCTCGCTGCTCTCCGGCGGCGAGCGCTCGCTGACCGCCGTCGCGCTGCTCGTGTCCATCTTCAAGGCCAGGCCCAGCCCGTTCTACGTGATGGACGAGGTGGAGGCGGCCCTGGACGACACCAACCTCCAGCGGCTGATCCGGATCATGCAGGAGCTCCAGGAGTCCTCGCAGCTGATCGTGATCACGCACCAGAAACGGACCATGGAGGTCGCCGACGCGCTGTACGGCGTCTCGATGCAGGGCGACGGCGTGTCCAAGGTGATCAGCCAGCGGCTGCGCTGAGGCAGGCACCGCGTCGCCCCCCGATGATTCGGCCGATCCTCGGGCTGACCTCCACTTCTTCAAGTCTTGAACATTCGGCGGCGAGTCGTGCCGTCAAATTCACAACCGAACAGGTATTGACTTCGAAACTTGAAGGCATAGTCTCTGCAACGTTGCTTTTACCTTCAAGTGGTGGGTGACGGGAAGTTGTGCGCCACTTGGAGGAGTCCCCCCACGCCCGGCGACGCTGCCAGGCGGCCCCAGGAGTACAACGTGACCAGTACCGCGCAGGCGCAGGCGTCCGGAGGCGGCCAGACCGCGCCGGACCACCTCGGCCATGTCATCTTCATCACGGCGGCGGCCGCGATGGGCGGCTTCCTCTTCGGCTACGACAGTTCCGTGATCAACGGCGCCGTAGAGGCGATCCGTGAGCGGTACTCCATCGGGTCCGGGACGCTCGCCCAGGTGATCGCCATCGCCCTGATCGGCTGCGCGATCGGCGCCGCCACCGCGGGCCGGATCGCCGACCGCATCGGCCGCATCCGCTGCATGCAGATCGCGGCGACCCTGTTCACCATCAGCGCCATCGGCTCCGCGCTGCCGTTCGCGCTGTGGGACCTCGCGTTCTGGCGGATCATCGGCGGCTTCGCCATCGGCATGGCCTCGGTCATCGGCCCGGCCTACATCGCCGAGGTCGCCCCGCCCGCCTACCGCGGCCGGCTCGGCTCCTTCCAGCAGGCCGCGATCGTCATCGGCATCGCGATCTCGCAACTCGTCAACTGGGGCATCCTCAACGCCGCAGGCGGCGAGCAGCGCGGCAAGATCATCGGCCTTGAGGCCTGGCAGGTCATGCTCGGCGTGATGGTGATCCCGGCCATCCTGTACGGATTGCTCTCCTTCGCCATCCCCGAGTCGCCGCGCTTCCTCATCTCGGTCGGCCGCGACGCCGACGCCAAGAAGGTGCTCGCCGACGTCGAGGGCAAGAACGTCGACCTCGACGCCCGCGTCGCCGAGATCGAGCACGCCATGAAGTCCGAGCACAAGTCGACCTTCAAGGACCTGCTCGGCTCCAAGTGGGGCTTCCTGCCCATCGTCTGGGTCGGCATCGGCCTCTCGGTCTTCCAGCAGCTCGTCGGCATCAACGTCGCGTTCTACTACTCCTCGACGCTGTGGCAGTCGGTCGGCATCGACCCGTCGAGCTCGTTCTTCTACTCGTTCACCACGTCGATCATCAACATCATCGGCACCGTGATCGCGATGGTCCTGGTCGACCGGGTCGGCCGCAAGCCGCTCGCGCTCGTCGGCTCCATCGGCATGGCGGTCGCGCTCGCCGTCGAGGCCTGGGCCTTCTCGGCCGACCTCGTCGACGGCAAGCTCCCCAACACCGAGGGCGTCGTGGCGCTGATCGCCGCCCACGTCTTCGTGCTCTTCTTCGCCCTGTCCTGGGGCGTCGTGGTGTGGGTCTTCCTCGGCGAGATGTTCCCGAACCGGATCCGCGCCGCGGCCCTCGGCGTCGCCGCGGCCGCCCAGTGGATCGCCAACTGGGCCATCACGGCGAGCTTCCCGAGCCTGTCGGACTGGAACCTGTCGGGCACCTACATCATCTACTCGGTCTTCGCCGTGCTCTCGATCCCCTTCGTGCTCAAGTACGTCAAGGAGACCAAGGGCAAGGCGTTGGAGGAGATGGGCTAATCCCCGCTGCCCCTCTCCTCTCACCGAACCGCCCCGGCTCGCCATCGAGCCGGGGCGGTTCGCTGTCAGAGCGCGGGCAGCACCCGCTCGCAGAACAGGTGCAGGCTTCGCCACCCCTCGTCCACCGGCATTCCACCGCACAGCGGGTGCAGGACCAGGCTGTCGCCGCCAAGGGCCGCGCACTCCTGCGGGGTCACGACGCGGTAGACGCCCTCCGCGCGCAGTTCCGCCACCGTCGTGGCCGCGGACTTCACCGCCGAGCGGATGTCCTTGGACTGCCAGGACGCGTACATCCGTGCCTCGTGCAGGAAGTGTTCGCCGTACTCGGCCCACGTGCGGTCCGGGTCCTCGCTGACGTGCAGCAGCGGCGTCCGCGCCGCGGGCATCATGCAGAAGCCCTCGGTGCCGTACTCGGCGAGCTTCTCGTTGTAGTGCGCCTCAAGTTCGGGCAGGTGCGCGCTCGGGAAGAACGGCAGGCCGAGCCGGGCCGCGCGGTTGGCGGCCGCCCGTGAGGAGCCGCCGACGAGGAGCATCGGGTGCGGCTCGGTGAACGGGCGCGGGGTGACCCGTACTCGACGACCCCGGAACGTGAACTCCTCGCCCGTCCAGGCCTTCAGGAGCGTTTCGAGCAACTCGTCCTGGAGCCTGCCGCGCCGGCCCCACTCGACGCCCTGCTGCTCGTACTCGGCGGGCCGGTAGCCGATCCCCGAGACCGTCACAAGACGGCCGCCGCTCACCAGGTCGAGCACCGCGATGTCCTCGGCAAGGCGCAGCGGGTCGTACAGCGGGCCGATGATCGCCGAGACCGTCACCGCGATACGCCCGCCCGTCGCCCGACCGCCACCCCTCACGGAGGCGCTGCGCGCCGCTGAATTTCCTTGTGTGGCGCCGAAGACCGCCCCGGCGAAGGCGAAGGGAGAGGGCAGCCAGTTGTTGTCCGTGCCGTGGTGCTCCTCGGTCTGGACGGTGTCGATGCCCCGGTCGTCGGCGTACGCCGCCATCTCCAGGGCCGCCCGGTAGCGCGCGGAGAGCGACTGCGCGGTGGCGTCCGGGTCCACCAGATTCATGCGTACGACCGTGAACGGCATGGAAAAGTCCCCCTCCACCGGGTGGGTTCCGAAGAACCCCGGGCGAAGGGGGACGGTAGCTGACGATGCGTCAGACAGCCAGAGTCTCGGGGGACTTGGCTTCCTCGGAGGCCTCCGCCGCCTCGGCCGGCTCCGCGGCCACCACGGGCGGCTTGGGCAGCGCGACGTACAGCAGGCCGGAGATCACGATGGTGGCGACCCAGCCCAGGCCGTACTCGCCGACCGGGTTGTTCCCGGACAGCGGGCCGGTGAACCAGTCGGACTTGGTGAACATGAGGCCGCCGACCAGGCCGACCGCCCAGGCGATGACGGCGGCGGGGGAGAAGCCGCCCTTGTACCAGTAGGCGCTGGTGCGGGTCGTGTCGAGCAGCGCCTTCGCGTCGTACTCCGTGCGGCGCAGCATGTCCGCGCCGAACACGCCGACCCAGGCCGAGAACGCGACGGCGAGCAGCGAGAGGAAGGCGATGAACGAGCCCATGAAGCTGGTGGCGACCAGCATCAGGATGCCGCCGAAGACCAGCGAGATCACCGCGTTGACGGAGACCGCCCAGTGCCGCGGGATCTTGAAGCCGAGGGTCTGCGCGGTGAAGCCCGCCGAGTACATCGACATCGAGTTGATCAGCAGCATGCCGACGAGCGCGATCAGCAGGTACGGCACTGCGATCCACATCGGCAGGATCTCGCCGAGGAAGGACACCGGGTCGGCGGCCGAGGCGAGGTCCGGGGTGGAGACGGCCATGACCGCGCCCATCAGGACCATCGGCAGCACCACGATGCCGGCGCCGCCGATCGAGTTGCCGACGATCGCCTTGGAGGAGGCGGTGCGCGGCAGGTAGCGGGCGAAGTCGGGGGCGGACGGGATCCAGCTCACGCCGCCCGCGGCGATCATGCCGATGCCCGCGACCATCAGCGACGTCTTGCCGGCCGGCTGGTGGAAGACCGCGGACCAGTGGGTGTTCAGGACGAGGTAGACGAGCACCAGGACCGAGAAGGCGCCGAACAGGAACGTCGCGTACTTGTTGCACTTCTGCACGACGTGGATGCCGAGGCCGGAGATCGCGAACGTGATGACCACGAAGACGGCGAGCGTCACGATGATCAGGAACGTGTTGCTCTTGATCCCGAAGAGGATGTCGAGCACGGTGAGCACCGCATAGGCGCCGGTCACCGCGTTGATGGTCTCCCAGCCCCAGCGCGCCACCCAGATCAGTGAACCGGGCAGCAGATTGCCGCGCTGGCCGAACACCGCGCGCGAGAGCGCCATGCCGGGGGCGCCGCCGCGCTTGCCCGCGATCCCGATGAGCCCGACCAGGCCGTACGAGAGGATGGGTGCGGCCACGGCGACCACGATCGCCTGCCAGAAGTTGAGCTTGTACGCGACGACGAGGCTGGCGCCCATCGTGAGCAGCAGCACGCTGATGTTCGCGGCGACCCAGGTGGGGAAGAGCTCGCGGGTTCTCGCGGTGCGCTCCTCGTCCGGCACGGGCTCAAGGCCGCGTGTTTCCAGGGCGCTCTGCGGTTCGTCGGTGGTGCCAGTGTTCATGGGGGTGGAGTTCCATGCCTCTCGCTCGGCTCGACGCTGAGCCGGTGGGGGTAGTCGAAGGGGACTCTACGCGCGTTGATGCGCCCACTTCTATCGTACTTTAATCTGACACCCGTCCCATAATTCCCTTCCGTTCTCGGATGAAGCCACAAACTGGGTCCTCGTGGGCCCGTACCCGATACTGGGAGAGTTATGGAATTCGTCATCCTTGCTGTAGTCATCGCCCTGGTCGCGGTCGGCGCGATCAGCGGGCTCGTGGTCAGCAGCCGCAAGAAGAAGCAGCTGCCGCCCACCGCACCGCCGAGCACGCCGACCATCACAGCCCCGCCCGCCGAACCTCAGGTCGGTGAGGACGCCGCGGAGACGGCGCAGGAACCGCGCCGCACCATCGAGGAGGTCGGCCTTCCCCAGGCGCCCGCCGCGCCGGTCGCCGTCGAGGAGCCGGTGGCCCCCGAGGCTCCGGCCATCGAGGTCCCCGAGCCGACAGCGGGCCGCCTCGTCCGGCTGCGGGCCCGCCTCGCCCGCTCGCAGAACTCGCTCGGCAAGGGGCTGCTCACCCTGCTCTCCCGCGAGCACCTCGACGAGGACACCTGGGAGGAGATCGAGGACACCCTGCTGACCGCCGACGTCGGCGTCGCGCCCACCCAGGAGCTGGTCGACCGGCTCCGCGAGCGCGTCAAGGTGCTCGGCACCCGCACCCCCGAGGACCTGCGCACCCTGCTGCGCGAGGAACTCCTCACCCTGCTCGGCACCGACTTCGACCGCGAGGTCAAGACCGAGGGCGGCGAGACCGTCCCCGGCGTCGTGATGGTCGTCGGCGTCAACGGCACCGGCAAGACCACCACCACCGGCAAGCTCGCCCGCGTCCTGGTCGCGGACGGCAAGTCCGTCGTCCTCGGCGCGGCCGACACCTTCCGCGCCGCCGCCGCCGACCAGTTGCAGACCTGGGGCCAGCGCGTCGGCGCCCGCACCGTGCGCGGCCCCGAAGGCGGCGACCCCGCCTCGATCGCCTTCGACGCCGTCAAGGAAGGCATCGCCGAGGGCGCCGACGTCGTACTGATCGACACGGCCGGCCGCCTGCACACCAAGACCGGGCTCATGGACGAGCTCGGCAAGGTCAAGCGCGTCGTCGAGAAGCACGGCCCGCTGGACGAGATCCTGCTCGTCCTCGACGCCACGACCGGCCAGAACGGCCTGGTCCAGGCCCGGGTGTTCGCCGAGGTCGTCGACATCACCGGCATCGTCCTGACCAAGCTCGACGGCACTGCCAAGGGCGGCATCGTCATCGCCGTCCAGCGCGAACTGGGCGTCCCCGTCAAGCTCGTCGGCCTCGGCGAGGGCGCGGACGACCTGGCCCCGTTCGAGCCGGAGGCGTTCGTGGACGCCCTCATCGGCGACTAGCCCCACCGGTTGCGCACGGGCGCCCCGCCGCATCGAAAGGATGTGGCGGGGCGTTCGCGCATTCGGGGCGCTTACGCTGCCGAGCGGTGGCAGATGTACGCGAGCGTGCCGAGGAGCAGCCGGGCCTCGGGCGGGCTGGTCGCCGTGTCCAGGGACGGCGGGCGCAGCCAGCGCACCTCGCCCGACGGCGGCGCCGGTACGTGGCTGCCGCGCGGCGGGCAGCGCAGGTCCAGGACGGCGTCGTCCCAGCCCATCCGGTAGAGCAGCCGCGGGAGTTCGGCCGAGGCGCCCGGGGCGACGTAGAAGTGCGTGCGGCCGGTCGGCGTCGTCGAGACCGGGCCCAGCGGAAGACCCATCCGCTCCAGCCGCACCAGGGCCCGCCGCCCGGCCGGGGCCGCCACGTCCAGGACGTCGAAGGCCCGCCCGACCGGCAGCAGCACCGCCGCGCCCGGGCACTGCGACCACGCCTTGGTCACCTCGTCGAGCGTGGCGCCCGCCGGGACCTCGGGCGCGAACGCGAGCGGGTGCGCGCCCGGTGCCGTGCACGACGAACTGCCGCAGGAGCACTCGCCGTTCAGGGCGCGGGCGCCCGGCGTGACGTCCCAGCCCCACAGGCCGGTGTACTCGGCGACCGCCGTGACCTCGCTCGTACGAGTGATGCGCGCGGAGCGGCCGCGGCGCCAAGAGCCGGGCCGGGTCTCCTTGATGCCCCGGCTGCCGCCGATCGTGAAGCCCATGCCCCCTCCAACGGGTCTGCCGCGTCGGTGGTTACGACGCCAGTGACATAGTTGTGACGATCCGGAGTTTTCCCGTCACGTTCCGTCTCCGCCAGGTCGGACACGGTCGTGAAAGGGGTGGTGCGAAACGCGCCGTGCGCCCCGGCTCGCTCCGCTCCATCCGATGCTGATCGTCATGTGTCAAGTGAATCGCGCCTGACGGCAGGGGAGTTCATTCGAAGGGGTGGCGAATGGTGGCGTTTCTGGAATCGCCATGGCCGGACGCGTGATCGTAGGATTACCGTCGGTACACGGACCTTGGGGGTATGCGCACCCGCGGGTATGCCGGAGGCAAGCCGGTTTCCTGTCCGAGCGGGTGCAACCGTAGGACAGGAGGCCCAACTAGCGGCATTCTGATAGGGGTTCGCGCAATCGATGCACGACCGAGGCTTCAGCGGATTGGGGGCGTTCCAGTGGGCGGCAGTGGGGCTAGCGGTACGAGCGCCGGCAAGCGCCCCAACGAGCAGCTGAGTTCGTGGTTCGTCCGCAGCGGCTGGTCGAAGGGCGAACTTGCGCGCCAAGTGAACCGCCGGGCGCGCCAGATGGGCGCGCACCACATCAGCACCGACACCTCCCGGGTGCGGCGCTGGCTCGACGGCGAAATGCCTCGCGAGCCCATTCCCCGCATCCTCTCGGAGCTGTTCTCCGAGCGCTTCGGCAGCGTCGTCGCCATCGAGGACCTGGGCCTGCGCCAGGCCCACCAGTCGCCGTCGGTGTCCGGCGTCGACCTGCCCTGGGCCGGGCCCCAAACGGTGTCGCTGCTCAGCGAGTTCTCCCGCAGCGACCTCATGCTGGCCCGGCGCGGCTTCCTCGGCACGTCGCTGATGCTGGCCGCGGGCCCCTCCCTGATCGAGCCCATGCAGCGCTGGCTCGTGCCCTCGCTCCCCGGCGAGTCCGGCCCCAAGGAGACCGCCGCCAGCGCCCGGCGCCCCTCCCGGCTTTCGAAGCCCGAGCTGGAACTGCTCGAATCCACCACCGCGATGTTCCGCCAGTGGGACGCCCAGTGCGGCGGCGGGCTGCGCCGCAAGGCCGTGGTCGGCCAGCTCCACGAGGTCACCGACCTGCTCCAGGAACCCCAGCCCGCGGCCACCTCCAAACGCCTCTTCCAGTGCGCGGCCGAACTCGCGGAGCTGGCCGGCTGGATGAGCTACGACGTCGGGCTCCAGCCCACCGCCCAGAAGTACTTCGTGCTCGCGCTGCACGCCTCCAAGGAGGCGGGCGACAAGCCGCTCGGCTCGTACATCCTGTCCTCGATGAGCCGCCAGATGATCCACCTCGGCCGGCCCGACGACGCCCTGGAGCTCATCCACCTCGCCCAGTACGGCAGCCGCGACTGCGCCACCGCCCGCACCCAGGCCATGCTGTATGCGATGGAAGCCCGCGCGTACGCCAACATGGGCCAGCCCAGCAAGACCAAGCGGGCCGTGCGGATGGCCGAGGATACCTTCGGCGACGCCGGGCTCGACGGTGAGCCGGAGCCCGACTGGATCCGCTTCTTCTCCGAGGCGGAGCTCAACGGGGAGAACGCCCACTCCTACCGCGACCTCGCCTACGTGGCCGGCCGCAGCCCCACCTACGCCTCGCTCGCCGAGCCCGTGATGGAGCAGGCCGTGGCCCTGTTCGGCAAGGACGAGGAGCACCAGCGCAGCTACGCCCTGAACCTGATCGGCATGGCCACCGTGCACCTGCTCAAGCGGGAGCCCGAGCAGTCGACCGTCCTGGCCGAGCAGGCCCTGCGGGTCGCCAAGCGGGTCCGCTCCGAGCGGGTCAACACCCGGCTGCGCAAGACCGTCGACACCGCCGCACGCGACTTCTCGGACGTCGCCGAGGTGGTCCAGATGACGGACCTGCTCAGCAGGGAACTGCCCGAGACGGCCGAAGCCGTCTGAGCCCGCTCAGCCGAAGGGCACCCGGCCCGGCCGTACGGCGACGGCATACAAGACCCCGGCCGCGACACTCGCCCCGTTCAGCCCGACTCGGCTCCCCCACGCCAGGTCAAGCGGGTGACGTCGCGGCCGGTCCGCCGTACGCGGACGTACGCGGATGGTAGTCGCCGGCCCCCTTCTGATCCGGCAGTTCACTGGCGTGTAACACGCCCGCCCCCTTCGTCACTGCGGTGAAACATCGAGCGGCACCGCCGGAAACGGCGCTGGGACAACCTCATGGCGCATAACCGGCCTCCAGCCAGTTCCCGCCCGAGTAACGCCCCCGCACGGGCCGTACCGACGACGAGGAGACGCCGATGCCTCCAGGCATCACGCTCGCAGCTGACGCTCCGCAGCTGTCCAGCGCCAACACCGGATTCATGCTGATCTGCTCAGCGCTGGTGATGATCATGACGCCCGGCCTCGCCTTCTTCTACGGAGGCATGGTCCGCGTCAAGAGCACCCTCAACATGCTGATGATGAGCTTCATCAGCCTCGGCATCGTCACGATCCTGTGGGTGCTCTACGGATTCAGCCTGACCTTCGGCGAGAGCAACGGCTTCATCGGCTGGTCCAAGGCCTACTTCGGGCTCAGCGGCATCGGCCTGGTCCAGCTCTGGCCCGGATACTCCATCCCGATCTACGTCTTCGCCGTCTTCCAGCTGATGTTCGCGGTCATCACGCCCGCGCTCATAAGCGGCGCACTCGCCGACCGTGTCAAGTTCACCGCCTGGTCGCTGTTCACCGCTCTGTGGGTCACCGTCGTCTACTTCCCCGTCGCGCACTGGGTGTGGGCCTCGGACGGCTGGCTCTTCAAGAAGGGCGTCATCGACTTCGCCGGCGGCACGGCGGTGCACATCAACGCGGGTGCGGCCGCCCTCGGCGTGATCCTGGTCATCGGCAAGCGCGTCGGCTTCAAGAAGGACCCGATGCGGCCGCACAGCCTGCCGCTCGTCATGCTCGGCGCGGCCCTGCTGTGGTTCGGCTGGTTCGGCTTCAACGCGGGCTCCTGGCTCGGCAACGACGACGGCGTGGGCGCCGTGATGTTCGTCAACACCCAGGTCGCCACGGCCGCCGCCATGCTCGCCTGGCTGCTGTACGAGAAGCTCCGCCACGGCTCCTTCACCACGCTCGGCGCCGCCTCCGGCGCGGTCGCGGGCCTCGTCGCCATCACCCCGTCCGGCGGCTGCGTCAGCCCCCTCGGCGCGATCGCGATCGGCGCCATCGCGGGCGTCCTGTGCGCCATGGCCGTCGGCCTCAAGTACCGCTTCGGATTCGACGACTCGCTCGACGTCGTCGGCGTCCACATGGTCGGCGGCATCACCGGCTCGCTGCTCGTCGGCCTCTTCGCCACCGGCGGCGTACAGTCCACCGCCAAGGGCCTCTTCTACGGAGGCGGCCTGGACCAGCTCGGCAAGCAGGCCATCGGCGTCGGCGCGGTTCTCGGCTACTCGCTGGTGGTCTCGGCGGTCCTCGCCCTCCTGCTCGACAAGACGATCGGGATGCGGGTCCCCGAGGACGACGAGATCTCCGGCATCGACCAGGTCGAGCACGCCGAGACGGCGTACGACTTCAGCGGCGCGGGCGGCGGCACTGCCCCCCGCAAGACCGTGTCGGTCCCGGGCGACGTGGCAGCGAACAAGAAGGTGGACGCATGAAGCTCATCACCGCGGTCGTCAAGCCGCACCGGCTCGACGAGATCAAGCAGGCCCTCCAGGCCTTCGGCGTCCACGGCCTGACCGTCACCGAGGCCAGCGGATACGGGCGCCAGCGCGGCCACACCGAGGTCTACCGCGGCGCCGAGTACACCGTCGACCTCGTACCCAAGATCCGCATAGAGGTCCTGGTCGAGGACGACGACGCCGAAGAACTGATCGACGTCGTGGTCAAGGCGGCCCGCACCGGAAAGATCGGCGACGGCAAGGTGTGGAGCGTGCCGGTCGAGACCGCGGTCAGGGTACGCACCGGCGAACGCGGACCTGACGCACTGTAGGCACAGGCAAGGAGCTGCTGGGTGACGAGCGTTGAAGTGAGTACCGAATCCCGTGACGACGACTCGGAGCCCGGCGGTTACGCGGCGGCCCGGCTGCGCCTTCTCACCGAGAAGGGGCGGTCCGGGCCGCCGCGCCGTGCGGCGCTCGCCGAGCTGACCGACGACTGGCTGGCGACACTGTTCGCCGGCGCCGCCGAGGAGACCGGGGTGGCGGGCGCGTCCCTGGTCGCGGTCGGCGGCTACGGGCGCGGCGAACTCTCCCCGCGCAGCGACCTGGACCTGCTGCTCCTGCACGACGGCCGGGCCGACGCCGGGGCCCTGGCCCTGCTCGCCGACCGGATCTGGTACCCGGTGTGGGACCTGGGCCTCGCCCTCGACCACTCCGTACGCACCCCCGCCCAGGCCCGCAGAACAGCGGGCGAGCACCTCAAGGTGCAGCTCGGCCTCCTGGACGCCCGCCATCTCGCGGGCGACCTCGCCATGACGTCCGCGCTGCGCACCGCCGTCCTCGCCGACTGGCGCAACCTCGCCCCCAAGCGGCTGCCCGAACTCGACGAGCTGTGCCGCGAACGGGCCCAGCGCCAGGGCGAGTTGCAGTACCTCCTCGAAGGCGACCTCAAGGAGGCCAGGGGCGGCCTGCGGGACGCCACCGCCCTGCGCGCGGTCGCCGCGTCCTGGCTCGCGGACGCCCCGAGGGAAGGCCTCGCCGAGGCCAGGCGCCGCCTCCTGGACGTGCGCGACGCGCTGCACCTGTGCACGGGCCGCGCCACCGACCGCCTCGCCCTCCAGGAACAGGACGCCGTGGCGGCCGAACTGGAGCTTCTGGACGCCGATGTGATGCTCCGTCAGGTATCGGAGTCGGCCCGCGTCATCTCCTACGCCGGCGACGTCACCTGGCGCGAGGTCGGCCGGGTGCTGCGGGCCCGCTCCGCCCGGCCGCGGCTGAGCCGGCTGTTCGGCGGCGGCCGCACCGGCGCCCCCGAGCGGACCCCGCTCGCCGAAGGAGTCGTAGAACAGGACGGCGAGGTCGTGCTCGCGCTGACCGCCCGCCCCGAGAAGGACCCGGTCCTGGCGCTGCGCGCCGCCGCCGCGGCCGCCCAGGCGGGCCTGCCCATCTCCCTGCACGCGGTGCGCCGCCTGGCGGCCACCGCCCCGCCGCTGCCCACGCCCTGGCCCGCCGAGGCCCGCGACCAGCTCGTCACGCTGCTCGGCGCGGGAGAGTCCACCGTCGCCGTGTGGGAGGCCCTCGAAGCGGAAGGCCTCATTGCGCGGCTGCTGCCCGACTGGGAGCGCGTGCGCTGCCGGCCCCAGCGCAACGCCGTGCACACCTGGACGGTCGACCGCCACCTCGTCGAGACCGCCGTCCGGGCCTCGCACCTCACCCGCCGGGTGCACCGCCCCGACCTGCTCCTGGTCGCGGCCCTCCTGCACGACATCGGCAAGGGCTGGCCCGGCGACCACTCGGTGGTCGGCGAGACCATCGCCCGCGACGTCGCCGCGCGGATCGGCTTCGGCGCCGCCGACGGGGCCGTCATCGCCACCCTCGTACGCCATCACCTCCTCCTCATCGAGACCGCGACCCGGCGCGACCTGGACGACCCGGCGACCGTCCGCTCGATCGCCCAGGCGGTCGGCTCGACCGGAACGCTGGAGCTGCTGCACGCCCTCACCGAGGCGGACGCGCTGGCCACCGGGCCCGCCGCCTGGTCCTCCTGGCGCGGCTCGCTCGTCACCGACCTGGTCAAGCGGGCCTCGGCGGTACTCGCCGGAAAGCCCGTCGACCCCGAACCCGCCGCGATCACCGCCGAACAGGAACGCCTCGCCGTCGAAGCCCACCGCATCGGCGGGCCCGTCCTCGCCCTGCGGGCCCGGGCGGACGTATCGGACGAGCAGGAACCCCTCGGCGTGGAGCTCCTCGTCGCCGTGCCCGACCAGCCGGCCGTGCTGCCCGTGACGGCCGGCGTCCTCGCCCTGCACCGCCTCACCGTGCGCGCCGCCGAACTGCGGGCGATCGAACTCCCCGACCCGGTCGGCGGCTCCGTACTGCTCCTGGACTGGCGGGTCGCCGCCGAGTACGGCTCGCTGCCGCAGGCGGCCCGGCTGCGGGCCGACCTGGTGCGGGCCCTTGAGGGCTCCCTCGACATCGAAGGCCGCCTCGCCGAACGCGAGGCCGCCTACCCGCGCCGCCGCGGCGCGCAGGCACCGCCGCCCCGGGTGAGGGTGGCCCCCTCGGCCTCGCGGCACGCCACCGTCATCGAGGTGCGCGCCCAGGACGCACCCGGTCTGCTGCACCGCATCGGCCACGCCCTGGAGACGGCGGGCGTACGCGTGCGCTCCGCGCACGTCTCGACGCTGGGGTCGAACGCAGTAGACGCCTTCTACGTGACGGACGTGGAGGGCGCGGCGCTGGCCCCGCAGGAGGCGGCCGAGGCGGCGAGCCGGCTGGAGTCGGCGCTGGGAGCCGCACCCGGCCCCGGGTGAGGGCCACCCCGCACAGGAAGGCCCGCCGCAGGCACCCCCGCGCACCCTCCATCCGCGGGATACCCTGGGGGACGTTCACCCGACCGCCCCACGAGCCGAGGACCCGCAACCACCGTGTTCGATACCCTTTCCGACCGCCTGAGTGCGACGTTCAAGAACCTCCGGGGCAAAGGCCGCTTGAGCGAGGCGGACATCGACGCCACGGCGCGCGAGATCCGCATCGCGCTCCTGGAAGCCGATGTCGCGCTGCCCGTGGTCCGCGCCTTCATCAAGCAGGTCAAGGAGCGCGCGTCCGGCATCGAGGTCTCCCAGGCCCTCAACCCCGCCCAGCAGGTCGTCAAGATCGTCAACGAGGAGCTCGTCGGCATCCTCGGCGGCGAGACCCGGCGCCTGCGGTTCGCCAAGACCGCGCCGACCGTGATCATGCTCGCGGGCCTCCAGGGTGCCGGTAAGACCACCCTCGCCGGAAAGCTCGGCAAGTGGCTCAAGGGACAGGGGCACTCCCCGCTCCTGGTGGCCTGTGACCTCCAGCGCCCCAACGCCGTCAACCAGCTGAGCGTGGTCGCCGAGCGCGCCGGCGTCGCGGTCTACGCGCCGGAGCCGGGCAACGGCGTCGGAGACCCGGTCAAGGTCGCCCAGGACTCCATCGAGTTCGCCCGGTCCAAGCAGTACGACGTGGTCGTCGTCGACACCGCCGGACGTCTCGGCATCGACCAGGAGCTGATGCAGCAGGCCGCGGACATCCGCGACGCCGTCAGCCCCGACGAGGTCCTCTTCGTCGTCGACGCGATGATCGGCCAGGACGCGGTCAACACCGCCGAGGCCTTCCGCGACGGCGTCGGCTTCGACGGCGTGGTCCTCTCCAAGCTCGACGGCGACGCCCGCGGTGGCGCGGCGCTCTCGATCGCCCACGTCACGGGCAAGCAGATCATGTTCGCCTCCAACGGCGAGAAGCTGGAGGACTTCGACGCCTTCCATCCGGACCGGATGGCGTCCCGCATCCTCGACATGGGTGACCTGCTCACCCTGATCGAGCAGGCGGAGAAGACGTTCAGCCAAGAAGAGGCCGAGAAGATGGCCTCCAAGCTGGCGTCGAGCAAGGGCAAGGACTTCACGCTCGACGACTTCCTGGCCCAGATGGAGCAGGTCCGCAAGATGGGCTCCATCTCCAAGCTGCTCGGCATGCTGCCCGGCATGGGGCAGATCAAGGACCAGATCAACAACATCGACGAGCGCGATGTGGACCGCACCGCGGCCATCATCAAGTCGATGACCCCCGGCGAGCGCCACGAGCCGACCATCATCAACGGCTCGCGCCGGGCCCGTATCGCCAAGGGCTCCGGCGTCGAGGTCAGCGCGGTCAAGAACCTGGTCGAGCGGTTCTTCGAAGCCCGCAAGATGATGTCCCGGATGGCCCAGGGCGGCGGAATGCCGGGCATGCCGGGGATGCCGGGCATGGGCGGCGGCCCCGGCCGGCAGAAGAAGCAGATCAAGCAGGCCAAGGGCAAGCGCAAGAGCGGCAACCCGATGAAGCGCAAGGCGGAGGAGGCCGCGGCCGCCGAGCGCAAGGCGCAGGGCGGCGCGCTCGGCCTGCCTGCCGCCGAGGAGCAGAAGAACTTCGAGCTGCCCGACGAGTTCAAGAAGTTCATGGGCTGACCGCCCGCAGTCGTACGCGTGGGGCGCTTCCCGGCCGGGCCGGGGGCGCCCCACTCGTCTGCGGGCGACCCTTCGGGACCGCCCGGAATGCCTTATTTATACGGGTCTCCAATAATGGCGCGTACCGGCCATGAGGAGAGCACGTGCCCACTTCCGTACCCCAGCGCGACCGCCCCGACCAGCCGTGGCGCTCGGAAGGAGCGCCACCGCCGCCCGCGCCGAAGAAGAAGATGCCCGGCGGCTGGGGCCGGCTCATCCTCACCGCGCTGATCGTGTACCTGATCACCAACCTGATCCTGTCGTTCTTCAACGACGGTGACGAGCCGACCGTCTCGTACACCGAATTCAGCAAGCAGGTCACGGCCGGCAACGTCTCGAAGATCTACGCCAAGGGCGACGCCATCCAGGGCCAGCTCAAGAACAAGGCGCCGGTCCCCTCCGGCGAGGGCAGCGGCGACTACACCAAATTCACCACCCAGCGGCCGACCTTCGCCGACGACGACCTGTGGACGCAGCTGACCAAGCAGAAGGTCACCGTCACCGCCGAGCCCGTCGTCGAGCACCGCAGCTTCCTCGCCAACCTGCTGATCTCGCTCGCCCCGATGCTGCTGCTCGTCGTCCTGTGGCTGTTCATCGCCCGCCGCATGAGCGCGGGCCTCGGCGGCGGCGCCGGCGGCATGCTCGGCCGCAAGACGCCGCCCAAACCGGTCGAGATGGGGCCCGACGGCAAGCGCACCACCTTCGAGGACGTGGCCGGCATCGACGAGGTCGAGGGCGAGCTCAACGACGTCGTCGACTTCCTCAAGAACCCGGACGCCTACCGCGCGATGGGCGCGAAGATGCCCGGCGGCGTCCTGCTCGCCGGGCCGCCCGGCACCGGCAAGACGCTGCTCGCGCGGGCGGTCGCGGGAGAGGCAGGCGTGCCGTTCTTCTCGGCGTCCGCCTCCGAGTTCATCGAGATGATCGTGGGCGTCGGCGCCTCGCGCGTACGCGAACTCTTCGCCGAGGCCCGCAAGGTGGCCCCCGCGATCGTCTTCATCGACGAGATCGACACCATCGGCCGGGCCCGCGGCGGCGGCTCCGGCATGGGCGGCCACGACGAGCGCGAACAGACCCTGAACCAGATCCTCACCGAGATGGACGGCTTCTCCGGCTCCGAGGGCGTCATCGTGCTCGCCGCCACCAACCGGTCCGACGTCCTGGACCCGGCGCTCACCCGCCCCGGCCGCTTCGACCGCATCGTCCACGTCAGCCCGCCCGACCGGGGCGGCCGCGAGGCCATCCTCAAGATCCACACCCGCGAGATCCCGCTGGACCCCGCCGTCGACCTGGAGCAGGTCGCCCGCACCACCCCAGGCATGACCGGCGCCGAACTCGCCAACCTCGCCAACGAGGCGGCCCTGCTCGCCGTCAAACGCCAGCAGCGCGAAGTCACCCAGTCCGACCTCTCCGACGCCCTGGAAAAGGTCCAGCTGGGCGCCGAGCGGCCCCTGGTGATGCCGTACGAGGAGCGCCGCCGCACCGCCTACCACGAGAGCGGGCACGCGCTGCTCGGCATGCTCCAGCCCGGCGCCGACCCGGTCCGCAAGGTCACCATCGTGCCGCGCGGCCGGGCCCTCGGCGTCACCCTGTCCACCCCGGACTCCGACAAGTACGCGTACACCGAGGAGTACCTGCGCGGCCGGATTATCGGGGCGCTCGGCGGCATGGCGGCCGAGCAGCTCGTCTTCGACGTGATCACCACCGGCGCCGAGAACGACCTCGAACAGGTCACCAACATCGTGCGCGGCATGGTCGGCCGCTGGGGCATGAGCGAGAAGATCGGCCCGCTGTCCGCGCTGCCGAGCGACGCACAGCAGGCCTACGGGCTCTCCGCGGCGCCCGGCACCCTGGACACCATCGCCGTCGAGATGCGCCGCATCGTGGACGAGTGCTACGACACGGCGGCCCGGCTCCTGCGCGAGAACCGCGACAAGCTGGACGCCCTCGCTCAGGCTCTGCTCGCCAACGAGACGCTGGAGGAGGAGGCCGCCTACCGCGCGGCCGGCATCCCCCGCCTGTCCAAGGCGGGGGCGTAGCCCCTCTCAACTGCCTTATAAGAGGCCGCGGTTACGGACTTCTACGGGATACGGGCGATCAGATAGCGGAAGACATTGGGCATCCACACCGTGCCGTCGCGCCGGACGTGCCCGTGCAGCGCCTCGATGAGCTCCTTCTCCACCTGGGCCTGGTCGGTGGCCCGGGCCGCCGCGTCGAAGGCGCCGGTCGACATCAGGCCCCGTACCGCACTGTCCAGATCCGCATAGCCGAACGGGCACGCCACCCGGCCCGAGCCGTCCGGCTTGAGCCCGGCGCGCGCGGCCACGTCCTCCAGGTCGTCGCGCGCGCTCGGCCGCCAGCGCGGGGCGTCGTCCAGGCCGGTGGCCAGCCGCGTCGCCACCCGCAGCACCGCAGAGGTCGCACACCGCTCCGGCGGCCCCCAGCCGGCCAGGACCACCGCGCTGCCGTGCTCCGCGAGCGCGACGGCCGCCTCCAGCGTCGACACCAGGCCCTCCGTATCGCCGGCCGCACAGCCGATGGGCTCGAAAGCGGTGATCAAGTCGTACGGCGGACGGCCCGGCTCCGCGGTGTCGGCGGGGGAGCCCGTCACCAGGCGGCTCGCACCCATCCCGGGACCGCCCGCCCGCCCGGACCCGGGCATCAGGCGCTCGCGCGCCAGCGCGAGCCGCGCCGCGCGCTCGGGGCGGTCGACGCCGGTCACCGACGCCCCGCGCGAGGCCGCCATCAGCAGCGCGAGCCCCGAGCCGCAGCCGAGCCCGAGCAGCCGGGTGGCCGGGCCCACGTCGAGCCGTTCGTACGCCGCCTCGACGAGGGGGACGAGCATCCGTTCCTGGATCTCCGCCCAGTCCCGCGCGCGCCCGGTCGTGCCCGCCGAAGGGGCGGAGGCCGTGCGGGACTGATGCCGGACGAGCGTTGGTGTCATGGAAAGCGCCCCAATCGCCGAGAGGTCAGCTGTGCCCTGATTGACAGCCCCCCGTGAATGTCCGTACGCACTTCCCCCGTATGCCAGGGAACTCCGCATCCCGCCCCGCGTCCAGAGGGCGGAGGCAGGAAACGAGGACCAGGTGCGGCCGGGAGACGATTCACGCTCCGCGACCCTTGCGCCGTACCATTCGCGCCATGGCAAAGGCACCCGTTCTCACGCCCCAGGCGGAAGACTTTCCCCGCTGGTACCAGGATCTGATCAACAAGGCCGAGCTCGCGGACAACGGCCCCGTGCGCGGCACCATGGTGATCCGACCGTACGGCTACGGCCTGTGGGAGCGGATGCAGCAGGAGATGGACGCACGCATCAAGGACGCGGGTGCCCAGAACGCCTACTTCCCGCTCTTCATCCCCCAGTCTTACCTGACTCGCGAGGCTGAGCACGTCGAGGGCTTCGCGCCCGAGCTCGCGGTGGTCACACACGGTGGCGGCAAGGAGCTCGAAGAGCCCGTCGTGGTGCGCCCCACCTCCGAGACGATCGTCAACGAGTACTTCTCGAAGTGGGTCCAGAGCTACCGCGACCTGCCGCTGCTCATCAACCAGTGGGCGAACGTGGTCCGTTGGGAGATGCGCCCGCGCGTCTTCCTCCGTACGAGCGAATTCCTGTGGCAGGAGGGGCACACCGCCCACGCCACCTACGAGGACGCCCGCGACTACGCCGCGCGCATCCACCGCGACGTCTACGCCGACTTCATGATCAACGTCCTCGGCATCGACGTGGTCCTCGGCCGCAAGACCGCCAAGGAGCGCTTCGCCGGAGCCATCAACACCCTTACCCTCGAAGGGATGATGGGTGACGGCAAGGCGCTGCAGATGGGCACCAGCCACGAGCTCGGCACCAACTTCGCCAAGGCCTTCAACACCCAGTACCTGTCAAGGGACGGCAAGCAGGAACTCGTCTGGCAGACCTCCTGGGGCGTCTCCACCCGCATGGTCGGCGGGCTGATCATGTCGCACGGCGACGACAACGGGCTTCGGGTGCCGCCGCGGCTCGCCGCCGTCCAGGTCGTCGTCATGGCGATCAAGGGCGACGAGGCCGTCACCAAGGTCCGCGAACTCGGCGACCGCCTCAAGGCCGCCGGCCTGCGCGTCCAGGTCGACGACCGCGTCGACACCCCGTTCGGCCGCCGCGCCGTGGACTGGGAGCTCAAGGGCGTCCCCGTACGCATCGAGATCGGCCCGCGCGACCTGGAGAACGGGACCGCGATGCTGGCCCGCCGCATCCCCGGCGGCAAGGAGCCCGTCTCGATCGACGCGCTCGCCGAGCTGCTGCCCACCGTCCTCGAAGAGGACCAGGCGCTGCTCCTGAAGCAGTCCCGCGAGCGCCGCGAGTCCCGTACGAGCGACGTTGCCACCCTCGACGAGGCGGCCGAGGCCGCGGTCGCCGGCGGCTGGGCGCGCATCCCGTGGGCTGACCTCGGCCCCGAGGGCGAGGCCAAGCTCGCCGAACAGGCCGTGTCCGTACGGTGTCTGGTCGCCGAGGACGGGTCGGTCCCCGAGGCCGACGACGCACCCGGTACGGTCGCGATCGTGGCCCGCGCCTACTGAGGGGAACCCGGCCCGGCGCACGTGGCGCACAAGCCGCGGAGAGTCGGCCGAAACACCCCTTGCGCACCAGCCGACAACGGCCGCCCCGGCGTGCGGACTTCCTCTACGCGCTGGGGCGTACGCGCCGCTACGTCACACCTTGGTGTGAGCTGTGAGCCTTCTCCGCAGATCAGCGCACCCGCCCTCGTCCGCACGCATCAATGCCAACTGACGGGTACGAGCAAATTATTTGGGATGCCCCGGAATAGGAACACAGCGGCCCTGCGGCTCGTTGTCACGACGTGAGCACGACACCACCTGTTCTCGCCGCAGAGCTGGCACAGGCGTGGGCCGACATTCAGCGGTACCACCCCGAGCTGCCGGACCTAGCCGCGCCCGAGTCCCTGATCGGAGAGTCGTCGTCCGCCTGTGGCGCCGAGCTCTCCTTCGAGCGACTGCTCCATGAGGCAGTCCACGGCATTGCCGCCGCCCGCGGTGTCCGCGACACCTCCCGCGCCGGCCGCTACCACAACCGGAGATTCCTGGCGATCGCCGAGGAGCTCGGCCTCGACCACACGGAGGAACCGCACCCCAGCAGCGGCTTCTCCCTGGTCGCGCTGAACGCCGAGGCCAGGCGCCGCTACCGGCCCACCATCGAACGGCTGCAGCGCGCACTCAAGGCGCACACCGTCGCCACGGCCGCCGACACCAAGCGCTCCTTCCGCGGACCGGCCGCCCGGCACGGCTCCTCCGGAGGTGGCGTGCGGGTCAAGGCCGTCTGCGACTGCGGGCGCAACGTGCGCGTCGTCCCCTCCGTGCTCGCCCAGGCGCCCATCGTCTGCGGCGGCTGCGGCAAGCCGTTCCGTATCCCGGAAGGGGCCGAAGTGGTCGCCACGGTCGGCTGACCCCGGGCCCGGCCGCCGGTAGGGGCGGCAGGTCCGGGGGAGCGGGCCACCGGGGGTGCCCCACGGACCCCCGGCGTGCGCACTCCAGGCGTGTGGCACAATGGCTAGCTGTACTCGACAGCCGCACAGGAACCCTCTCGCCTCCGGCTGACGCGTCCATCGGGCACCCGAGTACCGCAACCCCACGTGGCATCTCATGTGCCCAACCACGTCAAGACCAGGAGACACCACTCCAGTGGCAGTCAAGATCAAGCTCAAGCGCCTCGGCAAGATTCGCCAGCCGCACTACCGCATCGTCGTCGCCGACGCCCGCACTCGCCGTGACGGTCGCGCGATCGAGGAAATCGGTCTGTACCACCCGACGTACAACCCGTCGCGCATCGAGGTCAACGCCGAGCGTGCGCAGTACTGGCTGTCCGTCGGCGCCCAGCCGACCGAGGCCGTCCTCGCCATCCTGAAGCTCACCGGCGACTGGCAGGCGCACAAGGGCCTCCCGGCCCCCGCGCCGCTGCTCCAGCCGGAGACGAAGGAAGACAAGCGCGCTTCCTTCGAGGCCTTCGCCAAGACCCTTGAGGGCGACGACGCCAAGGGTGAGGCCATCACCCAGAAGGCGAAGAAGACCGAGAAGAAGGCGGACGAGGCCGAGGCCGCCGCCGAGTCGACCGAGGCCTGAGCATGCTCGAGGAGGCTCTCGAGCACCTCGTGAAGGGCATCGTCGACAACCCCGACGACGTGCAGGTCGCCTCGCGCAACCTGCGCCGGGGGCGCGTGCTGGAGGTCCGGGTCCACCCCGACGACCTCGGCAAGGTGATCGGCCGCAACGGCCGTACCGCCCGCGCCCTGCGCACCGTCGTGGGCGCAATCGGCGGGCGTGGCATCCGGGTCGACCTCGTCGACGTGGACCAGGTCCGCTGACCAGTTGGGTCGCTTTACCTAGATACGCCGGCTCGGGCCGGGGAGGGCTTCTGGCCCTCCCCGGCCCGCAGTCGTATTCCGGGCCATAGTGATACTCCCTGGCCATAGTGGTACGAAGGCCGCGGCCGCACCGAGGCCGCAGTTGTCCGAAGGAGAAGCAAGCGTGCAGTTGGTAGTCGCGCGGATCGGCCGCGCCCACGGCATCAAGGGCGAGGTCACCGTCGAGGTGCGCACCGACGAGCCGGAGCTGAGGCTCGGCCCCGGCGCCGTCCTCACCACCGACCCGGCGTCGGCGGGCCCGCTGACCATCGAGACCGGCCGGGTGCACAGCGGCCGGCTGCTGCTGCGCTTCGAGGGCGTACGCGACCGCAACGGCGCCGAGGCCCTGCGCAACACCCTCCTCATCGCCGACGTCGACCCGGCCGAGCTGCCGGAAGAGCCCGACGAGTACTACGACCACCAGCTGATGGACCTGGACGTGGTGCTCACCGACGGCACCGAGGTCGGCCGCATCACCGAGATCACCCACCTGCCCTCGCAGGACCTCTTCATCGTGGAGCGGCCCGACGGCACCGAGGTCATGATCCCGTTCGTCGAGCAGATCGTCACCGAGATCGACCTCGAAGCGCAGCGCGCGGTCATCGACCCGCCGCCCGGCCTGATCGACGACCGCGCCGAGATCGCCTCGGCCAGGGACGACGAGCCCGGCGACGACACCGAGAACGCCGAGAACGCCGGGGACGCCAACTGATGCGGCTCGACGTCGTCACGATCTTCCCCGAGTACCTCGAACCGCTGAACGTCTCCCTGGTCGGCAAGGCCCGCGCCCGCGGCCGGCTCGACGTCCACGTCCACGACCTGCGCGACTGGACGTACGACCGGCACAACACGGTCGACGACACGCCCTACGGCGGCGGCCCCGGCATGGTCATGAAGACCGAGCCCTGGGGCGACTGCCTGGACGACGCGCTGGCGAGCGGATACGAGTCCGGGGCGCACAGCCCGGTCCTCGTCGTACCCACGCCCAGCGGCCGCCCCTTCACCCAGGAACTCGCCGTCGAGCTCTCCGAGCGGCCCTGGCTGATCTTCACGCCGGCCCGCTACGAAGGCATCGACCGCCGCGTCATGGACGAGTACGCGACCCGGCTGCCGGTGTACGAGGTGTCCATCGGCGACTACGTCCTCGCCGGCGGCGAAGCCGCGGTCCTGGTGATCACCGAGGCCGTGGCCCGGCTGCTGCCCGGCGTCCTCGGCAACGCCGAATCGCACCGCGACGACTCCTTCGCGCCCGGCGCCATGGCCAACCTCCTCGAAGGCCCCGTCTACACCAAGCCCCCCGAGTGGCGCGGCCACGGCATCCCGGACGTCCTGCTCAGCGGCCACCACGGCAAGATCGCCCGCTGGCGCCGCGACGAGGCGTTCAAGCGCACCGCGCAGAACCGGCCCGACCTGATCGAGCGCTGCGAGGCCTCCGCCTTCGACAAGAAGGACCGCGAAACCCTCTCCATCCTCGGCTGGGCCCCCGAGCCCGGCGGCCGATTTTGGCGCAGGCCCCAGGGCATGGAAGAATAGGCCGCTGCCGTACGCCCAGCCGGCGCCCCTGCCACAGGGGGAACGACGCCCGCCAACCGCGCACAGCACCCCCATTCATCTCGAATTCCACTGATGACCTGTGGCATCAGTGAGGAAGTAGTCAGTCATGGCAAGCCTGCTCGACTCCGTCAACGCCGCCGCGCTGCGCAGCGACGTCCCGGCCTTCCGCCCGGGTGACACCGTCAACGTCCACGTCCGCGTCATCGAGGGCAACCGCTCCCGTATCCAGCAGTTCAAGGGCGTAGTCATCCGCCGCCAGGGCGCCGGCGTCTCCGAGACCTTCACGGTCCGCAAGGTCTCCTTCTCCGTCGGCGTCGAGCGCACCTTCCCGGTGAACTCCCCGATCTTCGAGAAGATCGAGGTCGTGACCCGCGGTGACGTCCGTCGCGCCAAGCTCTACTACCTCCGTGAGCTGCGCGGCAAGGCCGCGAAGATCAAGGAGAAGCGCGACCGCTGAGCCCCGGCTCACACGCGCGTACGGGTCTGACGGCGGCCGGATAAGCTCTGGCCCCGATGGACACCGAAGCACAGCACACGGAGCGCGACCCTTCCGCCACCCCCGATCCGGGGCCCGCGGAAGCGTCGCGCTCCGCGCGTTTCACCGCGCTGTCCGGCCACCTCGAAGGGCCCTGGCGCAAGGCCGGAGCCCTGCTCGCGCTCTGCGTCGTCTTCCTGCTGCTGCTCAGCCACTTCGTGGTGCAGCCCTTCCTCATCCCCAGCGGATCGATGGAACCGACGCTCCAGGTCGGCGACCGCGTCCTGGTCAACAAGCTCGCCTACCGCTTCGGCGGCACGCCCGAGCGCGGCGACGTCGTCGTCTTCGACGGGCGGGGCTCCTTCGTACGAGAAGGAGACGAGGGGAACCCGCTGGGGCGTGCCGTGCGTTCAGCAGGTGCGGCCCTCGGCCTGACCGAGCCCGCCGAGACCGACTACGTCAAGCGCGTCGTGGGCGTCGGCGGGGACCACGTGGTCTGCTGCGACCAGCGGGGGAGGATCCAGGTGAACGGCACGGCCGTCGACGAGCCCTACCTGCACCCCGGCGACAGCCCCTCCCAGGTGCCCTTCGACATCGTCGTGCCCGACGGCACCCTGTGGGTCCTCGGCGACCACCGCTCCCACTCCAGCGACTCCCGCGACCACCTCGGCGACCCCGGCGGCGGCATGGTGCCCGTGGACCGGGTCATCGGGCGGGCCGACTGGATCGGCTGGCCCTTCGGACGGTGGACCTCGGTGGGCGGTTCCGGCGCCTTCGCGGGCGTACGGGCCCCGGGCGGGGGACATGGGTAGCCGCGGGCGGCCGCGCTCCAGTGCCTCCGCCCACGACCAGCCGCTGCCCACCGGCACCCGGCCCACGTCCACCGCACCCGCCCCCGGCCGGCGCGGCCAGAGCGGCCGGGCCGAGCGGCGCAGGCTCGCCCGCAAGGTCAAGCGGCGCAGACGCAGGTCGGCAGTGCGCGAGATACCCCTCCTGATCGTCGTGGCGCTGCTCATCGCCCTCGTACTGAAGACCTTCCTCGTGCAGGCCTTCGTGATCCCGTCCGGCTCGATGCAGCAGACCATCACCATCGGCGACCGCGTCCTGGTCGACAAACTCACCCCCTGGTTCGGCTCGAAGCCGGAGCGGGGCGACGTCGTGGTGTTCAAGGACCCCGGCGGCTGGCTCAAGGGCGAGCAGAAGACGGCACCCGGCGAGGACCCCGTCGTCGTCAAACAGGTCAAGCAGGGACTGACCTTCATCGGCCTGCTGCCGTCCGACAACGAGCAGGACCTGATCAAGCGGGTCATCGCGGTCGGCGGCGACACCGTGAAGTGCTGCGACAAGGACGGCAAGGTCACCGTCAACGGCCAACCCCTCGACGAGCCGTACGTCCACCCCGGAAATCCGCCCTCACTCATCCAATTCGAGGTAAAGGTTCCGCAGGGCCGGATCTTCGTCATGGGGGACCACCGGTCCAACTCGGCGGACTCCCGCTACCACCTCGACGACGGCCACCAGGGAACCGTCCCGGTGAGCGGAGTGGTGGGCCGTGCGGTGGTCGTGGCCTGGCCTTTCTCCCACTGGAGCAGGCTGGAAGCACCGCCCACGTTCGGCTCCGTACCCGCCGCGCCCGGCGGCTCGGCCCTGGGTACGTCGCATAGGGTGTCGTCCCGGGATCCGGCGGCGGATCCGGACCAAGCGACCCAGCCCCCGACCCCTG
Organism: Streptomyces sp. WM6378; assembly: GCF_001279695.1. Taxonomy (GTDB): domain Bacteria; phylum Actinomycetota; class Actinomycetes; order Streptomycetales; family Streptomycetaceae; genus Streptomyces. Next base: position 63,952 of record NZ_LGDD01000295.1, read on the forward strand.
CGGAACTCCCGCTCGTTATGGGAGTGGTGGGCCTGAGCCTCGTACGGGCCAGGCGGTGGCACAGAGTGAGGAGTGGATGTGGGGGATTTGGCGGTCGGCGCACGATCCGGACGCGAAGAGCCGGAGGAGCGGCCGGAGAGCGAGCTCGCCGATTCCTCCCCGGGACCCGCCGCGGGGCGCGCCTCCGCGGGACCCGCGGACAGCCCCGCGACCGAGCACACCGTGCCGGCGCAGGACAGCGGGCAGGGCGGCGGATCCGGCGACGAAGTACCCGGTGACGGCCAGGGCCGCGCGCCCAGGAAGCCGCGTTCCTTCTGGAAGGAACTGCCGCTCCTCATCGGCATCGCACTGGTCCTTGCCCTGCTGATCAAGACGTTCCTGGTGCAGGCCTTCTCCATCCCCTCGGACTCGATGCAGGACACCCTGCAGCGCGGGGACCGGGTGCTCGTCGACAAGCTGACCCCGTGGTTCGGCGCCGAGCCGCAGCGCGGCGAGGTCGTCGTCTTCCACGACCCGGGCGGCTGGCTCGACGGCGAGCCCACGCCGAACCCGAACGCCGCCCAGAAGTTCCTCAGCTTCATCGGCCTGATGCCGTCCGCTGAGGAGAAGGACCTGATCAAGCGGGTCATCGCGGTCGGCGGCGACAAGGTCGAGTGCAAGAAGGGCGGGCCCGTCACGGTCAACGGCAAGGCCCTGAAGGAGCCGTACATCTACCCGGGCGACAGCGCCTGCGACGACATGCCGTTCGGGCCGATCACGGTGCCCAAGGGGCGGATCTGGGTGATGGGCGACCACCGCCAGAACTCGCTGGACTCCCGCTACCACCAGGAACTGACCGGTGGCGGCACGGTGTCCACCGACGAGGTCGTCGGCCGCGCCTTCACCATCGCCTGGCCGCTCAACCGCATCGACTGGCTCGGTGTCCCGGACACCTTCGACCAGCCCGGCCTGAGCGCGATGGGCACGGCAGCGCCCGCCGCCGTCGGCCTCGCCGGCGCGGTACCGATGGTGCTGTGGCGGCGCCGCAAGCTCCTTCAAGCGCAGGTCAAGGCGGAAAGCCCGGTCGCCAAGGGCTGACCCGGCGGGGTACCGCCGGGTAGGGTGCGGTCCCGGAATGTCGATCTCCGGGGTCCCGGGATGCCTCGCGCACCCCGGGGCGCTGCCGGAAAGGGAGCGCTGCGATGAGCGGTAACGGACTGGACCACGACGGCCACGGCCGCAGTCTCGGCAGTGTGCTGTCGGGGCTCGCCGTGGCCGTCGGCTGTGTCCTCTTCCTCGGCGGATTCGCCTGGGGAGCCGTGCAGTACAAGCCGTACACCGTGCCCACCCAGTCCATGTCGCCGACCGTCAAGGCCGGCGACCGGGTGCTGGCGCAGCGCATATCCGGCGGTGACGTCCGGCGCGGCGACGTCGTGGTGTTCAGCGACAAGACCTGGGGCGACATGCCCATGGTCAAGCGCGTCGTCGGCATCGGCGGCGACACCGTGAAGTGCTGCGGCACCGACGGGAAGCTCACCGTCAACGGCCAACCGGTTGACGAACCGTATCTGCACGGCAAGACCCCCGCCTCCGCCTCGTCCTTCGACGCCAAGGTCCCGCAGGGACAGGTCTTCCTGCTCGGCGACGACCGCTACGTCTCGATGGACTCCCGCGTCCACCTGGACGACGCCACCAACGGCTCGGTCCCGCTGTCCGCCGTGTCCGCCCGCGTGGACGCCATCGCCTGGCCCATGGACGGCATGCTGGGGCGCCCCTCGGGCTTCGAGGCGATGCCGGGTGGCATCTCGCAGCCCGGCCCGCTGAAACTGGTCCTGGGCGCCGTCGTGGCCGGTGTGGTGCTGATCCTGGCCGGAGCCGCCTACGGCCCGATCGCCGGTCTCGCCCGGCGCCGCAGGACCCGCGCCGCCTCGCCCGCCGGGAGGTGAACCCGTGACCGAACCCCGCAAGGTCGCCAGGATCGTCCTGCTCGACCCGGACGACCGCATCCTGCTCATGCACGGGTACGAGCCCGAAGACCCCGCCGACACCTGGTGGTTCACCCCCGGCGGCGGCCTGGAGGGCGACGAGACCCGGGCCGAGGCGGCCCTGCGCGAGCTCGCGGAGGAGACCGGAATCACAGACGTCGAGCTCGGCCCCGTCCTGTGGCACCGGATGTGCTCGTTCCCCTTCGACGGGCGCCGCTGGGACCAGGACGAGTGGTACTACCTGGCCCGCACCACCCAGACCGAGGCGGCCCCCACAGGCCTGACGGAGCTGGAGCGCCGCAGTACCGCGGGGCTGAGGTGGTGGACCTCCGCCGAACTGTCAGCGGCGCGTGAGACGGTGTACCCGACCAGGCTCGCCGAGCTGCTGCGCACGCTGCTCGACGAGGGTCCTCCGCACGCGCCGGTGGTCCTGGCCCCGGAAATCGTTTAGGGGCCCAGGGGGCTGACGCACAATAGGGGGACGCACGGCTGAAGGGGAACATGCCATGAGCGCCGAGGACCTCGAAAAGTACGAGACCGAGATGGAGCTGAAGCTCTACCGGGAGTACCGCGACGTCGTCGGTCTTTTCAAATACGTGATCGAGACTGAGCGGCGTTTCTACCTCACCAACGACTACGAGATGCAGGTGCACTCGGTCCAGGGCGAGGTGTTCTTCGAGGTGTCGATGGCGGACGCCTGGGTGTGGGACATGTATCGGCCGGCCAGATTCGTCAAGCAGGTCCGGGTCCTCACATTCAAGGACGTGAACATCGAGGAGCTGAACAAGAGCGACCTGGAGCTGCCGGGCGGCTGAGCCGCCTGCCGCCGGGGCATCCGCTGGGTTCTGTCGGGGGCGGAAGGGCCCCTTCGGGTGACGGAGTTTTCCACAACCGAAGGGCTGTCCACCAAGATCCACCCGCTGGCGCCGGATGCGTGACAGTCGGTGCCGGAGGTGGTGCCGGATGAACGCTCGCGGAGCACTCGGAAAATACGGCGAAGACCTGGCGGTACGGCTGCTCGAAGCGGCCGGAATGACAGTCCTGGAACGCAACTGGCGCTGCGGCAGGACCGGCGAGATCGACATCGTCGCCGGCGACACGTCCCCCAGCGGAAACGTGCTCGTCATCTGCGAGGTCAAGACCCGCAGGAGCGGCGCCTACGAACACCCCATGGCCGCTGTCACCCCGGCCAAGGCCGACCGGCTCAAGCGCCTGGCCGGCCACTGGCTCGCCGACCACGGAGGACCACCGCCCGGCGGCGTACGCATCGACCTCGTCGGCGTCGTACTGCCCCGCAAGGGCGCCCCGCGAGCCGAACACGTGCGGGGGGTGGCCTGACATGGGATTCGCACGCACCTGCTCGGTCGCCCTCGTCGGCGTCGAAGGAGTCGTCGTCGAAGTCCAGGCCGACCTCGAACCCGGCGTCGCCGCCTTCACCCTCGTAGGCCTACCCGACAAGAGCCTCGCCGAGAGCCGCGACCGGGTCCGGGCCGCCGTCGTCAATTCCGGCGACACCTGGCCACAGAAGAAACTCACCGTCGGACTCAGCCCGGCATCCGTCCCCAAGAGCGGCAGCGGCTTCGACCTGGCCATCGCCTGCGCGATCCTGGGCGCCGCCGAACGCATCGACCCCCGCGAACTCACCGACCTCATCATGATCGGCGAGCTCGGCCTCGACGGCCGCGTACGGCCCGTACGCGGCATCCTGCCCGCCGTACTGGCCGCGGCCGAAGCGGGCTACGAACAAGTCGTCGTCCCCGAACAGACCGCCGCGGAAGCCGCCCTGGTGCCCGGCATCTCCATCCTCGGCGTGCGCAGCCTGCGCCAACTCGTCGCCATCCTCACCGACGAACCCGTCCCCGAAGAAGAACCCGCCGAGAAGGGCCGCCCCGACGCCATGCTCGCCGGGCTCGTCGTGCCCGGCGCCGGAGTCGGCACCGGACTGACCGCGGGCCCGCGCGACGGCGACCTCGACCTCATCGACGTCGCCGGCCAGCACGCCGCCCGCGCCGCCCTCGAAATCGCCGCGGCGGGCGGCCACCACCTCCTCCTCTCCGGCCCACCCGGAGCCGGGAAAACGATGCTGGCCGAACGGCTGCCCAGCATCCTGCCGCCCCTCACCCGCCAGGAATCCCTCGAAGTGACCGCCGTCCACTCCGTCGCCGGAATCCTCCCGCCCGGCGAACCCCTCGTCCGACGAGCCCCCTACTGCGCCCCCCACCACTCCGCCACCATGCAATCCCTCGTCGGCGGCGGCAACGGCCTCCCACGCCCCGGCGCCGTCTCCGTCGCCCACCGAGGAGTCCTCTTCCTCGACGAAGCCCCCGAGTTCGCCGGCAAAGCCCTCGACGCACTGCGCCAGCCACTCGAATCGGGGTACGTCGTCATCGCCCGCAGCGCCGGAGTCATCCGGCTCCCCGCCCGCTTCCAGATGATCCTCGCCGCCAACCCCTGCCCCTGCGGACGGCACACCCTGCACGGAGCGGGCTGCGAATGCCCCGCCTCCATGATCCGCCGCTACCAGGCGAGACTCTCCGGCCCCCTCCTCGACCGCGTCGACCTACGCGTCGAAGTCGACCCCGTACGCCGCGAAGACCTCCTGGGCGGAGGCGGCCGCGGCGAACCCAGCGCCGCCGTCGCCGGGCGCGTCCTCGCCGCCCGCGAACGCACCGCGGCCCGCCTGGACGGCACCCCCTGGAACAGCAACAGCGAAGTCCCCGGACACGAACTGCGCACCCGCTGGCTCACCGCCCCCGGCGCCCTCACCGGCGCCGAACGAGACATGGAACGGGGCCTGCTCACCGCACGCGGACTCGACCGCGTCCTGCGCGTCGCCTGGACCATCGCCGACCTCGCCGGAGACGACCGGCCCGACGCGGGCCACGTCGCCCTCGCCCTGGAACTGCGCACCGGCATCTCCAGAGGCGCCCCCATGCCGACCGGGAGCACCCCGTGAACGCCGCGGGAGCGGGCGCCGAACGCCTCGCCAGAGCCGCCCTCACCCGCGTCATCGAACCCGGCGACGAACGCGGCGGCCGCTGGCTGCGCACCTACGGCGCCGTCGATCTCGTGCGGCGCCTCACCGACCCCCAGGACCCCGAGGACGACCTGCCCGGCGCGACCCCGGCCCGGCTCGACAGCCACCGCCGCCGGGCCGCCCTGGCCGACCCCGTACGGGACTTGGCGACCGCCGCGGCCGCGGGAGCCAGATTCCTCGTCCCGGGCGACGAGGAGTGGCCGCGCCAACTCGACGACCTCGGCGACGCCCGGCCCGTCGGCCTGTGGGTGCGGGGCCACAGCGACCTGCGGATATGGGCGCTGCGCTCCGTCGCGGTCGTCGGCGCCCGGGCCTGCACACCGTACGGGGCCCACATGGGCGCGGTACTCGGCTCGGGCCTCGCCGAGAAAGGGTGGGTCGTCGTGTCCGGCGCGGCCGCGGGCATCGACGGGGCCGTCCATCGCGGCACCCTGGCCGCCGGCGGCGCCACCATCGCCGTCCTCGCGTGCGGGGTCGACGTCGTCTACCCGCGCGGGCACGCCGAGTTGATCGGACGCATCGCCGAACAAGGCCTCCTCGTGGGCGAATTGCCACCCGGTGACCATCCGACCCCCAGCAGGTTCATCCTGCGCAACCGCGTCATCGCCGCCCTCACCCGAGGAACCGTCGTCGTCGAGGCCGAGTACCGCAGCGGTTCGCTCGTCACCGCACGCGCTGCGCAGAAGCTCGGCCGCTTCACGATGGGCGTCCCCGGCCCCGCCACCAGCGGGCTGTCGGCCGGCGTCCATGAGCTCCTGCGCGGCGAGGGCATCCTGGTCACCGACGCGGCGGAAATCGTCGAACTCGTCGGAGACATGGGCGAACTCGCACCCGCCCGGCGGGGCCCCGTACTGCCCCGCGACCTCCTGGCCCCCGACGCCGCCCGCGTACTGGAAGCACTGCCCTCCCGCGGTGCGGCGGCCGCCCGCGACCTGGCCCGCGAAGCCGGAACCAGCACCGACGAAGCACTCGGCCGGCTCTACGAACTGCACTCCCTCGGCTTCGTCGAACGCGTCGGCGACGCCTGGAAGTTGACGGCCGACGCACTCCACCCCGCCAGCGCGCGGCGAGGCGGTGCTTGACCTGGGGCATTCGGGTGACAAGGTGAGGGGCTATGTCCACCGCGGGCCGCACAGCAGCGCTTTCGGGGCCGACGCGCGGCGCGACGGCCCCCACCTGCGCCTGCGCCGCGACAGACCGGAGCGACAGCGTCCGATCACCCGCTCTTCGCGCACCGCGACAGCTCAGTCACGCTACGCTCACGAGGATCCCCGACCGGAAACAGCCCCCCGCTCACGTCACAGCAGAACGGCTCAAGGCAACGCATGCCCCAGCACACCTCCGGGTCTGATCGCACGGCAGCGCCCCCGGCTGCCCGCGGCAGCGGCACCGTGCGGCCACCGGCGCCCTCGTCCGTCGACGAGCTGTGGCGGTCGTACAAAGCCACCGGCGACGAGCGGCTGCGCGAGCAGTTGATCCTGCACTACTCACCCCTGGTGAAGTACGTCGCCGGACGCGTGAGCGTGGGCCTGCCGCCCAACGTCGAGCAGGCCGACTTCGTCTCCTCCGGGGTCTTCGGGCTCATCGACGCCATCGAGAAGTTCGACATCGAGCGGGCCATCAAGTTCGAGACGTACGCGATCACCCGGATCCGCGGCGCGATGATCGACGAACTCCGCGCACTGGACTGGATCCCGCGCTCCGTACGGCAGAAGGCGCGCGCCGTCGAGCGCGCCTACGCGACCCTCGAAGCCCAGCTCAGACGCACCCCCTCGGAGGCCGAGGTGGCCGCCGAGATGGGCATCGCCGTCGAGGAACTGCACGCCGTGTTCAGCCAGTTGTCGCTCGCCAACGTGGTGGCCCTCGAAGAACTGCTGCACGTCGGCGGCGAGAGCGGCGACCGGCTCAGCCTCATGGACACCCTGGAGGACACCTCCGCCGACGACCCCGTCGAAGTCGCCGAGGACCGCGAACTGCGCCGCCTCCTCGCCCGCGCCATCAACACGCTTCCCGAGCGTGAGAAGACCGTCGTCACGCTCTACTACTACGAAGGCCTCACCCTCGCCGAGATCGGCAACGTGCTCGGCGTGACCGAGAGCCGGGTGAGTCAGATCCACACCAAGTCGGTGCTCCAGCTGAGGGCCAAGCTGGCCGACGTCGGGCGTTGAGGGGCCCTGGTACATCGTCCCCGCCGATCTCCCCGGCCGCCCGGCCGTAAAGTGGAACAGTGCCCAGGATCCGAGCGGCCTCCGTGGCCGAGCACCGCACCATGCAGCGCGACGCCCTGCTGGACGCCGCACGCTCCCTGCTGTCCGAAGGCGGCACGGAAGCGCTGACCTTCCCCGCCCTGGCCGAACGCACCGGCCTCGCCCGCTCGTCCGTATACGAGTACTTCCGCTCCCGCGCCGCCGTCGTCGAGGAACTCTGCGCCGTCGACTTCCCGCTCTGGGCCGCCGAGATCGAAGGCGCGATGCAGCGGGCCGAAACCCCCGAGGGCAAGGTCGAGGCGTACGTACGCCACCAGCTCGGCCTCGTCGGCGACCAGCGCCACCGGGCGGTCGTCGCCATCTCGGCCAGCGAACTCGACGCCGGCGCCCGCGAAAAGATCCGAGCCGCGCACGGCGGCCTCATCGCCATGATCGTCGAAGCCCTCGCCGACCTGAACCACGACCAGCCCCGCCTGGCCGCGCTCCTCCTCCAGGGCATCGTGGACGCAGCGGTCCGCCGCATCGAACAGGGCCCTGTTCGATGCGGCGGACCGCTGCGTCCACGATGCC
>NZ_LGDD01000296.1 GCF_001279695.1 Streptomyces sp. WM6378
CCGCCGATGAGAAGAGCCCGGCGTCCGGGGCCTGCGCGGCAAGGCGTGTCTGTGACTCCCGGACACGCCCCAGGAACGCAGGCCATCATTCAACCCCCTGTGACCAGGCCACGGGACGAAGCTCAGTCCGTCAGCTGGTGGATGGTCTCTTCCAGGGCCAAGACGATGTCGGCGGGGTGTGCAGCGCAGTGCGGGATGGCCAGTTCGGTGCTGAGTCGTCCGTTGAAGGTCGTCAGGATGCAGGTGGACGTCCCCGGGCTGGGCATCCGACGCAACCGAGGGCGGCGAGACACGGTCAGACCGTAACCAGGCATGGTGCGTGTACGACCGACAAGGGTCGGTCGGTCGGGACTTGGGCGCCACGCATCAATGCGGCCGCCCGGCTCGCGGACGACCATCACACCCTGGCGCTCGTGACGGAACCGCCAGCGATGACTCATGCGTCACCCAAGACACACATGCTGTCGGCGACAGGGGAGAGCAATGGCACTGTTCGGGCGAGGAAAACGGCACGGCGCGGCCTCCGGGGAAGGCTGTCCGGATCACAAACCGTGCAACAAGCTTGCCGGGATCCCGCTCCATGACCTCGACTCCCGGCTCCGCCTGGTGGTCACCCCCATCGCCGATCTCGGCTCGGACTCGATCACCGCGCAGCTCGGCGGGGGCCTGGCCGCGCTCCTGGTGGCGATGGACTTACCCAGCACCGGCGGTGCCCACGCCGTCCCCGCCCACTTCACGCCCCGCTGGAACAGCACATCCCCCGACCTGCTGGCCCGCGCGCTGGGGAACATGGAGCGCGACCGCCTGGCGATCGAGTCGCTCGCGGGCGGGAACGGCGGCCCTGCCCTGTACGTCGTCACCGGCCAGGACGGCCTGCCGGGCGCGGCGCACGTGCTGCGCCTTGAGCAGGTGCTGGGGCAGAGGCTGCCGCACGGCGCTCTCGTCGCGATGCCGAGCAACAACCGTTTCTACGCCGTGCCGATCCACAGCGGCGACGACCTGGGCCTGCTCGATACCCTGGTTTCCGCGGTCCGGGGCTTGGCCGAACAGGGACCCGTGCTGAGCCAGGATGTGTTCTGGCTGCACGACGGCCAACTGGACCCGCTCAACGCCACCGTCAAGGACGGCGAGCTGCGCTACTTCCCGTCGGACGCATTCAAACAGCTACTCCCCCAACTGCGCCGCGACCACAGCCACTGAGCCAACCGCAGCGATCTGATGAAGCCACGGCCTCGGCGCCGACCATGACCGCAGGCCCACTCTCACCTCGCCACTTCGTTGCCGACTCACCAAGAGCGGTCATGCCGGGATGCCCCCATCGGGGCCGTCCCGGCAGCCACTCCGGCCCAGTCCCGTTCTGTACCCCGATGTCGCTCCCGTTCTGTACCCCAATGTCGCTGCCGCCGAGGGACTCCGTGCAGCCCACGCCCAGTGCGCCGCCGAAAACGGCCGGATGTCGGCAAGGTTCGGTCCTCGTCTGACTGTTCGTCGTCGCTCATCCACGCAGGGATCACCGGCCGCAACCCACGGCTGGACCGATTCAGCGTGAACCTCGGCTCCGAGCACCGGCTGTTCCTCATCGCCCCATAGGCAAACCACCTCTCACACGCAGCGACCGTTGTTGGCGACGAGTGAGCTGGCTCTCCAGGAGGGAAGGGCCCTCACGAGGACCAGAAGGCGTCCTCGGCTTCCTGATCCCCCTGGAACTCCAGGAATTCCACGGCCCGTTGGCCGCTGACGCGCCAGACGTGGACTTCGGAGGCGGACCAGGACCGGCCGTGGCGTTCGGCAGACACGGTGCTGAGGACGACGACGCGCTCGCCGTCAGCGAGAATCTCGTCGGCTTCGACCCTGAGGGTCCCGCCGGAGAGATCCTGGCACAGGCTGAAGAACTTCAGGACCCCCTCGGGGCCGTGGTAGTCGCCGGACAGCGGGCTACGTCCCGGGACGTGCCAGGTGATGCCGGGGTCAAGGATCTGGAGGACGGCCGGGATGTCACCTTCGGCGAAGGAACGGTACCCCTGGCGGACGAGATCTGCGGGTGAGTCGTTCATGGTGGTTCCTTTGAGTGGGGCCCGAATGCGACCCTTGCAGGTCAAGTCGCCTCGGGGCGGGCGCAGTTACAACCCCACTGCTCGGAGCGGCCGGCGCGGCCACTCACACGGAGGCGCGTCGCGCACGGCGCTTAGCCAGTGCCATGCGCAGCAGGAACAGCGGGCTGGGTGGGACCCAGCCGAGCTGCCTGGCCATGGCCAGGTCGTCACGGTTGGCCCAGTGATCGATCACCTGGCCGTCGGCGACGCGGAACCAGTGGGTCTGGGCGACGCTGAACTGCTTCCCGGTCGGCGGCATCGCCGATTCGACGGCCCCGGCGAGGTCGTAGGTGACGAACGGGCCGGTATGGCGTCCGGACATCGTGGCGTGCACGACGATGAGGTCGCCCTCTGCGACCACCGAGTTGATCTGCCAGGACAGGTCGGCGAAGGCGGCTCGCAGCCATAGCGCGGTGGGCGTGGAAGGCAGCCGGCCCCGACCGGCGGCAGGCAGCGGGTTCGTGGTCCGCTTCCTGGTTGGTGGCGCGCGGGTGGTAGACCGATTCAAAACCCGGCAGATCGCCTGTGGCCATGACCTGGATGGCGCGGGCGCACAGCTGCTTGAGGTCCTGGGCGGCGGCTCGGTTCGTTGACGTCGTGGTCGGTGGCTCCATGAGGTGGGCTCCCGTCCGGGGCGCCGCGCCGTGGGGCGCATGCCCCTCTTCAGATGGAGTAAAACTCCATTCGTTTTACTGATACTCTATCTGAATGGAGCCCAAGGTCAAGCGGTCCTATGACGCCAGCGGCCGCCAGGAACAGGCCCGCCAGAACCGGCGCCGGATCGTCGACGCGGCTGCCGCACTGTTCTCCGACCGTGGCTACGCGTCGGTCCCGCTGACAGAGGTAGCGGCAGCGGCGGGCGTGTCGGTGCAGACCGCGTACGCGGCCTTCGGGACCAAGGCCAACCTGCTCAAGCACGCCATCGACATCGCCCTGGCCGGAGACGACGAGCCGGTGCCGGTCATGCAGCGGGACTCCGCCCAACGCATGCTCGCCGAACCGGACCCCTTCCTCGTCCTGGCCATGTACGCCGCCCGCGTCCGTGACGTCACCGAGCGCGCCGGCGGCCTGCTGCTCGCTGCCTGGACCGCCGCGCCCAACGACCCGGCCGTGGCGGAGCTGGTCGCCGACCTGGACGGCCAGCGACTGCGGGGCATGACGGCCCTCGCCCAATCCATCGCGAACAAGGCCAGGAGCGCGGGCTGCCTGGCCGACGGCGTCACCGAGGAAGACATCCGCGACACCCTCTGGGTCTTCAACTCCCCGCAAGTGAGCGGCCTGTTGATGCGCCAGCGCGAGTGGAGCCCGGACCGGTTCCAGGCTTGGCTGACTCGCGCCTGGACCAAGCTCCTGCTCGACCCGCCGGGCAGGAAGGCCGCGCTCGGCCAGCCGAGGCATGTCGACGACCCTCGCCAATTCCAGGAGTTCAGCGGCGGCCGCAATGCCACAACTGTCGACCAGGAACCCAACGCCGAGCCACAAGAGTGCTGTCCAAAGCCGTGAACATGTTTCGATGTGCTGCCCGAATCTCGTGAATGCCAGACGGAGTTCCGCCGACGGCAGTTCATCGGCCGCCGCAAAGAGACCGGAAGAGTCCAGCCCAGGGGCTTCCTAAACTCCCCGCTGGCAGTTCACCGGCCGCCGCAACTCCCGTGGTACCGGGGCTCAGGGAACGTGATCTCGTCGTGAACCGACGCAGGACTTCGCCGACTTCCTAAGCCACGATCTCGACGCCGTCACGCCACCCCCGGCCTCACACTCCTGAGGAGCTCCGGCGTCGTCGGGAGGCAGTGCGGGACGTTGCCTGCCGGAACAGACCGAGGGCGCCGGCAGCCAGCGTCCACATCAGGATGGGAAACGCCGCGACTCGCTCCATTCCTCCCATACCCAGGCCCAGGTAATTGTGGGAAGAGAAGAGCCCCAAGGCCGTGATCGCCGTGATACCCAGCAGGCCGGCGGCCCGACGAAGTAGCGCCGGAACAGCGTTTGACAGGCCCGCTCCCGCCAGCACCAGGCCGATGTTGCCCGTTCCCATGATGAGCAGTGCACCCAGGACGTGCTGGTTCTCGTGTACGTCCGCAGGTGCCAGCCCGGCGAGCACAAATCCCAGGCCGGCACCGGCCGATAGAAGCCGGGCCATAGCGGCGCTCGCACCTCGGCGCCACATGGGCCCAGTCAGCGCGACACCGACCACGAGCAGCGTCCCCAGGGCGATGAAGGAGACGTTCATCAAGTCATGTTCGGGCGAACATATATACCGCGGCTCGGGCTCCCGCTGCATGGCACAGTGAACGTTGCCCAGGTCACTGATGTTGTTCCGTGCCCAACTGTACGGTCTCATCCAGGCTGACTCGGTGATCCCATGAATCACAAAGAACTGCACCACACCCGCGATCCACGCGGAATATCCGACCCGAGCCTTCACCCGTCCACCCTCTGTCGCACAACTCCCGTACGAGCTAGCGGATCACGCGGCTCCAGCCGCGGGCACTCCGGTCAGCCCCCGAAACGGGGTAGGGCAGCCCCTACGAGCGGCGCCTCTCATCGCTCCGCGGAAGCTCGGCCAGAGGTGTCTTTGAGGATCCCCTCACCACGGAGCAGGAACCAGCGAGCGGATCGCGCCAACACCGGCGGTATGCGTTGGTGTCAGGCGGCCGGCAGGCCTTGGCCTCCAGGCGTCGCGTGGGCTTCACCGACACCGGCTACGCCCGCCTGCTGGATGCCGCACACACCGGGCCGACGGGCCGGACGAGATGATGCTCAGGTCCGGCCCGTCCGCCCGTCTCTACAGATCGAGCTGGTACTGGAGTGTCGTGTGCGTGGGCATGTAGCCGAGGCTGTCGCTGATGTGTCTCATGTGCGTGTTGCTGTCGGCGGTGTCGGTCACGAGGCCGCCGAGATCCGGATAGCGCCCATGGGCGTGTCGGATCGACTCGGCCTTCATCCATTGGCCGAGGCCGTGTCCGCGGTGCTCGGGCAGCACGCCGGTGCCGTAGTGCTGGCCATCGCCCCTGCCATTACCGGGGATGACGAGTTCGGTGAATCCGGCGATCGAGTCGTCAGCAGTGTCGATGGCGACGACCGTGTGCAGATGGTCGCCGCGCTCTTCGACGGCCTTCGCCGCAGCCCGGACCCGGTCCACGTCCCAGGCCACGGTGCCGTAGTCGGTGTCGTCCATGGGCATGTCGTCCATGGCCCGGCGTGAGTCGGCGAACGTCTGGGCGACGGCGTCAGGGACGGTTCCCTGCCATGACGCCAGCCGGTAGCCGGGATGGAGACGCTCAATGACCTCGGCGAGGGCGATGGCGTCCACGTCAGCCAGCGCCAAGCGGGCAAACCTCAGGGTGAGTACCTTGCGGAAGCCGTGGGCCGGCAGGAAGCGGTCGCCGGGCGATCCGGCCTGGGCCTGTGCGCTGACGCAGCGTCGGGCGTTGTCCCGGGCGGCGGCCACAGCGGTGTCGAGGAGCTGGGAGCCAACGCCCTTGCGGCGCTCCACGGGGTGGACGTGGAGGGTCAGTTCGGCCAGATGCTGTTGTCCGCCATCGAACAGGCGCAGAAAGGCCGTCCCGACGGGATTGAAATCGGCGTCGGACGCCAGCCATGCAAGGCGTCGGCTGTGCGCACCGTGAGCGGGGTCGGTCAGTGGGGTGAGGCGAAGCGACAAGGTGTCTCCGTCGTGAGGAGGTGGCAAAGGTCAGTACGCGGGCTCAACTGCTGGGCACTCCTGCGCATGTGCTCCACACCTCCTGGTCGACAGTGCCGGTCCGGATCAACATGGACGGCTGGGCGAACTTAGCTGGCTCATCGGTTCCTCGGCAAAGGGTTAACTGAAGGCCGGTGGCCGTGTGGTCACAGCCACTCGTGATGGCCGCGACCAGCACGGTTGCTTCGTAGCGGACGGCGAGTTTCTCGTACCTCGTGGCCACGGCTCGGTGGCGCTTGAGGCGATTGATCCCGCATTCGACCGCGTGCCTCTCGCGGTAATCGGCCTTGTCGAACGTCGGGGACCGACCACCGCGGGAGCCAAGCTTCTTGCGGTTGCGGATCTGGTCCTTCTTCTCCGGGATCGTGCACCGGATCCCACGTCGGCGCAGGTAGGCGCGATTCCTCCGGGAACCGTACGCCTTGTCCGCCCGCACCTTGTCAGGTCGTGCAAGGGGACGTCCTAGCCGCAGCCGAGGGACTCGGATCCGTTCCAGGGCCCGTTCGAACTGCGGGGAGTCCCCGCGCTGCCCGGCCGTGATCACGATCGACATGGGCTTTTGTCCCTACTCGACTGCGAGATGGACGTTGGTGGTCAGCCCACCTCGCGAGCGCCCGAGCCCGTGGTCGTCCGGCTCGACCTCGACACCGCCGGGCGGCTCCTTCTGGAGATCCCCCTTTTGACCGCCCCGGCGGCGTGCTGATGAGCGCGGCACACCGTTGAATCGACGCTGACATCCCAGGTGATGCGGACATCCCAGGCGATAAGGCCGTTCTCGTCAGCCTGGACCTTAGGCCGTGTATCGGAGGAGAATCGTGCGCATAGGGTGTCGCCATGTCGCTGAGCCACATAGTCCTCTCGTCCGGCCGTTCGATCGAGCTCACCGAGCTGCGTATGTCTTCGACCTACGGAGGGATGCTGATGGGCTACCCATGCAAACCCATCAATGACATGAAGGTCAGTGGCCTCCAGCGGCAGGCTGAATGTGCGTTTCCCACCATGCCGGTCCATCTGGTTCCACCCTCGCGCGAGTACCCGGACCAGACCGCCGGCGCCTTCGGACCCGTCGAGGTGCTGCCTTCCGTGGCCTGCATCGGCGCCTTCCACTCGACAGCGGTCGCCCCTGAGCTCGACCCGGCGCTACACCGTTCCTCCCTCATCGTGGTCTGGTTCCAGACCGTTTTGGATGTTCCCTCGGGCGAGGACGCCGACCTCGCGCTTCGCAGCGTTCGCTGGGAGCAACTGGCCCAGGACCACGAGCTCTAGCGACGAGTCTCGATAACAGCCACTCATCGATGGCCGCGAAGAGCGCAGTCGCCTCGTAGCGGACCGCGAGCTTGTCATGTCGAGTGGCGACGGCGCGGTGTCTCTTGAGGCGGCTGATCCCCAGCGCCATGCGATCGGAAAGGGGCCCACCACTGGAGCCGCGCTTTCTGCGGTTGCGTGCCTGGTCGGCCTTCTCCGGGACGGTGCAGCGGATCCCGCGGCGGCGCGGGTAGGCGCGTTCTTGCGGGGAGGCGTACGCCTTGTCAGACCGTACGCGATTGGGACGGACTCGTGGCCGGCCCCGACCGATGCGGGGCACCCGGGCCTTCGCCAGCACCGGTTCGAACTGCGGCGAGTCCCCGCGCTGCCCTGCGGTCACCGCAAGCGACATGGGCTTCTGGTCCTGCTCGACGGCCTGGTGCCGGCCCGCTGCCATCGGTGGAACAGGTCGTAGATCCGGGCCCCACGGTCCGTACTCAACGGGCGCGTCCCGCCACGGAACACCGGTCCGGACCCGGAACCGGATGCCGTCGATCAGCTGGCGCCGAGGCCAGACGGGCGGCTGCCCCGCCTTCGTTCCCTTCGGCAACAACAGCTCGGGCCGACTTCGGCCCGGTCCTGGTCCGGAGCGACGAGCCCTGTTCTGGGTGCCTGCGTTCGGAGTTGACGTGGCGGGTGGTCATGCCGTCCATCCGGTGTGGTGCAGCCAGTCCTTGAAGGCCATCAGGTCGGGGTGCAGACGGCGCAGGAGGTTGATGTCCCGGTCTCGGGCATAGAGATCACGGTTGGCGAAGAACTGGAACATCGCTGCGTAGTCGTGGCCGAAGTCGGGGACGACGGCGCGCAGTTCGTCATGCGACATCGGGATATAGGTGCTGGGGGTGCCCGTGACCTGCGTAAAGGCAGCTGCGATCTCGTCGCCGGTGAGGCTGTCGCCGAGCACCGCGAGGTCGCGGGCGCCCCAGGACTGCCAGTTGTCGAACATGTGGCAGGCGAACCAGGCGATGTCGTCGAGGGCGACGAGCGGGTAGTGGGCAGTGCCGAGGGGGAGGTTGAAGGTCAGGCCGCCCCGGCCGTCCGGTCGGGGGGTGAGTCGGTCCCGCAGGTTCTCAAAGTACGGCGCCGTGGTCAGCACCGAGACGTGGTCCGTGTACCAGCCGTCGGTCTCCTTGCGGAGCATTTCCTCCGACCGCATCAGGCCTATGTGGGCTGCGACTGCGGCTTTGCTGTCGAAGTGCGGGACGGGGTGGCCGGTCAGGGACACCGCGCTGTCCAACGAGGACCAGATGAAACGCTCCACGCCGGCTCGCTCCGCGGCGGCCAGCAAGTGCAGCCCTTGCTGGCACTCGCCCACGGCACTGCCCGTCGCGAAGAAGTCGGTATTGGCGAACACCCGGTCGGCCTGCCCGATCAGGACCTCAAGGGCAGCCGAGTCGGAACGGACCAGTCGCACGCGGTCGGGCGCGATGGCGGCGAGTTCGGTGGCGTGGGCGGACTCCGGGTGGCGGCTGGGGACGGTGATGGTGACGTCGGTGGTGGCCAGCAGGCGTTGGATCACGTGGCTGCCCATGGCCCCGGTGCCGCCGACGACGAGGACGTGGGTCATGGCGTTCTTCCCTGGTGTGTCAGGACGTGTTCGGCCACCTGGGCGTGGGTGGCAACCCAGACGTCGCCGGACTCGCGGATGTGGTCGAGGATCTGGCCGACCATGCCCGCGAGGAGCGGTCGGCCTGCGACATGGGCGTGGATGGTCAGGCGGAAGACGCCTGGGCCGGCCTCGGCGAGGATCTGGTTCAGTAGCTCAAGGTGCAGGTCGCGGTAGGCGTACGGACCGGCTCCAGCATCGCGGACGTCGGAGTGGTCACTGTGCATGAGGGAGACCAGAGGACCGTGAGCGGTGGACAGGACCTGCGGGAGGTCATGGTCGCCGTGGTCGCCGGTCCAGCGATAGCCGCCCTCGGCGAGCAGGTCTTCAGTGTGCCTCGAACCGGTGGCGCGTGGGCTCATCCACCCCGTCGGGCGTACGCCGGTGACTTGGCCAAGGATGTCGGTGCAACGACGGATGTTGGTCCGCTCGGCGTCGACATCGAGGAGCGCGGGCACCACGTCCTGGGCCCAGGAGTGTGCGGCGATCTCGTGACCCGCCTCATGCACGGCCATGACGGTCTCGGGGTACCGCTCGGCGACCAGTCCATTGACGCCGACGGTGGCGGGCACGTCACCGAGGACATCGAGCAGCCGCCAGATGCCGGTGGTGACGCCGTAGTCCGCCCAAGAGGCGCTGTGTGTGTCGTCGATGCCGGACAGCGGCCATGCCGCGGCCATCGGCGCGTAGGCGGGCCAGTGCCCTGGTGACCACAGTTCCAACGCGACGGTGACCAGCGCGACGACCTTCCGCCCGCCCGGCCAGCCGGTTACTGCTCTCATTCGGTTCCCCTGCTCGTTGGCTTCCGCGGTGGACGCTACTGAGGCGGTAGGTACCTCCAGGTTCCTGGCAGTGGGCTACCGTCGGGGCATGCGTGAGTACCCCGGCAGCGTCTTCCTCGCCGACTGCCCGGCTCGGCTGGCGATCGAGATCATCGCCGACAAATGGGCGGTGGTCGTGCTGTTCGCGCTGAGCCGCGAACCGTGCAGGCACGGCGAGTTGGTCGACCTGATCGGCGGAATCTCGCGGAAAGTGCTGACCCAGACGCTGCGGCGGTTGCAGGGGTACGGGCTTGTCGACCGCCACGCCGAGGCCGGGAAGGTCGAGTACGTGCTGACGGACTTGGGCCGGACGCTGGTGAAGCCGATCGCCGTGCTGACCGAGTGGGCTCACGAGCACGGCGCGGCCGTGGTGGGATTCCAAGAGGCTGAAACGCACTGAGCCTACTCGGCCTCCCCCTCACGTCCACCACCGCCGTTCGAGCGCAGACGGGCCCGTCTCAACTGTCCCACCTTTGCCGGTCTGTTCGTTGCTCAGGTGATGTGGTCCGATCCGCTCGTCGTGTCGGATGGACTGGCCCGCCGCGAGGGCAGACACCTGCGGTGCCGAATGAGGATGCCCGGGACAGGGCACTGCTCCCGACCCCCGTCCTGCCGGGCCCAGGGGACTGCTCCGAAAGCCGGGTCATGGGGTTATCCCCCGGAAAGGTGTCGGGCCGGCCCCAGCGCGCCGGGGCCACCACACACGTGACGATCTTCTCAGCAGCACCGGACAACAAGCACGTTGGGAACGTGATCACACATGATCAGCAACGGGAAGCATCTCGCCGCGGCAGCCCTCGCCCTGGCCGCGACGCTGGCCCCCGCGGCAGCCGCGTACGCAGCACCGGCGGCATCCACACCGGCGGCGGCCGCACCGACCGACGCATCGGCCTCCGTCCGCGCGCTGGACCGGATCGCCCATCCGCTGCGGTCGACGGAGCCGGGCTCCGGCACGGCCGATCTGCAGGCCCTCGGGGTGATGGTCGGCGACGCCAAGGTGGTCGGCGTGGGTGAGGCCACGCACGGCTCGCACGAGTTCTTCGCCCTGAAGGACCGGCTCTTCCGTTACCTAGTCGAGCAGAAGGGATTCACCACCTTCGCTCTGGAGATCAGCTGGTCGGCAGGTCTGCGGATCGACGACTACCTCCAGCACGGCAATGGCGACGCACGGCAGGTCGTCCACGAAGTGATGGGTGGATCTCCCTGGGACCGCCAGGAGTTCGTGACCCTCGTCCAGTGGATGTGCGACCACAACCGCCAGCACCCGGAACGCCCGGTCCACTTCCTGGGCGACGACATCGGCGCGCCCACACTCGACGAGCGGGTCTTCGACAACGTCACCGACTACGTGTCGCGGACCCATCCTGAATCCCTGCCGCGCCTGAACGAGCTCCTCACCGGCCTCCGCCCGCTCGACGACGCCATCGCCTACCTTCAACGGCCTCTCGCCGAGCGGCAGCAGAACGCGGCCAAGGCGCAGCAGGTACTGGAACTTGTGCAGCGTCAGAAATCCACGGGCGGCGAGGACGTCGACTTCGTCCTCCAGAGCGCCCGCAACATCGCCCAGACCTACACCTTCTTGAGCCTCGACCCCGGCGACCCGGCATCGTTGACCGCAATGGAGCGCTACCGTGACCAGGTGATGGCCGAAACCACGGCATGGTGGCAGCGGCGCACCGGCAGCAGAGTCCTGTTGTCGGCCCACAACGACCACGCAGGCTACGTGGCCTCCGACCCCGCGATGTATCCGAAGACCCAGGGCTCGTTCCTCCGCGACACGCTGGGTGCGGACTACCTCGCCGTAGGCACCACCTTCGACCAGGGCTCCTTCCTCTCCAAGGGCGAGGCGCTCGGCGGCGAGTGGAAGAAGTTCACCGTCGGCCCGGCCGGTCCCTGCACGAACGAGTACACGCTCGACCAGGTCCGGTACCGCGACTACTACGCCGACCTGCGCAAGGCCCCTGCCGCCGCCCGCAGTTGGCTGGCCATCGCGCGCCCGACCTACAGCGTCGGCACGCAGTTCCCGAACGACAAGACGCCTGAGGTCGCCATCGGCCAGACCTACGACGTCCTGGTCCACCTCCACACCGTTCGGGAGGCGAGCAAGCTGGAGGGCCCCAGCAAGACCGGGGGCCTGCCCACCACCGGGCCGGGTCTCCCCCGCCACCCCGACCAGGGACAGCGCGCCGGCTGCGCATGAGGCCGCCGTGCGGACTTTGGACGGGTATCGGTGCGGGCCGTGATCCGGACGGCTTCGCGCACAGCTCGGCTTCCCGGACGGCCACCGCGGCGCCCATGGCAAGCGCAGCCTGTGTGACGACGTCGGTGCCCGGATCGTAGACGGCGCCGACGGTGCCGGGGGACGCGGCGGTGAGCAGCTGCTCAATGCGCTCCCACCCTGCGGGCCCCGCCCGGCCCTCGGACGTCGTCGGCCGGGTTCTCGTGCCACGAGATCGGCCAGGCGGCGTGTTGCCAGGCTTCCGTCCATGCCCTTCGCCGGGAGGGTGCGGCAAGGGCGTGGACCTCGTCGCCGGCGCCTCCCGTTTCATCGGTAACCTGCGTCATCATGATGCGCGCGTGGATCCTGCCGATGTTGCTTGTGCTCTGCGGCTCGGTCGCTGCGACTGGACTGATCGTCATGGGGAACCCCGGCACAGCCGCAGTGTTCCTGCTGGCGTTTGTGCTGATAGCAGTTGTGCACTCGGCTCTGTTTTTCCCAAGGCCGGTCAGTGCGCTGGAGGCACAGCGCCGCAGCGCGGTCGACGGCAGGCCGGTCGTCTTCTGGCGGCCGGGCTGCAAGTACTGCCTGCGACTGCGCATCCGGTTGGGCCGTAACGCCCGCCAGTTGCACTGGGTCGACATCTGGCGTGACCCGGCTGGAGCGGCAACGGTCAGAGCGGCCAACGACGGCAACGAGACCGTGCCGACTGTCGTCGTAGCGGGCCGACCGCACACCAACCCCGACCCTGAATGGGTCCGTGGCCAGCTCCCCCATCCCATGTGATGAGGAGCGACGTCCTATCGCAGAAGCTACCCGCAGGCCGAAAGACCGTCACCCGAGCGCTGCCGTCCTGACAGAGTTCCTCGACCGGGCAGCCGACTTGGCCGGCCGGGCGGTCGCGCAACGACACCGCCTCTACTGCTGCATCTGTGTCTGACGAGCAGGTGCGGCGGTTCGCCCCGCCCATTGCCTCGGATGAAGGACCGGGCAGAGGTGCCAGATCTCCTGATCCTGCCGTGGGACCGTAGCCCTGCTGGCCGGGGCGGGGATGGCGGCGTTCGAGCTCGCTGCGGGCGGAGTGGCGCCCATTAAAGGTCGAAGGCGCCGTTGGTGGCCATGACGCAAGCCGTACGGCAGCTTCGGCGCCGACAAGTGCCCAGCCGGCGCCGGTGATGTCTAGGTGGTCGGCGCCGGCGGATTTGGTGGTACCCCTGACTGTTTTTCAGTAAGCTCACCCGCCCATGATTGAAGTGGACATGACGGGGGACCAGTGGCAGACGACAACAGCGATTGGCGCTTAATCATCGGGGCCATCGGCCTCGCCCTGTCCGTCGCCGCCTTCTTTGGGATACACGACTGGACGCAGTTGAAAGCCGCACTCGGCGGCACGTCGCCAACTCCAACGCCCCTGCACACGTACACGCCGCCACCCCCACCCGCCTTCACGTATACGCCACCGCGTCCGCCCGCCCCCATCTACACGCCGCCACCTCCCCCTGCCCCCACATACACCCCATGCACTGCCCTGTACTGCGGTAGGTCGCACTTCGACGAGACGTCGATGCAGTGGGTCGGGTCGTCGTGCGGTACTGACAACTGCTCCCTGACAGCGACCTTCAAGAACGACGGCAGCCTGGCGGGCTCAGCGACGGCAACATTCACCATCACCGGGCTCCAGTCCGGGAAGTTGGTCTTCCCCGCCCTCGCCCGATGCTCTGCGGCCATCCCCTTGACCCCACCCGGCGGGGTGGTCAGTGCTGGGTGCACGGCCTACTCGATCAACATCAGGAACTTCAGCGCCTATCCGCAGGCCACCTTCGGTGCGACGATCACCACCAGTTGAACCTGGATCCGGCCCCGGCCCGACTCTTCTATCACGCCCAAGTCGTGATCACACAGGGTGTGTCGTTCCGGCTCGACACCGGGCACGTGGCACGGCGGCCCCTGGGGGAAGCACAGCACACCCCCGGGACCGCCGCACCACGCCCACCGACAGCACCCCGCCCCCACCCCACCAACAGGCCGAGACGGTGCATCACCGTCGCCGACGACAACGCCGCCCGACCCACGCCGCAGCCCAGGGCCAAGACCTTGATTCGGACGTCCTCGTCGTCGACCAGCGGGCCCAGCCCTGTACCAGCCACTGGGCCTGCACGAAGTCACTCGTCACGGCGAGAACGACATCCGGGTCAGGATGTCCACCAAGCTGCCTCAGCCTGGCAGCGTTGGTGGTTGATGGATCAGAGGAGCTTCTGCGGGGCTTCGTACTGGTCTACGGGTGCCAGGTTGCATGCGGCCTTGGGACCGGTGAGGCCGTGGCCGCCGATGCCCTCGCCCTCGGGCAGCGGCACCAGGCAGCGACCGTCGACGTTGACGAGTGAGGCGCCGTAGGTGTTGAGGATGCCGCCCGCGCCGTCTCCGTCCTGGCCCGCGATGACGGTGTCGCCGTTGCGGGTGGCGAAGTCCGTGGCACCGTTGCCGCTCGCACTGCTGCCGCTGTTGCCGCCGTTACCGGTAGTGCCGTTGTTGGTGCCGGTGAGGCTGCTGGTGGTGCTGCTGACGGTGCCGGTCAGGTTGCTGGCGGGACCGTTGCCGGTGAGGCCGCTCACGGTGTCCCCGATGCAGCCGCAGCCGGTACCGCTCGTGGTCGGGCTCTGCGCGAGAGGGGCGGAGAGGAGGTTCTGGAGCGCGTTGGCAGGGGCCTTGGGGGCCTGGGTCGCCGTGGCTGCGGAGGCGGGTGCGGCGACGGCCATCGTTGCGGCGGTGGCGAAGGCCGCTCCGGCGAGAACCTGCTTGATCACGGTTGTGCTCCCATTCGATGGATTGGTAAGAGGTGGCAGGCCCGCCTTGTGAAACCTGCCGCCCCTTGGAACGAAGAACGCGCACAACACGTCACAAAATGCGCCCATTCGGACCAATACGCAGGGGAGCTGATGCCTCCGCTGTCCGCTGGCGGCCTCCCGCGCCCGGAGACGCAGCCACACCCGAAAGCGAACGTTCTTGGCCGCCGATGACACCAGTTTGAACGTGTGTATCCGGTGCCCCGGCCAGGTCGGCGGCGTCGCGAGCGTGCGGGGTCCCGGGGCCTGTGAGGCCTCGGGACCCTTGGGGGCACTCTCCATCCTGATCTTGCTGCGGGTTCAACGGCTTTCCGCGGTACCGGCCGCCCCGCCCAACCCAATGCGAGCCCGGCGAGCTGCGCGGGCTGCTGTTCGCTCAGCTTGTCGCGTCGGCGGGCGAGGGGTCAGAGGAGCTTCTGCGGGCCCTGATACTGGTTGACGGGTGCGGCGTTGCAGGCGGCCTTGGGACCGCCGAGGAGGTGGCCGCCGATGCCCTCGCCCTCGGGCATCGGCACCAGGCAGCGACCGTCGACGTTGATGAGCGGGGCGCCGTAGGTGTTGAGGATGCCGCCCGCGCCGCCGGCGATGAAGGTGTCACCGTTACGGGTCCCGAAGTCGGTGGCGTCTGCCGAGGCGGGCACGGCGACGGCCATCGTTGCGGCAACGGCGAGGGCCGACCCGGCGAGAATCTGCTTGATCACGGTTGTGCTCCCATTCGGTGGGTCAGAAAGGGGGACGGGTCGGCCCCGTGGGGAACCCGCCGGCCCCTGGAGGATCACGGACAGGGCGCGGCGTCTGGCACGGCACCTCGCCGTGTTGCTGGAACCTCCCGACAGCTCCGCCGTCACGACGCTCCGGCGCGTTGCGGTGCACCGCACCAGACGCCGCGCCGTGTCCGACCCTGATCCACCGGACGCCCCTCGAACGAGGGACATGCAGAAAACGTCATATATTGCGCCCATTAAGACTAGAACGATCACATGGGGGTGGGGCTGGCGCGCCTGGTGTCTCTCTGCGGCCTCCCGGAGCCGGGGGCGCAGCCTCACCCGAAGCGAACGTTCTTGGCCACCGACGGCACCGCTATGGACGCGGCTTTACGGCGCTCCGGGCCGAAGTTCCCTGCCTCCGGCCCCGTCGCGCCGTTGAGCTGGGCTACTTGGGCGCCACGTCCCACGCCAGATCGGGGAGGTAGCTCGGGGCCGCGGTGAAGCCGGTCAGCTTCTTGGCGTTGAAGGCGTAGAGCCCGTCCATGCGCAGCACCGAGACGAACCACGCCTGGTCGACGACGTACCGCATGATCTGCTGGTAGAGCGCGGACTGCTGGTCGGCGGGGGCTGCCGCGGCCTTCGCCAGCATCGCGGTCAGCTTCGGGTCGGAGGTCGCGAAGGGGTTGAAGGCGGTTGCGTGCGGCAGCATCCAGTCCAAGGACAGGGCGTAACTGGAGGCACCGCCGTAGCCGAAGCCCAGCACGGGGTACTTCTTGGACGTCGCATTCGCGAGCCACTGGCCGATGCTGGTGTCCGTGGTGGCCTCGGTGGGCACGCCGATCTTCTTCCACTGCTCGGTGACGGCCTGGGTGACGAGGTCGATGGCGAGGAAGCCCTGCATTTCCGCCTTCAGCGAGAAGCCGTTCGGATAGCCCGCCTCGGCGAGGAGCCTCTTGGCCTTGGCGGGGTCGTAGGAGTAGTGGTCGTCGTAGTCGGCGGCGAAACCGTCGAGCCCGGGCAGCGTGATCTGGCTGGTGGAGTGCCCGTGCTTCGGCACGAGGGCCTGGGTGATCGCGTCGCGGTCCACGGCGTAGTTGAGCGCCTGGCGCGCCCGGACGTCCTTCAGCGGCCCGGCGACGACGCCCTGCCGGTCGGCGAGGTTGACGCCCATGAAGACGCTCGGGGAACCCACGACTTCGAGTCCGCGGGACTTCGCGGTGTCGGCCTGGGAAGGGGTGATGGCCACGGCGTCGGCCTGGCCCGTCCGGACGGCCTGGAGCGCGGAGTTCGGGTTGGCGACGATCTTGCTGACCACCTTCTTCCAGTGGACCTTCGTCTTGTCCCAGTAGTTGGGGTTGGGCGTGTAGGTGTCGTGGTCGCCGGAGGCGGTGTGCGCGCTGTCGAGCACGTACGGGCCCGCGCCGTAGGACCGTGTGCCCATGGTGGCCGGGGCGGCGAGGCCCTTGGGGCTGATCATCGAGCCGATCATCAGGATCTGGGACAGCAGTTGCGGAAGGCTGGGGTGCGGGCTCGAACAGTGGATGTGCACGGTGAGCGGGCCGGTCGCGGTGACCGACTCGATGGCCGAGGCCCAGGCGACGTTGAGTCCGTTCTTGCGCGTGTAATTGAGCGAGGCTGCCGCCGCCTGGGCGTTCAGCGGTGCCCCGTCCGGGAATTTGAGGCCGTCGCGCAGGGTGAACTCGAAGTCGGTGTTGCCCGTGCCCTGGTAGCCCCACTTCGTGGCCAGGCCCGCCTCCAGCCGGCCGTTGGCTCCCTGTCTCAGGGCGGTGTCGTAGGCGAGGTTCACGAACCAGTTGTCGCTGCCGACATTGGCCTCGGCCGGGTCGAGACTGGCGGGTGCCCCGGCGGCGACAACGGTCAGGGTGCCTCCCTGTCCGCCGCCCCCGGCAGTATCGGAAGAGCCCGATCCGCTGCAGGCGGTGGCGGCGAGGGCGAGCACCGCCGCTGTCGCGAGCCCCTGGGTCATGTGCTTCTTGAACAAGACGATTCCTCTACGACTGGGGCTGAGGGACGGCGGGGAGCAGACGGCGCGGCTCCGGAGTGCGATGGCACGCGGCCAGAGGACCGCTGGGCGCACCGGTCTGCCCCTGTGTCTCCAAGGGCAGCAACACGGGCCGCTCGCTGCGGCACAGGTCGACCGCGTGCGGGCAAAGGTGAGCGAAGGCGCAGCCCGTGGCGGAGGGCGCGGCGGCCGGTGGGGCCGCCGCACGGTGTGCCGGGCGGGCGCGCTGGACGCAGGGATCCGGCTCGGGTACGGCGGCGAGCAGCGCCTGGGTGTAGGGATGTGCCGGTTCGGCGTAGGAAGCCGAGGCCCGCCTGAATGGCGACGACGATCGCGGCGAAAAGGGCGGCCTGCCCGATGACGGTGCTCATCACCCGGGGCAGGATGTGGCGCCGCAAGATCTGACTGCGGGTCAGACCGGCGATCTTGGCGGCTGCGACGTACAACTCCTCGCGGATGCCGAGGGTTTGGGCGTGCAGTACGCGGAGCATCCCGGGGCTCCCCAGCACGCCGAAGGTGATCATCGCGGCGTGCAGGTTGCCGGGGAACACGGACAGCACCACCAGGACGATGACGATGCCGGGCAGCGCGAACAGCAGGTCGGCGGTTCGCACCGTCAGCCAGTCCACCCAGCCGCCCAGGAACCCAAAGGCCAGTCCCGCCGTGACACCGATGACGAGGAACACCAACAGGGCCTCGCCGGCCGCCAGGAAGGTGGAGCGGCCGCCGAAGAGCACCCGGCTGAGCAGGTCGCGGCCCAGATCGTCGGTGCCCAGCGGATGGCCCGCGGCGGGGCCGGCCAGTACCTGACCCAGGTACTGGTCGAGCGGGCCGTGGGGAACGAGCAGGGAGGCCGCCGGGGTGGCGACGGTCAGCAGCACCAGCCAGCCGAGGGCGGCCGCGCCGGCCGGGCGGCGCAGCACCCGTCGGATCAGCGGGGCTCGGCGCAGGGCCTTCCCGCCCGCTGTCGTGCGGTCCCGCCGCGTCGTCGTGGAACGTTTCATCGGGCACGCACCCTGGGGTCGAGGCGGTTGTAGGCCACGTGCACCAGCAGGTTGCCGAGCACGACGAGGACGGTGATGTACAGAACGGCGCCCTGGATGACGGGGATGTCGTGCTGGACGGTCGCCTGCCGGGTGAGGCCGCCGAGCCCGGGCAGGGCGAAGACCGTCTCCACGAACACGGCGGCGGCGAGCAGGCTCACGAGCACGACGCCCAGGACGGTCGCCACCGGAACGGCGGCGTTGCGCAGGACGTGCCGGTAGAGGATCGATCGCCGGGAGAAGCCGTTGGCCTGCATGACACGGATGAAGTCCCGGCCGAAGCAGTCCAGTACGCAGTCGCGGGTCTGCTTGGCGATGACGGCGGCCGCGCCGAGCGACAGGGAGAGGACCGGAAGGACCAGCGAGCGTCCCCACTCGACCGGGTCGTCGGCGAAGGGCACGTAGCCGGTCACCGGGAACCAGCGCAGCTTCACGGCCCCGACCGCGATCAGGACGAGGGCGAACCAGAACGCCGGAACCGCCAGGCCGAACAGGGAGAGGAGGTCGACCGCCCGGATCAGGAAGCCGCCGCGCCGGGCGCCGAGCAGGCCCAGTGCCACGCCCAGGATGCCGGAGACGGCGGTCCCGGAGACAACCAGCGACAGGGAGACGGGGAGCCGGCTGTTCAGCTTCGACGTGACCTCCTCCCCGCTGAACAGCGAGGCCCCGAGGTCGCCGTGGAACACCCGCACGAGCCAGTCCCAGTACTGGACGGGTAAGGGGTCGTCCAAGCCCAACTGGGCGCGCACGGACCGGTATTGATCGACCGTGGCGTGCTGGCCGACGATCGTGCGGGCGGGGTCTCCGGGGCCCAGGGACACCAGAACGAAGGTCGGGACGGAGACCAGGAACAGGCCTCCGGCATCCGGAGCGTCCGGTTCAACTCACCTACCACTCTTGGCAGTTGTGACATCGGCGGAGCTCGGGGCAACATCCCCGGCCCCTGAGTCGGGTCATCGGGCCGGGTGTGGCGCCGGACGCCGGTAGGCCGAATGGGCCACTCACATCGCGCACCAGCGCGGTTCGCCTTCGCATGGAAGACAACCGCGCGCCACCGCCGCGGGACCTTCCCCCCTCTGACAGGACGACCCATGCAAACCTGGTACGTGCGCACCATCTACGCCACCGGCGACCCGGCCAACCTCGACGGTGTGCTCGACGCCTTTCGCAGCGAGGCCCCCGGGCTGCTCACCCAGAACCCCGGATACCACCGCTTCGGGCTGTTTGCGGACCGCGAGCTCGGCAAGATCCTCATGGGTTCGTGGTGGGAGAGCGAGAGCGCCCGGACGGAGAGCGACACGCGGCTGCGCGAGCGCCGCCTGGGGCTGCTCGCGCCCTTCGCGGACACCGTGACCGCCGACGACTGGGAGGCCGTGTCGTACACGCCCGCGCCCAAGATCGCGCCGGGCATGTGGATGCGGTCCGGGTACGTGGAGTTCGACCCGTCCGATGCTCCCGTGTACCAGCAGACGTTCGAGGAGCTGAGCCGTCCCCAATTGGAGGCGCTCGACGGTGCGGTCAGTGCGACGCTCTTCTTGAACGCCGCGACGGGGCGCGCGCACGTCGGCGCGATGTTCCGCGACAAGGCCACGCTGGCCGCGACGCGGGGGCCGCAGTCGGCGATCCGCGGCGCGTCCCTCAAGAGGCTGAACGCCAGGCTGCGGTGCCTGGAGGAGTTCGAGCTGATCATGACGCACCGGCCGCAGTCCTAGAACCCGCCTCGATCCCCGTGCGACGCCCGCTACCGGGTGCGGCAGACGGCCCGCGACTCTGCAACTCCTGCAGAACGCGGGCCATTCTGCCCAGCTCACCGGACGGCAGCCTCGCCGAACGTCTCCCTCTCCCGTCGCCGTGCCCGTCAGTCAGGGGCTGAGCGCTGCCGTCAAGGCGGGGAGGTAGCCCTCGCGCTGGCCTTCCGCGGTGGGGTGGTAGGCCACGTCCGCGGTGAAGAGTGACGGAGCATGGATCCACGGGTCCGCGGAGCAGATCTCGTGGCCGGCGAAGGCGGCCGCGACGTCGGCGAAGACGTACCCGTGCGCACGGGCACGGTCCTTGGTGACACGGTTGAGGTGGTCGGCCGCGGTGTTGAGCGCGGACTGTTCCCGCCCGCTCACCGGCCCCATCAGGCAGGCGCCTCGGGTGAACAGGTGCGGGTAGCCGAGCACCACCACCCGGGCATGTGCCGCCTTGACCTTGACGGCACGGTAGGCGGCATCGAGCCTTCCGGGCAGGTCATGGTCCATGGCGTGTTCGGATCGGGCAACACTCTCCAGGCAGGCGCTCTCGCTGTTCAGGGTGCACGTCTTCATGACGTCGGCGAAACCGACGTCGTTGCCGCCGACGGTAATGCTGACCAGCGTCGTGCCGCGATCGAGCCCGGACAGCTGCGTCGCGGTGACATCGGCGCTGCTCGCCCCTGAGCAGGCCGCGAAGTCGAACCGCCCGGGATGGTGCCCGGCGGCCCACAACGCGGGGTGGGCGAGGGAGCTGCGACGGCAGTCCCCATCGGCTTGTCCGGAACCGACGCCCGAGGCGTACGAATCACCCAGGGCCGCATAGCCGCCAACAGGGCTGATCTTCTCGGATGGTTCACCGGTGGCATGCGCGGCAGTGGTGGCCGCGCATGCCAGAAGGAGGGACAACGGGCCTGCAAGCGTCACCGCAAGGCGGCGGCTCAGTCTGGTAGCTCTCGACATACCTCGCCAACGACGAGGACATGGAACAGGACACTTCTGCCCAGACCTGACGTGCCGACATCCGAGGAACGACGACCCGTCCGTCGTCACGCCGAGCCCCCGGCTCGCGGTGCCGTCGCACTCGTACGGCCCAACCAGCGTTGCGAGTCGAGCCCGCTGGCGATGTCCTGACGGGCATGGGCTACCACATAGACCGCCCGCTTGAGGCGGGCACCACACGACGTGACGCTCTGGGTATGGCCATGGCGCTCCTTGGCGGCACTCTTGCCGTGGGGACGGCGGCGCCGGAGGCCACCGCGCTCTCCGATGACGAGTGCTTGATCGAGTACGACGCCGAGTTCGAGGAGGCGCTCGCCCTGGGGGACGCCCAGCTGCCGGACGACTCGGACCGGTTCGCGCCGCCCAGCAAGGGCGTGCTGCCGTTGCGGCGCGGCTACCGGGTCACCGAGCGCTACGGAGCCCGAGGCAACTGGCAAGGCGGGCACCACACGGGCATCGACCTCGCGGTGCCGCGAGGGACGCCGGTGTACGCGGTGGGCGGCGGCACCGTGGTCCTCGCAGCCCGGTCGGGCTCGTACGGCAACGCGGTGACCGTCCGCATGCCCGACGGGCACTACGCGATCTACGCCCATCTGAACCGCATCCGCACGCGCAAGGGCGCCGGCATCCCGACCGGGGCCCGCATCGGGGACAGCGGCAGCACGGGGCGCACCACCGGCCCGCATCTGCACCTGGAGATCCGGGCCCGGCGCGGCTACGGCTCGGACATCAACCCCGTGAGCTATCTGGCCCGGCGCGGCGTCTCGCTCCACGGGTGACTGTGACTGCCGTGTTCGCATGCGCTCGTCACGTCGTTGGGATGGCCTGGTCGGGTGCAGTTCTTCCAGAACCTGCGTAACACCTTGCCCTTCCGCGCATGCCTTCAGTTGGGCGTCGACGCACGGCGTCCCTGACCAACCAGGAGAGAACACATGCGCATCCGATCCATCCTCACGGCAGCCGCCCTGACCGCCACCGTCGTCCTCGGCGGCGCCGGCATGGCCACCGCTGACGACACCTCCCCCTCGGCTCTTGACGGCAACATGCAGTTCAGCCTTGATGGCGCAGGCCAATCCGCCGCCAACGGTCCCAGCGGATTCGGTAACGGCCCCGCCGCATCCACCATGGTTGACCAGGACTGACCCTCGCCGGGGCAGGCCGGTCCTCACACTGTCCGGGCGACCGCTGCGGGCTGCCCCACGGCCACCCCTCCGGGCGAGGCTGGGCCGACTGGCGGCGCGCATGTCGCTGCTGTGATCCAGGCCACTTAGGCTGAGCTCGGAGCTCGTCACAGGCCGTATTCGCCGGCCACCCTGCTTCCTCATGCGAGCCCGGGAGGGATGCCATGCCGGAGCTGTTCATCGGTGGCCAGTGGACGTCCGCCGTCGACGGCGGGGTGCGCGAGATCCGCTGTCCGGCGGACGGCACTCTCGTCGCCGCCGTCGACGAGGCCGGGCCCAAGGACGCGGCCGCGGCCGTGGCGGCTGCCCGCGAGGCGTTCGACCGGGGGCCGTGGCCGCACACTCCGGCCGCCGAACGTGGCCGGCTGCTGCTGCGCGTCGGCGACCTGCTGGAGCGGGACAAGGAGGCGTACGCCCGGGCCGAATCCCTGGACACGGGAAAGCGCCTGGTGGAGAGCCAGTACGACATGGACGACATCGCCGCCTGCTTCCGCTATTTCGGCAACCTGGTCGCCTCCGGCGGCACCGACCGTGTCGTCGACACCGGCAACCCGGCCGCGGACAGCAGGATCGTGCACGAGCCGGTCGGCGTCTGCTCGCTGATCACCCCGTGGAACTATCCGCTGCTGCAGACCGCCTGGAAGGTGGCCCCGGCTCTCGGCGCGGGCAACACGTTCGTCCTCAAGCCAAGCGAACTGACCCCGCACACCGCGATCCTGCTGATGCGGACGCTCACCGAGGCAGGGCTGCCGGCCGGCGCCGCCAATCTGGTGCTGGGGGCCGGCGCCACCGCGGGCGCGCCGCTCAGCTCCGACGAGCGGGTGGACCTGGTGTCGTTCACCGGCGGCCTGGTCACCGGCCGGCGGATCATGGCGGCGGCCGCCCCCACGGTGAAGAAGATCGCCTTGGAGCTGGGCGGCAAGAACCCCAACATCGTCTTCGCCGACGCCGAGTTCGACACCGCGGTGGACTACGCCCTCATGGCGGTCTTCCTGCACTCCGGGCAGGTCTGCTCGGCGGGCGCGCGGCTGCTGGTCCAGGACGAGCTGCACGACGCGTTCGTGGACGAGGTGGTGCGCCGGGCACGGCAGATCCGGCTCGGCGGCCCGTTCGACGAGGACGCCCGTTCCGGACCGCTGATCTCGGCCGCTCACCGCGAAAAGGTCGAGGCGTACGTGGCCGCCGGAGTGGCCGAGGGTGCCGTCCTGCGCTGCGGTGGCGCACGCCCCGACGACCCGGCGCTGCGCGACGGCTTCTACTACCCGCCCACCGTGCTCGACGAATGCGCCCCCGGCATGTCGGTGGTGCGCGACGAGTCCTTCGGCCCGGTTCTGACCGTCGAGCGGTTCCGCGACGAGGCCGAGGCGGTCGCGCTCGCCAACGACACCGTCTACGGCCTGGCCGGGGCGGTCTGGACACAGGACGCCGAGCGCGCCCATCGTGTGGCGTCCCGGATGCGCGCCGGGACGGTGTGGATCAACGACTTCCATCCGTACGTGCCGCAGGCCGAGTGGGGTGGCATGAAGCAGTCCGGCGTCGGCCGGGAGCTGGGACCGGCGGGACTCGCGGAGTACCAGGAGGCCAAGCACATCTGGCGCAACACGGCACCCCGGCCGCAACGGTGGTTCGAGTGACCCGGCCGCCCGTGGAGTGACCCCGCCGCCGTGCACCTGTCCGTACGGAACCAGGAGAACCGTCATGCCGGACGTCCCGCCCGATCGACCGGAACCAGCCGCGAGCGGCGGCCTGGACCACGACGCGGCACTCACCGAGCTGGGGTACAAGCCCGGGCTCAAGCGTACGCTCGGCAACTTCCACACCTTCGCCGCCGGAATCAGCTACATCTCGATCCTGACCGGCACCTTCCAGCTGTTCTACTTCGGCGTCAGCTTCGCCGGGCCGGGCTACTGGTGGTCCTGGCCGATGGTCTTCCTCGGCCAGCTGATGGTGGCCCTGTGCTTCTGTGAACTCGCCGCCCGCTTCCCCGTCGCGGGGTCGGTCTACAACTGGTCCAAGTACACCGGGGGTCCGCACGTCGGCTGGCTCGCGGGCTGGATGATGACGATCGCGACCATGGTGTCACTGGCCGCCGTGGCTCTCGCCTACCAGCTGACGCTGCCTCAGATCTCCAGCGTCTTCCAGGTCGTCGGGGACGGCACGGGCAAGTACGACGCGGCTGCCAACGCCGTGCTGCTCGGCACGATCCTGATCGTCTTCACCACCCTGGTCAACGCGTTCGGGGTGAAGCTGATGGCCACCATCAACTCCGCCGGAGTCTTCATCGAGCTGATCGCCGCCGTGGTGCTGGTGGGTCTGCTCGCCGCCCACATCACGCGCGGGCCGAGCGCCATCGTGCACACCGAGGGCTACGGCCAGGGGCAGACGCTCGGATACCTCGGCGCGTTTCTGACCGCCTCGCTCGCCTCGGCGTATGTGATGTACGGCTTCGACACCGCCTCCTCGCTCGGGGAGGAGTCCATCGACCCGGCACGCAACGCTCCGCGCGCCATCCTGCGCGCGCTCATCGCCTCCTTCGTCCTCGGCGGCCTGATCCTGCTCTTCGCGCTGCTGGCCACCCCTGATCTGCACGCCAAGCAGCTGTCCGTGGAGGGTCTGCAGTACGTGGTGAAGGCCGCGCTCGGCCAGACGGTCGGCCAGGCCGTGCTGTGGTGCGTCGTCATCGCCATCACCGTGTGCGCGCTGTCCGTGCAGACCGCCGGCCTGCGGCTGGCCTTCGCCATGGCCCGGGACAACAACCTGCCGGCCGGCTCGAAGCTGGCCAGGCTCAGCCCGAGGTTCCGGACTCCGGTGCTCGCCACCTGTCTGATCGGGTTCGTGGCGATCGCCATCCTGGTCGTCAACATCAACCAGCCGCAGATCTTCTCCGTCGTCACCAGCATCGCCATCGTCATGATCTACGTCGCCTATCTGCTGGTCACCCTGCCCATGCTGGTACAGCGGCTGCGCGGCGGCTGGACGTCGGCGACCGACCACTTCTCGCTGGGCCGCCTCGGCCTGCCGGTCAACGTCCTGGCCGTGCTCTGGGGCACCGCGATGACGGTCAACCTGCTGTGGCCGCGCGCCGAGGTCTACAACGCCACCGGGCCCCAGCACTGGTACCTGCGCTGGGGCGGCGTCCTGTTCGTCGGCGTCGTCGCGGTCGGGGGCTTCACCTACTACTGGTTCGTCCAGCGCGGGAAGACCGGCGTTCTCGCCGAACACGCCATCGGGGAACTGCCGGAGCCCCCGTCGGCCCACGGCGGAGCGTGAGACCGGGCGTGTGAGACCGCGCATGACAGCGCATCGTGCGACGAGAAGGAGCTGACGTGGAGGAGTTCGACTACGTGGTGGTCGGCGGCGGTACGGCCGGAGCGGTGGTGGCCGCACGGCTGACCGAGGACCCGTCCGTCACCGTCTGCGTCCTGGAGGCCGGGCCCTCCGATGTCGGCGACGACGCCATCCTGCGCCTCGACCGGTGGATGGGTCTGCTGGAATCCGGCTACGACTGGGACTACCCGGTGGAACCGCAGGAGAACGGCAACAGCTTCATGCGGCACGCCCGCGCCAAGGTGCTCGGCGGCTGCTCCTCGCACAACTCCTGCATCGCCTTCTGGGCTCCGGCCGAGGACCTCGACGAGTGGGGCGCCCTGGGCTGCACGGGATGGAGCGCTGCGGACTGCTTCCCCCTCTACCAGCGCCTGGAGACCAACGACGCGCCCGGTGACCACCACGGCCGCACCGGCCCGGTGACCATCCGAACCGTCCCGCCGAACGACCCGTGCGGATCGGCCCTGCTGGCGGCCTGCGCCGAGGCCGGCATCCCCGTCACGCCGTTCAACACCGGCACGACGGTCAAGCGCGGGGCGCACTGGTTCCAGATCAACTGCCGCCCGGACGGCACCCGTTCCTCCGCCTCGGTCTCCTACCTCCACCCCGTTCTGGGCAAGCGGCCGAACCTGGAGGTGCGCACCGGCCTGCACGCCAAACGCCTGGTGCTCGACGGAGACATGCGCTGCACGGGGGTCGAGTACCAGGCGCCGGACCTGATCCACACCGGGAGCGTCGGCGCCCGGCGCGAGGTGATCGTGTCCTGCGGCGCGATCGACTCCCCCAAGCTGCTGATGCTGTCGGGCATCGGCCCGGCCGGGCATCTGCGCGAAACCGGTGTGGGCGTGGCCGTCGATCTCCCCGCCGTAGGCTCGCATCTGCAGGACCACCCGGAGGGCGTGATCATGTGGGAGGCGAAACGCCCGATGGTCACCACGTCCACGCAGTGGTGGGAGATCGGCATCTTCGCCGACACCGAGCCGGGCCTGGACCGCCCGGACCTCATGTTCCACTACGGCTCGGTGCCGTTCGACATGAACACCTACCGGCGGGGCTACCCCACCTCCGACAACGCCTTCTGTCTGACCCCGAACGTCACCCGCGCCCGCTCGATGGGCACCATCCGGCTGCGTACCCGCGACTTCCGCGACAAGCCGCGCGTCGACCCGCGCTACTTCACGGACGAGCACGACGTACGCGTGATGACCACGGGCCTGCGGCTCGCCCGGGAGATCATCTCCCGTCCCGCCATGGCCGATTGGGCCGGCAGGGAGCTGGCCCCTGGCACGGACACCCGGTCCGACGACGAGCTCCTTGACTACATCCGCAAGACCCACAACACCGTCTACCACCCGGCGGGCACCGTACGCATGGGTGCGCCGCACGAGGCGGAGGCGGCTCTCGACCCGCAGCTGCGGGTCAAGGGCGTGCGCGGACTGCGGGTGGCGGACGCGTCGGTGATGCCGTTCCTGCCGGCGGTCAATCCGTGCATCACCACGATGATGATCGGGGAGAAGTGCGCGGACCTGCTGAAGGCCGACGGAGGCTGACGGACCGGACTGGACGCCATCGCAAAGTGCCGGGCCGGCGTGCTGGTGGGTGCTGGTCGGTTGTTACGTCCGGTTCGCCGCCTGCTTGACAGTCTTGATCACTGGTGCCGTTTCGAGGTGCGTGATGGCCGGGAGGGCGGCGATCCGGGTGGTCAGGTACCGGTACAGCTCCCGTTGGTTCGCGCACACCACGCTCGCGTACAGGTTGGTCGGGCCGGTCGTGGCGGCGGCGAACGCGATCTCCGGATGCCCGGCCAGCGCCTGACCGGCCTCCTCCAGGTGCGCGGGGGCGACCGAGAGCCAGAGCAGGGTCCGGGCGTTCACGCCGAACATGCGCAGGTCGACGTCGACGTCGAGATAGAGCAGGCCGTGTTCGCGCAGCTCCGTCATCCGGCGCCGGACCGTCGTCGGTGACCAGCCGGTCGCCGCGGCCAACTGCTCGAACCCGGCCCGGCCGTCGGTGGCGAGCAGGGCGAGGAGCTTGCGGTCACCGTCGTCGAGCCGCGCCGGTCCTCGTCGCTGCGGCACCGGAGGCGGGCGCAGTCGCTCGACCGCCTCCGCGTCCAGCGACCCGAATTTTCCGACCATGTTGTCCGGGCCGCCGTAGAAGGCGTGCAGCACGGAGTGCGCGGTCACGCCCTCCACCCGCGGGGTGCGGGGGAGTTTGGCCAGCAGCAGTGCCTCGCTGTCCGCCTCGCTCTCCGTACGGACCACGCAGGTGATCTCGGTGCCGCCGGAGTGGAGGCTCACCCAGGACGTGTCGGGGCGTCTGGCCAGCGCCTCGGCGACCGGGAGCGACGCGGCGGGCGCGCATCGCACCCTCAGGAACCACAGGATGGCGCCGAGCGCGGTCGGGTCGACCCCGCCCAGGACCCGTACCGCCCCGGCCGACCGCAACCGGGCGTACCGGCGGGCGATGGTGCGATCCGACACGCCGAGGACCTCGGCGATGGTGCTGAAGGGGGCGCGGCCGTCGATCTGCAGGGCATGCACGAGCCGACGATCCAGGTCGTCGTAGTCGGATGCGTAGTCGGATTCCACCGCACCGAGGTTAGACGGTGTCAAGTACCAACGGAATCAGTGCTGTTACTGGCCCGGACGACTCGGCCGACGCAGCGTTGCTCCTGTCCCGATCGACATAGTCAAAGGAGAGTCCGTGGACACCGATGTACTCATCGCCGGCGCCGGCCCGACCGGAATGACGCTGGCCAACGAGCTGCTGACGGCGGGGGTGTCGACCGTACTCGTCGACAAGCTGTCGCAGCGCAGCGACCTGTCGAAGGCAGGCGGCGTGCAGTCCCGCACTCTGGAGGCGCTCGACCAACGGGGCCTCCTTGAGCCCCTGTTGGCCACCGGAGATCACCCCGTCACCACTGGCCACTTCGCCGGTATCCCCCTCCCGATCCACTCCGACCGGCACCGTCTGCCCTGGCGGTCCGTGCCACAGGTGGTCGTCGAGGGGTTCTTCGAACAGCGCCTCGCCGCACACGGCCTGCGCGCCCGGAGGGACCACGAACTGGTCGGTCTCGCCCAGGACCCCGACGGGGTCACCGCGACCTTCGCCAACGGCGCCGCCCTCCGCTCCCGTTACCTCGTCGCCGCCGACGGAGCGCACAGCACCGTACGGTCGCTGCTGCGGGCCGGATTCCCCGGCCAAGCGGGTACGTTGACGATCATCGCCGCCGACGTCCGGCTGGGCGGCGTCGACCCGGCCACGTCGCACACCTGGGGCGCGGACGGGCACTGGGCGGCACTGTTCCCGCTCGGCACCGATCCGCAGGGCAGGCACCTGCGCCGACTGGTCATCGGCGGGCCGGGCCGGTCACTGCCGAGGGAGATCCCGGTCACCGAGGACGAAATCCGGCACGGCCTGAGCACCGTGTTCGGAACTCGGGTGCACCTGCTCGAACTGCGCTACGCCCGCCGTATCACCAATGCGTCGCGGCAGGTCGAGCAGTACCGGCACGGTCGGGTGTTCCTGGCGGGCGATGCCGCACATGTCCACCTTCCGCTGGGCGCGCAGGGCATGAACACCGGGATGCAGGACGCGCTCAACCTCGGCTGGAAGCTGGCCGCCGCCGTGCACGGCTGGGCACCGAAGAACCTGCTCGACACATATCACGCGGAACGGCATCCGGCCGGGGCCGCCGTGTTGCGCAACGTCCGGGCACAGAGCCTCCTGATGGACTGGGCAGGTACCCGCGATCCGGACGTGCTGGCCGCCCGGGAGCTCTTCACGACGATGGCTCAACTCCCGGACGTCCAGCGCCATCTCGCCGACCTGATGTCCGGGATGGCCCTCCGCTACCCGATGCCGGGCGACGAAACCCATCCGCTCGTCGGCCGGCCTGCACCGGACCTGGACCTCGGCACGGCCCGGGTGCACGAACTGCTACGGTCCGGGCACGGCATCCTGCTCGACCCGGCCGACACGTTCGCCACGATCGCCGGCCCCTGGTCGGACCGGGTGGACCGGGTGGGCCAGGGCGCCGACACCGAGCCGATGCTCATCCGGCCGGACGGATACGTGTGCTGGGCCGGCGCGGGCGACCTGGAGCAGGCGCTCGACCGCTGGTTCGGCGAGCCCCGCTGAACCGACGGCGTGTCGCACGGAGCGGGCCCGGGCGGGCCTGGAACAACGCGGCACGGCCCGGGCAGGGTTTAGACATCCCTCTCGCGAACTGCGGCCTTGCGGCGCTATGCCCATGAGACTGTGCGAGCCAAGCCTGGGCGACAAGGACCCCAGCATCGCCAACGTACGCCCGCCCTCACCACCGGGCGACTCGCCGCGGTCCTCGGCGTATCCCCCGCAGCGGCGTCACGACATGCCTCGGCCCTACGTGAAGCCGGACTCATCGCCACCATCCGCAACGGCCAAACAGTCCACCACCACTCGCCCCGGCTTGGCCACGACCTCGCCCACGGATCCGGCACCGAAACTCCCGGCCGCGCACCTCAGGCACTCACCCCGTCACCTCCGCGCATGACTGGAGACGACCGCGCTCCGGAACGAGCGTCCCGCACCGATCACACAGCACGAGGTGAACCCGTCGGCTCTGACTGACCGGTTCCAAAATTCCGTGGTGGCGTCGCTGCCGCACTGCTGGGATGAGGGCATGAACCTTCAGCACACCTCGGGGACCGAAGTGGTCGTACCGATCGCGGTCCGCGACTTGACGCCCGCCGATCTTCCGGCCTGCTCCTGGTCCGGGTCCTCCACCCATCTCCACCAGGTGGCCAAGGAGTTGGAGCGTGCGGAGAGCGGCGAGGTGGACTACCTGGCGGCCTGCACGGCAACCGGTCTGCCCGTGGCAATCGGCGGCATCGACTACCGCGCCACTCCCGGTGCGGGCTATCTGTGGCAGCTCGCGGTGATGCCCGCGTTGCAGTCGCACGGCGTCGGCACGCTGCTCATCCGGGCCGCGGAAGGCCGTATCCGGTCACGTGGAGTGCGGCGGGCCGAGCTGCGCGTCGAGGAGAGCAACCCGCGTGCGCGCGCCCTGTACGAGCGGCTCGGTTACGTGGCCTACGACCGGCAGCCGGATGCCTGGGACACGGAGGCCCCGGATGGCTCGATCTGCCGGTACGAGACCATGTGCACGCTGATGCGCAAGGGCCTGTCGTAAGTGACCTGGGTTTCCGCCCGTCGAACGACCTTCAGGGCGCGCCTGCGAAGCAGATCGTCAGAAAGCGCCGCGCGGTGGAGTGCGGAATCAACCGCCTCAAGCGGCACCGCGCGGTCCCACGAGATCCGACAAGCTGGCCGTCCTCTACGAAGCGACGTACTGGTCGCAGCCATCAACGAGTGGCTGTGGCTCGCCGCTCCCGCAGCGGTGAGCCAGACAGTTCAGCCCCCGTGCGGCAGTTGGGCCAGGGCTTTGAGCATCTGCTGCCAGGCAGCATCCGAGGCCTTCACGTCATGGCTTTGCGGGCGGTCCTCGCACAGGAAGCCATGCTCGGCCTGGGGATAGTCGATCAATTCATGCCGTACGCCGGCCTGCTGAAGCCGTTGCCCCAGGCGCTGCCACTCATCTGCGGAGATCAGGAAGTCCTGTCCGCCGACGATACCGAGCAGCATGGTGTTGTGCTGGGCAATGGCGGCCGCGCCCATGGGCGTCAGGGGAGGCTCGGGCTCGGCCAGCGGGATGCCCCCGTCCAGGGTCCAGCCGCCGTAGCAGCTGATGACAGTGTCCAACCGCAAGCGGGTGGCAGCCAGGATGCCGAGGTGGCCGCCCAGAGAGAACCCGATGAACGCGCGAGCAGGACCGGCACCCAATGCGACACCCGCGGATAGGGCGGCTTCGGTGTCGGCAACAACCCCCTCGCGCGTCAGATGGCCCAGCAGCCGGAAGCCTTCCTTGCGCCCGTGATCGTCGTAGCCGAGATCGGCGCGGCGGGCCTGACGCCAGTAGAAATCGGGGGCGACAGCCGCGTAGCCGGCTGCCGCCAGGCGCTCACACACCTTCTGGACCCAGGGGGTGACGCCGAACAGCTCCATACCGACCACCACGGTCGCTACAGGAGCTCTTTCGGACGGTGTAGCCACATAGACATCCGGGCCCTCGGACAAACGCATCCAACGACCAGAAACCGACACGAGATTCGACATGGGCATCCCCAAATATGCAACGTGACGAAACGCCCAGGGTGCGGCCAAGGGCGCCCCAGGCTAACCCAGGCAATTTGATACGCAGTCACCACCCTGCACGCATTTGCGAACACGTCCTACGCAAGGACCCACTGGGGGCGGATGTCCAGGATCGGCGGGCAGGTGAAAACGTGCAGGTCAAGGATGCAGGCATGTCATTCGAACTGCTGACCGGGGCTATGGGCCTCCTTGGATCGGCTCCCGGCGCGGCCGGCGCGGTGTGGGCCGGATCGGTGACCAAGTCGCAACGTCAACAGACGCGGCATCAGCTTGAGGCAGCCCAAGCATGCTGGAAGCTCGACAACCAGCGTGACATTTACCTGCGGCTTCTGACACGCGCCGCCATGCGACAGGCCTCCTCCGGGGAACTTTTCAACAGCCTCTACGACGGTGCCAGCGAGGAGGAGAAAGGCGAGATCCATCGCCGAAAGTTCGTACGCTGGCAGGAGTTCGCGACGATATCGACTACCGCCAGGCTATTCACCGCCGATACAGACGCCCGAGCGGCAACAGAGCTGACGCACGATGCCCTTCTCACACTTGATCGAGTATCTGAGGGCTGGCAACGCGGAAGGGGACGCAGTGGGCGGGAGACCCGCGCAGCCGCAGGCGTAGCCGTCAGCAGTCCATGACGACCCGTGCACATGCCGCGGGGGCGACACCGGCGCGGCCCCCTCGCCGCTAACTCACCGCCGCGCTGGCCAGGACCGCGTCGGCCTCGCGGCTGTCGGCCGGCTCGGGTGACTCGGTGACTCCGAGCAGGAAGGCCGACCGGTCGCCGGTCTGCGCGACGATGGTGAGACGCATCCGGCCTGCCCTCCCGCTGTCGTCGCGCGTGCTCAGCACCACCGTGTACGCGGAACGGCCGCTCACCGTCGTAGCCCGGGACTCCTCCACCGTCGACTTGCCGTCCGGGTAGAAGAACTCCGCGTTGGAACGCGCCGCCGTCTCCGTCCGCTGTTGCAGCGCGGACTCGTCGACGGGCCCGCCCCGCCCGGCGAGCACGGCGGATCCGCCGTGGCCGTCGGGCCGCTTCGTGGTGATCGAGGAAGTGAAGGCCTGGATCAGGCTCTTGCCGTCGTTGCGCTTCCAGCCCTCCGGCACGGCGTACGAGAGGCCGGCCGCGGTATCCGTCACGCGCGGTCGCCCGGCCAGCGGGGAGCTGTCGTCGTCCCGCGCCAGCCACCACACCGCGCCCCCGGCGAGAAGCACCAGAACCAGCGTGCCGACGGTGACGACCGTCCAGGCACGCCGAGTTCGCCGCTCCCCATGTGGCAGCGGGGGTGTCGGCGGCAGGGGCGGCGGGCAGATGGAAGGCGGTGTTGTCATGGCCCCAGCTTCCAGCTCCCGGCCAGGCACGGACCTGAGCTGTCGTACTCAGTTCAGTACTCAGGTACTTCACTGGTCTCTCGGAGGAGAAGGCAAGTGGCGTGACGTTGGCCTGCTTGACTGCCAGACCGTCACCAGTACGACAGCAGCCAAACCTGGAGATCAGTTCCGGGGGGGGCAGCCCCACCAGAAGGGTCCACCGACCGGTGGACGGAAGGTACAACCGGGCGATGCTGTCGTGCGCATGGCGTGACCGGCAACGCTTTCCCCATGAAAGAACTACCTGTGCGCACCGCTCGTTGGAGCGCCCTGCACCCCTGGCGCGCGATCACTGGATGGCTGGTGTTCGTGGTGCTGTGTCTGGGCCTCGGCATCGCGGTCGGCACCCACAACGCCACCACTGAGGACTACCGGGTCGGCGAGGCCGGTCGCGCGGAGGCGATGGCGTCCGAAGGACATCTGCAGCGCAAGCCCGTCGAGCAGGTGCTGGTCTCGGCCAGGTCCGGCACTCTGGACCAGCGGGCTTCCGAAGCCGCCGCGCGGGACGTCGCTGCCCGGATGACGAAGCTGCCCGAAGTCGAGGGCGTGGCCGGGCCGCGCGTCTCGGGGAGCGGGAAGGTCCTCGTGGTCCAAGTGACCATGAAGGGGCCGGAGTTGGACGCACGCAAGCACGTCGGTCCGTTGCGCGCCCAGACTGCCGCGGTGCAGAAGAGCCATCCGGATCTGCTGGTGGAGGAGACCGGGAGCCCCTCCATCAGCCAGGGTGTGGAGGCTCAGCGCGGCAGCGACCTGGCACTTTCCGAGACGATCACCCTGCCCGTCACCCTGATCACCCTGCTGCTCGTGTTCGGCTCCCTCCTCATGGCCACCGTGCCGCTGCTGCTGGCACTCTCGTCGATCGCCGCGGCCATGGGCCTGTCGATGGTGGCCTCGCACGTCTCGCCCGACGCCGGGGTCGGCACGAACGTCATCATCCTGATCGGCCTCGCGGTCGGCGTCGACTACACGCTCTTCTACCTCAAGCGGGAACGGGAGGAGCGGGCGCGCTCCGGCGGCAGGCTCGGCTCCGAGGCCCTCGTAGAGCTGGCCGCGGCGACCTCGGGGCGGGCGGTCGTGGTCTCCGGACTCGCGGTCGTCGTCTCCACGGCCACGCTGTACCTGGCCTCCGACGTCATCTTCTCCTCGCTGGCCACCGGCACCATCGTCGTCGTCCTGGTCGCCGTGGCCAGTTCGCTGACGGTACTGCCCGCGCTCCTCGTCAAGACCGGGCAGCGGGCCGAGCGCCGGGCGGCCCGCAGGACGCGTACGCCACGGAGGGTGCGGAAGGCCGGAACCCGCCGGGTGTGGGCAGCACTGATGCGGCCCGCGAGCACGCATCCCGCGGCCACCCTGTGCGTCTCGGTGCTCGTTCTGCTGGGCCTGGCCGCCCCGTTGACAGAGCTGAAGCTGGTGGAGATGGGCCGGGACACGCACTCGCGGGCCATCCCGGCGATGCAGACGTACGACCGGCTGAACGAGGCCTTCCCGGAGCTGCGGGTCACACATCAGGTCGTCGTACGCGCCCGGCCGGACCGCGCCGATGAGGTGGCCGCAGCGCTGGAGGAGCTCGGGCGGCGCACGCAGGCCGACCCGCTGTTCACCGGCCGGCCCCGGTTGCGGACCTCGGACGACCAGCGCGTCAGTGTGCTGGAGGTGTCCGTGCCCTACCTCGCGAACTCCGCCGAGGCGGGGAAGTCCCTCGCCCGCCTGCGGGGCGACTACCTGCCCGCCACAGCCGGGCGGA
The DNA here is from genome assembly GCF_001279695.1 of Streptomyces sp. WM6378. GTDB lineage: Bacteria > Actinomycetota > Actinomycetes > Streptomycetales > Streptomycetaceae > Streptomyces. The sequence goes on from NZ_LGDD01000296.1 coordinate 34,916, forward strand.
TACCGGGGGCCGAGACCGGGGTGACCGGCGATGTCGCCCGGGCCGCCGACTATCCCGCCCACCAGAACGGCAAGCTGCCCCTGGTCATCGGGGCGCTGCTGCTCGTCACCTTCGGAATGACGGTGCTGGCGTTCCGCTCTGTGGTGCTCGCGTTGATCGGCGTCGTACTCAACCTGCTGTCCGCGGCGGGCGCGCTGGGACTGCTGGTCCTGGTGTTCCAGGCCAAGTGGGCCGAGGGCCTACTGGACTTCCACTCCACCGGGTCGATCGGCTCCCGCGTACCACTGTTCCTCTTCGTGATCCTCTTCGGTCTTTCGATGGACTACCAGGTGTTCGTGGTCAGCCGGATCAGGGAGGCCGTCCTCGCCGGCGTACCGACCCGCAAGGCGGTGCTCGACGGGATCGGCAGCTCAGCGGCCGTGGTGACCAGCGCCGCGGTGGTGATGGTCACTGTCTTCGCCAGTTTCGTCTTCCTGCACATCATCGAGATGAAGCAGATCGGCTTCGTGCTGGCGGCCGCGGTACTGCTCGACGCCTTCATCATCCGGATCATGATCCTGCCGTCGGTCATGCTGCTGCTCGGCGAGAGGAGTTGGTGGCCCTCGCGCGGCATGCGGCGGGCGACCCAGCCGGCGGCTGTGGCAGTCGAAGTAGGTTGATCCACATGATTCCACGGTCGAGGGCCGAGAACCGTCCCAACTCCTTCAGCGGCACGGCATTCGGCCACCCCGCCGATCCGTTCTGGGCCAGGACACTGCGCCGGTGGAACGCGGTCTGCTGGGTGCTGTTCGGCGGTCTTGCCGCCGGTCTTGCCACGATGGAGTACCTGGGCGGCAGCACGTACTGGCCGTTGTTGCTGCTGGGCGCTCTGGTGCTCTGCTACACGGTCCTCGACCGGTTCCCCGGCAACCCCGTGCTCCGCCCGTACACCTATCTGTGGGTGCTGGTCTTGGGGCTCGGCGGGATCGCGTATCTCTGGAGCGGCTATGCGGCGCTGTTCATCGTGACACTGCCGCACTTCTGGCTGTTCGCCAGGACTGTGCGGTCCTGTCTGGTCTTCACCGGGCTCGCCACCGTGTCGACACTGACCGGGAGCTGGCTGCGGAAGGGCTGGAGCCTGGAGTACCTGGGGTCCACGGTCGTCTCCACCCTCATCGTGGTCGCCGCCAGCGTGCTGATCGGGCTGTGGGTCCACTCGGTCGTGGCCCAGAGCGGCGAACGCGCCCGGCTGATAGAGGAATTGGAGCAGGCCCAGCTCCGGCTGTCGGAGGCCCACCAGCGGCAGGGGGCCGCCGACGAACGGGAGCGCATGGCGCGCGAGATCCACGACACGCTCGCGCAGGGATTCGCGTCCATCATCGTCCTCGCCGAAGCCGCGTGCGCGGGGCTCGACAGCGATACGGGCAGGAGCGCCCAGCAGTTGCGTTCGATCGAGAGCACCGCGCGCGAAAACCTCGCCGAGGCGCGCGAACTGGTGGGCTCCGCACAGCAGAGCCGGGTGGCCGCCGGCTCGGTGGCCGAGACGCTGCGCCGGACCCTGGACCGGTTCGCGGAGGACACCGGTCTCACTGTCGTCGCGGAATTGGCGGACCCCGTGTGCGACCAGCGGACGAGAGTCGCGCTGCTGCGCTGTACGCAGGAATCGCTGGCCAATGTGCGCAAGCACGCGGCAGCCTCCACCGTGAGCGTCGTGCTCACGCCGCAGCCGTACGGCGTCGAGCTGGAAATCACCGATGACGGGCGCGGCTTCGTGGTCGGGCAGTCACGCGGGTTCGGGCTCGACGGGATGCGCAAACGCCTCGTCGAACTGGGCGGCCGGCTCACCGTCACCAGCTCGGTCGGCGACGGTACGCGCGTTCTCGCGATGGTTCCCATGACTCCCACGGAGCACGAGGTGACGGCATGACCAGTAGGAAACTCCGCGTCATCGTGGTCGACGACCACACGGTGATGCGCGCCGGCGTCATCGCTCTGCTCGCCTGCGAACCCGGCATCGAGATCGTCGGCGAAGCCTCCGACGGGCGCGCGGCGCTCGAACTCGTCGACCGGCACGAACCCGATGTCGCACTGATCGACCTGCGGATGCCGGTACTCGACGGGGTCGCGACCACAACCGAGATCGTCGCCCGGCATCCGCGGACCCGGGTACTGATCCTGACCACGTACGACACCGACGCGGACATCGAGCGCGGGGTCGAGGCCGGAGCCATCGGCTATCTGCTCAAGGACACCACCCGCGACCAGTTGGCCGACGCCATTCGCGCGGCGGCACGCGGGGAGACCGTACTCGCCCCGCGGGTGGCCCAGAAACTCGTCGCCAAGATGCGGCAGCCCGTACAGGCTCCTCTCACGACCCGAGAGGCCGAAGTGCTGAACGCGGTCGCCGACGGGCTCACCAATGCGGAGATCGGCAAGCGGCTCGTCATCGCGGAAGCCACCGTAAAAACCCATCTGCTGCGGCTCTTCGCCAAACTCGATGTGAACGACAGGACCCGCGCCGTGGTCATCGCCCTCGAACGTGGCCTGCTGCACCGGCCTTCGTAGACACGGCCGATCGCCTGGTCAGGTCCGGTTCGTGCAGGAGCTCCATGAGGGATGGAGGGATATTCGTCGAATCAGTGCCAATTAGCCTTTGACCAAGCAAAATGGATGCCCAGCAGGATCGGTGAGGACCCGCCACCGGTCCTCATTCGGCTGATGATCCGGCTTGCTCGCGCCCAGCTCAAGCAACCGAGCCTCGGCCTCGTCCAGGTCGTCGACCGCGAAGTCGAAATGGAACTGCTGGGGAACGGTCTGGTCGGGCCAGGACGGAGCCCGGTAGTCGTGGACCCGCTGGAAGCCGATGAAGAGTTCGTCCTCGCAGTTGAGTCCGGCGAAGTCGGCATCGGATTTCGGATGGGGCTCAAGGCCGGTGGCCTGCTCGTAGAACGCCGCCAGAGCCAGCGGATCAGCGCAGTCGAGCGTTATCGCGCGCAACCTCATCTGCGGGAACATGGCACCTCCGAGCCGATCACCAAACCTCTGCGGTGCACACCCTAGAGGTTGAACGATCCGGTCCAATCCCCAGGAGGGCGAGCCGGGTTACGTGGGTATGGAAGGCGGAGTCGGTCGATGTCAGCTCCGGGCGAGACCTGACGCGGGCCGGGGTGGCTATCGGAAAGGGGGGCCGCTGTTCGGGTAACCGGCAGCGTGTCCATCCACCGGCTTGAGCAGTCGTGCGGCAGCTTGGACCAGTTACCGAGCCAAGCTCAACTACCACCAGATCAAGGGGAAATCCCTCATGCGCCGGACCGCCGCAATCCTCCTCGGAACCGCCAGCGTCCTCCCCATCATCATCAAAACCGTCACCGCACTCGGAAGCTTTAGGTGACATCGGCGAAGCCGCCGACAACGCCACGCCCACCACGTCCAGACCGGTCTCCCAAGGGTCCGTGAGGAACGCCTGAGACGGACGCCAGGACAAGCCTCGCCGCGCGCTCGCCTTGAACCCCCGTACTACGAATCCCGTACTACGTATGAGGTGTTCTCACGTGTTCCTTGCACAGCAGTCATGCGGCACGTCTCCCCGGTCCTCCATTGGGGTGGGTGACGTGCCCGATCACCAACTCAGGCGGTTAGAGCAACGACTCCATCGACTGCCGAGCCGAACACCACGCCCCCGCCCCGAAAGGCACAACACCATGCGTCGAATCACCGCCGTACTTCTGGGAACCGCCGCACTCCTCGGTGCCCTCACCACCCCTGCCACAGCCGCGTCCGGAGCCGGCAACACCTCCGCCACCGTCCAAGCGCTCCTCGCCACAGCCCAAAACACCATCACGGGCGCCCAGGTGACGGTCCGCGACATGACCGGCGGCCTGTAGCCACCCGGGCCGGACAACACCACCCGCCCTCGCGCAGCCCCAGCCACGAGGGCAGGCGTCTCCGTCTCTTGGACCACTCCCAGCAGACCTCACAAGCACGTGGGTGCAGTTCCCCGGAGGGACCGCATCACCAGCGCAGACCTGCGGATTCGCAAGCGGTACGTGATCCTTCCGCTGGTTCTGCGCCATCCGGTGGCGACCACCCGGCCGATGTGGATCGGCGGGTGGAGCCACCTGCGGCATTCGACCAGCGAGCAGCCGTACCTCTCGCGATCGTTTCGCCGAGCCCCAGCTCGGCCAGTCCCTCCCAAGGAGTCGCACCCCTTCGAGAGTCGGGCATACCCACACCGCCACAGCTCCGGCTCGGTGTGCGGCAGGCGCTGCGTTCGGGCAGGCCAGCCAGCAGGGTTGTTGCAAAGTCGGCGACGTGGTCGCTTCGGCCCCTTGGGGACGCAGGTTCGACCGTGGCGTCTGTGCTGGTCATGGCCTCGACGCTCATCATGCACCGATGGGCCGTCGTAGGCGCTCGCCCATGGCCAGAGACTCAACTCCCTGGCCAGGTGCGATGCGGCAGCCACAGGACTTTGCAACAATCCCGGGTTAAAAGGCGCTGTTGTTGCAGCCCATGCTCGAACCCAGGTGGGTGTTCTGCGCACCCGGGTTGCCCTCGCCGTTGAGCGCGTTTCCGAGCACGCCGTTGAGGATGCCGACCTGGCCGAGGACGTCGACGTTCAGGTCGTGCGACCGGCAGTTGCTGCTCTGCCCGATACCGAACTGGTCGCCGCCCTTCCCGCCGTCGTGCGCCTGCGCCGTGCCCGCGGCCAGCATTGCGAAGCTGCCCAGGGCAGCGACCAGGACGGCCGCCTTGCTGGCAGATCGATTCCTTACGGTCACGGAAATTAGTATTAAAGACCCCTAAACCGCCCGATGGCGCGCCGGAATCCGCGACCTTGTTGCGGGAACCACCCTGAAGTCGTAACGCATATAAGCGGGGTCCTCGACTAACGCCCCCCCAACCCCGGGCCAGATGAGGGGGGGCTCCCTGAGTGAGGAGGGCTCGGAGTCAGGCTTGTTGCCGCTTGCCCGGTGGGGCCCACGGCTTCACGAGGGCCGGCGGGCCTTCCAAGGCGCCGCGGAACTTTTCCTTCAGGCTTTTCGCCGGTGCTTCCTTCTCTGCCTGCGAGTGCACGAGCCGGGCTGTGGTCACCCTGATGTGGCACTCGCGGTGACGCTGCCTCACCAGCACGACCCAGGCACCGTCCTGAGCGAGGAACGCATGCCGGGCCGGCTCGTCCCCCGGCCGCGCATTCCGGGCCAGCACGAGTGGCGTGTAGTGCAGCGCCGCATCCTCGGCCGCCGCAACCGCCTCCGCCTCATCGTGACCGATGGGGTGAGCGCCCACCAGCGTCCATCGATGCAGCTTCAGTTCCACGCCGTCGGGGTGCTCAGTTGTCCGGGTGTCCTCCTCGATGAGGACGTACCACTCGTTGGTCATGGTCGGCGTCTACCTCTCTTCCCGGGGCTTCGGGGCGTCAAAGCTGGGCTGTGCCCAGCCGGTCCAGACCGCTGTACGGCCTGGAGGCAGGGTTGCTTCGCTCCACTCCGCAGCAATGAGCAAGGGGCGGCGGCTTCGCACGTAGTCGCCCCACGCTTTTCCCCGAAGGACCAGGCCGAGCGCCGGAAAGGCCACCCCCCTGCTGAGGTTATACAAACCCCCCTCACCCGCCGAGGTCGGTGTCACGCCGAACGGCGACGACCGCCACCTTCCGGATCAGGATCCGTCCCGCAGGCCACCGACGCGGCAGGGGAGATCCCCATGACCGCGCAGGTAACGTCCCTCGCCGCCGCGCCACGCTTTGCTGCACAGTCTTCGGCCGACCGGTTCCGGCCGGTTGGGCGTATTGGGCGAAATCCGGCTGGCCGGACGCCGCCAACAGCACCCGCGCGGCTGGGGCACGCTATTCCTGTCCGGTGACCAAGCCCGCACCTCGTACAGCCGAGACCCCGCCCCCTTCGACCCGGACCTCCACGGCCAGGATCCGGCGTACGCCGTTCGCCCTCGCGATGTCCGGCGCCGCCCTGCTCGCCTGCTGCCTGGGGCCTGCGGCGGCGGCCGTGCCGCCGTCGGCAGACGTGCCCGCGCTGGACGCGAGCGTATCGGACGTGCCGGCCGCCAAACTCGGCCGCAGCTGGCATCCGGGCTGCCCGGTCCCGCCGTCCGGACTCCGGTTGATCCAGATGAACCACTGGGGCTTCGACGGCCGGGTCCACCCCGGCGAACTCGTGGTCGGCGAGCAGGCGGTTGCCCCGCTCCTGTACGTCTTCGAGCGGGCCTTCGAGGCGCACTTCCCGATCCGGCAGATGCAGGTGATGGCCGAATTCGACGGCGACGACGTGGCGGCGATGGCCGCCGACAACACATCTGCCTTCAACTGCCGCTCCGTCACCGGGGATCCCACCCAGGTCTCCCAGCACTCTTACGGCGACGCCGTGGACATCAACACGCTGGAGAACCCATACGTCGATGTGAATGACGTGGTGTATCCATCGGCCGGTGCCGTCTTCCTCGACCGGAACCGGCACGACAAGGGCATGATCCACCGGGGCGATGCGATCAGCACGGCAATGCGCGAGATCGGCTGGCTGTGGGGCGGACGCTGGTCCCCACCCGACTACCAGCACTTCTCGGCCAACGGCCGCGCAGCCGCAGCCGCGGCCCGGCAGGGCAGGCACGAGCACTGAACGGAGTCGGCTGACCCCGATGACCTGCGGGTTTCGAAGCCGGTGGATGTTCTGGGCGCCGCGCTTGGCGCGGGGCCACTCGGAGCGGAACAGCGCCAAAATCGGGCGCTTCCCACGTCCGGCGCAGCGCGCGACCCAGCGATACGATTGTGATGCATATCACCTTGAACGAGGGTGCGGCCATGAGCGTATCCGAGGCGACATCTGTCACGCGCGACGGACGGCCGGGCTTGAGGCGAGAGATCGGCTTCGTGGGGCTGATCTGGGCATCGGAGGGGTCGATCATCGGATCCGGATGGCTGTTCGGCGCCCAGAAGGCGCTGGGAGTGGCCGGACCCGCCGCGATCATTTCCTGGGGAATCGGCAGTGTCGCGATCTTGATTCTGGCCCTGGTGCACGCCGAGCTCGGCGGGATGTACCCGGTCTCCGGCGGCACGGCCCGCTTCCCGCACTACGCGTTCGGCGGAGCCGCGGGAGCGTCGTTCGGATGGTTCTCCTGGCTCCAGGCGGCCACGGTCGCGCCCATCGAGGTGCTGGCGATGATCACGTACGGCCAGCACTACTCCTGGGCGAAAGGGTGGCTGACGATCAAGGGCGGCCAGGACCTGCTGACCGGTTCCGGGATCGCCGTCGCGATCGTGCTGATGGCGGTCATCACCGCCGTCAACTTCCTCAGCATCCGGCTGCTGGCACGCACCAACAGCGCGGCGACCTGGTGGAAGGTCGGCATCCCACTGCTGACGATCTTCGTGTTCGCCATCATCTCGTTCCACGGCAGCAACTTCACCGCCGCCGACGGGTTCAACCCCTACGGCGCGAAGGGCATCCTGGGCGCGGTTTCCACGAGTGGCATCATCTTCGCGTTGCTGGGTTTCGAGCAGGCCGACCAGCTCGCCGGCGAGAGCGCGAACCCGAAACGCGACATTCCGCGTGCGGTCATCGGCTCCATCGTGATCGGCGCGATCATCTACATCCTGCTGCAGGTCGTCTTCCTCGCCGCGCTGCCCGCCTCGCAGGTCCAGGGCACCTGGACCACCGCCGCGTTCAACACCCTGACCGGTCCGTTCGCCCAGGTCGCCACGCTCATCAGCCTGGGTTGGCTGGCCACCGTCCTCTATCTGGACGCGGTGGTCTCCCCCGCCGGTACCGGCCTGATCTACATCACCGGGTCCTCGCGGGTGTCCTACGGCCTCAGCCGCAACGGCTACGTGCCGCAGGTCTTCGAGAAGACCACCCGGCGCGGTGTGCCCTGGCCCGGCCTCATCGCCGCGTTCGTGACCGGCTGCATCTGCTTCCTGCCGTTCCCGAGCTGGCAGTCGCTGGTAGGGCTGATCACCAGCGCCAGCGTGCTGATGTACGCCGGTGCGCCGCTGTCGTTCGGCGTGTTCCGCAACCGCCTGCCGAACGCGGACCGTCCGTACCGTCTGCCCGGCGGATCCTGGATGTCGCCGCTGGCCTTCGTCGTCGCCAACCTGCTGATCCTGTGGTCGGGATGGCAGACCGACTGGAAGCTGGGCGTGGCGATCCTCATCGGCTACGTCATCCTCATCGCCAACCGGGTGTTCAAGATGAACCCGATCACGCCACAACTCGATCTGCGGGCGGCACAGTGGTTGCCCCCCTATCTGATCGGCATGGGGCTCATCGTCTACGCCAGCGACTTCGGCCCGCTGAAGCACCCGTGGTTCCCGCTGTGGTGGGACATGGCCGTGGTGGCGGTGTTCAGCCTCGCCATCTACTACTGGGCGCTCGCGGTGGCCCTGCCGACCGAGAAGATCCAGCGGATGATCGACCAGGTCGTGGTCCCGGAGGAAGCGGGCATCCACTGATCCCGTGATCCCGCTCCGTGCATGACAGCGCTCCGCGTATGACGACGGAGGGACCCGCCGGGCGATTGACGGGTCCCGTCCGGTCGTGGTCGTCAGCGCTTGGTCGCGACGTAGTAGACGTTGATCGGGTCTCCCTCGACGGACTTGATGTCGATGTTCGCGAACCCCGCCTCTTCGAGCATGCGCAGCGCCGTCTCCTGACCCCATACCGTGCCCAGCCCGGCTCCACCGGTGCCGAGCGAGGTCGTCATGCAGTAGAAGACCGAGAATCCGTAGAGCGCGGGCCCGAAGGGGTGCTCGATGTTCTCCTCCAGTCTGCTGGAGGCGGCGATGTCGCCCATGAGGAACGTGCCGTCCTCTCGCAAGGCCCGGGCAATCGCCGTGAGTGTCTCGGCCGGCCGGGCGAGGTCGTGGATCACGTCGAAGGCGGTGATGAGGTCGTATTCGCCGCGGATCTCCGTCGAATCGGCAAGGGTGTAGTGGAGGTTTCGCAGGCCGGCACGGGCCGCAGCGGCACACGCGGCGTCGATCCCAACCTCCGACTGGTCCAGACCGTGGAAGCGGCTGGCGGGGAAAGCCCTCGCCAGCACCAGAGGCGCGTGGCCCTGTCCCGTGCCCACGTCGAGGACGTCCATGCCGTCGCCGAGGCGTTCGGCCAGTCCTGGCACCAGCGGCACGATGGTGTTCACCAGCGCTAGGTCGTAGACCCGCGCGGTTTCCTCTGCCTGCAGCGCCTGGAAGCGCGGATAGGCCGAGTACGGCACACCGCCACCGTCGCGGAAGCACCGTACGACCTGCTGCTCGACCTCGCCCATGAGCGCGAGGTAGGGCATCATGCCCGCCAGGTTGTCCGGGCCCGCCGCAGTGGTCAGCGATGCCGCGTGCTCCGGCGGCAGGAAGTAGGTCCCCGGTTCGGGGTTGTACTTGACGAATCCGCCGACGACCATGCCACCCAGCCACTCACGCACATACCGTTCGTCGAGGTCCGCCGCCTTGGCGATCTCGGCGCTGGACGACGGTGGAAGGCCGGCCAGGGCATCGAAGAGGCCGCACTGGTGGCCGACGCTGGCGAGCAGCCCCAGCACCGCTTTGTTGAGCACGTCAACCACTTCGGCGGCAAATGCCTCCTGGGTAGTGGGATCCAGTGGCGTCTGCCGCGCTTCAGGAACCGACATGATCCCTCCTCCACGGGGGCACACACGCCGAGGCACATGTTCAGAAATGCCCTCATTACCAGGCTATGCCCGAATGGAAGTCCTGGGTTTCTACGGACGAGTACGGCGGGCCCCAGGTCCACTGCGCGTGTTACGCGAGAGTGAGCCGCCAGAGCGGGAGCCCACGGCACCTCAGCCCAGAGAAATCAAGCTGAGCTGGAGCCTGTCAGTCGCACGGCCGCGCGCAGTTGGTCGCCAAGGCGCCGTTTGAACGCCGCGAGTTGAGCCGTGTGCGTCTCAATGTATTGACGGTCATGGGCGATCTCGACGGCTGCGGCGACGCCGACCCGATTGGTGGACAGCTTGCACTCCACATCGGCTGTGGCAGTGGTGATTTCCTCTGTTGTGTGAGGGGTCTGTCGGGGAAGGTGACACAGCCGCAGGCTCTCTCCACTTCGGGCTGCTGTACGAGGCCCAAGGGCTGGGGTATTTGACCCTCTGCCTTTCATGCAGGCCGCCCAGCGTGCATTGACCGCCTTCATATGTGGATCGTCCGAGGGAACCTTGGGGCCTCCATGCGGAAGCGCTTCGGCAGCAGATACCGGCGGTGGTCCTCCGATGGCGTCGATACGCCGTGGACACCGCTGCTGGCGGTCGCCAGCAGCGATCCGCTACTTGATGTGAACCCCGTAAGCGTCCCCCCAAGTCACGTAAACCTGCTCATAGTTGATGCCCCGTCCCACAGACAAATAAGTGTTGCGGTCCGCCCCATGCACGTTGATGTCGGTCACGCTCGTGCTGCCCCCCGAGGTCGTCTGCCACACCTCTGAGATGTTCGCCCAGCCTCACCGACGCCGGCGTAGCAGTAGTCGTGGGTGTGGCTCCGCTCATGCAGGGTGTTGGCGTTGCAACCAACGTTGGCGATCGCGCTCGCCGGAGTGGCTGCCGCGACGCCTGCGAGTACTACGGTTCCAGCGAAGGCACCGGCGAGAAACTTCCTACGCAAGTTCAAGACATTTCTCCTTCTGGGCCTTGCGGGAACGTCCCGCACTTCGCTGACCCCCACTACGGGTGACGCTATGGACACGGATCCGTCGGCCGTCCTAGATTTCGTGCCAGTGCGAGGTCGGACGGGGGATTCGGCGCCGATCGTCGAGTGCCAGGGGGAATATGAGATTCGGCGTGCTGGGGCCGTTACACGCCCAGATCAGAGGACGCGAGGTCCGGTTGGACGGACCGCGGCAGGCCAAGATGCTGGCCGCGCTTCTGATCGACGTGAACAACATCGTCGCCACGGAACGGCTCGTCGCCGTGATGTGGGACGGGAAAGCACCCGCTACTGCCGTCCGCCAGGTCCAGGACGCCGTCTCCGGGCTGCGCCGCAACCTCGCCGCGTGTGGAGCACCCGGCTCCCTGATCAGCACCCGGCGCGGCGGCTACCAGATCCACCTGGCCCCGGACCAGCTCGACCTGCTGGAGTTCGACCATGCGCGCAGCCTCGCCGAACGGCACAATGCCCCGTCCGATACGGCTGTCGCGCTGCGGCGGGCGCTGGCGTGCTGGCGCGGCGACGCTCTGGTCGACATCTCCAGCCGGGTCCTGGAGCTCGATGCGGCACGGCTGAACGAGAAGCGCGCGGCCACGCACAAACAGTGTCTGGGCATCGAACTCGACCTGGGGCGTCATCGTGAGGTCATCGAGGAGCTGACCGCCCTGATCCGCGACCACCCCTACGACGAGCAAGTCGCCGAACACTTGATGGTCGCCCTCTACCGGTGCCGACGCCAAGGCGAGGCACTGCAGGTGTACGAGCGGTTACGCCGGACGCTGGCCGACGAACTCGGCGTCGATCCCACCCCGCCGATCCAGGCACTGCATCAGCGCATCCTGACCGCCGATCCCTCTTTGGCGGCTCCGGTCCCGGCGAGCGGCCCCTCGGACACCCCACCGGAAAGTCCCGACGCGCCAGCCACCGGACCGGCCATGTCGATGGCGATGCCGGTGCGTCAACTGCCGCTCGACGTACCCGACTTCGTGGGCCGGGCGGAGGCACTGGCCGAGGTCGCCGCACTGCTCGACGGCCCGGCGCCGAACCCAGCCCGGGTGGCCGTCATCGTGGGCGGTCCCGGTGTCGGCAAGTCCTGCCTGGTGACCCACGCCGCTCGGCTGGCAAGCGCCACCTTCCCCGACGGCCAGCTCTACCTCAACCTCGCCGCCACATCGGACGAGCCCCGGGACCCGGGGCTGATGCTGGCCGAGGCGCTGCGCGCGCTCTCGATCGCCGGCAGCGCGATCCCGAACGGCCTGTCCGAGCGGGCCGCGCTCTACCGCTCGTTGCTGGCGGACCGCCGCATGCTGGTGGTGCTGGACGATGCCGGTCACGCCGACCAGGTGGTTCCGTTGCTGCCCGGGGCCGACGGTTGCGCCGTGCTGATCACCAGCCGCACTCTGCTGACGCAACTTCCCGGTGCTCGGCACATCGACCTGGACGTGCTGAGCCCGGCCGAGGCACGGGAGTTGTTCACCGGAATTGTCGGGCGGCAGCGCGTCGAGCGGGAATCCGCGGAAGCCGACGCCATCCTCGACTGCTGCGGCAACCTGCCGCTGGCCATCCGGATCGCCAGCGCCAAGCTCACCGGCCGCCCGGCCTGGTCGCTGCGGGTGCTGCGGGAACGGATCGAGGACGAGTCCCGGCGACTGGCCGAGCTGAGGATCGGGGACCTCAGCGTGCGAGCCAGCGTCGAACTGAGCCTGCGGCTGCTGCCGGCCGACGCGGTGCGCGCGCTGAGCCTGCTGGGTCTGCTCGGCGCCTACACCCTGCCCGGCTGGGTGGTCGGCCCGCTACTGGACCGCGCGGACGCCGACGACGTCCTTGACACCCTCGTCGATGCCAGCCTCGTGCGGCTGACCGCCACCGACGCCACCGGCCAGCCGCGCTACCGCCTGCACGACCTGATCAGGACCTGTGCCGTGGAGATCGCCGCCCCGCTGCCGACGACGGACAAACGGGACGCGATCATCCGGGTGCTGTCCACTTGGCTCGATCTGGCCGGGCGCGGGACCGAGCGGCTGCCGGCCGGGCTCCTGACTGCCGCGCCCGGTTCGGCGCCACGCCGGTCGCTGCCCGAAGCGGTCGTGGACCGGATGATGGCCGACCCGGTCAGCTGGTTCGACGCGGAACGCGACAACCTGCTCGGCGCGGTGAAACTGGCCGTGGACTGGGGACTGGACGAGTTGGCCTGGGAGCTGGCGGCCGGCCCGGTCACCTACTACGACCACCTGTGCCTGTATCAGGACTGGGAACACGGGCACCGGCTCGCATTGGACGCGGCCGAGGTCGCCGGCAACGTACGCGGCGCATCGGTGCTGCTGCGCGGTCTTGGCCAGCTGCACATCTACCGGGACGAGTTCGACGGGGCGACCCGTGCCCTGGAGTCCTCCGTCGGGCGCTGCCAGGACGGCGGTGACAAACGCGGCGAGGCGTTGTCGGTGGCGATGCTGGGCACGGTCAGCCGGGTGCAGGGCCATTACGACGAAGCCGTCGAGCGTGTCGAGCAGGCGCTGGCCATCGCGGTCGCTGAGGGCGATCGGCACCTCGAAGCGCAACTGTCCTGTGCGATGGCCGTGATGCGGCTCATGCAGGACGAACTGGACGAGGCGGAGTCCTGGTTCGCCGGGGCTCTGCGCCAGGCCAGGGCGCTCGACGACGGACATCGAGTGGCCGTCGTGCTGCGGCGGTTCAGCAGACTGCACGATCGGCGTGGTGATCCGGACGAGGCGCTGCGCTGTCTGTGGCAGGCATTGGCCACCTTCGAGGAACTGGCCGACGAGCGCTGTGCCGCTTACACCCTGCTGGAAGTCGGCCGGGTGTACGCCGGTCAGCAGGACCGGGCCCGGGCGACCCCGGCGTTGGAGCGCGCGGCGGACCTGTTCCACCGGCACGGCGACCGCCAGGACGAGGCCGCGTGCTGGCAACTGATCGGCGACCTGGACGCCGCCGCCGGCGTCCACGACCTGGCGCGCCGACACCGCGATCGGGCGCTGCGGCTGTGGCAGACGATCGGCGACACGCACCTGACGAAGGCTCCAACACCACCATCGTCGCCGTGACCCGGCTGACGAGGTGGGCGCCGAAACAACGTCCATGGCAGGAGGTCCCGAGCCTCCACCGGTGTCGCTCGGCCCCAGTCGATCCCAAGCACCCAGAGATAGCTTCTCTGTACCAAGTCAAGCGGTCTGCTCGTCGGGTCCTGGCCGGTTCGTGGGCGAGAGCCAGTCGTCTGTGTCGCGGTGACGGCCGAGTCCGACTGCGGAGAACTCGTCGACGTGATTGCCCTTGGCGGCGCCGAGTCGCCGCAGCGCCTGAGAGATCGGGGTGCCGGTCGTCGGCGACGGTTCCCCGTCGGCCAGGCGCAATGGGCCAAGGACCGTCTCCCCTGCATCCCACACCTGCGCGTTCTGGGTACCTGCCCCGCCGAAGTAGTCGGCCTCGACGTAGGCCACCGGCCCTGCCTCCGAACATGCGGTCAGCAGGCGATCAAAGCCCGCTGGCGCCTTCCAGAAACCGTCGAGTTCGGGTGCTCCGGCAGCCGTGGCCGCATCGAACAGCGCGTCGGTCATCGGCAGGAGACAGAGGTGTTGGCCGAGAGGAACTATGCACGCCTCCGTTGCGGAGTCGGCCAACTTGCGGAGCACGGATTCGGTGGCGATGACCGCCTGCAGGCAATACATCCCCTCATTCTTGCCTGGCGGCTGATCGCAGCGCGATGCCGGACATGCCGAGGCCGAGCGGCGCGACCTTGGCGAGTCGACGGGTTTGGTCCCGCTTCCGGCACGGGGTCGAAGGTGCGCGCCGCCCGCGGCGCACGTCGCCGAGTCGCCCAGTGGCACATTCGTGAGACCGCCACACAGGTGGCGGTCTCACTGATGCCGATCCGGTTCAAACCTACGACTCCCTGGCTCGCGGCACGCTCAGCGGACGTGCACCGTCACCACGTCAGAGGCGTGCAGGCGCACGGGCTTCTGGTCGTGCGCGCTGGTCAAGCCGTACAGCACCGCCCGGAATTGCAGGTTGCCGCGCCGCGCGGACGTGCCCTGTGCGGTAACCCGCGCATCGCCCTTGACCGCAGCGCTGCACGTCTCCTGGTGCCAGCCCTCGCCGAACCCGTTCTCCTCAAGGCACAGCTGATGCAGGTAGCCGGCGCTGTCGTCGCCTCCAGGCGCCTTGACCGTGATGGTCTTGCCGACCTTAGCGGTGTGCGGCGCCGTGATGTCCACAGCACCCTTGGCGAACGCCTGCGCCGTGGCCAGAGCCACCGAGGCAAGACCCAGCGCACCCATCACAACCACCCGGCTGCCCATCGACTTCCGGCCGGTCTTCTTCGTCCTGGTCGGGCGCAGTCCGACTCCCCGGTGCACAGTCCAGCAGGACCGCGCGGCGCTCGAAGGTGGTCCGGGTGGCGGTCAGGGCGCTCGCGACATCGTCGGGGTGGAGCTCGGGGCGGTACGCCACATACGTACGCAGCCACATCGCCTGGGGGCGCGCAGGGCACGGTCGCTGTGGGCGGATATGGGCCAGGGCAGCGATCCATCAACTGGCGTGGAAACAGGTGGTGTTGGGTCGGGCTGCGGGGCCTGCTCGATGATCAGGTGGGCGTTGGTGCCGGAGACGCCGAACGATGACGCCGCGGCCCCGCGCGGCTCCGGTCCCTGCGGCCAGGCGACGGACTCGATCAGCACCCGGACCGTTCCCGCCGACCAGTCGACCCGGGTCGAGGGCTGCTCGGCATGCAGCGTCTTGGGAAGGAGGCCGTGCTGGAGGGGCGAGGACGGCCTTGATCACACCGGCCACTCCAGCCGCCATCGCGGCATGGCCGTCCATCGGAATTCCGCTTTCCTGTTCCAGGATGAGCGCGAGTTCCACCAGGGCCAGGGAGCCGATGCCGATATCCGTGAGGAAGGCGTCCGGGGTGAGCTGATCGTCGGGCACGGTGAATTGAGTGGCGAAGAATTCCTTGATGGTTCGTACACGGGATGTCCTTTGGTAGGCAGATCCCCAGCCAAGGAAATGTGGTCAGGTGGCGGGCCGGGGATCGGCGACTTTGCAGTCCGGCCAGGTGAGCGTCGCGGATCCCCAGGTCAGGCCGCTGCCGAACACGGAGCCGGCCGCGCCGAAGGCGAGGTGAACGTCCTCGAACTCGGGCCGCTGCCCGGTGACGGGACACCAGGCCTTGTAAACGGCCTCCTTCATGCTGAAGAACAGGAGGCCCCAGGCGACTTGGGGGGACGGTGTCGATCAGCCTCTCCACCAGCCGCAGCTCGTCGGGCAGCGTGATCGAGTCCAGTACGCCTTCGGGGAGCGGGGTATTGGGCTCCGCGTCGATGCCCAGCATGTGTCGGCTACCGGGCCGCGGCCGTAGCCCGCACCTCCCGCGTCGAGCTGCCGAGCACCCTTCGGGCCAGCGGGGTGCGCCGCGCCGACCAGGAAGGATCGGCACGGGCGGCTGCCCCAGCCCCGCCAGCGCGCGCCGGGCACACCAGCGTGCGGTGGTGAACTCGCGCCGTCTGGCCTCGGTCACATTCCCGACGAGCTCGACCTCCGCGGGGAACACGCTGACGTCCGGCGGGTCGCCGAGCGACTCCACTCCGATACGACGGCGCCCAGCAGAATTCAGTTCGAGCGCGCTCAACTCCATGAAATGGAAGTCGAGTTGGAAATTCACGTCCCGGCGCGTGCGGCCGGGGGGGCGGCTTCGCGCGGGGGTGCTCGCTGTCAGGCTGAGCCATGGCGGAGAGGGCAGGATTCGAACCTGCGTGGACCCCGAAGGATCCGACCTCGGCGATGCTCCGGTCCCCGATCAACCACTCCGGGCACCTCTCCTTGTTCCCGGCTCCGGTCTTCCTCGCCGTTCACAACATCTACGATGCCAGACCTGCCTGACTCATCCCTGACGTCTGGCTGATTCCGCCGCCCGGCCCTCGGTCGCAAGCTCAACTGCCCCGCGCTCGACGGAGCGTGGACCGGGCGCTCGGTGAGTCCCGGTGCCCAGCCAGTGGCTCGGCACCGGGACCGCCCGTCTTACTTCTGGAAGGCGGCGTTGTTGCAACCCATGCTGGAGCCGAGGTGGCTCTGCTGCGCACCCGCGTTGCCCTCGCCGTTGAGCGCGCCCCCGAGCACGCCGTTGAGGAGACCGACGGAACCGAGGACGTCGATGTTCAGGTCGTGCGAGCGGCACTGGGTGGCCTGGGAGACGCTGAACATGTCACCCTTCCCGCCTGCCTTTCCGCCGTCCTCCCCGTTGCCGAAGAAGGAGTTCGTCCCGCCCCGGCTCCCACCGTGGGCGTTTGCGGTGCCTACGCCGAGGAGGCCGACGCTGCCCAGTACGGCGATTACAACGGCGGCCTTGCGAAGCTTGCGCAATTTCATCTCCGATAGGTCGAACGGAAGCGATCAGAAGTTGATCGACTTCGTACGACCATGGAAGTTAGTGCGAAATATGTCCCAACTCATCCGTGACACGCCGAATTTCACGACTGCCGCGACCTAATGGCTGCTTGTCCGGCAAATGGCCTCCGAGGCGGCTCGGGCGTCCGGCTGCCGCCAGAAGGGATCGTCGGTACCGGAGGACCTCGCCCTCGGGCAGCTCCGATGCAAAGAGGCCCGGATCCACACGGATCCGGGCCTCTTCAGCAGTAGCGGGGACAGGATTTGAACCTGCGACCTCTGGGTTATGAGCCCAGCGAGCTACCGAGCTGACCACTCGGGCCCGCTCCACCCCTCTGACGCGACGGCGCCCCCGGTCCGGGGCTTGCTGGACCGGGGGCCACTACTCGCCCCGCTGCCGTCGGCGAGGCGTCACCGTGTCTTTGATCAGCTGGTGACGACGGCCGCCGAGCGCACCGAGCGCGTAGCCGGTGACACCGCGAGGCGTACCACGCTGCCCGGGGCGACAGCCGGCATCCCGGGCGGCAGGGCCCAGGCGGTGGTTCGGTCCCCGTCGCCGGTGTCCAGTGCGAGGAAGCGCGGCGCCTGTTCACGCCTACGCGGCTCCATGCGCAGCACCTCTCCGGTCACGGCCTGCGGGGCGCGGCGCTCCAGTACGGCGAGGGTCAGGTAGTACACGGTCAGCGCGCCGAAGCAGGCCACCGCCACGGTCTCGGCCGCCAGCGGCTCTCCCATGGCTTGGTCGAGCCAGTCGTGGGAGTCGGCGAAGTTGCCGGGCATCATCGCGAGGAACGCGACGAGCAGCGTCCAGCGGCTGAAGCGCCCCGCGACGGCGACACCCAGCAGAGCGACGGCCACCCAACCAGCACTCAGGACCAGCCCGGGGCGCCGCAGGGAATGGGTCGCGTCCACACCACCGGTGACGGCCCAGTCCGGCTGCCGCAGCAGCGCGAACAGACACAGGCCCACGGCCACCACACCTGCGGCGCAGGCCAGTTGCAGCAGCCGGGGCGTGGTGGCCCCGAAACCGGGGCGCAGCCGAGGGTAACGGATCCGCACCGGCCGCCAGGTGCCGCCGTACGCGGACCAGACCCGGCGCTTGTCACCCGCGTCGAAGCCCAGCAGACGACCGGCCCGGCTGGTGACGCCGAGCGCGGTCCCGAAGCCAAGGTAGCGGTCCCACACCGTGACGGCCGCGGGCGGCAACTGGGCGAACTCCTCGTGCGCGTGCAGCCAGGCGGTGACTCCCGCCCAGTGCCCCGCCCGTTCGAGGCCTCGCGGGGTGGCCCGCTCACCGAGCACCCGGGCCAGCAGCCACATCAGGGCGACCGCTGGTGCGGCCCCGATCAGTACGGCGCCACGGATGCCGTGTCCACCGGAGACGACGGCCACCGCGAACAGCACTCCGGGGGCGAAGGCGGTCACGTACAACGCGCTGGCGAGCAGGGGTGCGAACCGGGCGCGGGACAGCTCGCGCTGCCGCGCCTCCGCGACGATCTCCTGGCGCAGTGCGCTGTTCCAGGATTTCGCGCGCTCTTCGGCGCGGAAGGCGATGGCCCCGATCGGGGCGCCCGCGTCCCCGGCCCGCTCGACGACACGGTCCAGGACGCGCCGCTCGTACGGCATGAGAGGTCCGGCGTCCTTGCCGGTGACGTGCACGGTGCTGCGTGCCGGGTCGTCATCGGGCTGCCGCACCTCGATGAGGCCGCGGGCCGCGAGGTCCAGGAGGGTGGCCGCAGCAGCACGGTCGACGGACCGCCACCGGTTCGCCAGCAGCGCCACGACGGCCGGGGGCTCCGGGTCCGGCCCGAACTCCTGCGTGGCGGGGCCGGTTTCCACGGTGCCGTTGCGCGTGGCCGCCAGGGCCAGCCCGAACAACGCGAGCCACACACCGATCAGGGCGGCGCCGCCCCAGTACACCTGCGCTTCGAACGTCACGCGAATCTCACCTGCACCGCGTCCTGCGGGGCCGCGCCTGCTTCGAAGTAGTCCCTGCGCGCGTGCGCGCCGCCCAGGCCGGCCAGGATGTTGCCCGGGAAGCTCTCCAGAGCGCTGTGGTAGCTCTGTACTGCGCTGTTGTAGAACTGCCGCGCGTAGGCGATCTTGTCTTCGGCGGTGGTCAGTTCGTCCTGCAGCGTGGCGAAATGCCGGTCGGCCTTCAGCTGCGGGTAGCTCTCGCCCAGTGCGATCAGCCTGCCGAGGGACGCGGTCAGCGCGTCCTCCGCGGCCGCCTTGTCCATGACCCCGAGGCCGCCGTCGACGGCGGCCCCACGTGCGGCGACGACGGCTTCGAGCGTGGCCCGCTCGTGCGCGGCATAGCCGCGCGCGCCCTCGACCAGGTTCGGGATCAGCTCGTGCCGCCGCTTCAGCTGGACGTCGATCTGCGCCCAGGACGCCTGCGTCTGGTTGCGCAACCGGACCAGCCGGTTGTAGGTACGCACCAGCCACCAGGCCAGCCCGATGATCAATACGGCGATGATTGCGCCCACGATGACACCCACGGTGTCGCCCCCAAAAAAAGAAAGAAACCATGAATCGGTCCCCCGGCCGAACCCGGAGATCTTAATCCCCCGCGAGCGACTGCGTCGCCGGGAACAAGGCGAGGTCACGGGGCGTGGGGCGGCCTGCGCATGGCGGGCCGGGTCAGCTGTCCTGCGCCCGGATCCGGTGCTCCGCCCAGAACCGCGTCAGGTCACGGCCGGACGCCGCCTGCGCGGCTCGCATGAAGGCGGCGTTGGTCGAGACGCCGTACCAGTGGTCGCAGGCGTACCGCCGCAGCATCCGCTCCGTCGCCGGGCTGCCGAGTTCGCGCTCCAGGTCGTGCAGCGCGCACGAGCCCGCCCGGTAGACGACAGCGGTCCAGCCGTTGTTGCCCGGTGGACGGGCCCAGAAGCCCATCGTGGAGGTGATCGCGGCGTCGGGGCGCGGCCGGTCGCCGGTACGGAGAGTTCCGACGGATGGTCCAGGACTGCCCGGAAGTCCGCGGCAAGGGTGAAGTAGCTCTCCCCGAAGCCCACATCGGGAGCCAGCTGCCAGCCGCCCTCGTCGCGTACGGACAGGACGGGGAGCGCGTTGCCGAGATAGCGGTACGCGCCGCCGCGGCCGAACCGTGCCATGCGGTCCGGCACGGTGAGTGACACGTCGAAGGACACGGACGTCCGGGCACCCGGAGCGAGCGGGTGCATCAGGCCGATGCGCAGCGCGGTGCATTCACGGAGGGTGCGTCGGCGGTCCCGCCCTCGAACCGGGAGACGCGGACCGGCGACGGCGAGCCGGACCGCCGCAACCGTCGGCGCCGTTGCCCCACAGCCGTACGTACACCTCGCGCAATGCCGGGCCCGTGCCGGTGTGCGTGAACGAAATCCGCTCCCGCCCGGTCCAGTTCGTGCCCGTGGCGTCGGAGCGCAACGCCACGTCGTAGCCGATTCGGTCGGGGGTGCGCGAGGTCCCCTCGGCGCCATGAGCGATCGGGACGCCGAGGAGGGTGGTGGCGATGAGAGCGAGGAGTTCAACCAACCACAGACGTCGACGAGTTGAAGTCATGAGCGCGAGGCTGGAGAGGGGTGCGGACGGACGCGACCCCTCCGACAAAGCCGCCGCCCATGCGAGCCGGAGCGCTCCACGGAAGCGCTCCACGAGCTGGTGGATCCGCACGTCGGCAGTGTGTCGAGCCCGATCAGCGCCTCCGGTTCGGGCTGACACCTCGGATGGAAGCAGCCGACGCGGCCGACGCCTCGTCGGTGGGTGTCACTCGGCAGACGCTCGATGAATTCCGCAGGAGCGATCGGACTGCCCAACCAGGGTTGGTTTCCTCAGCGGAATTTGATCGTTGTCAGGCCATGAAGAAGAGAATGCTGTTCACGGCCCCACTCATCCTCGCGCCCATGCTGGTAACCCCAGCCGCCCACGCCACGGGCGAGGGCGTCCTGACCATCAGTCCGCGAGCGCAAAACGTGTGCGTCAACCTCACGCGGGACATCAAGACCATCGATCTTCCCCATGGCTACCGAGCCAGCATCCACCGGCAGAAGAACTGCAGGGGACACGTCCTCCTCGAATCCACCGACCGCCGGATCACCGGTCTCCCCGGCGGTGCCGCGAGCGTCCACGTCTTCAAGGAATCCTCTGGCATCCGTCTCCCTCTGGTACACAACCTGGTTGGGGATTCGGCCGCAGGCTCGGTCTGAGCACTCACTCGGAAGCCGTCTCGGCCGCATCGCACCCCGACGACGTGGCGCGCATGAGGACGGCGGCCGACCGAGTCCGGTCGACCGCAGAGAACACGGGCCAGAACAAGGCCCAGGCCAAGCGCCTTCAGGCGCTGGTACCGGACCAGGCGGGTTGCGATCCGCTCCCCGGGAGGGTGGACACACCCTCGCCGCCATCGCCACGGCAGCTACCAGCGCCTACGGGCAATCGCGTAGAACCGCCCCGGTCCGCGGGTGGCGATACCGGAAAAAACTCGCCGATTTGTTTCCCCCTGGCCTCAGCCAGGCCCCGGGGCGGCAGAGTGGCGGTATGACTATGTACGAGACGATGCCGTTCCACCTTGAGACCGAGCGGCTGATCCTGCGGCCCTGGGCCGAGTCGGACGCAGCCGAACTCTGCGCCCTCCTCTCGGAACGCGGCAAGGGGACCCCCACGGTTGAGCACATCCGGACGTCCATCGCGGAGCTGCTCACCGCGACGGCGACTACGGGGATCGCCCTGTTGCCCATCCAGCGCCGCGACGAAGGCGATTTCATCGGCTACTGCGGGCTGATCATCGGCCGCTCCACCCTGCAGGAGCCGGAGATCGCGTATGAACTGTTCCAGCGCACGCATGGACGTGGCTACGCCACCGAGGCAGCCGGCGCGGTGCTCGATGCCGCCATTGCGACCGGGCGGAAGCGGCTCTGGTCGACCGTCGGCACGTGGAACACACCGTCGCTCCGCGTCCTTGAGAAGCTCGGGTTCGAGCGGGATCACGTCTCCACAGAAGAAAACGGTGAAGTGGTCTGGCTCACCCGTTCGTTGCCGTGACGCGAGAGCCCCGCCCCCGGGGCTTCGTGCTCATGCCATCGAGCGCGCTCCGGCGGAGCGCGAGGCATGCTGAGTCGTCCACCACTCCCGTGGCAGTTCCTCAGGTGAGGCGACGGAGGACGCCGACGAATGCGATGTAGGCGATGGCAGCAGTCCCCACCAGCCAGTAGTACGGATCGCCGGCCGCCCGCCACCCTGACCGAGCCGCACCTCGACCCCTCGCGCGTGATCGCCGCCCCCGCGATCAGTTTCGGCCACATCTGTCTCACGCGCCCCAACTGCCTTGGATCTGAGGCAAGTTGTGTCACACGCCTCTACAATCGACGGCAACATCACGGCCGCACGAGGTCGTGGCGCGTCAAACGATGTCGGCGAACGACAACTAACAACGAATAAGGGCAGTAGGGCAGCGCAGAACGTGTCGAGGGCAGCATTGCTGAACTCGGTTCGGTGGTGGGTCGGGTAAGGGCCGGTCCGCGGCACGCGCTTCGCGTGGCTCGGCGGGTCGCGGGTACGAGTGCGAGGCGCGTACAGGTACGGGGAACGGGGGCGCAAGGATGTCGGTTGCCGATGCCGGCGGCTGGGAACTGTTCGGGCTGCCCATGGTCGTGCCGCGGGCGACCGAGTACGCGCGCCTCGGCGTCGCGCCCGAGGCCACCGCAGAGGAGATCCGCGCGGCCGCCGCCCGCTACGACGCCCAGCTCCAGGCGCGCGGTGCGACTCAGGACGAGATCGTCGCCGCGCACGCCGTCAGCCTGGAGAGCGCCGAGGCCCGTGCCGCGCACGACGCGCGCTTTCCGCCGCTGCCGCTGTTGCGTCTCGAACCGACCTGGGAGCCCGTCCTCGACGACCGGGACGCCGGGCTCACCGTGCTGCGCCGGGAGATCGAGACCTTTCTGACGGCTGCCGGCGAGAGCGTCCATCACCCCATGGACACCACCCGCACCGACTTCACCAGTGACTTCACCCGTACCCACGTGCTCGATGGCTTCGCCGACGAGTGAACAACGAGTGACCCGGGAGGGCCCCGCATGGAAGACGAGCTGCACCGGGTCGTCGGCATCGACCTCGGCACGACCTACTCCGCCGTCTCCGCCTACGACCCCGACGACTTCGCGCCCAAGATCCTCGCCGACCCGGAACACGAGGGAGCGGCCGCCGTCGCCACGCCCTCGGTCGTACGGATCGACCCCGCCACCGGTGCGCTGGTCGTCGGCCATGACGCCAAGGACGCCATCAGCCAGGAGGCGGGCGCCGGCGACGCGTTGGTGGAGATCAAACGCGAGATGGGCGCGGTGTTCACCCCCGAGCTGCTCCAGCACTTCGGTGCGAGCGGCAGCTACGCGGTCGGCGACCCGGTACGGGCCAGGCTCGGCACCGAGTGGCTGCGGCCGCAGGAGATCAGCGCCCTGGTCCTGATGCGGATGAAGCGGATCGCCGAACAGGCGCTGGGCACCGACATCCACGACGCGGTCGTCACCGTGCCCGCGTACTTCATGGAACGGCAGAAGAAGGCCACCGAGGAAGCCGCCCTGCTCGCCGGGCTCTACCCTCGCCAGCTCATCCCCGAGCCCACCGCCGCCGCCATCGCCTACGGGGTCGACCGGGCCGAGTCCGAGCGGCAGATCTATCTGGTCTTCGACCTGGGCGGCGGCACGTTCGACGTGTCGATCATCGAGACCCGGGACGACGAGATCGAGGTCATCGCGACCGCCGGTGACCAGCGTCTCGGCGGTGGCGACTTCGACGACGCGGTCGCCGCGTGGATCGTCGAGAGTCTCGGCGAGACGCTGCCGAAGGACATGGACCGCCTGCGGATCAAGGCCGCCGCCGAGGTCGCCAAGCGCGAGCTGTCCCTGCGTTCCACGACCACCCTCGACCTCGGCGGCGCCACCGCCCCCCTGGAGCTCGACCGGGCTGGCTTCGAGGCGCTGATCCAGCCCATCCTCGACCGCTCCCTGCACCAGGTCGACGAGGCGCTCCGCTTCGCCCGGACCGCCAAGGGCGTGGAGCGGGACCACATCAACGCGGTGCTCCTCGTGGGTGGTTCCACCCGCATCCCCCGGGTCAAGCAGATGCTGCTCGACTACTTCGACCAGGACGAGGGGTTCGTCCGCGGCGACGCCAACCCCGACACCCTGGTC
The DNA here is from genome assembly GCF_001279695.1 of Streptomyces sp. WM6378. Lineage (GTDB taxonomy): Bacteria > Actinomycetota > Actinomycetes > Streptomycetales > Streptomycetaceae > Streptomyces. The sequence continues at coordinate 59,114 of NZ_LGDD01000296.1, forward strand.
GCCCGGGGCGCCGCCATCGTGGCCAACCGGTTCGAGCCGTCGCCCGAGTTCGACCTCGCCACCCGGCCGAACGCCGAGCGATCCGCGGACGAACAGGACTACACCGTCACCCTGATCACCGAACACACCCTGGGCGTCGGGGTCCAGCAGGGCCGGTTCAACGCGCTGATCCCCCGCGGCACCAAGATCCCGGCCCGCCAGGTGAAGACGTACACCAATCCCGAGCAGGCCCACCGCATCGAGGCGGCGATCTATCAGGGCGAGGGAGAGTACGTCTACGACAACGCCCTGATCGGCACGATCCACCTCGACGAGATCGAGCCGCGCCCCGAGGGCTACCACCAGTTCGAGGTCGAGTTCTCGCTCGACGTGAACGGGCTGCTCGGGGTGCAGGTCACCCACACCAACACCGGGCGCGAGTACCAGGCGACCTTCGACCAGAGCACCACCATCGGCAAGGTCGACGAACTGGCCGAGCGGCGCGCGGTGTTGGCGGGTCTGTACGCCACCGTCCGGCCCCGCGGGGCGGCGCCCCAGCGAGGACGGACCGGGTCGGATGCCGCGTCCGGTGCCGGCCCCGGGGCGTTCACCGTCCCCGCGCCCATCACCCCGCCCGCCGCCGCGCCGCTCCCGGGCCCCGTCGCCTCCGTACCGGAGCCCGTACGGAGTCCCGTCCCGGTGCCGGCCCCCGCTCCGGTGCCCGTCGCCGAGACCGACCCCGGCGACGTGCCGGCCGAGTACCGGCGTGTCGTCAAGAAGGCGCTGCGGGCCGCCAAGGACGGGCAGGCGCCGGGCGCGCTCACCGATGCGCTGGGCGCGTTCCTGGAGGGCGTGCGCGCGGGAGCGGACGAGGACACCCTGGACGATCTCGCCGACCGGCTAGAGGACGCTTATGACGACAGCCGTCGGTGACCGGACGCGGGTCATCGAGGAGGAGCTGGGCGCCGAGTACGCGGGGGTCGGCTGGTGGGGCTCGCTGTACCGCGCGCCCCGGCGCCGGCGCTGGTACCGGCTGATCCCGGTCGAGGAGGTCAGCGGGGAGCAGCGGGCCGAGCTGCTCGCCTGGCAGACCCGGCCCCGCCGGCCCGACCTGGTGCCCGTGGTGCGTGAAGAGCGCGGAGAACAGCGGCAGTTCGCCGACCGCTGGTTCCAGATCGTCAGCTACGAGACCGACGCCGGGCGCAGTCTGTCCGACGCCCTCGCCGAGCACGAGCCCGCCTACCGGATCGCCTCGGTGGCCGCCGCACTGCGGGCGTTCCCCGGTTGGCGCGAGGCGATCGGCGCCGGGCTTGTCGCGCTGCCCGCCGACATCGTGCTTGCCGGGCACCGGCCGCTGCTGCTGCCGTTGCCGGCCTGGGGCGCGCCGTCACTCGCAGAGGTGTTCGCCGAGCCGGAACGGATCGCGCATCTGACGCCCGAGGGGGCTCGCGGCCTGCCGGCCGGGGCCCGCGACCCCGGTCTGCACAGCCTGGGCGTCACGGCGCTGCGCTGCTTCGAGGCCCTGCCGGACGACGGCACCGAGCGGCTGCTCCAACGGGCCGCCTGCGCCGCCGTGTTCGCCCCGCCGCGGCGCGAGGGGCGACTGGCGTCCTGGATGCGGCGCGTGGAGCCCGTACGCGCGGTCCGCGAGGAGCTGGGCGAGCTCACCGGGCCACGGGCCGCCGCGCTCGACGACGCGGCTGTACGGCAGCTGACCGACTCCCTCGACCGGGCGCGCCGCGCGATGGACCCGCTGACGGCGGTGCGGTCGCTGCGCGACGCGGGCGAGGCACGCCGGGCGGTCGGGCTCGCCCACGCGGCCCTCGTCGACCGGCCCGGCTACGCGCTTCTGCTGCTCGCGGCCGAGATCGCCCACCAGGACCTGGGCGAACCCCTGGAGGCGCTGTCGCTCCTTGAGCGCGCGGTGCAGGCGGACCCGGAGCGCACCGAGGCGTACGCGGCGCAGCTGTCCATCATCGGCGGCTGGTCGGCGGTGCAGGTCCGCCTCGCCGGGGCCACCGACGACTCCTATGCCCAGCGGCTCCAGGCGACGGCCCGGGCGGCGTTCGGCCGGCTGCCGCACGAGCTGCGCCGCGAGCACGCGCACGATATGGCCTCCTGCCTGCTGGGCCAGGGCGAACTGGCCGAGGCAAACGCCTTCGTACACCAGTGGCTGCACGACGGGGGCACGCTGATGTGGTGGCGGTTCGACCTGATGCTCGACTACGGCGAGACCTTCCTCGGACTCGGCCACCTCGACGCCGCGACCCACATCTCGGAGCAGGTCAGGGCCGGACTGCGGCGCGTGCGGGAGAACGGCCAGATGGACCGGGGCGAGATCCACGAACACGGCATGAGACTCGCGGACTTCGACCTCCGGCTGCACGAGGCACGGGGCGGGAAGGGGCTCGCATGACCACGATTCTGCTCTTCGTCGTCCTGCCGGTGCTGTTCCTGACGAGCGTGGCCAGCGCCGGCTACTTCCTCCTCGTCGTGCCCAGCCGCTGGCGGCTGCCGTACGAGGAGTCCCTCGCGCTGCTCGCCAGCGACGACCGCGACGCCCTCGAACGCGCCGACCGGCTGCTCGGGCAGGCCGTCAACGAGGGTCCGCGGGGCCGGTCGTTGAACCGGATCCGCTTCGCGCAGGCCTATGTGCGGGCGATGCTGGGCACCTACGAACCGGCCCGCTACGGCGCCGCCGCGACCGTGCTCGACGAGCTGATCGCCGCCGAGGGACGCACGCCGGACAGCGCCTACCTGGAGCTGTGGGTCCAGGCCCGGCTCGGCAACCACGACCGCGTCACCGATCTGTACGTCGAGCACCACGAACTCCTTGGTGCCCGGCCGCAGAGCCGCCGCATCGCCGCCGTCTCGCACCTCCAGCTGGCCACCGCGCACTGGCGGCGCCGTGAGACGGACGGCGCCCTGCACCACTTCGACCGGGTCCGGGAGCTGGGCGAGCTCACCGAGAACATCCCTGCCGAGGTGAACGACCTCCAGCTCGTCAAGGGCGTACAGGCGGTGTTCGACGGGCGCACCGACGACGCGCGTGAGGCGTTCACCGACGCCCGCGCGAGGGCGGTCGAGCGTGAAGCGCCCACGGTCCAGGCCGAGTTGGGGCTCCTCGTCTGCGACTGGGCGGACGGTGACCCCGCGCAGCTCGGCGATCGCCTGGGACGGCTCGCGGAGCAGGTGGAGCACGAGGACGAGGAGGGCGACCTCGCGAAAGAGGACCGCGCCACGGCGGGGCGGCTGCGCACCGGCATCGCCGTCCTGCGGCTCGTCGCGCTCCTGCGGGAGTGGCTGGCCCAGCCCGCGCTGTCCGGGGCGCCGACGGCGAACGGCTTCGAGGAGTTGCGGCGGCGGGTGGACGCGGTGCGCGAGGCTGACCCCGAGCTCGGTGACGCCGCCCTCGTGGACGGGCTCGTGCACTACTACTTCGCATTGAGTCAGCCCGAGCGCGAACAGGCCCTCGCGACCCTGGACGCCGGCACCGAGCTCGCCAAGGGCATCATGCTGCCCGAGGTGCTCGACCTCATGGAACGCGAGCGCGCGCTCGGCGGCGAGGGGGACGCCCTCTCGCGCTATCTCACGCTGGTCGCCGAGCTCCTCGACGATCCCGACCGCTCCGAGGAGGACCGGGCCCAATTCCGGCGCCTGAAAGCGAAGTTCACCCCGTTCGGCGACCCGGGCGACCTGGAGGAAGGTGCGGACGTGCACCAGCGGGCCGCGCCCGACGACCACCGGCGCCGCTCCCAGGCGCTCCGCCGGCGGATCGAGCTGATCGTCTACCCGCGCATCCGCGACCTACCCGACGACGCCCCGGCCAAGCTGGCGCTGCGTGAGCTGCTCGCCGACCTCGACCGCGCCGCCGGGGTGTACGCCGAGGGCGCCGAGATCCTGCACGGCGCCGAGCAGAAGCTCATCACCAGTACCGGAGAGATCCTGCTGCCCGAGGAGCCCGAGGAGATCGATGACCAGGAATCTGCCTAGCCGGCGGTCCGGGGCAACTCCCGGACGGCTGGGGGGACTTGTGCCCCGCAAGCATCCCCAGGCCGATCACGCCGGGCTGCTCGACCGGCTGCCGCCCGTGGAGCACAAGCCCGCGGCGGACGAGGACCAGCTCTTCGAGCAGAGCTCGCTCGCGCGGGTGCTGCTCCTGCTGGTGAAGGTGGACCAGGAAGCCGAGTACCTGCTGTGCCGGGAGCTGGCCGAGCACGCGCTCGGCACGGTCCCCGACCCCGGCGAGGCACCGCAGGAGGGAGAGCACCGCGCATGACCGGCACCGGCCGTGACCACACGTTCCAGGAGATCCGCCCCGTGCAGTCGCTCCACGCGCCTGCCTTCGAGTTCACCGAGGTCACCGGGCACGGGGACTTCGCCGAGCACGACAGGCGGCTTGAGGAGCTGGCCCGCCAGGCGGCCGCCGCGGTCGCTTCGGAGACCGCGCTGGTCCTCGCGCCGCCCGTGGCCTCGCTCCTGGAGATGTCCCTCGACCTCGGCAGCGACGACGAGGACCTCCTGGAGGACGCCCGGGCGAACGCCGCCGCGCGGGAGTACGAACTGGCCCTTGAGCTGCTCGACGAGTACCTGGGCGCGCATCCCGAGCACCAGGAGGGGCGCTATCTGCGCGCGTACTGCCTCTACCACCTGGACGGGCAGGGCCAGTTGGAGGCCCTGCGCATCCTGCGCCCGCTGCGTGACGAGCCCCCGGCCGACGACGGCCTGCGCGACCGGATCAGGGACCTGCGCCGTGAACTGCGCCGCCGGCTCGCCCCGGCCGAGGTCACCGCCTACACCCAGTCCGTGCGAACCGACCCCCGGGGCGCGCTGGCCCGCGTCGAGGCGTTCCTTGAGCTGGCTCCCGAGGAGGGCACCCTGTCCTACCTCCTCGCCCTCGGCCAGGCGCGCGGCGGTGATCTGGAGCGGGCGCTCGACACTGCGGAGCGGGGCGCGGCACAGGCGGACGTCGACGGCGAGCAGGTGGCCGCGCTCGCGCGCAGACTGCGGCTCGCGCTGCTCGCGCCCCACGCCGCGCCGGCCGTCTCCGCGTTCAAGACGGGTGATCTGGACCGTGCCCGGCGCGAGCTGGCGCGGATGGATCCCCGGTGGCGCCGCAGCCTCGTCGTCGACGACTTCGACGCCTATCTGACCCTCCTGCTCGGCCGGGCGGACCAGCGCGCCACTCCCCCGGCGCCGCGGCTGCCCGCCGACCGCACCGAGGACCTGTACTCGCTCATCGCCGACGCCGACGGGCAGCGCGCCGCCGACCTGATGCGCGCCGGCCAGGCCGAACAGGCCGAGCGGCTCCTCGCCCATGTGCTGGCGCTGGTGCCCCGCTTCCCGTGGCTCAACTTCCTCTACGCCGCCTGCCTCTACCGGCTGCTGCGGGACCCGGACCGGGCGGCCGCCTGCGCCCGGATCGCGCTGCGCGACCCGACCCTCACTCAGGCCCGCGAGCTCCTGGAGACGATCAAGAGCTGGCAGGAGGCCTCGCTCGTCAACCCCGTGGTGGACGCGTACGTCGCCGCGATGGAATCCGTGCGCGGCGGGGTGAGCGTCGAACGACTCGCGGCTCTGCGGCTACGGCTGGTCGGCCTGGAGCGGACCATCCCCGCCCTGTCCGCGGCGGTCCACAGCGAGACGGGCACGCAGATCGTCCGCGAGCTCGGGCAGGCCATCGGACAGCGGCTCGTGGAGATCGCCGACGCCATGGCCGTGGGAGGCCTCTACGAGAAGTACGACCGCCTCATGTCCAGCGTCAAGGGCGGCATCTCAAGCACGCCCGACGCGGACCGGCTCGGGCACGCGCTGGACGGGATCGCCGCGGAGATCAAGAGCGCGCGCAAGGCGGCCAGGAAGGGCGCGGGCGACCAGCTCGACGAACTGGCCGCCCTGGTGGTCTCCCGCCGTGCGGAGGTCGAGAAGGTCAAGACGGGCATCGAAGTCTCCGCTCTCGTACGGCGGTTCAACCAGCTGGCCGAGGAGCAGTCCGATCCCCTGGCACGGCTGCGCGCCGATCCGTACACGGTGCGCAGCCGGCTCAACGGCATCCTTGAGGACGCGCGCCGGCTGCGCCGCGGCGCCAAGCGCACTCTGGACGCCCGCGACCAGACACTGCTCGACGAACTGATCGGGACGATCTCCAGGACGCTGCGATGACGCCGGCCGGGCAGGACGCCGCGCCGGCAGCGGGTGGCGTCGGGGCCGCGCCGCCGTCCGCCGCCGGGCAGTGGGACGTGTTCATAAGCTACGCACGCGAGGACTACATCCAGGCCAAGGACCTGCACGACGCCCTCAGCGCCTGCGTGACCGCGCACGGCGGGGCGCCCAGGATCTACCTCGACGTGTCCCGCACCAGCGGCACCCCGCTGGGCGCGGACTGGCAGAGCTTCCTCGAAGAGGCCCTGCCGCGCAGCCGCCACGTGGTCGCGCTCTACTCGCAGACGTACTTCGACAAGCCCGTCTGCCAGTGGGAGCTGCACGAGGCGTACAAGCTGAACCCTCCGGAGGGCGGGCGGCTCGTTCCGCTGCTCATCGACCCGGGCGCCGCCGCGAAGGTTCCCTACATCGTGAACCGGATCAACTGGATCCCCACCTCGCGGCCGCACTGGATCGACGAGGTGCGCGGGGCCGTGGGGCTGCTCCCCGCCGGGACGCGCACCACCCTGCGGTTCGACACCTCGGTCACCGAGGCGGTCGTCGGCCACACGCTGGCGCCCGTGTGCGTCACCGGCTCCGTACCCGAGGGCACCCCGCCGTGGCCCGTCGACGGCACGGTCACCGTCAGCGCCGAGCCGGCCGGGGCCGAGCTGACCGGCACGCTCACCGCGCCGGTCGTGCGGAACGCGGCCGTCTTCACCGACCTCGCGTTCCGGACCGCCGCGGCGGAGGTGCGGCTCGTCGCGACGGCCCCCGGCTGCGAGCCCGCCTCCACCGCGCCCTTCCCGGTGCGGGCGCCCGAGGAGCCGCCCTCCTGGGACGAGGCCGACCGGCCCGCCCTCGCCGCGCGCGGACGCCCGGTGTTCTTCCCCGACGGCCGGGCGCTCGCCGTCCTGGACGGCCGGGGCCTGACCGTCCACACGGCGGGGTACGAGGCCGCCGGCACCGCTCAGTTGCGGGACCGGCCCCGGCTGTGGGCTCGCGGGCAGCGCTGTCTCGCCGTCGCCGACTGGTCGGGCCGGGTGGTGCTCGCCGACCCGGACGGCCAGGTCCGCGCCGTGGACCTGCCGGCCCGGCACGGCGCGCGCTTCAACGTGCCAGGGGCGCTGGCCTTCGGCCCGGACGACACCTTGTACATCGGCCTGTGGGGAGGGACGGTCTGGAGCCTCTCGCTCGACGGCGGCACACCGGAGCGGGAGCTCGAACACCGCGCGGGCGTCCAGGTGTTGGCGGCCGAGAGCGACGGCCTGCTGGTGGGCGGCCTGGACGGCGTGCTCACCCGCTACACGGGCGGCCGGGCCGGGGCGGAGCACACCTTGGAGCCCCTGCTGCTCGCCATGGCCCGGGTGCGGGAGTTCGTGCTGGTCGTCGGCGAGCAGCGGATCCACCGCCTCGACCCGGCCGGGGGGCGGCTGCTCCAAGTCTCCCAGCCGGTCGGCGCGGTCACCGCGACGCTGCCGGGCGGGGAGCTGACCGCGATCGTCGACGCGGCGGGCCACGGCGTCTGCTTCGATGCCGAACTGGCGGTACGCGTCGGCTTCCACACGGTGCCGGGTGCCCGGCCGGTGGCCGCTGCCCGGGACGGCCGGCTGCTGGTCCTCGAATACCCCGACGGCTCGCACGCGCTGGTGCGCGAGGGCCGTACGACGTATGTGTCGAGGCATCCGATGACCCTGTCCCCGGACGGGCTGCGGGCCGCGGTGTCGGACGGGGAGCGGCTCCTCGTCGTGCCGCCCGAGGAGCTGGGCGGCGGCCCGGCGGAGGGGAAGCGGGCATGAGGTCCCCGAGGGCGCTGGAGGGCCGGCCCGATGCGCTGTGGCGCATGACCGGGCAGCTGTGGGCCGACTTCGAGCAGCAACTCCCGCTCACCCAGGGGCAGTTGGATGCCGTCGTCGAGGCCTGCTTCCGGATCGGCGTGCATTCGGCGACCGAGCCCGCACTGGCCCTGACCCTGCTGGCCCGCGCCCACCGCCTCGACAACGCCAACCCCAAGCACCCCTACCACGTAGGGCTGCTCTATCTGCGTCACGGACGCCTTGAGGCCGCCGTCCGCTGGCTGACGGCGGCCGCCGAGCTGTCTCCCGCCAACCACCGCATCTGGGCTCATCTGAGCCTCGCGCACCGGCAGCTCGACGAGGCCCGCGCCGGATCCGACGGCTACGGCGGCGACGGCCGCAGCCGTGCGGAGGCGATCGCCGACACGATCCGCGCGGGCCGTGACGACTTCGACCCGGAGGGCGCGACACCGCTGCTGCCGCTGCTGCGGCCCGGCGAGTGCCGCTGGTCCGGCGTCCGCGACATGGCGGCCGACGGACGGCTGCGCGGCCGGACCGCCGAGCGGAGCCGGGACGTACTCGCCGTCGAGCTGGCGGACATCGCCGAACTCGCGGGCCGACGCCGGGGCGGGACAGCCGCGTTCACCGTGCTCGCCGTGCAGTGGATGGTGTACGGCTATCCGACCGCGACGGTACGCCGCCTGGCGCGACGGCTGCCGCAGGAGGACGGGCCTGCGATCCGCCTGCTGCACCTGGTCTGCGACCTGTTCGAGACCGACCGCGCCGAACTCCCCGAGCGGCTCGCGGCCTGCCTCGCGGACGGGTCGCTGCCCGACACGCTCACCGCGCTCATCCATCGGCAGCGGCTGTTCTGGCGGCCGCTGCGCTTTCCGGACCTCGGCGCCCACGCGGCGGCCAGGGCCTTCACGGACGGCGACCCCGCCCGGCACGAGAAGGCCCTGCGTTCCGCGGAGCGGGCGCTCGGCGCGGGGCCGCCCGAGCCGATGCGCGATGTGGTGGCGCCGACCGCTTCCGCGAAGGCGCCGACGGGGCCCGATGAGCGGCTCGCGGTGTTCGAGGAGGCGGCCGCCCGGCTCGGCGCCCTCAGCGACGACGCGCTCGGCCACGCCAAAGCGCTGGCGAAGGGCGCGCTCGGGGACGCCGCGGACTTCGCGCGGGTCTCGGGCGACAAGGAAATCCTGACAGTGCTCGTCGGCCGTCTGGAGGGAGTGCGACAGGCGCGGCTGGAGGCGCTCCAGCGGTTCAAGGACGCCGAACCGGCCGGTCTGGTCATGGAGTTCGAGGAGTTCCGCCGGCGGGTGGAGGAGTGCGAGGCGCTGTTCCAGCAGCCACTGGGCAGTCTGCGCAGCATCCTGACCAGGAAGGTCGAGCGCAAACTGACCGCCAAGTCAGCGCAGTTCGCGGGGGCCGAGCCCGCTCCCTCCACCCACGCCCTGGATCTCGGGGAGCGCCTGTCGGTGCTGGAGACGGAGCAGCCCCCCGGGACCGCGACCGGAGCCGGCGCGCCGCCCGCCGACCGGATCCCCGCCCCCGCGCCACCACCCGCCCACGCCGGCCCGCGTGAGCGGGTCGCCCACGCCCTGGAAGCCGCCGAGGCCCGCCTCGACGCCAACTTCGACGACGCCTGGCGGACGCTGGACGCCTATCCGCCCGAACTGCGGCACCGCGATGCGGTCACCTTGCTGCGCACCTACCTCGGCGGGCAGCAGGCCGAGTCCGATCTGCGCCTGGGACGCACCACGGCCGCCCGGCGGCGCTGGGGCGCCATGCTGAAGGACGACCCGCTCCACCCCGGCGTGCTGCGCAACCTCGCGGTGGCGCACACCTCCGCGGGCGACCTCGCCCCGGCCGCGCAGGCGTGGCGCCGCCATCTCGAAGCGCTGTACCTCAAGGACCTGGCCCACGGCGACATCCGGCGCGGGGCCGCCGAGCGCGCGGAGGTGCACCGCATCCTGGCCGGATCCTTCGGTACGGCCCCGCTGTGCGCGGGTTCGGCGCCCGACAGCGAACTCGACGGTGATCTGCGCGAGGTGCCGCCGGTCCTGGCCGGCGCCGGCAAGGTCGCGATCGCCACCGCCCATCTGCGCCTCGAAGAGCTCAACCACACGCTCTCCCACCGCAGCCCGACCCTGCTGCTCGGAGTCGGCCGCTCGGTGGGAGAGGCAGAGCTGGCCACCGCCCGTGACCGCTGCACGGACGCCGTCGAGGCCGCCGTGCGAGAGCTGCCGGCCCGAGTGCGTGAGCCGTTCGCGAAGCTGTGCCGACAGCGGATCGAGGAGGCGTACCGAGACGCGTCACAGACGCACGGGCGCACCCGCAGGCCCGGCGACGAGGCCGAGGAGCAGGCGCACGAGAAGTGGGTGCGCGGCCGCATCCTGTGGCGGCTGCGGCTCGTGCGGGCGCTGACCGGAGCGGAGGCGGAATGGCCGCTCACCGAGTACTCCGGCGATGTGATCGCGAACCTGCGCCTCGTGGACGCGATGCCGCTGGACCCGGCGAACGAGGTGGTGCAGCGCGCCGCGAGGCTCCTCGGCATCCCGGGTGACCCGGCCGAAACCATCGGGCGACACAACCAACTCGCCCAACTGGCCTGCCAGTTCGCGCTGAGGCACATCTTCGACGCGGCCGAGGAGACCTCCGCGGGTTCGGCCACGCAGGACTTCCCCGGGCGGTTCCGGCGTACCGCCCGCTCCTGGGGGCGCAACGGCGACGCCATTCCGGAACGGTACGTGGACGTCCTAGACGATCCTGTGCAGCTCTACCGTCCCTCCGCGCGCTCCGCGTTCGCCATCCTGGAGACGTCGGCGGTGCCCGGCGACGAGGCCGAGCGCCGCGTCGTCGCGGCCGCCGTGACCGGTCTCGAACGGTGGGTGGCGCGGCTGCCCGGCGCCACCGGACCCGCCCGCGCCCTGGCCAGGCTGCTCGCCAGCCTCGACCGGCACGACGAGGTCCTGGAGGTGCTGTCGACGGCCCGCCGCGAGGCGTTCGGCGAGTTCGGGCGCCGCAAACTCGCGGTGTCGTTCGTCCGCCACGACATCGCCCGCGGCGAGTACGCCGAGGCCGTCACGCAGCTGCGGGCGCTCCTGGACGGCGGCTTTGACGACGAGCGGGTGCGCAATCTGCTGATCGAGGCGTACAACCACTGGATCAGCTCGGGCCGGCGGGTGCCGCCGGCCCGGCGCATCGCCGAGGACCTCGCGCGGTGGAGCGACCCCGAGACGGTCGACAGCCGCCGCGTCCTGGTCGTCGCGGCGACCATGGCCGCGCACCGGGACCGCCCCGACGGGGCCGGGGTCGGCCCGCTCGTGGACGAACTGCGCGAGCTGTGGAAGACGGATCCGGGCAATGCGGAGGCCCGTTACCAGCTGGTCCACGCTCTGTACGGGCATGCCTGGCAGGTCCGTGAACAGATCCGGTCCGCTGCGGGCGGCCGCCGCCGCACCCTGCGGGACCAGCTCGACGCGATCCGCGCGGAGTGCGAACAGCACGCCACCGGCCTCCTCGGTACCGGGGAGGCCAGATTCGCCGGGGGCAAGGCCGGTTCGCAGGAACTCGTCACGGACTCCGGCGCCCTCAAGGACGAGACCCGCCGCGCGAAGTTGCAGGAAATCCTCCGCGCGGTACGCCCCGACCGCGCCTGATCGAGCGACGGGACCACGATGCTCCAATGCCGTGGCACGAGCACGATCGGGTCCCCCGAACCCTGCTACGTCAGCCACTACTCCTCCAGTGACACCTGGGCTTCCTGCTACGTCAGCAGCGGGAACAACACCAAGTGGACGTGGCTCTCCTAGCCGGTGCTTGAGCGAGGCCCCATCGCCTGTGCAGGCCGACAGATGTGCTCTTCGAGAACGAAGAGGTCCCGGGGGCTCGCGCGCGAAAGCGGCACGCAGGGCCAGTCCTTCACTCGCCGCGGTGATGGCCGTGTATGCGGGCCCACGCCCACATACACGGCTGGACGATCCCCCTCACACGAAGAGAGGCAGGATCGCCGGTACGAGGGCTGTAAGGTCACACCAGACCGCCCCGGGATCAGGCGGGCAGCTGTCGCGGCCGAACCGGCCGCGTTGCCAGGAACAGAGCCACCAGCCACCCGAGGAAAGTCGCCCCCAGGACGACGTTGACGGTGAGAACCACCCAACGGCTTTGCACGCCTCGGCGGAACGCGATGTACGTCGGCAACAGGAAAAGCACGAAGGCCAGCGCGGCGAGCAGAACAACCTCGACCGCCCCTATGTTCCCGAACACTGCGAACTGCCTCCTTGGCTGCCACTCAAACCCACCGGTCAAGCGTACTCATGCGGCGCTCCCGCGAGCAGGTGTATCCGTGTGGCGAGCCGTTCCTTCCCGTCGCGCTGATCGAACTCCTCGGCCACGTGCCCCACTGATTCACGTCCGCGCCCGTACACCCGCCGAGGCGCTCACCCTTCCCGGGTGCGTACCTCAGCAGGTATCCGTCCGCGCCGCGGCCAGGTGTCCGGCTACGGCCCGCGGCGTGCGTCTCCGGTCCGTCCGACCGGGTCACCGGTGCGATGCCCGACAGCCGCCGCATCCCGTGCCTCGGCGTCAGGCGCCGGGGCCCCGGTCGCAGCGCGACCCCGTTTCACCACGTCGCCGCGCAGGAGCAGTTGAACGGCCCCGAGCAGCACCGCCGTCGCGAGCGCGCTGTGCCACAGCAGGGCGTCCAGGTGACCGGCGGAGACGTAGGCGCCCACGGCGATCGCGGCCAGGGCGCACACCGCGCGGTCCACGATGCTCTCGACCGAGAGGAGCGTGGCGCGCGGGGCGTTCACGGGCATGGCGTCGTTGACCAGCTTGCGCTGCACCGGGTACACGAAGCCGGTCGCCGCGGCGAACAGGCAGAGCAGAGCGATGACGGCCCAGGGTCCGACGAGCGTCATGGCCGCGAGGGTGCCCGCCAGCGCGAGGCTGAGGATCGACACCCAGGCGACCGGTGTCAGGCGACGGCTCAGCCACTGGGGACGGGCCGAGCCCACTGCCTCCGCCACCGTCATCGCGGCCAGCACTCCGCCGTGCGATGCCTCATTGATGCCGTGGTCCAACAGGATCGGCTGGAAGAGGTTGACCTGGCAGATCCGGGACAGCGTGAAGACCGCCACGCCCTGCACCATCACCAGGCCCAGCCATCGCGACGAGGCGACGCAGCGCAACGCGGCGCCCGCGTCCCGCAGAGGCGCCCGGCCCCTGCGCCCGCCGTCCTTCCGGGCGGCGGCCGCTTCCCGCGTCCCGCCGTCCGTCCCGGCGAGCCGGGGCAGCGCGACGGCGCAGGCGAGAGAGCCCGCGGCACTGGCGGCGCTGAGCACGTACGGCGCCGTGTGGGCGACCGCCATCAGGGGACCGACCAGCGGCCAGCACACGACCTTCGCCGCGAGCCCCCACGCCCGCGCGGTGCCCTCCGCCTTCAGGTAGTGCTCCTCGCACTTCTCGGCCCGCAGCCCGTCGTACAGGTAAGCGCTCGCCGCCCCCGAGGTGAGCGAGCGGCCCATGGCGATGGCGAGGAAGTGGAGGAGGAAGCCGCCGTACGAGGCGCTGACCACGGGAGCCAGGTTGGCCGCCGTCATCACCACCGCGCCGGCCCGCAGGCAGTTGCGAGCGCCGATCCGGTCGGCGATCAGCCCGGTCGGGATCTCGAACAGGCAGAACGCCACGTAGTAGATGCTCTGGATGCCGAAGATCTGCCCGTCGGACAGTCCGGCCTGCTTCTGGTAGGCGTAGAACACCGGCATCCACCACAGCAGGTTGAACAGTAGCTGGAAGCCGTAGTTGAGCCGGATGATCCGGTGGGCGGTGTCCGTGAGGGCGCCCTCCCTCGTCCCGGGACGCGGCGCGAGACGCGGGCTCACAGCGCGTACGGGCGGATCTGGACCAGCCGGAAGTCGCCCCGCTCGGTCATGAGCCACTCGATGTCCAGCGGCCTGTCCACGTCGGCCTCGCTGAAGTGGGACTGCAGGAGCCGCCCGGTCAGGGACAGGTCGGCGAGCCGGGCGCGGGTGGCGGCGGGCAGCCCGTCGCCCCAGGAGCCGAGGGCGACGGTGCGCCCGCCGCCCTCCACCGTGTTGTACAGGTACTGCTGGGGCAGGACCGAGCCCTCGACCACCCGCTCCGGGGAGCCGGGGGAACAGTTGAGGTAGACGTTGCGGAAGTCCGCGCGACGGGTCGGGTCACAGGTCACCAGGACGCCGCCGAGGGAGGCGGGCACGTACTCCTGGATGATCACGCCCATGTACGTGTCGTCGAGGGAGATCCCCACCTGGTGGCGCAGTCGCACACTGCGGGGTGACACCAGGGAGGCCCACACCTGGCGTACCGCGTCCAGGAGTTCACCGGTGCCGTGGACGGTGGTGACGGAGTCGTAGACGCCGGCCGCGGAGAATCCGGGCAGGTCCTCGGCGTTGGACGAGGAGCGCACCACCAGGCGCCCGTGTGCGGCGGGCGGCGCGGGGAAGGCCTGGCCGATCTGCCGGATGACGGACTCGGGGACGGGCGTGTGCCGGATCAGCTGCTGGAGTTGCAGGCAGATCGGGTCCAGGACGTCGGTGGCGTCGAGTTCGAGTGCCATCTTCAGTTTGCCGATGCCCTGCTGGATGGCGGGCGAGGAGGCGAGGAAGTGCTGCTGGAGCGCGAAGGGGAGCGCCACGCCCTGCGGTGCGCCGACCGTCGCCGATACGAAGTCGGCTGCCCGGGCGCGGAGTTCGGGCAGGGAGGGCGCGTCGAGGCCGAGCCGGGTGGCGAGGTGGCCGTAGAGGTCGTCGCGCGGCGGGCGCGGCCGCCCGTAGAACGCGGTGAGGTCGGCGGTTCGGCTGTCGAGCACGTGGTGCAGCTCGCCGAGGTTGGCCGCCTTCGTGCCGTAGCGGTCGCGGTCGGCGGCGCGCAGCCGGTGCAGGGCCAGGACCGGGGCGTCTTCGAGCAGGGGCGGTTCGAGGCGGATGCGCTGCTGGTGCCAGGCCGGCGCCCGCAGGACCGGTTCCTGGTCGAGCCGCTCCAGGGAGATCTCGTCCTCGCGCACCTGGTAGCGGACCCACGCGCCGTCCAGGTCGCCCTTCTCGACGAGCTGCTCCAGATCGCGCACGATCGCGTTGGGTATCCCCCAGCCGGAGGCCAGGACGTTGGTGTGGGAAAGGGGGGTGATCGGCGCGGTGTTGACGAATCCGGCCGCCCGGGGAACATCGTCCGGCAGGCACGGCATGGCCACGATGTCCGCCCAGCCGAGACCTCCCGCCGCGGCCGCGTACTCCTCGTCCGTCCGGAAGAACCGCAGCCGCCCGATGGCCTCGCCGGGGTTCAGCGGTGTCCGGACCCTGGAGCCGAAGAGTTCGTGGCTCAGGATGCGCGGCAGGCGCTGTTCGCTGATCGCCGCCAGTTCCTCCTCCTGCCCGTGGTTGGCGGGCTTGAGCAGCACCGGGAGCCGGCCGTCGACCCGTTCCCGGACGAACTCGTAGAACCGTTCGAGGAGTTGGCCGTGCATGGTGTCGGCCTCGGTCGTCTCCAGGACGAGGAAGGTGCGTTCGCGGCCCTCGGCGTCCTCGTCGGTGTGCAGGGACAGCACACCAAGGAGAAACCGACGCCCGGGATCCGTGTAGACGGCGGCGTTGAACTCGTCCAGGGCCGCGTCCAGTTCGGCGAGTTCCATGCCCAGGACGCGGGTGGCGATGTAGTTGACGTGGAAGGGGTGCGTCGACGTGTCCAGCAGGTGCCAGGTGTTCTCGGCACGGTCGACGACGACCTTGAGGTAGGGGTGGCCGGCCAGCACTCCGGAGAGGGTGCGGAAGAGGGGCAGGGAGAGGTTCTCACCGACGACGGTACGGTCCGTGGCCGGCTCGCAGGCGGCGGTGAGCAGGCGGGCGGTCACGCGGAGACCTCCTCGGGCCGCACGGCGGGCAGGACCTGGGGCAGGGCGTCCACCAACGTCTCGAAGTCACGGATCACCGTGCCCGCGTCGGTGGCGGAGAGCAGGCACAGGGCCGCCATGGTGTTGGCGCCCGCGGCCGGATCGTAGACGGGTACGACGCGTCCGTCGGCGAGCGAACTCTCCGCGACCACCGACAGCTCGCTGCCCCGGCTGAGCGGCACGTCCTTGGCGACGACCGGGAAGTCCCAGACCTTGCGGTCGCCCCAGGCCTCGCCCCGGCCGTCGACCGCGAGGACGACGAGGGAGCCCGCCGCGCCGCGCGCCTGTGCCGGGGTGAGGGCCTGCCCGGGCCACTGGACCGGGCGTCCGACGAGGTGGTCGACGAGCATGCCGACGAGGTCGAGCCCGAAGACGTCCTCGATCTGCGGCACCGTCATCGCACCGCCGAACCGGGCAGCCGTCTCGATCAGCCACATGCCGCCGTCCGCGCCGAGCTTGATCTCGGTGTGCGTTCCGCAGTCCCGCAGGCCGAGGGCATCGACCGCCTCCCGCGCGAGCGCCACCACACGGTCCTGGGCATCTGGGGACAGCAGGGCGGGGGTGATGCCGGCGCGCTCGGTGAACGGCTCGACCGTGGGCATCCGGCCACTGACGCAGACCGGGTGGAAGGTGCCGTCCGCCACCACTCCCTCGACGCTGACGTAGTCGCCCCAGCCGGGCTCGTCGAACCAGTCCGACGCGGTGCCGGTCACGATCCGCTCCACCACGAAATGGCCCTGCGCCTCGGCGACGTGGAGCTCGGCGTACCCCAACTGGGCTGATTCGGCCATGACTTGACGCGAGCGGCGCCAGGCGACGGTCAGTTCGTGCGGGGCGCGGATGATCTGATGCGCGGTGGAGCCGGCGCTCCAGGCCGCCTTGAGGAGCAGCGGGAAGGGCAGCGCGTCGGCCGCCTCGCGCAGGTCCGCCTCAGTGTCCACGGCACGGAACTCGGGCTGCGGCAGCCGGTGTTCCTGCCAGGTGCGGCGCATCAGCCGCTTGTCGCGAGCGAGCGCGGCGGCGCCGCCGGCCCCTTTGAGCCCGAGCACCTCACACGCCTCGGCGACGGCCACGACCGCGTATTCGGAGAAGGTGAGCACCGCGTCCGCGTCCATGCCCTCGGCCCGCGAGACGATCAGGGACACCAGGTCGGAGCGCTCCGCGTCGGCGGGGGTCACGATCGAGGCGCACAGTTTTCGGGCGGAGCGTGCCACGCCGGGAGGAAGAGCGCTGAGCGCCAGCAGGTGCACTTCCGCCCTCGCGGCCGTCCGGGACAGGACGTGACCGAGCGGCGGACCACCCTTGGCATGCACTAACAGCACCTTGCTCACTGAAGTTCGTCTCCATTCGTCCGTGTCGGTACGTACCGGATGCGCCGCGGGCGCCACAGGCGCCGTCCACACGATGTGTCGTCGTACTGATCGGCGATGCGCGCCGGGCGCGGGGAATCCCCCGTGTTCGTGTCGGGGCGTGTTCACCCGCACACTCAAGGGGACCACGGCAACCGGCGCCCACATCGCCCCGGGGGACGCCCGCCGTTCAGGCAAATGCCTGATTCACCGGACGTGTTGGGGCACCGCCAGGTGTCGCGAGGGCTCACAGGACGGCCTCCACTTCGGCCGAGAACCGAGCATGCACGGGAGGGGGACGGGATACCCATGGCGATGTGACAGTGCGTCAGCCGGTTGCGTACGGACCGTATACGGACGGAGAGACCGCTGTGGATGATTACGGCCTCAAGGCACTGCTCGACCACCTTCCGGTGTTCTGGTGGGAGGTAGACGAGCCGTGGCAGGTTCGCGAGCGGGGAGGCGGCGCCTTCCCCGACACCGAAACGGCACAGCGCTTCCTCGACCGGATGCGTCAGGAGCTCGCGGCCCCGGGCCACCTGGCGCAGGAGGGCCGCTGGCAGGCCCGGTTCGACGGCCGCACCTTCGATGTGAGCTGGCCCCTGGACGAGCGCCGCGCCCACCACCGTACGCACGGCTTCGCCGTGGAGGTCGGCTCCCGCCCCGAAACCCCGCGGCAGTACGCGGCCTTCGCGGGCCTGGTGAACCTCGCCCCGGCCGCCGCCTTCATCCGGGACAGCGACGGCCGCTATCTGTGGGCCAATCACGCCTACGCGCACCTCTACGGCACAGTTCCGGAGGAACTCGTCGGGAAGTACATCGAGGAATGCGACGCCCCGGCCGAGGCCGCGCAGTTCCGCGCCCTCGACCAGGAGATCCTCACGCGGGGGACTCCCGTGCGGCACACCCTGGACTACCGGCGTCCGGACGGCAGCGCGGGCCAGGCGGTGGGCCACCGGTTCCCCGTGCGGGAGAACGCGCGGACCTGCGTCGCCGGGATCTACGTGGACATCACCGATCACCTGCGCGCCATGGTTCAGCGGCAGGAGGCCGAGGACGACTTACGAGCACTGCGCGACCACAGCGGCCTGCCCTGCGCGCTGCTGTCCGCGAACGGACGTGTGGTCACGGCGAGTTCGGCCGCCGCCGAGCTGTTCGACCTCAGCCTGCCCGACCTGGTCGGCCGTCGCGCGCACACCCTGCTCGCCCCCGAAACCGGTCTCGACCGGCTGCACCGCAGGTGGAGCGGTCTGATAGCACGCCGCACCAGACGGGTGGAGACGTCCGCGGTGCTGGTGGACATCCAGGGGCGGCAGCGCCGCGCGCAACTCCATCTGACCACGGTCGGCCATTCCGCCGCCCGCGCCCGCCACGTCTGGGCCGTCGTCACCCACCTGAGCCTCGCCCACGACCCCCATCCGTCACTCACCCCCGCCCAGATCCGCATCCTCTCCCTCCTGGCGGCGGGCAGCAGCAACGGCGACATCGCCGCCTCGCTCAAGCTGTCCCGGCAGACGGTCGACTACCACATCAGCCGCCTGCGGGAACTCCTGGACGCCGACACCCGCCCCGCCCTCGTCGCCCGCGCCTACGTACTCGGCATCCTCGCGCCCCGCGCCTGGCCGCCGCGCTCCGCCACCGCGGCCCATCCGCTCAGTACCGTCTGACGGGCGGCGGCAGGGCCGCTGCACCGCCCTGCCGCCGCGCGGCCCGTCCGCGCACCTCGAAGGCCCTTCAGTAGTCCGGCAGGTCGAAGGCGACAGCCGCACGAAATTCCGCCGAGTCCTCCCGGCCGGGCCCGGCCGGACCCGCCGACTCCGTGTCTCCCTCCGGACCGGCCGCTCCCGTCTCGGCGACCAGCATCTCCTGGCCCAGCCGGAGCAGCTCCTGATTGGCCGTCACATGAGGGCGCAGGCGGTCCTCGTAGGCACGGTAGGCGGCCACGTGGTCGCCGTCGGCCAGGTGCAGCTCCCCCGCGAGGACGTAGGCCGCGGTCAGCGCCACGCTGGTGCCCTGCCCGGTGAGCGGGGAACAGCAGAATCCGGCGTCGCCCAGGAGCGCGACGCGCCCCCGGGACCAATGGTCCATCCGGATCTGCGCCACCACGTCGTAATGGAAGGCGTCGGTCTCCCACATGGCCTTCAGGAAGCGCGGCACCTCCCAGCGCAGGGACTCGCAGCGCTCGGCCACCAGCCGCTTCTGCGCCATGAGGTCACGCGGCAGCAGCCCTTCGTACGGATCCTCGGAAGTGAAGCCCACGAAGACCCGCAGTTCGGTGTTGTCCCGCACCGTCATGGCCATGCAGCCCCATACGTCGTCGACACCCGGCTGGTGGAACACCTCCCAGCGGTCGAGGCCGAGGTGGTTGGGTGCGCTCCACGACGCGATGTAGACGCCGATCGGATGCAGATAGTCGGTCTCAGGGCCGAAGACCAGCCGACGGGTCGCCGAGTGGAGGCCATCGGCTCCCACCACGAGGTCGTACCGCCGCTCCACGCCGCTCGCGAAGTGCACCCGGACGCCGCCGTCGTCCTGCACCAGCGTTCCGATGGAGTCTCCGAACAGGTACTCCACGCCGCTCCCCGCGGCCCGAGCGAGCAACGCGGCCAGATCGTCGCGGAGGATCTCCACATCGGGCCCGTCCGAGGGTCCGCCACTGGTGGTCCACCCCACGGTGCGCCGCACTTCACGACCATCCGCGTCGACGTGTGACATCCCGCGCAGGCCCGTCTTCCCGGCCCGCACATCCTCCAACAGGCCCATCCGCTCGACGACTTCGATCGCGCTGCCGCGCACGTCGACCGCCTGTCCGCCGCCGCGGAGGTCCGCAGCACGCTCGACGACGGTGACACGGAAGCCGTAGCGCGCCAGCCAGTAGGCCAGGGCCGTTCCGGCGATGCCCGCGCCGGATACGAGGATCGAGGTGGGGCGTGAGTGGTGCGGCCGGCTGCTGTTCACCATGGTGACCTCCCGAATCGGTTCGATGTGCCCATCCTCGGCAGCCGCACCGACAGAACACCGACAGCCACGTGTCGGCACCGACAACCCGCCGACAGGCCGCAAGAGGCCGGAACCTCAACCCCCTTGCCCCGAGAACGACCCCCACATTTCCGGATTCTTCCTGATCCACCGGGTCTGTATATGCTCCCCCTGGTTTGGTTAAGGAATGGGTAAAGGGTGGGGAACGTGCAGGCCGTCCGTAAGATCAAGAAGTTCGCTGTGCCGGTTGTCGGCTCGCTCGTGCTCGCCGTGGGCCTGACCGCCTGCGGCGGTGGTGGCACGAGCGGCGGCGACGGAAAGAAGAGTGGGGCGAGCGCGTCACAGCGCATGAACGCGGGAGCCGTCCTGGCGGCCGCCGCCAAGAAGACCCGCGAGCAGAACTCGTACAGGACCCGCCAGTCCGGCGGCTCCTCCGAGGACGGGGTCACGGACATGGCCTGGCAGCGCACGCCCTTCTTCTCCTCCATGCAGGTCCACGGGAAGAAGACCAAGGACAACCCGAGCGGTGAGACGTACCTCGTCGACACGGCCGACGGCGCATACACGAAGACCGACAAGATTCCCGGCAAGGACTGGTTCAAGATCGACCCGTCCAGTGACAAGAAGTCCGACCGGTCGCGGTCTCGGGGGCTGCTGACGGAGTTCCTCGGCGCCCTCAACGCCACGGGCACCGCCAAGTGGATCGGCACCGAGCAGGTCGGCGGGCGCCCCACCGACCATTTCCAGGGCACGGTGACCATCGCCGAGCTCGCCAAGTACCAGGGTCCCGCCATGGACAAGGAAAGCCACGACTGGTACGTGGACGTCATGCAGAAGGGCGGCAAGGAGCAGGCCGTCATCGACGTGTGGGTCGGCAAGGACGGCCTGGTGGCCAAGTCCCGGGAGGTCAGCTCCGGCAAGAAGGGACAGGAACAGATCGTCGAGGAGTACTCCGACTACGGCACCGGCCTCAAGGCAGAGGTCCCGCCCGCGGACCGAGTCGCCACGTTCGACGAGTACATCCAGGCCCTCGCGAACGGCCCGTCCGCCTGATCCCAGGTGCAACAGGCCGTTCGTTCGGGGTGGGTGTTGTGGAAACGTCAGACTGTGCCTGAGCCCTTGAGGAAGTCGGCGTTGAACGCCTTCTCGATGCCGCTGACAACTGCCGAGTCGCTGACTATGAGGCCGAGTTCGCGGTTGTGGTTGAGCGAGTTGTCGGAGAAGTTCTCCGAGCCGGCGAACACCTTCGCAAAGGAGGTGCCGTAGTCGGCGACGATCGCCTTGGCGTGAATGTAGTAGCCGGTGGAACTCGTGAAGGTGGTCACCTTGCCGCCCGCGGCGATGACCTGGTTCAGCTGCTTGCTGTATTGGGAGGACTGGTTCTCCGCCACGACGCGAACGGTGACGCCGCGCTTCGCGTCCGCGACGACCGCGTTCACCAGCGCGGCGTCGCCGAACTCCTCCTCCTGGACATCGAGGCTGTGCTGCGCCCCGTTGACCAGGGCCAGCAGGCGGCTTTGCGAGTCGGTGGGCGACCAGACCAGGTCGGTGCCGTCGGAGGGGGTGACGGCGGTCTTCGCGTAGTCGGCGTCGAAGACCTTCTCGATCGCGGCGACATCGGCGGCGTCGGAGTCGAAGACGCCGTAGTCACGCGAGGTCGCGTAGTACGTGGTGTCGAAGTTGCCGGTGCTGATGTACGACGTGGCGCCGTCGACGGTAATGGTCTTCTGGTGGGTGTAGACGTATGCGGAGGACGAGTACGTCACCCCGGCGCCGGCCGCCGACAGCGCCTTGTAGGCGGCGCCGTCGATGGACGCGTGCTGGGAGTCGAAGACCACGCGGACCTTGACGCCCGCCTTCTGCTTGTTGACCAGGTCGTTGACGAGAGTGGTGTCGCGCAGCTCGTAGATCGTCACGTCGACCGAGTTCTTCGCAGAGTTGACGAAGTCGTAGATCGCGCCCTCCTTCTGGTCCGGCAGAACGACCAGAGAGTAGGTGCTTGCGGCGTGGGCGGCGGCGGGCGCGAGGACACCCATCGCAGCCAGGGCGCCTGTGGCGAGGGGAACTATGAGACGGCGGGTGGGGCTCACCGGAACTCTCCAGACGTAGTTGGGGGAAGCACGCAACGCGCGTAGCGCACCCCAGTAAGTCACAGCGCCGAAGGCTCGGTGAAGTCCAGTTGAGTGAACAGCGGGGCAGCATTGCGCAAAGCGACGAAGCGCTCGTTCCCGCATCAACTACCGCTTGTTTAAGGGCTGTTGGCGTGGCGGCCAGCTACCGCGTACCGCGCGCTGCTCATTCACCCCTTCCGTCGCCCATGCCCGCGCCCGTGCCCGATGACCAGCCCGGCGGGGCAGGGTCAGACGCCGGTGGCGCCGTCGATACGTTCGCGCAGGAGATCGGCGTGTCCGCAGTGGCGGGCGTATTCGGCGATCATGTGGGTGTAGATCCACCGCAAGGTCACGGCACCGCCCATGAACGGGCTGGTCTCCTCCAGCGCGCGAGCAGCGCAGTTGGCCCGGGAAAGCGCGATCTCCGCCTCCCAAGCCTGCCGGACCGTCGTGCTGGAGACGTGCTCGGTGAGGTCGAACCCGCCGTCGTGACCTTCGGGATCGCCGCCCGGGGCATGGACCGGCCCGACCTCTTCGCCGGTCAGGACCCGACGGAACCAGTTCCGTTCGACTTCGGCCATGTGCTGGACGAGGCCCAGAAGCGTCAGCGGTGAGGGAGTCACGGAGGCACGCCGCACCTGCTCCTCGCCCAGTCCTTCGCATTTCATGGCCAGCGTTGAACGATAGAAGTCCAGCCAGCTCTCCAATGTGGTGCGCTCGTCGGCGTTGAGGGGCGGCATGGGGCGTTCGACAGTCATGACTGCGATCATGACAGGAGGGTCTGACAGACACCCCCAGCCGATCTTGATCAGCAACCGCCTCGCGCGGTCTGCTGAGCCTCCGGCGAAGAACGCCGCCGCGCCCACACTTGGGTGGATGCGCGACCCTTGCTCGGGGCAGCCGCTATCTCTGGGCTCATGATCATTTCTCGCGGGTGGCTGCGCGCCGCCATCGCTCTCACCGCCCTGTCCTGCGCTGTCGCCCCGGCCACTGCCCCGGCTTCGGCCGCAGCCGCCCTCACCGGCCGGAGTCAGTCCGCTCTGCGCCTGGCGTTGCCGGAGCCGCCCCCGGCCGAGGTCGCCCGGGGCGAGCTCAGTGAACTGAACGTCGAGGCCCCGCACACGATGTCCGGCTACAGCCGGGCGAAGTTCCCGCACTGGGCCAAACAGTACGGCGAATGCGACACCCGCGAGGTCGTCCTGCAGCGCGACGGGCAGAACGTCGCCCAGGACGACAAGTGCCGTGCGGTACAAGGGACTTGGTACAGCGAGTACGACGGCAAAACCCTCACCGCCGCCGGCCAGGTCGACGTCGACCACATGGTTCCGCTCGCCGCCGGCTGGCGGGCCGGCGCGGACCAGTGGGACACCGCCAAACGCAAAGCATTCGCCAACGACCTGGAACACTCCCAGCTGATCGCCGTCTCCGCAGCCTCCAACCGGAGCAAGGGCGACCAGACCCCCGACCTGTGGAAACCCCCGCTCCGCTCCTACTGGTGCGCCTACTCCCGGGCCTGGACCGATGTGAAGCACGTGTACGGCCTCAACGTCACCCAGGCGGAGAAGACCGCACTCGGAGAGATGCTCGACACCTGCACGGACCACTGATGCCCACCCCGGAACCAGCCGTGTGCGACGACCAGGTCACCGCGGGGCCGGGCGGCGCCATGACCGACCAGGTCGGCGTCATCACCGGCGACCTCACCATCCAAACCACCCGCCGGGCCAACAACCTCGTCCACGTCGCGATCCAGTACACCGGCGCGGACGAGTGGTACACCCTCACCGGCAGCCCGACGACCGTCCCCGACGGGGAGCTTGAGCAGTACCACGAGCGCGTCCGGGCCGCCGTCGAACACGGCGAGGGCGCCGTGGCCCCGGTCTGACGGAACCCATGCCGCAATCCGCTGAAACCACGTCGCTCAGGGCCGGTGGCAGGCGCGCCGGCCGGCCCGGTTCCGCTACGTTTGCCTCCGCCGCCCCAGCGGACGTGTGCGGCTCGTTCACCTGGCGGACGGCCTGGGTAAATCGATCGCGAACTGGGCCTGTCCATGCTGGAGTTGCCGGTTGCGAGACCGACCCGGACACATGAGGAGGGCACCATGGAGCCGATCACCGTACGGATCTCCGTGCGCGGATACGAGACCGATGCACAGGGGCACCTGAACCAGAGCGTGTACCTCCAGTACGCGGAGCACGCCCGCTGGTCCGCGCTGGAGCAGGGTGGAATCCGGCAGAGCGCCCTGCTGGACAAGGGGGTCGGGCCGGTCACCATGGAGACCACCATCCGCTACCGGCGGGAGCTGCGCGCGGGCGACGAGGTCGACGTGAGCTGCGTGTTCGTCTGGGGCGAGGGAAAGTCGTTCCGGATCGAGCAGACCATCCGGCGGGCCGACGACGGGACGGTGGCCGCCGAGATCACCGCCATCTGCGGCATGCTCGACCTCACCGAGCGCAAGCTCGTAGCCGACCCGCGCGACATCTTCCGCGCCTTGGCCTCCGACGAGACGGTCTTCGGCCTCTAGCCGCTCCATTAGCAAGCCACTCGGGCTGGGACGTATGCCGACGTGTGCCCAGGTGTGCTGCACCCAGGAAGCTCCGGCGCAGCGGCAACCCGTGCCGGTCGTTTGGGCCCCGCCGACACCGCAGCCGGGCTGGTCCGGTGTCCGCTACGGCGCTTGGCTCTCGCGCACGGCCCAGGAGGAGGTGCGGGGCATCGCCGGACCAGCCAACGGCGGCCGCGCGAACCGAGGTACGTCGTCGGCCTCACGGAGCGCCCCATCACGATCACGCCTGGACCGACGTGTCACACCCCCGTGATCCCAGTCCTCACGCCGCGTACGCGCCGCGCTTACCAGCGGGTCGGGGCCCGACGACGGAAGGGATGGGGCGACTTTCCCACCACCGATGCATAGGTTAGGTTAGGCATACCTAACCATGCATCGTGTGTCTGTGACGCCCCTCTGGAGAACCCGCATGCGCTCCCACAGTTCCCGCACCAAGCAGCCGACCCCCGCCGAGCGGATGCGGTCGATCATCACGGCGGCTCAGTCCATGACCGTGGTGACCGACGGCCGCCACCACGAGGTCTACAACCTCGACGGAACGGGCTTGTTGGGCCGCGTCCACCTCCACGACCAGGGCGACCCGCTGGAGCCCGGCCCTCCGGCTCCTCGCATCCCCATCCGCCTGGAGCTCACCGACATCGCCCCCACTCCCGTGCGCGACCGTCTGCGGGCCCGCGTCACACTGTCCGGGCTCGTAGCCGCCCCCTACAGCGGGGACTCCGCGGAGAGCACCTGCATGGAGTTCGGCCAAGCGGTGATCGAGGACGCCGAGGGGCGCGCGTACGTCACGCTGGAGCAACTGCAGGAGGCGGAGACCGACCCGATGGCCACCGGCGAGGCCGGCATGCTCACCCACCTCGTCGACGACCACCCCGATCTCGTCCCCCTCCTCCTCCGACTCGTCGAGCCGCGGCTCAAGAACGGCGTCGTGCGCGCCCTGCCGCTGGCCATGGACCGCTACGGCATCACCCTGCGACTCGAACACCCCGCCACACACCGGGACGTGCGGCTTCCGTTTCCCACACCCATGACGGACATCGATCAGGCCGGCCTTCAGTTCCACGCCCTCCTGACCGCCGCACGCCGTTCCTCCCACCACCGCCTGCCGGCCTGAAGATGAACGCACAACACTGTTCTCTTCCGAGTACGACGACCTGAGTGGCCGTCACATCGCCCAGGGCGAGTGCTGTGACGATCCCGGCAATCTTTCGTCGGGTACACCTCATGACGATCCACGCCTTGCCCGATCGCCCCGCGAACGTTCACCCGCGAGAGCCACGGGCACCACAACGCCTCCCCGCCTGCTCCCGCGGAAAACGCCCCTGGACCACCACGGCCGAGTCGTCGCCAGCACTGCCCAACCTGCCGCCCTCAGCTGAATCCGGGGAGGGGAAGTCCCCGCCCCAGACAGTGCAAATGAGCTGCCGTACCGTTTCCCGGCTCCGTTAGCGGACGGTGACGTTGAAGACCGGGGAAACCGTGGTGCCGCTGATAATGCGCAGGTCGTTCTTGCCCTTCAGGCCGAGCTTGACGCCGAGCGAGTAGGAGCCGTTACGGGAGATCGGCGCGGAGGCGGGGAGAGTGACCCACTTGCCGTTCTGCTTCTGCTGCAGCGTCACCTTGCTGCCCGCCTTGAGGCCAGTGGCGTTACCAGTGACGCGGAACAACTGCCAGGCGCCGACCGAAGACACCGACGGCTTGGCGGTGATGCCTGCCTTCGCAGCCACGGCCTGGTGGGCGGCCGGAGCGGACGCGGCGGGAGTGGCGGCCATCGCGGTGCCGGCCAGGGCGACACAGGCGGCGCTCAGGGCGCCGACGGTGGCGATGCGCAGGGAGTGACGCTTGATGACGGTCATGGTTTTATCCCTCTCGACATGGAACATCCGGCTGTGCGCCATAAGCGAAGTAAGTGCCCTTGGCGCGGTCTCACCTGGAATGACGGTCCCTCGCCCAGATGCGTTGTCGGTGCTCTGTCACCGTCTCGTAACAGCCGGATCGGCCGGGGCGCAACGGATCCCCAACTCGCCAGGGCTCGTTGACTTTCAACCCCGTCGGGTCGGGTGCTCAGCTCGCTCGGCTCAGACGAAGGCGACCTGGTCGCCCGCGTTCTGGCGGTGGTGTTCGCGGCTTGCAAGAAACGGACTGGTCTGGGTGGGGGACGGTGGGTGACCGGGGTGGCGGCTCATCGTTGAGCCCGGCGCACATGGAGAGTGCACACGGGTCCCGGCGCCTGACCAGCCCCGGGACCCGGCATCCTCAAGCCCCCGCCCGTAACCAGCCGGACGCGGACACCAGCCGCTGCGGAACAAGGGCGGCGAAGCCCGGCCGATCTCGGGCCGGCGTGACTCCACGAGCGGCGGCGCCAAGGACTTCGCAACCCGCAACGGCGACACCGCCATCACCGGCGAAGCAGGCGGCATCCTCAACACCTACGGCGCCCCCCTCATCAACATCGACGGACGCTGCGTCGTCCCCCTGCCCGAAGGCGAAGGCATCGGCGGACACCTCCTCGGCAGCCCCAAGGCCGCCTGCAACATCGCACCCGTCGACCAGTACCAAGCCCCCCAGAAGCCCCTCTAACCCACCCCCACACCACCAGCCCCACCCCACAGCCCCCTGCCACCCAGGGGGCTGTCCCACACCCAACACCCAACACGCACCACGCAGCGGCTGCAGACAACGATCCAGATGACCGGCGAATCGCCCGCGCGAATCCGGCCGCAGTCGCCGAGCTCTGCAAATCCCGCACCCGGCCCGTCAGTTGGCGCAGGCGGTAGCGCCCGCAGCAGGCCGGGCCCGCGCGACGCCGGCGGTCGCTTCTCAGCGGGCGCTGCCCAAGTTCCGGTCCGCGTCGGAGCCTTCGAGCATGAGAGTGACCTCCTCTATCCGGCGAAAGCGGCCGTCGGGCGCGAACTCGGCGAACACATACACCTCCGTACGCACCGTGGAGCCGTCCTTCTTGGTGACCCGGACCGTATGGCGGTCCGCGTAGCGGAGACCTTCGCACAGCTCGTCATGCACTTCGACGGAGCCTTCGGCCACCACCGTGCGCAGGTGGGCGATGTGATCGAGGAACTCGGCACGGTCGGCCCAGCTTCCGTCCGTGCGCTGACGGTATTCGGGGGCGAAGTGCCGGTCGGCGGCCTCGTGGAGGTCGAGTTCGGGCGTGAAGAGCAGGTCGGTGAGTGCGGCGGCGATGCCCGTGCGGTTCATGGTGCGTTCCTTCCGGATGGCATGACAGAGGATCAGGCGATGTGTGCGGCGCGCACGCATCGCCTTCACCGTAACGCACATGCGTGCGTTACGCACGCTAGTCTGGAGGCATGGACACCAGCACAGGACAAGAGATCTCCGACGCCCTCGGCGTACTCCTCAAACGCAGCACCCGCACGCAGCTCTATCGGACCCTCACCGCCGGCGTGGGCGAGGCCGTGGACGAACTCACCTACCCCGTCCTCAGCGGACTCGCCAGAACCGGCCCCCGCAGCGCCGCCGACCTCGCCCCCGACATCGGCCTCGACCGCTCCGGCATCACCCGCCGCGCCACCCAGCTGGAATCAGCGGGACTCCTGCGACGCGAACCCGACCCACACGACCGGCGCGCAACGCTCCTCGCCCTCACCGACAAGGGCGAGCAAACGGTGAAAGCTCTCCGTCAACGCCTGTCCGACCACATCGAAGCCAGCCTCGCCTCATGGCCGCCGGGCGAAGCCGCCACCTTCGCCCGCCACCTCCACCGCTTCGTCACCGACGGCCCCTTCACCTGATGCTCTGTCAGGGTGCGACCTTGCCGACGCCTCCCAGGGCCTGGGTGGCACGCTGGTTGATCTGCCACAGCTGGCCTTCACGGTTGCTGACGTAGATCCAGCCGTTGACGGTGTCCAGCGCGAGCCCCTCGCATGTCCCCAGGCCGGAGGCCACCACGCGCTGCGCGCCGTCGGCGAGGGCGATCTCGTACAGGCGCCCGCCAAGGTGGTCGATGGTGTACGCCCGGCCGGCGCCGTCGAGTTCTACGCGGATGGTGCTCGCCCCAGCGGGAAGGCTGGTCACGACCCGCTTGGCGCCGTCGGCCAGGCCGACCTCGTACAGCTTGCCGCCGTTGTCCTTCTGGCCGACGTACGCCTTGCCCTTCCCGTCCAGCGCCACTCCGCCGATGCCCCCTCCCAGGCTGGCGATCGTGCGCTTCTGCCGGCCCGACAGGTCGACCTCGACGAGGAGCCCGTCGGTCCAACTGGCCACGTACGCCTTGCCGGCTCCGTCCAGCGCCACGCCGTACGCGCCCGTGACGGCGACGACCAGGCTGGAGGAGCCGCTGGACAGGTCCACGGCGAGCAGACGCCCACCGGACCAGTCGGTGGTGTAGGCCGTGCCCCGCCGGTCCAGCTTCACATCGCCGATGTCGCCCAGGGTGGCGGCGGCCACGCGCTGGGCGCCGTTGTCGACCCTCACCGTGCACAGCCTCGCGCCGCCCCGGTCGGCGACGTACACCGTGTTCCCCACCGACGGGTCGACCGCCAGGCCTTCGGACGTCCCCAGACCCGTCGCGATCAGGGCGTAACCCTTCTTGTTGCCGAGGAGCTTCTGCAGATCTTCGAGCTTCGGGGCGTCGTCGTCGCTGATGCTCACCCTCGGAGGTCCGAACGCCTTCGTGGTCGACGAGGCCATGGTGGACGTCGAGGCGGGGTCCTCGGACACCTGACGCTGAGCGGCGGCCGCTCCCTGGGCGTTCTGGAAGAGCGGGCCGAGGAAAGCCATGACGTCGAACGCCCCGTGCGCGGTCTGGCGCATGACCCAGGGGTCGCGCTCACTCTCCAGCTTTCGTACGGCTTCCGAGACGTCCCCGGCTCCCGGGGTGTCCTTGTTGAGCGCCTGAGCGGACTTGTCGGCGGAACCGGCCTGGTCCCCGCCGTTGTCGAAGATGTTCTTGAAGGACATCGACTTCCCTCCCTGACCCTCTTAGAGGGACTGCTTCTGGTTCTCGTAATCGAGTACTTCCGGCTGGAAAACCCGGTGTTCTCCGGTACGGACAGCGACGATTTCGGCTGTCCCCTTCTGCATGAACCGCTTTCCTTCGTCAGCCAGGTCGAAGCGGCTGGAGTCGACGTCGCGCTCGCCGAGTTTCCACACGATGACCTTGGAGTACTTCGGTTCGGCGGCCTGCGGGGGAGTCTCCTTGACCGCCACCGGCTCGGGATAATAAAGGGCGACCCAGCCGCCGAAAGTGACGGGGAATTCGTAGTCGAACTGGCGGATCTGACGTCGCGTCGTGGCCATGACGTCCACCCGGCTGCTGAGTTCCAGGCTCATCGAGGACTGGTGCTTCCACTCGGTGGTCAGCGAACCGCTGACGGAGCCGGTGATCCCGAGCAGCAGCTCCCCCCACAGCTCCCCGGTGCCGGTGACGGAACTCGTGGAGGTGGTGTTGCTCGTCGCCTCCGTCTGGGACTCCGTGTTGACGCCCTGGTTGTCCTTGCTGTTGAGCAGGGTGGTCTTCTGGTACTGCTTCATCTCCATGCTCTTCTGGAGCTGCTGCTGGAGCGATGCGGTGGTCTTCGCCCCGAAGGTGAGCTTCACCTCCCCCTGGAGCGACCAGCTGATCGTGTTCGAAATCGTGAACTCGACCGTGTCCGTCACGGTGATTTTGATCGGGTCGGTTCCATTGACGTACGTCTGCTTGGAGATCATGTCGGGCGGGGGCTGCTGGATGTCGCCTCGCTCCTCGACGACCGGTGCGCCGACATTCATGTAGGCGCGCCAACCGCGCTCGTGCGCGGTCGCCTCATCTTCGGGAAATCCGCCGTAGCGCACCTTGTTCAGGGAGAACCCAATGGGGTTGATCTGCTCTCCCCCATTCTGAGGGGTTCGCTTGAGTACGTTCCTGAGTTGGTTCCGCTGCAGGATGGCAGCAGCCTTTGCCGCGATTTCGAGCTCTTCCTGGTTCCGCGTGGTGAGCGGGTGGCGCATAAACACATCGTTGATGTAGGCGGTGCCCACATCGTTCCTCGCGCTGCCTTGTCCCATGCTCTTCAGACCCTCCCCTGCGTGGCGGACTCGTGACGGTACGCAATCGCAGGCGGCAGGACACCCGTCCGAACCGGCCACACGGCAGTAACCGGACAGAAAGCCGCTGACCAGGGGCATGATCACGATCTGGCGGGCGTGCTCCCGGGGTCGCCCGACCGCCCTCGGTGCGCCAGGGCTTGATCCTTTGGGGCCAAGATCCACTAATGCGGCGCCGGGGCCGTCGTCCCGGCCGGGCGCGCGATGTGTCCGGATCTACGATTCCGGGGCCCACCCGGCCCGGCCGGCCCGCCGCATCGACTTGATTTGATCTAGGTCGAGTGTTCGACCCTGTCCCTCAGTGGCATCCCGACCAGCTCGGATGCTGCCCGCCGGAACAGGGCCGAAGCGCCTGCGGATGTGCGCCTGTCCAGCCGCCGGGGCGCGCCTCAACCGGTCACGGAGGCAAGCCAGTTGATCAGCAACTGGTTCACCTCGTCACGGCGCTCCTGCTGGATCCAGTGGCCGCAGCCGTCAAGGACGTGGGAGGACACCAGGCCCGGCAGGGTGGTGGGGTACGCCTTGATCGCGTCCGCCAGCCAGGTGGTGGAGGCGTCCAGGGCGCCACCGATGAACAGGGACGGCTGGGTGATGGAGGCGCCGTCGAAGTCGGCGAGGTCTTCCCAGTCCCGGTCCATGTTCCGGTAGAGGCTCAGGGCCCCGGTCATGCCGGTGCGTTCGAACTCCGCGGCGTAGACGTCGAGTTCGTCGTCGCTGAGCCAGCCCGGCAGCCGTCCGGCGGGGAACCGCTCGCGCAGCCTGCCGCCGCCCGGCACGAAGTGCGGGTCCGCGTCCTTCGGCGCTGGCATGGTGTCGGCGGAGAAAGCGGCGTAGAACCCGGCGAGCCAGCCGCGCACGTCGGGTTCGATCTCGGCCTCGGCACGGCCCGGCTCCTGGAAGTAGGAGACGTAGAACTCCTCGTTCCCGCCCATCCGCGCGAATACGTCGCTGGGCCTCAACCCGCCGCGCGGCGCGTAGGGCACGCTCAGCAGCCCCACCGCGCGGAAGACGTCCGGCCTGATCAGCACGGAGTTGGCGGCGATTGCCGCCCCCCAGTCATGGCCGACGACCACTGCGGACTCCTCGCCCAGGGCGTGCACCACCGCGGCGTTGTCCGCCACCAGCTCCCGCATCCGGTACGCGGCCGCGTCGCCGGGCCTGGACGAACGTCCATAGCCTCGGACGTCGATGGCGACCGCTCGGTACCCGGCCGCGGCCAGGGCGGGAAGCTGGTGGCGCCAGGAGAACCAGGACTCCGGGAAGCCGTGCACGAGCAGGACCAACGGCCCGGTGCCCTGCTCCACCAAGTGGATCCGGCCCGCCGGCGAGGGGACCAGGCGGTGCGTGGCATCTGTGATCGTCCGCGTCATCAACTCTCCAGGGTTCGTGGTCTGCCCGTACGAAGATCAGCGCCACCATCATGTGACGGGCGACGCGGGCGCGGCGAGCTTTGTTGCCGGTTCGGCAAAGGCATTCTCACGGGCTCGGCCTGGAACAGGTCGTCACCCCCTGCGGCACCGTCCGGGCCACGTCTGCCAGGTCCCCGGCCGGGCCGCCGCATTCCTCGTTCCTCGCCTCGTGGTGGCGGCATTCGCCGTCACGCACTCGTGGCTGCCCGGACGCCCGCCTCCAGCACCCAAGGAGCACTCACCATGACGCCGGAGAACCCGCTGTGACGCCACCCGCCCAGCCCCTGTGCGGAGTTCAGTCGAGGAGGAGGGGGTTGGGGAGGTCGGCGGCGGGGTGCATGCGCAGGAGGGTGTGGAGGACGCCCGCCAGGCCGGACATGAGGCTCGGCGAGAACGCTTCCCGGGCGAGGCCGCCCACCGGGCCGCGCTGTTCGAGGCCGGTGAGGATCTCGCCGTCGAGGTCGGCGGAGGCGCCGGAGCCCATCGACGTCAGGAACTCCCAGAGGCCCAGATCCCCGTGACACAGGGTGTGGCTCCAGCCGAAGCCCTCCGCCGTGCAGGCCCCAGCGGCCCGATGGGCCATGTCGAGGTGCACGGGGTCGCCCGTGCGGCGGTGGAGGTCGAGCATGCCGATGCCGATGCCCGCACTGCCGTGGCACCAGCTGGTGAAGAAGTCCTCCTCCGCGCCGATTCGGACGTCGAGCCAGTTGCCGTCCTCAGGGCGGTAGAGGGACTCCTGGAAGGCGAAGGCGCGCTCGGCGAGGCTGCTCCAGTCGCGGCGTTCGGCCGCGGAGCCGGCGTCGCTGAGGGCGAGTCGGGTCAGCGCCCAGCCGATTCCGGTGGCGCCGTGCGCGAAGCCGCCGATGCCCTCCGGGTTGAGGCGGGTCGGCCACCGGGCGCCCACAGCGTCGGTCACGGCAAGCCCGGCCAGCCTGCGGCCGACGCGCGCTGCGGCATCGAGCCAGTGGGCCTGCCCGGTCGCGCCGGCCAGATTGAGCAGGGGGACGACCGCGCCGGCCGCGCCGTTGAGGAGATCCACCTCCACGTCGTCCTCGACCAGCGGCCCGTCCGTTAGCAGCAGAGCCCGCTCGGCGGCACGCTTCAGGTGCCGGTCCTCGCCGAGGACCCGGTGCAGCGCCAGCCATGTCCACACCTGTGACGCGGCGCCGCTGAAGGCTCCGGCCGACGGCGTGGGCGTCCGGTCCTCGGTGCTGACCAGCACGCGCAGCGCTCCCTCGAACGTCTCGCGCACGCCCGGCACGTCCTCCGCCCGCCCGGCCGCCACCTCGGACACGTACTCGGCCAGTGTGAGCGCCACGCCGCCCTGGCCGGTGTAGAGGTCGGCGGGCAGCACCCTGATCGACCACCCGGCGGGG
The DNA here is from genome assembly GCF_001279695.1 of Streptomyces sp. WM6378. Classification (GTDB taxonomy): domain Bacteria; phylum Actinomycetota; class Actinomycetes; order Streptomycetales; family Streptomycetaceae; genus Streptomyces. The sequence continues at coordinate 92,810 of NZ_LGDD01000296.1, forward strand.
GTGAAGACGGGGCTGATCCAGGTGACCGTTCCGTCCTCGCCGCGCACCGCCCCGTCGCACAGCCTCCGCACCATCTGCGCGGCCAGCTCACGACGGCGGCGCTCCCGGTCGCGGGCGTGCGGATCGCGGGCGGCGGCCTGCACCCGCGCGGGCAGCGACCGCTCGTTCAGGTACGCGCCCACCAGCGCGTCCTGGATCACCGACTCCTCCAGCGCCAGGTCGGCGCTGCGCCAGTCTTCGACGGTGCGGCGCACGGCCGAGGCGTCCACGGTGAAGCCGAACATCGGTACGTCGCCCACCAGCAGGTCCGCGATCTCGCCGTCGATGGCCGGGTGGTCGGTCGGCGCACCGGGCAGCGCGTCGGCGTTGCGTCGCAGGATGTCCCGGGCCCGCTCGACCGCCGCCGCCTCGTCGTGCAGCGAGGCCGGATGCCACAGCATGCGGCCGATGTCGACGTACGCCTGCGTCGGCCGCAGGATCCGCCGGGCCCTGACACCCTCGAAGCGGCGCAGCAGCCGGTACGGGTCGGTCCCCGGGCGGCGCAGCTGGGCGGTCATCTCGCGGAACCCGGCGAGGACCCGGTCCCAGTACGTGCTCAGGACCGGAGTGGCGGCAGGGTGGTTGCCCGCGACGGGCATGGCTATCAGATCCACCTCGAAGCGGGCCGTGGCGGTGCCGCCGTCGGTGATCACCGGGTGCGGGATCAGCGGCTGCTGGCCGGGCAGGGCACCGATCCCGGAGATGTCGACGCCGCCGAGCGCGAAGCCGGTGCCGCGCACGGGCAGCAGTCCGGTGCGCAGCACGGTGCGGCGGATGGCCGCCGCCGCCACGTCCACCGCGTCGCCCCGGCCGCTGGGCGGGAAGGCCGCCGGGGCGTCGAAGAGCGTCTCGGCGTCCACGATCACCGGCACGGGCCCAGCGGCGATCATGTTCTCGGCATGCATGTCGGTCCCGCCGGTGAACCGGAGGACGGCCAGCCAGTGTCCGATGTTGCGGTAGAACTCGGTGAGTTCGGTCTCGTCCGTGCAGTAGCGGTGGCGGATGAATTCGGCCCAGCCGTAGCCGTCACGCGCCAGCGTTCTGGGCACGCGGATGCGCCGGTCCGCTGCCGGGGCGCCGGGGAGGTCCTTGAAGAGGTCGTCCAGGAGCTCGCCCAGCGCCACGTCGGCTTCCGAGGGCCGGGGTTTGTACATCACGGTCCCGCCGGCGAAGTCGACCTGACTCACCGTCAGTCCGCCCCGGTGGGAGTCACCCGCCCCGAACTCGACGGCCCGTACCTCACCCGCTGGTCCACCGAGAAGCGGGCCCAGCAGCGCGCGGTCCGCCGCCAGTCGCTCGGCGAAGTCCGCCGCCGCCACCACCGAGAGCCGTGCCACCGCCGCGACCCGGGGGCCCACGCTCGGATACCGGCCGCCCAGCCGGGCCAGGTAGCCCTCCTCGCAGGCCTGCTCGATGAACGCGTCCCATGTCTCTTTGCCGAACCCGGCATCCGCGCCCGTCCCGGCCAGGCGCATCGCGTGCAGTTCGATCAGGAACAGGCGGGACAGTTTCGCGTGCAGCGACCGGAGCAGGGCCGTGTGACCGGCCTCCAGCAGTACCTCCCGTTCCTCTCGGCCCAGGGGTCGCATCTCGGCCAGGCGCCGAGCCAGTTCGTCCCGCCAGGGGCGGGCGATGCCGCGTACGGGCTGGGCGAAGTGCTCCGTCTCGTCCGGTGTTCCCGGCAGCGATCCGCTCACCATCAACCGTCCCCGTCCCATTGCGAGTTCGCGCCGGTCAGGCGCCTGAAGGAGCCCGCGAGGCGGGCGGTCGGTCATGCGGCGGGCCCTTCGTGAGAAGTCGTTCCACGAAGGGCCCTGTGGTTCGCTGCGACGATCAGCAACACCAGCTGCCGTGCGACCCGCTCGGGCTGGAGCAGAAGCCGTAGAGGGAGTCGCTCGAATCGGTGAGCGCGGCTTCGGCGGCGGCACCGCCGACGTAGAGCGGACCGGCCGGGTTGAGCTGGCCGTACGCGCTTTCCGCGCCCGACAGCCAGGCGTTGAGCACGGCGCTTGCAGGAACACTGGTCTGCGGCATCTGCGGCCTCCGGACAGAGGGATCGGGACGGATCGCCCAGCCCCGAGTATGGCCATATCCGAACACTCGTCAGACGAACAATCCAGCCAAAGTCGTTCAGTCGGAGATGCGCACGACACCTATCGGCGGGAGCCACACCACAGGCCGGATGAGGCCCGCGCAGCCGCCCGAATCACGCCGATGGCATGATCGAGCTCTCGACATGCGCGCCCGCATCACTCTTCCTCCACCGCACGACGACGCTGTGTCACAAGAAGGGTGATCGGCGCAACCAGCATCCAACACATCGGCAAAACAATTGATACCTACAGTTTCACAAAGATTTCCGCGAATAAGCCGCAGGATGAAGTCCGCCCCGTGGTCTCGGCCACGCGTGATTCTGTGGGCGACGGCGGGCGTGGTGGCCCTCGGATTCCTCGTCGCACTGGAGATCGCCGCCCGCCGCTACGGCGGAGTACCGGGGCCGATCACCAACCAGGCGCGAGAGGTGATATTCGCCCCCAAACCGGGGCCGCTGTACGGCGGTCTGGCGTTGATGATGGTGGTGCTCACCTGGCGGCAACGGCTCATCGCGGCTGGTGTGGCGATCGGCGTCGACGTCGTCTTCGTACTCGCGCGGTGGGCTTTGGACGCCGAAGTGCCCGAGGACCACTTCTTCGGCAACGGCGCGTTGTGGGCAATGCTGGGCTGCGCGGTCTTCGCCATCACGCGCCGCACGGGCCGTGAGCGCGCCCTGCTCCTGAAGGGCGTCGGCCTGGGCCTGCTCCTCGTGGCCGGCCGCAAGACCGGCGACACCTGGCTGCTCATCACGTCGAAGACCCGCCCGACCGTCCTCGACCCGTATGTAGCGACCGCCGATCACGCACTGGGAAACCCGTCATGGCTGGCAGGCCGCATACTCAACGCCAGCGGCTCGATCGGCACCCAGACCCTCGGCCTGATCTACGCCCAGCTCGCGGTCGCAGCGATCGTCGTCGCCCTGTACCAACTGCGCAACGTGGCCGCCGAGCGCCGCTTCCCGCGCCACCACCTGGTGCGCACCTTCCTGGTGATCGGCCTTCTCGGGCCGGCCGTCTACATGATCTTCCCGGTGGTCGGACCGGTCTTCGCCTACGGCCCGGGCGCCTCCGGCACCGGCGGCGTGCAGTGGGCCGTGGCGAACCTCTGGCCGCACACACCGCCACCGGTCACCGTCCCGCACCCGGTGCCGTACGACGGGATCACCCCACGCAACTGCATGCCGAGCCTGCATACGGCGTGGGCCACCGCGATCTTCATCCACTCCCGCAAGGGCCCCCGCCTTCTGCGCTACGCCGGGACCTTCTGGCTGATCGCCACGCTCAGCGCCACGCTGGGCTTCGGCTACCACTACGGCGTGGACCTGGTCGCCGGCGTGGTGTTCGCGCTCACCGTCGAGGCGGCGCTGCGCACATTCGACCGCGGCTGGGACCGCTCGGGAATCCGGCTGGTCGCCTACGGCACGGCGGTCTTCGGCACGCTCCTGGTGTCGTACCGCTGGCTGCCGGTGCAGATGGCCACACATCGGTGGGTGTTCGGACCACTTGTCATCCTGTCGATGACCTCGGTCATCTACGGCTACCTACGAACGACCCGTACATGGAACCCCAAGGCCGCATCGGCGCTCCGACCGGAACCGCAACCCGAACTGGTCTGAGCCCCTGGCCCAGCAGATCGCGGGCGCCCCACGCAGTACGTCACGCCGCGTACAGAGGGACGGGCGCCCGCGGCGATTACGCACGAGTGCCAGGCGGCACGATCAGGCCAACCGGCATGGATCCGGCCGCCGTTCGCGGCGAGTTGTCCGCGAACTCTCTCAGAATTGTCCGTGATCGGTAACGGAGGCATCCCCTGGCCGCCGCGCCTCGTCCTGCCAGGTGACCAGGGACCGGCGGGGGACTGCGCGAGATGAGGCGAACATGGCACGGCACAACGGCGGGCGGGGTTGGTACGGCAAAGTGGTCGGAGCCGCGCTCGGCGTGACGATCCTCGCCACCGGCGCCTCGGTGTGGACCGCGCAGGCGGGCACCACGGACGACTCAACCCCCAAGGCGAACGCGCCGGCCGCTGACATCAAGCCGGTCGCGGACACCATCGCGCACTCCTCGGACGCGGGAGCGCACGGCGTCAACATCACCATCGACGACGGCCCCGACCCGGTGTGGACCCCGAAAGCGCTTGACGTGCTGCGGGAGTACGGGGTGAAGGCCACGTTCTGCATGGTGGGGACGCAGGCGAAGGCCCACCCGGACCTCGTGAAGAAGGTGGTCGCGGCCGGGCACCGGCTGTGCGACCACTCGGTGTCGCACGACACCGCCATGGACAAGAAGCCCCAGAGCTACCAGTCGCAGCAGATACTCGACGCCGAACGCATGATCACCGAGGCGTCGGGAGGCGTCCGGCCGATGTACTACCGGGCGCCCGGCGGAGCCTTCACCCCGTACAGCCGCGAACTCGCCGCGTCCCGGGGCATGCGCCCGCTGGGCTGGAACGTGGACACCAAGGACTTCGAGCGCCCGGGTACGGACGTCATCGTCGCCACCGCCGAACGGGAGCTGCACAACGGGCCGACGCTCCTCTTCCACGACGCGGGCGGTGACCGTACCCAGACCATCGAGGCCCTGCGCAAGCTCCTGCCCCGACTCAAGTCACAGGGCTACACCTTCGGCTTCCCGGTGCGCTGACCCCCGGCTGGTCCACGGCGCTCGCTGGTCACCAGCCGGTCACGCGCTTCCAGAAGTCCTGGATCTCCGGTGCGGTGTTCGTCGTTCGGGCGCTGTCGATGACGTGGTAGCTCTGGTGCTGGGCGGCGGTGGCGCAGGCGTGGTTGGGCAGGATGCGCAGGCGGGTGCCGATGGGCAGGTCGGGCAGGCGGGCACCGTCGCGGGGGCTGAGGGTGCCGTGCTCCTGGCTGGCGGCCGTCATGACCAGCTCCGGGAGCAGGTTGCCGGCCAGGTCGGTGACCAGGCCGTAGCCCTGGTCCTGCGGCTGTACGGAGGTGCCACGGTCACGGGACATGGCCATCCAGCCGCCGTCGGTGATGACCCATCCGTACTCGGGGCGGTGTCCGATGACGGTGACGACGACCGACAGGGCCAGGTCCTCGATGCGGCAGACGCCGATGCCGGCCATCACCAGGTCGAAGAAGACGTAGTTCCCGGCCCGCAGTTCGGTGACGCCGGTGAGGTCGTCAGCCGCGTGGGCCGTGGGGGTGGAGCCGATGCTCACGGTGGCCACGGGCAGGCCGGCCGCACGCAGCCGCTCCGCCGCGTCGACGGCAGTGTCGCGTTCGTTCTTCGCCGCCCGTCGCAGTTCCTCTGCGGTGTAGGCGAAGTACGACTCCCCCGCGTGGGTCAGCACTCCGTCCAGACAGCTCGCGGCGTGCAGGATGCGGGCGATCTCGACGAGCTCGGGTGCGTCGGGCTTGAGGCCGCCGCGGTGACCGTCGCAGTCGATCTCGATCTGGGTGGGGATGGGAAGGGCCGCCCGGCGGGAGGCCTGGGCGACGAACTCCGCCTGCTCCGCGCTGTCCAGCAGGGTGCGCAGGGTGACTCCGCGACGCAACAGCGCGACCACGCGCGGGAGTTTGTGGGGGTCGATGCCGACGGCGTACGTGATGTCGGTGTAGCCACCGTCGGCGAACGCCTCGGCCTCGGCGAGAGTGGAGACGGTGATGGGGCAGGGAGCGCCGTGCCCCAGGAGGGCGGCCACGTCCAGACTCTTGGCCGTCTTCACATGGGGGCGCAGGCCAACTGCCAGCAACTCGGCCCGAGTTGACAGCCGTTCGATGTTGCGCCGCACCTTGTGTACGTCGACGACGGCGAAGGGGGTGTCGGGATCGGCCAGGGTCCGGGCGGTGTCGGGGCCGGGGGCGTCCGAGGGGATGTTCACAGGGAGATCTCCATCTCCTTCAGGAGGGCGAGGCCCAGGCACAGGTCCTGCGGGCCGATTCCGGAGGGGCCGAAGGGCGTTCGGATTCGGAGCCGAATCCGGAGCCGGACGCGGGTGCGGGCGCGGGCGCGGGGTCGACGGCCGAGCCTGCGGTGGTCACGAAGTGCCCTCTCACCTGGCGTAGTTGCAGACGGTCGCCCGGGACACGCCGAGCAGGTCCGCGATGACCTGGGCCGCATCGCGCGTGTCGAAGTGCCCGTCCTCGTGCAGTTTCCGCACCAGTGCCGTCTTGTCCTGCCGCCCCAGCGACCGAGGCGTCGCACCGCGCTCCGCGGCCAGTTCCTCCACTGCCCGGCGCAGCTCGCGCACCTTGCGGTCCCGCAGGCTCTCCAGGGGCTGCTCGCGGTGCTCGATGTGGACGTGCCCTTGGCCGGGCGACCGTCGGGGAACCGGTTGGGGTAGTTCTGGATCACGCTGGGGTAGCCGGGGTCATTGACCCGATCCGCCGTCAGCTCTTCTTCAGCTCCTCGGCGAGCATCACGAGGATGCCGCTGGGACCGCGCACGTACGTGAGCTTGTACACGTCCTCATAGGTCGCCACACCGCGAAGCGGACGGCACCCGTGCTTTGCGGCCGCCTCAAGGGCTTTGTCGATGTCGTCGACCGAGAAGGCGACGCGATGCATGCCGATCTCGTTGGGACGAGTGGGCTCCGACTCGATCGCTTCGGGATGGATGTACTCGAAGAGCTCCAGACGACCGTGACCGTCCGGCGTCTGGAGCATCGCGATTTTGGCGTGATTGCCATCAAGGCCGACGGCGGTGTCGGTCCACTCACCGCTGACCGTGTCACGGCCGACGACCGTGAGGCCGAGGTCGGTGAAAAAGGCGATCGTTGCTTCGAGGTCGCGAACGGCGATGCCGACGTTCTCAAGTTTGATGGCCATGCGCCGCATGCTACCGAGCCGGGCCGATCAGGTACGGGCGGCAAGGACGCGGCCGTGTCCCAGGACGCCGGTCCGGCGTCGGCGACTCAGTGGCCCTTGCCGCCGAACACCCCGAGGATGCGCTCGGCGGCGAGGGTGGCCGTCAACTCGCCGTCGCGGACCTGCTGTTCGAGGGCGGGGGCCAGCGACCGTACCCCGGGATCCGCGTGCAGCCGGCCGAGCAGTTCGTCGCGGACCATCGTCCAGGTCCAGTCGACCTGCTGCTCGCGGCGCTTCACGGCGAGCCGGCCGGTCGAGTCGAGCAGGGTGCGGTGCTGCTCGACGCGTTCCCAGACGGTGTCGAGGCCGGTCGACTCGCGGGCGCTGCAGCTCAGTACGGGCGGCGTCCAGGCCGCGTCCGCCGGGTGCATCAGGCGCAGGGCGCCCGCCAGTTCGCGGCCCGCCGCCTTGGCGTCGCGCTCGTGCGGGCCGTCCGCCTTGTTCACGGCGATCACGTCGGCCAGTTCCAGGACGCCCTTCTTGATGCCCTGCAACTGGTCGCCGGTACGGGCGAGGGTGAGCAGCAGAAAGGTGTCGACCATGTTCGCGACCGCGGTCTCCGACTGGCCGACGCCAACCGTCTCCACCAGGATCACGTCGTAGCCCGCCGCCTCCATCACCACGATGGACTCCCGCGTCGCCTTGGCGACCCCGCCCAGCGTGCCGGCGGTGGGTGAGGGGCGTACGAAGGCGGCCGGGTCCACGGCGAGGCGTTCCATGCGCGTCTTGTCGCCCAGGATGGAGCCGCCGGTGCGGGTCGACGACGGGTCGACGGCCAGCACCGCGACCCGGTGCCCGAGCGAGGTCAGCATGGTGCCGAGCGCGTCGATGAACGTCGACTTGCCGACGCCGGGGACCCCGCTGATGCCCACCCGGCGGGCCTTCCCGCTGTGCGGGAGCAGTTGGGTGAGCAGGGACTGCGCCAGGGTCCGGTGGTCGGGCCGGGTGGACTCGACGAGGGTGATGGCGCGGGCGATGTGCGCCCGCTTCCCGTCGAGTACGCCCTTCGCGTAGGTGTCGAGGTCGATTGCCATGGGGCTCAGAGGTCGTGTCCGAGTTCGGCGGCAAGCTTGTCGACCAGGTCGTACGCCGCGTCCGGGATGACCGTGCCGGGCGGGAAGACCGCCGTCGCGCCCATCTCCAGAAGGGTCGGCACGTCCTGCGGAGGAATCACCCCGCCCACCACGATCATGATGTCCTCACGGCCCTCCTCCGCCAGTTGCTCGCGCAGCGCCGGTACGAGGGTGAGGTGGCCGGCCGCCAGCGAGGACACGCCGACTATGTGCACGTCGGCCTCGACGGCTTGCCGCGCGACCTCCGCCGGGGTCTGGAACAGCGGGCCGACGTCCACGTCGAAGCCGAGGTCGGCGAAGGCGGTGGCGATGACCTTCTGGCCGCGGTCGTGCCCGTCCTGGCCCATCTTGGCGACCAGGATGCGCGGGCGCCGCCCCTCGGCCTCCTCGAAGGCGTCCACCCGGGTCCGGGTGCGCTCCACGGACGGCGACTCGCCTGCTTCGTTGCGGTACACACCGGAGATCGTACGGATCTGGCTGGAGTGCCGCCCGTACACCTTCTCCAGGGCGTCGGAGATCTCCCCGACGGTGGCCTTGGCGCGGGCCGCGCGCACGGCCAGTTCTAGGAGGTTGCCCTCGCCGCCCGCCGCCCGGGTGAGGGCGTCGAGGGCGTCCTGGCACGCGGTCTCGTCGCGCTCGGCGCGCAGCCGGCGCAGCTTCTCGATCTGCTGGACGCGGACCGAGGAGTTGTCGACCTTGAGGACGTCGATCTGCTCGTCGCTGTCGACGCGGTACTTGTTCACGCCGATGACCGGCTGGCGGCCGGAGTCGATCCGGGCCTGGGTGCGGGCCGCGGCCTCCTCCACGCGCAGCTTCGGGATGCCCGCGTCGATGGCCTGCGCCATGCCGCCGGCCGCCTCGACCTCCTCGATGTGCTGCCAGGCCCGTCGTGCCAGGTCGTACGTCAGCTTCTCCACGTACGCGCTGCCGCCCCACGGGTCGATGACCCGGGTGGTTCCCGACTCCTGCTGGATCAGCAGCTGGGTGTTGCGGGCGATGCGCGCCGAGAAGTCGGTGGGCAGCGCGAGCGCCTCGTCGAGGGCGTTGGTGTGCAGCGACTGGGTGTGGCCCTGGGTGGCGGCCATCGCCTCCACACACGTACGGGTCACGTTGTTGAAGACGTCCTGCGCGGTCAGTGACCAACCGGAGGTCTGCGAATGGGTGCGCAGCGAAAGGGACTTGGAGTTCTTCGGGTCGAACTGTTTGACCAGCCTCGCCCACAGCAGGCGGGCGGCCCGCATCTTGGCGATCTCCATGAAGAAGTTCATGCCGATCGCCCAGAAGAAGCTCAGCCGCGGCGCGAACGCGTCGACGTCGAGGCCGGCCTCCTGTCCGGCCCGCAGGTACTCCACGCCGTCGGCCAGCGTGTAGGCCAGCTCCAGGTCTGCCGTCGCCCCGGCCTCCTGGATGTGGTAGCCGGAGATGGAGATGGAGTTGTAGCGCGGCATCCGCTGCGAGGTGAAGGCGAAGATGTCGGAGATGATCCGCATCGACGGCTTCGGCGGGTAGATGTAGGTGTTGCGGACCATGAACTCCTTGAGGATGTCGTTCTGAATGGTCCCGGCCAGCTTCTCCGGCGGTACGCCCTGCTCCTCGGCCGCGACGATGTAGAGCGCGAGGACGGGCAGCACCGCGCCGTTCATCGTCATCGACACGGTCATCTTGTCGAGCGGGATGCCGTCGAAGAGCTGCCGCATGTCATAGATCGAGTCGATGGCCACGCCCGCCATGCCGACGTCACCGGTCACCCTCGGGTGGTCGCTGTCGTAGCCGCGGTGGGTGGGCAGGTCGAAGGCGACGGACAAGCCCTTCTGGCCGGCCGCGAGGTTGCGCCGGTAGAAGGCGTTGGACTCCTCGGCCGTGGAGAAGCCGGCGTACTGCCGGATCGTCCAGGGCTGGTTGACGTACATCGTCGGGTAGGGCCCGCGCAGGTACGGCGCGATGCCCGGGTAGGTGCCCAGGAAGTCAAGGCCCTCCAGGTCGCGCCCGGTGTAGAGCGGCTCGACGGTGATGCCTTCGGGCGTCTCCCAGAGCGGCTCGTCGCCGCCGGCTGCCTTCTTGAGGGCGGTGCGCCACTCGGCGGCGGAGCCGTCGGTGCGCGGTACGCCCAGGTCGACCCCGGAGAAGTCGGGGATTCCCATCAGGACACTCCCATGCGGTCGAGGGTGGCGGTGAGCAGGGCGACGGCGTCGCAGCCCGCGAACACATGGTCGTCGACACCGCTGTACTGCGTGGGCCGCCCGGCGAGGAAGACGTGCGCGGCACCGGCCGACGCGAGGGTCTCGGCAGCGGCTTCGGCCCGTTCCTCGTACAGCGCGTCGCTGGAGCAGAGGCAGGCCTCGGTGGCGCCGGAGGCCCGGAACGCTTCGGCGGTGGCGTCCCCGGTGACCGGCTCGATGCCGCCCGCCTGGAACAGGTTGGAGGCGAAGGTCGCCCGCGCGGTGTGGGCGGCGGCCGGTCCCAGGGCGGCCAGGAAGATCCGCGGCCGCGACCCGGTGGCCGCGAGGTGCGCGTCGGAGCGGGCGCGCAGCGCCTCGAACGCCTCGTCGCGCCGCACCCGGGGCAGCCCTCCGGACGGCGCCGGCGGTGCGGGAACTCGTTCGACCGGGGGCTCGGCGAGGTTGGGGAACTCGCTGACGCCGGTGATGGGTTCGCGCCGCTTGGCGAGCTTCGCGGAGCGTACGGCCCAGGTGTTCGCCAGGTCGTCGCCGATGCGGCCCGAGCGCAGCGCGGCGGCTTGGCCACCTGCCCGCTCGATCCCCTGGAAGAACTCCCAGCCCGCGTGGGCGAGCTCATCGGTGAGCCGCTCCACGTACCAGGAGCCGCCGGCCGGGTCGATCACCCGGGCCAGATGCGACTCCTCGACCAGGATCGACGAGGTGTTGCGGGCGATGCGTCGCGCGAACGCGTCCGGCAGCCCCAGCGCGTGGTCGAAGGGCAGCACGGTGACGGCGTCGGCGCCGCCCACTCCGGCGGCCAGGGTGGCGACCGTCGTCCGCAGCATGTTCACCCACGGGTCGCGCCGCGACATCATCACGGGCGAGGTGACGGCGTGCTGGAGCTGCGGCGCCGGTGCGCCGCAGACCTCGGTGACGCGCGCCCAGAGCCTGCGGGCGGCCCGCAGCTTGGCGATGGTCAGGAACTGGTCGGCGGTGGCGGCGTACCGGAACTCCAGCTGCGCGCAGGCCTGTTCGGCGGAGAGGCCCGCCTCGGTCAGCTCCCGCAGGTAGGCGACACCGGTCGCGAGCGAGCAGCCCAGCTCCTGCGCGGCGGAGCCACCGGCCTCGTGGTACGGCAGGGCGTCCACGGTCAGCGCGCGCAGCCCCGGGTACTCGTCGGCGCACTTCCGCGCGAGCCCGGCCACGGGTGCGAAGCCGAACGCCTCTCCGGTACGTGCCTCGTGGCTCAGCGGATCCGCCCCGAGGTTGCCGCGCGCCGCCTTCTTGGCGACCCCGCGCTCCTCATACAGGCGGAGCAACTCCCTTGCGGCAGGCTCGACTTGACGCCCCGCGTCCAGGACGACGGCCGCGAGGTCGAGGTACACGCCGTCCAGGACCTGGGGCAGGCGCTCCACCGGGAACCCGCCGTCACCGGCGACGAGCCACAGCGAGGCGACCCCGTTCTCCAGGTCGGCGAGCACCGCACCGTCCGCGACCGCGGTGTGCCGCTGTCGCACGTCCCAGCCACCGGTGGTGCTCCCCTCGGCACGGCCACCCCGTACGAAGGGGGCAAAACCGGGGAAACCGGGATCGGGTACGGCATCGTCCGCCGTGTACAGGGGACGCGTACCGAGCCCGTCCTCCAACGTGGTGGACAGAGCGTCTTCGGCTGCCGCACCCGAGAGCTCCTTGCCCGACTTGCGCAGTACGCCTTCCACAAGGCGCTGCCACTGCTCATGTGTCGCATCAGGAAACTCGGCTGCCAGCGATAGCCCGTCATCAGGCAGGACCGTCATGCTCGAATGCTAGGCCAGTCCCGCAAAGGAGCAGCAGGGCCCAGGGCTGTGACCTTGCACTCTTTGGATGCCCCTTGATCGTTCGACCACTTCCCCGCTACAGCGGAGCGCCGAAGCGGACTTCGCCAGGTGATGGCCGGTGCGGAATCGGGCCCCCCGATGAGCAGAAACCAGCCCGCGCCGGAAGCCTTTGCGGCAGGCTCACCCTCAAGAGCGAGCATTGTCGGGAGTCACTCGGGTCGAGGTGAAAGTCCGTCTACTGTACGGACGCGCCGCACGCCCGTCGCGGGCGCCTGAGGAGGGATCCCGTGTCATCGCCCTACGACCCGCAGTTCGCCCCCGCCGGTGATGTGGGCACAGCTCTCATGATGATCGACTCTCGGCTCAGAGGCGTCCACAACGGCAGGACCGGGACCGACTCCGAACAGCAGGCGCTGACCGACCACTTCGCGGCGTCGCTGGACGCCGAGGGAATCGATGACGTGCTGGACGGGGTGTGCACGCTCATCTTCATGTTCATGACGTGGCTCCGCAGGACCCACGAGGAGCACGGCAAGGACGTCATCGAGTACGTGGTGCCCACCCTCGTGGCCACGATGCGCCAGATGCCCAAGAGCGTGCGCCCCGAGGCCATCCCCACCATGGCCGGCCTGGTCATCGCCGCCGGCACCGACCTGAGCCCCAACCTGTGGCGCAAGCAGTACGGGTACTGGACCGATCAGGAAATGAACTCCCTGGAAGTGACTGCCTTCCTGCTCGCGGAGCACATCAACCGCATCGCCGCCGACCCGGACTTCGCCACCCGCCTGATCTCCCGGGCACTGTCCGGCGCGGACGAGGACTGAGCCGCGACACGAAGAGACGGTCCGGCCGGGATGGTCCCGGCCGGACCCGTTCTCTCAGGCCCCGTTCACCCACGCGGCGCGTAGCGCCTTCTTGTCGACTTTGCCGACCTTGGTTGTCGGCAGCTGGGACAGCAGCACGGTCTTCCGGGGCTTGTAGAGCTCTCCCAGTTCGGCGGTCACCGCCGCGCCGACCTCGTCG
>NZ_LGDD01000297.1 GCF_001279695.1 Streptomyces sp. WM6378
GGGGAGGGTGAGCAGGAAGTCCTCCAGGACGCGGGAGTAGACGTTGTCGCTGGTGCTGCCGGTGACGATGATGTCCTTGGCACGGTCGACGAGATAGAGATATCCCTCGGCGTCGAGATAACTCATGTCAGTCGAGACTCAGTCGAGACAGAACTCGTTGCCCTCGATGTCCTGCATGGAGATGCACGACTCGTTTTCCTCATCGGCGCGCAGCACTTGCACGCATACCGCGCCGAGCGCGATCAGTCGTGCGCATTCGGCCTCAAGCACGGCCAGGCGCTCTTCGCCCACGAGCCCGGTGCCGACCCGCACGTCGAGATGCACCCGGTTCTTGGCGACCTTCCCTTCGGGAACGCGCTGGAAGTACATACGCGGACCCTGACCCGAAGGATCCATACAGGCAAACCAAGAACGCTGATTCTCAGGTGACAGCGAGCGGTTGTAGTCGTCCCACGTGTCAAACCCGTCCGGCGGCGACGGTACGACGTACCCCAGCACCTCGCACCAGAAACGAGCGACGCGCTCAGGGTCCGCGCAGTCGAAGGTGACTTGAAACTTCTTGATCGATGACATCGGCGCACCATAACAGGGGGCTCCGTGGCTCACCTCCCGGTAGCCGTCGACCAGTTGACCGGGGATGGTCTACGGCGTGCGGTGGAAGCCGGACCGTGACGAGGAGACCGCCGGCAGAGCGGGGGACGAGGTCGAGGGTCCCGTCGTGGGCGCGGACGATGCTGTGCACGATCGCCGAGGCCGACGCCGGCGTGCGCGTCGGTGCGTACGCGTTCCGTTCCATGGTTCGCCGAGGCGCTTGCGCAGCGCGGAGACGGTGATGCGCACGGCGTTGGTCAGGGGTCGGCGTTCTCGTCCCAGGCCCGTCCAAGCAGCTCTTCCGCGCTGACGACCCCGCCCTCGGCGGCGACGAGGACTTCGAGGACGGCGAACGGTTTGCGGGTGAGCGCGACGTGGCGTCCGTCGCGGAAGACCTCCCGGCGGAAAGGGTCGACCCGCAGGCCCCCGAGCTCGCGGACAGGGGGCCGGGCGTGCGCGCGGCTGCGGTCGAGCGCCCGCAGCCGCAGGACGAGCTCCCGCAGCTCGAACGGTTTGATGAGGTAGTCGTCGGCGCCGAGCCCGAACCCGAAAGCCTTGTCGTCGATGCCGTCGGCAGCGGTGAGCATGAGGATCGGGATGCCGCTGCCGGAGGCGACGATCCGCCGAGCGACCTCGTCGCCGGAGGGGCCGACCGGACACACGAGTCAGTCTGCCGGTGTTGGCACGGGGCCGCCCCGAGCGCCAGGATCCGCGGCACGGATGCCGGCGCCGCGAACCGCATCGGAGCGAGGAACCCCAGTGCCGGGAAGCGATTTTCGCTACGCCCGCGAAACGCGAAATCACCGGCCTCCGCGAACTTCCTGACAAGCGGCGTTGCCTCCGGTCACTCGGAGACCGTGGCGGCCGGCGGGGTCCACCGGTGGGTGCGGGGCAGCGTGCCGGTGATGCCGTAGTCCTTCTTGAGCTGTTCGGGGATGGCGTAGTGCATGACGCGGCCGCGGGTGAGGGAGGACAGTTCGAGGACGGCGGTGAGGTGGCCGAGGCGGTCCAGCGCCCAGGCCCCCAACGGGGAACGGTCTTCGATGGTCTCCAGTACGCCGAGGAGGTGGGGCACGGCTTTGACCAGGGTGTCCCACCGGGTGCGCGGTACCTGGAGCCAGTCGGCGCACGTGTCGCCGACGAGGTGGCGGATGAGTGCGGAGACGATCGGGTCGAAGAAGGTCCCGGGCACGATCTCCTCGTAGAGGTCGATGAGTTGCCGGGTGAGGTGAGCTCCTTCGTCGGACGGCCCCATGTGCCGGACCATGTACAGGTCCAGGAACTGGCGTGCTTCCTCAAGGGACTTGGGGCAGGCCTCCTGGTCGACGCCGAGCATGGCACCGACCACGCGCCAGGCGTAGTAGTACGCTTCCGCGCCTTCCGTCGACATGTGGATGCCGAGGCGGTGCAGGCTGTCCAGGACCAGCAGGGAGAAGAACATCTGCCCGCCGATCATGTCCTCCTGACAGATCGGCGTTCCGTACACCTCGGTGTCCCAGCGGTTCTCGCGCCGCAGATGGTGACGGATGGAGGCGTGCAGGAGGCGGACCTTCTGGGCGGCGGGGATGAAGCGACTGCCGGCCTCGAAGGCGTCGGGCCGCATCAGGTAGACCGTGAACTGACCTGTCTCCGCCATCCGTTTGGAGGGGTACTTCAGCCCGTGGGTGGCTGACAGCAGTTTCGCCACGTGCGGGACGACGTAGCACGCGGGCATCGAGGCGAAGGACAGGGCGGTGGAGATGTGCACGTCGTTGTCGATGAAGAACAGCCGGGCCTTCTCCATCTCACCCCAGTCCACCCAGGACGGCGGCACACTCGTGGCCTGGAGGTATTCCCGAGCCACATCGGGCAGCCCGTCCGGCAAGGGAGCGCCGGCGGTGGAGACGTACCGCATCAGGGTGTTGAACTTGCCCACCTCCCCCCGTTCGAAGAGGGCGGCGACCGTGGCGTCGGCGAGTTCGTCACCGGCCCCCCGCAGCGCGTCCATTGATGCCTCGGTGTAGGTCACGACAGGGCTCCTTGTCATCCACAGGTCATCCACGGGTCATCCGGCGACGGGCGGGGACTGCGGCCGGTGGCACGCCTGACCTCGCCATACCGGGTCAGGACAGGCGGACCGCCGCCGAACGCGCCAGCTCGGTCAGGGCAGCGGTGGCGGGCGCGGGTGTGTTCAGGTCGTGCAGAACCCCGAGGGCCTCCTCGACCCGCGCGGTGATCATGGCTTCGATACGGTCGGGAGCCTTCAGCCGGCACATCAGCTCGCGGATCTCGTCCAACCCGTCCGTCCCCGGGTCACGGCGGCCGAGGAGAGCGCCCAATCGCTTCCGCTCGTCGTCCGCCGCGAGCCGCCAGGTCTCGGCGAGCAGGGCCGTGGGCCGGTGACCGCGTACGTCGTCGGCGTTGGCCTTGCCGGTGCGTCCCGGGTCCCCGAACAGGCCGAGCAGATCGTCCCGGAGCTGGAAGGCCTCGCCCAGCGGAAGCCCGTACGCCGAGTAGCCGACGCGCAGCCGCTCGCCTGCCCCCGCCAGAGCTCCGCCGATCAACAGGGGCTGCTCGACCGTGTACTTGGCGGTCTTGTACCTGATCACCTTCAGCGACGCCGTGGTGTCCGGATCGGCCCCGGTACGCAGGATCTCCAGGCACTCCCCCGCGATCAGCTCCCGGGCGAGCACCGACCACAACGGGCGGGCTCGCGCCAGGTACGCGGCGGGCAGACCACTGGTGGCGAACAGCTGCCCGGCCAGTGACATCAGCAGGTCCCCCACCAGCATCGCGAGCGACCTGGCGGCGGCGACGGCACGCGGCCGACGGCGTACGGCACCACGTAACGCGATGTGCGCCGTGGGCCGGCCGTGCCGCAGCGCACTGTCGTCGACGAGGTCGTCGTGCACCACCGCGGCGGCATGCACCAACTCCATCGAGGCGGCCGCCCGCACCAGCGCGTCGCTGTCCGGCTGTCCCACCGCGCGCCAGCCCCAGTAGCAGAACGCCGCGCGCAGCCGTTTCCCGTCGGCGACCGCGGCCTCCAACTGGCCGGCCACCGGGCCCAACAGGGCATCGATCGCCGACAGTTGCTCGGCCTCCTGGGCGACGAAGCGGTGCACCACCTCGTCGACGCGGGCCTTGAACGCGGCCGGCTCCCACCGGTCAGACGTCATCGGCGGCCCGGGCCAGGGCATGGCGGGCGAGGATTTCCAGATGGGCCGGGGGGACAGCCGCGTACCGGTCAACCACCAGGCGCCCACGCGCCATCAGATCGTGCTCGGCCTGCGCCGCCAGCTCCGCGGCGTCCGAGCGGCGCAGCAGCCCCCGCACCGTCCCCAGCGCCGCACCCAGTGTGCTCACCGCCAGATCGGCCAGCCCGGCCGCCAGCAACACCGCCTGCTCGTCCAGGCCCCCGCGTCGTCCCGCTTCGCGCGCCATCCGTCCCCCCACCCACATCACGCCCGGAGCGGCGCCGTCATGCGCCGCCCTCCCCAGGATCGCGTCGCACCCGATCCATGACCGGAAGAACTCACGATCGAGTGATCACATCGCTTGTCCGTACGGAGGTTGGTCCGTCGCAGGCCGGTGGTGCCGGGGCTGGGGCTTCGTGAAGGCGGTCGCCCGACCGGGCGCCGTTCGGCCTCAAGGGTTTGACGGTCCGGCCGATCGGGATACCCGGCCACCCGCGTCCTGCTGCTCTGGGGACGACGCCCCGCCGACCCGTCGCGCTGACACAGCTCGGCCGGCCCGGAAACCCTGCGCAGGGTACGGACCCTCCTGGGCGGCTACTAGGCCTCGGCGTTCGACAAGGCGGCCGGCCGGATGGCCGTCCTCGCTGACGAACCATCAGTTCTCGCTCTTCGTGGCGGAGCCCCACTACGCGCTGGTGCGCCGGGCGACGGCCACGCCCCAGGGGATGCCCAGCAGAACGAGCAGCCCCAGTCCGAGTGGCAGGGGGGCCGGGCGGGCCGCACCGAGGGCGAGGCTCACAGCGGCGGCCGCGGCACTGGTGAGGGCGAGCGGGCGATACAGGGCCCGGTCCTCGCGCCAGGCGCGCAGAGTGGTGGCCACCACCATGGTGATGGCCAGGACGGTCGCGCAGGTGGCGCTCAACAGCCATGCGGTGGCGGCCGGGGTGCGTGTGTCGTGGGCATGCTCGACGAGGCTGACCATCGCGGCGCCCATCGCGGCGATCGCCGCGGTCAGCGGAAGATGGGCGAACAGCCAGCGGACGGCGGCGGCACGGGTGGCCACGGGCGGACGGTGGCCCGCGTAGTCGAAATACGTCCACCACGCCCCGAACCCGACGAGGACCGCGACGAGACCCACGGTCAGGGTCCGGGCGTCGACCCCGTGCTCCTCGGTCAGCCCGTCGACGACTCCGGTCACCGTCTCGCCGAGGACGATGATGATCAGCAGTCCGAACCGCTCGATGACGGCATCCGTGATGGCGAGAGCTGCCCGTTGGGCGGAGGGAGACGTCGCGGTGTGCATCATGACGGCGAGACCGGCGAGGTAGAGGACGTCGAGCGCACCCCAGGCCGGCAGGCGGGCCCGCTGCGGCAGCGACGTGCTCGCCACGAGGAGGACGGCGCAAGCGGCGGTTCCCGCAACGTACGGGCGGGACAGCCGGCGGTACTCGGGGCGGTCGCCGCGGGAAGCCAGGGCCCACAGAACCGCCAGAAACGCGAAGAGCACCCCGGCCGTCACGGCGAACGCGGCCCCGAGCGAGCCGCCCACCCCCGGGATGAACGCGCCGAGCGGCACGAGGACGAGGATCTGGAGCAGGAACGTCGTGCGGCCTCGGACGTCATCGCGGCCGTGCAGCTCGTGATGAAGCGTGCCGTTGAGCCACGCGATCCAGATCAACGTGAATACGACGGCGTACTCGCCGAGGCCGCGCCACGTCAGCTGACCCGCCAGATGGTGGGCGGCCTGCGCGACGAGGACGACCATGACCAGGTCGTAGAAGAGCTCCAGGGGACCGACGACCCGTTCGCGGGGCTGCTCCCCGTGAGGGCGGGGCGGGTGCCACAGCTGCTGGCGGATGCGGATCCATCGGGATTCGGGTGGCATCGGTGACCTAAGCGCCGGGTGGGTCAGGGCGGGTGGGGCGTCTTGGTGGAGAGGGGATCACCGAGTGGCGGGCGCCGCAACTCGGACCCACGCCGCGCCCGCACCGTCCACCAGCAGGTGGGTCCCGAGCGAATTCGTCACCCGCCGCCGTGGGCGTCGCCACTCTGAACACGGTCGTCCCGCCCACCGGCCCACCTGGGCTTCGCCCGGTCCATCACCTTCTGGCCCGCGATCCCGGTGTTCAGCCAGTTCACGGGCCGGTCGGGGTGCCGGAGCCCCCACTCGCCCGCGTCGCGCAGCGGGTAGCCGAACCCGAGACCGTCTTCGCTCGCCAGCCGCTGGCAGTCGGTGATCGAATCCCCGGCGAACATCACGGTGCTTCCGGGGCGGAGTGTGATCGTCATGTGTGCTCCTTGACATCGGACGAGGAGGGGAAAGGGGGCAGCAGACCAGCCGGAGAGGAATTGCTGCTTTAGATTTCCGGGCTACCGAGCCAATTCCTGGCTGCCCGCTCAAAGGATTCGGGATCAGGGGTGCGATCTCCTGTCCAGGCCACCACCCCGTCGGGTCGGACGAGCACGGCGCCCAATCCGAGGTCGTTCCCCGCCGGCCCGGCCGCGTACCGTATCCGGCTCTCCCAACCCATCGCCGGACGGTGCAGGCGACGGTCGGCGCTGAAATCGAGCGCGACGCCTCGTCCGTCCTGCATCAGGTCGCCGAGGCGGGTGCCGTTGTCGAGGCAGAGGTCCGGGGCGTTGCGGCCGACCAGTGGATGCTCGCCGCCGAGGTCGTAGCGGATCGACGATCCCGACAGCCTCTCGAACGCGTAGGTCGTTCCGTCACGGGTTCCGAGCAGGTCGCGAACCACTCCTTGGATCGCCCGGGCATGCGGGTCGGGGCTCATGACCGCCACCTGGGCGCGCGACCAGTCGAGCACCCGGGCACCGATCGGATGGCGTTCGCGGGTGTACGTGTCGAGCAGCCCGTCCGGCGCGTACCCGTGCACGGTCGCCGCGAGCTTCCAGCCCAGGTTCATGGCGTCGCCGATGCCGGTGTTGAGTCCCTGGCCTCCGAGGGGCGAGTGGATGTGGGCGGCGTCGCCCGCGAGCAGCACACGTCCGCGCCGGTAGGTCGTCGTCTGCATGGCCCGATCGGTGAAGCTGGAGGCGAGTTGGACGTCGCTCAGCGTCACGTCGGTGCCGGATACGCGGCGCAGCACGGCCTGGAGATGATCACGGGTCGGCTGCCGCGAGCGGTCGAACGCGCCGCCGTCGAAGTCCATCATGCCGATGTGTCCTTCGGTGGCCATCCGGATGTACGTGCCCGTCGGCGTCAGGTTGATCCCGGGGCTCAGCTTGTCGGGATCGGCGAGGGTGCCGAGCATCAGGTAGCCGGTGAACTGCGGCTCTGTGCCGACGAATTCGAAGCCCGCGAGCCCGCGCACCGCACTGCGTCCGCCGTCGCAGCCGACGACCCAGCGCGCCGCGTACTCGTGCCCGTCGGCTCGCGCGACCGCGCACTCGTCGTCCTGGGAGATGGCCGAGACCGTGACGCCGCGCCTGATCTCCACGCCCAGCTTCGCCGCCCGCTCGGACAGCAGCGACTCGACCGCATCGAGGTAGGTGAGCATGCCGTCCATCGCCGGGCTGGGAAGCCGGTAGGGCAGGGCGGCGACATCGACTTGGGCCGGATCGAGCACCATGCCGGCGAAATGGCCCACGCCCCGCAGGGGTGACGGCTCGTGCCCGTCGTGGCCCGCGGCGAAGTCGTCTCCGGCACCCGATGCCGTCCGCAGCCGATGCAACATCCCGCGGCGGTAGAACGACTCGACCGACGCGACGGACAGGCCCCTCATCCCGAACGGCTTCGTCTTGACCGGGGAGCAGGGCTCCGGTTCCCGTTCGAGTACCAGGACGGAGCAGCCCGCGAGGCCGAGCTCGCAGGCGAGGAACAGACCGACCGGGCCGGCGCCCACGATCACTACGTCATGCATGAGAGATCCCCTTCCCAAACCATCGCCGGGTGGGCACCCGGCAGGACCTCTCGAAAGGTGCCAGACCTCACCTACATCGGACCGACAGCCCCCGACATGTCACCGACGCCGGACCCACACCCCCGACGAATCGTCAACTCCGGCTGCCTGTAAGGGAATTGAGGCACTGGGGTGGACGGCCGGCTGGATGACTCGGCAGGCGAGGAAAAGCGATCGCCTCGAAGCCGCGGTTGCTCCCCGCTCCTCAGCGTTCGGTTGGCGCTGTCCTGTCCGGCGACGGGTGCGGGCCGGACGCGAGGTCGCAGACCACGCCGAAATGGTCGGAAGGCCACAATGGGCCGCGTGCGGTGAGGTACGGGGTGGTGAACGCCAACTCGGCGTGCGCTGCCCGGAGTCCGGCCGTGAGGATGTAGTCGATACGTCGCGCCGGTTCGCGGGCTTTGCGCGCATGCACGTTGACGGGTGTGTACGTGTGGCCCGAGCCGCGGCCGCCGCGCGCCCACGCGTCCTCCATGCGGCTGGTCAGCCATCGGATCTCGGCTGTGTCCGGGGCCGCGTTGAGGTCGGCCAGGAGGACGACGTCGCGTCCCCCGTGCCCCGCCACGAGTTCCGCGAGGAACCGCACCTGCTGTTGCCTGATGTGCGCGTGCTCCCATTCCCAGGTCAAATGCGTGACGAGCACGGTGGTCGAACCCACCTCGGCGCACAGCACCGACCGGGGCTCGACACCCGGAGTCGGCAGCGGGAGCACCTCGTACCGTGTGACGGGCGCCCGGCTGAGCAGCGCATTGCCCTGGGTGGCACGGGTGCGCGCCGAGCAGGCCGGCGCGTAGGTCACGTGATGGCCCAGGGCATCGGCGATCCGCTCCGCCTGGCACCGCGAGCCCCTGCGCCACACCTCCTGCAGACCGACCAGGTCGGGAGCGAGCCGTACGAGCTCGGCCCTGACCAGGGGCAGCCGACGGCGCCAAGCCGGGCCCCGGCCCCAGATGTTGAGAGTGACGGCACGCTCCATGTCCACCACCACACCGTACGCGTTCGTGCACGGCGCGGCGTGGCTGCGCCCGGCGGCCCGGCCGGCCCACATCGGGTCGAGGCCTGCTCCAGAGGCGGCACCCCCGACGGCCCATGCCTTGTGATCACAACGCCCATAGAGCCGCCCGGTAAACGGTCTTGGAATGGGGGCGGGGCCCGGCTCTTGTCCCCCTTGGCCGCGCCACTCGTGGGCTGCCAGACTGCGGCGGTGAACATTCGGGGGGATGGTCGGCTTGGTCTGCACTCGTTCGCGGCACGGCCGGTCGCGTTGGTGGCGGCTGTTCTCTTCGCCGTGCTCGTCGCACTGTCCGGGCGATACGGCTTCCACCGCGACGAGCTCTACTTCCTGCTCACCGGCCGGCATCCGGCCTGGGGCTACGTCGACCAGCCTCCGCTGACCCCGTTGCTCGCCCGGGCCGGCACCGCCGTCTTCGGCGCGAGCCCAACAGGTCTGCGGGTCGTACCCGCACTGCTCTCCGCATGCTCCGTGGCGCTGACCGCCCTGCTGGCCCGGGAGCTGGGAGCCGGCCGCGGCGCGCAGGCTTTCGCCGCCGGGTGCTGTGCCTGCTCGGGATACGTCCTGGCCATTGGCCACTTGCTGTCCACCAGCACCTTCGATCTGACCGCCGAACTGGGCGTCCTGCTCCTGACGCTGCGGCTGCTGCGGACCCGCGACAGCCGCTGGTGGCCGGCCCTGGGTGCGGCGATCGGGACGACGCTGCTGAACAAGCAGCTCGTCCTCTCGCTGCTCCTCGCACTGTTGGTGGGCCTGCTGGCAGCCCGCCCCTGGCGCGAGGCCACGCGGCGCCCCGGCCCCTGGGACGCACGGCTGCTGCTCGGACCCCTGCTGGCGCTGTTCCTCGCGCTCCTCATCAGCGCACCCACTCTCTGGTGGCAGGCCACGCACGGCTGGCCCGAGGTGAAGGTGGCCCGCGTCCTCAGCCACGTCGACGGCGTGTCGGGACGGCTGCTGTTCGTGCCCCTCCAACTGCTCCAGTTCTCCCCGATCCTCGTTCCGGTCGCGATAGTGGGCCTGCGCCGGCTGCTCCGCGACGACGAGCTGCGCTGGGCCCGGCCAGTCGCCCTCGCCTACCCGGTGCTCTGCGTCCTGGTGCTCGTCGGCGGCGGCAAGCCCTACTACCCGCTCCCGCTCCTGCTCGCCGTGACGGCGGCCGGCTGCGAGCCCGTCGTACGCCGAGCCCGCCGGTCCTGGCGCACCCTCGCGCCCCTCCTTCTCGTGGCGGCGGCCACCAGCGCCCTGGCCGCCCTGCCAGTACTGCCGGTCTCTGCAGTCGCGGTGACCAACGCCGTCGACATCGACCAGGGCGAGCAGGTGGGCTGGCCCCGATTCACGCGTGCCGTCGCAGCCGCCTGGACGTCGATCCCCACCGCTCAGCGCACCCACGCCACGCTGCTCACTTCGAACTACGGCGAGGCGGGCGCCCTCGCCCGTTACGGCCCCGCCTACGGCCTGCCCACCGCGTACTCCGGCCACATGAGCCTTTACGAGTGGGGCCCACCCCCCGACAGTGCCGACGGCCCCGTCCTCCTCGTCGAACAGGCCGACGGACAACACCGCCTGGAACAACCCTTCAGCGACTGCCACACCGTCACACGCACCGACAACGGCCTCGGCATCAACAACCAGGAACAGCACGGGGAGGTGGTGCTGTGCACTGGCGCGCACCGACCGTGGTCCGTGCTGTGGCCGTCATTGCGCCAGTACTGACACACCGTCAGTTGCTGTGGCTGGGCCGGTCGCCCGCAAGGCCTCGTATGCGCCCCGTACGGGCCGCACCAGGGCGTGGCGTTCGGACACCACGCGCCTCCGCCATCCGGAGTGTCCGGTTCAAGTCACCGGCCCGTCCTGGCAGTTGTGACATCGGCCGGGCAACCCGGCTTCCTCGTGTCCCGTGTACAGAGGTGTGCAGCAATAGCTGCGCACCGCACGGAGTCCGGCCGGGGCGTGCCGATGTCCGGTGGAGTCACACACAGACCGAAACGGAGAATCCAGCATGACTGTTCGTCGTCGTACGATCTCGCTCGCTCTCGTCACCACCGGCGCGGCGCTGGCCCTGGCCGCCTGCGGAGGCGGCTCGGACAACGCGGCCGCAAGCCCTTCCAGCGGCGGCGCGAGCCCGGGCACCGCGACTGCCACAGCGACGCCCGGCCCCGGTGGCTCCGGCGGCCCCAAGGCCGGCGGCGCAAGCGGATCCGCCTCCGCAACCAACGCGTCCGGAACCGCCGGCACGAAGACGGGCGGAAAGGACGCCACCAGCGACTCCTACGCCTACAAGCACCTGTGCACAGCCGGGCAGCTCTCGATCAGCACGAAGGAGCTCGACTCGAACCCGGACCAGTACGTCATCGCCGTGACCAATCGCGGCAAGGCCGCCTGCGGCCTCTCCTCGTACTACCCCAGGGTCGACCTCGGCTCGAAGAACGGCGCGGACCGCTCCCACAACATCCACCCGCTCGTGCCCAGCGGTCTGGGTGGCGCCCCCGCCATGCCGGTCTACGCGGGGCGCACCGTCTACGCGGTACTCGATGTCGACCCCAACGGCGCCAAGGGCAGCAACGGCGGCATCGACGAGATCAACGTCCTTGCGGACCAGCGCTTCCCGAACGCCGAGACGCACAACTTCCCGATGAACGAGGGAGCCACCGTCGTCCAGCACCCCAAGCTGGGGCTGTACCGCGACAGCGTCGGTGACGCGGTCAGCAGCATGCGCACGGCGGACATCAACGGCAGCTGAAGCGGCCGCCCGCCCTCCTGGCCGTCGTACGGCGTGCGAGGACGATGGCGACGAGCCCGTGGGGCAGAGGAACTCGGGCACGCGGCTTCGACTTCTGGGGGCGGCCGCTCCGTGGCGGACGTTTCCGGATGTCAGGCTTGCGCAGTGGGCCGGACGACGATCTCACTGATGTCGATGCCGGCGGGCTGCTCGATCGCGTAGCCGATCGCGGATGCGATGGCGGAGGGCGGGATGGCGATCTCGTCGCGCTGTTGGGCGATCGCCGCCGCCGCTTCGGGGCTCCCTCCCTTGCCCACGCCTTCGGTGTTGGTGAACCCCGGTGAGACGAGGGTGACACGCAGGTGAGGTCCCGACTCCTGCCGCAGCCCCTCGGTCAGCACCTTCACCGCCGTCTTGGTGGCCGCGTAGACGCCCTGCGGGGATTTCACGACGTAGGCCGCGGTGGAGGCGACGTTGACGAACTGGCCGGAGCGCTGCCGCCGAAAGATGGGAAGTGCCGCCGCGATGCCGTTCAGCAAGCCGGTGACATGGGTGGCGACCATGGCGTCCCAGTCGTCCTGACGCAGCTCGTCGAACGGTGACACCGCCATCGTGCCGGCGTTGGAGACCAGGACATCGAGTCGGCCGAACTGGTCGACCGCCGTGTCCGTCAGGCGCTTGAGATCCTCTCGGCGCGTCACGTCGATGACGGCGCCGACGGCTGAGCCGCCCCGCGCCGTGATCTGGTCCACCACCGCGTTCAGCCGATCCTCCCGCCGGGCCCCGAGCACGAGCCGGGCACCTTTCTCCGCGAGGTAGGCCGCCGTCGCCGCTCCGATACCACTGCTGGCACCTGTGATCGCTACGACCTTGCCCTCGACACCCGACATGATCAATGTCCCTCCAAGGTGGATGAACGCAGGTCAGGTCATGACCTACGATAAAAGTGGGGGCGCCACCACTTACGTCAAAGCTAAGTGGATGCTCCCCCACTTAGCAAGGTGAGAGGGAAACGAAGAGGAGAGTGGCGACCGCTGATGGCCGGCAGTGCACAACGCCCGTTGCGAGCCGACGCACGGCGCAACAGAGACAAGATCCTCGCGGCCGCGGTGCGCGTGTTGACCGAGGAGGGGCTGGACGCGCACCTGGAGCACATCGCCAAGGAGGCGGGCGTGGGCAGCGCGACCCTGTACCGCAACTTCCCCACCCGGGAGGCCCTGATCGAGGCGGTCTACCGCAACGAGGTGGCCCAGCTGTGCGACGCGGCGCCCGGCCTGCTCACGCAAAAGCCGCCCTACGAAGCCCTGCACGACTGGACACGCCTCTTCCTGGACTACGTCACGACCAAGGCTGGCATGGTCGATGCCTTGCGCGCCATCGCGGCCAAGGGAAACAGTCCCTACGGCCACAGCCGGGACATGGTCCAGGCCGCCATCACCACCCTCATGGACGCGTGTGCGGCCGCCGGGACGATCCGCACCGACATCAGCCCCGCCGACATGAGCGCCGCCCTCGAAGGCATCGCCCTCACCTCGGCCAAACCCGAACAACGCGGACGAGCCGAGCGTCTGCTCGACCTCATCCTGGACGGCCTCAAGACCCGATCGTGAGGGCAGTTCCGGGGGCAGGTGACGCGGCGCTCAAGTGCCGTGGAAAGTCTGGCTGGTTGGTTGCCGAGTGGCGGTAAACGGATACCCCCCGGTCAGCCCCGCTTCCACTCCGATCCCCCGGATTCCTCACCGGCGGCACCACCATACGAGACCACTGGTCACACCCACGGTCGAAGACTCAGGCCCGGCGCCGCGCCCGGACGCGCACCTCACTCAGCACAGCGATCCGCCCCGCTGGATGAGATCCAACAGGGCGGATTCCGACAGGGCCCCGCGTCGTCGGGGCTCTCGGGCGCAGGGGCCGACGGGCGGCCCACACGGCATCAGCCGCGCAGCACGCGGCCCTCCTTGTCGGTGCGGTCGTTGCTGACGAGGTAGATGATCCCGTCGATCAGCGCCCAGAACCCGAGCCCGCCACAGGTGAGCAGCTAAGCGATACCCACACCGACCGAACCGACATAGAACCGGCCTATGCCGAGCGTGCCGAGGAAGAGCTGGAGGATTCCGGCGACGATCTTCGACTTGTCCGAGTACGGACGGCCCTGGGGGTCGTAGCCGAAGGGAGCGGCGGGGCCGGCGGGGACGGTCATGGTGGTGCTCCTGGGAAGAAGTGTGACAAGCCGGGCGGACTGCCCGGACGGCCCAGGGAGGAACCTCGCTCATCGCGCAACTGACTCGATCACGGCGGCCACGAGCAGCCGTGGGCCGTCCCCCCTATGCATAACGATCATAACCCGCATATAAGGCGCATAAGGACACGAGCGCGGCAAGCGGGAGCGGAAGCGGCTCGGAGCGACGGCTCCTCTTCCGTGATCGATTCCCGACCGCGGCATCTCAAGTGACGTTGCGCAGCACCGCCCAGGCCACCGCCGCGAGCAGGATCAGCACGTGGAGGGCCGGAGCGATCTCCGGTCTCCACGACCGACCCCTCAGCCCCTCCAACGTCCAGCGGCCCCACAGGGCCAGCGCGAACGGGGCGGCGAGCAGCAGGGCCCGGTTGTCCAGCCAGGCTTCGGCGAGGTGACCGTGCATCAGGTCGTACGTCATGCGGGTGCCGCCGCAGGCCGGGCAGAGCAGTCCGGTGACGAGCCGGAACGGGCAGGCGGGCAGCAGGTGTCCGCCTTCGTGCGGGTCAGTGCCCCACAAGTACCAGGCCCCTGCGACGCCGACGACGAGCACCGTCAGGGGTGCCACCGCGGGATGCCGGGCCAGGCGGCTCCGCGCCGACACCGACCGGACCGAGTCAGCCACGCAGGATCCGGCCCCGGTCGTCCGTGCAGTCGTCGCCGACGAGATACATGATCCCGTCGATCAGCGCCCAGACCCCGAGCCCGCCACAGGTGAGCAGCTGAGCGATGCCCACACCGACCGAACCGACATAGAACCGGCCGATACCCAGCGAGCCCAGGGTGAGCTGAAGGATTCCCGCGACGATCTTCGACTTGTCCGAGTACGGGCGGCCGTAAGGGTCGTAGCCGTAGGGCGCATTGGGGTCGCCCGTATAGAAGCCGGGCGGAGGCGCATACCCCGGCGCCTGCTGGTAACCACCCCGCGGGTGGCCGTAGGGACCTGCCTGGCCGGTCGCGCCGGGATTCTGGTTCGGGTGGCCATGACCGGGCGGCTGGATGGGCGGCTGCGGCTGCTCGCTCACAGTGGCTTCACTCCTGGAATTTACGGAAAGATGCCGATCCTAACGCAGGGCTTGGTTGACAAGTCCAACCGGCGCCGATTACGGACGTCTCCGCGAAATCGGCACGTTACGGCCGGGACCAGGCCGATGCCGGACGATTGGCGCCGCAGCCGACCACGACAGCGGGACGTTTGGAAGCCGCCCTGCTGTCACCCCCGCCGCCGAGTTGCCCGTGGGGTTGCCCTCAACACCCCCGGTGTCTCAACGGGAGTACACGGCAACGCCGTTGGAGACTGCGCGTTCCTCGCCATGGTCAAGGGCGTTGCGCACCACGAGGTGGCCGGTGTGGTCCCGGGTCGCCAAGGTGGCGGATCCGCCGCCGTCCAGGTAGGCGCCCACATCGCACCCCAAGGTGGCCAGAAGACGGGCGAGCTCGCTCACGGTCAGCCCGCTGGACGTTCCTTCACGGCCGTCCGTCGACAGGAGGCGCATCACGTGGCCGCCCCGCGCGATCCCGATGGCCGAACGCGGTTCGGCAACCACCGTGTCCAGACCGGGGAACGGCCGGCCGCTCACGACGATCGGGTGGGCGCCGAGAGCGAAGGCGAACGATGCGCGGCCGCTGGAGACAAGGCGGTAGTCCACCTTCACGGCCGTCCCCGGTTTCAGTGCGCGCAGGGCTTTCGCTCCGGCCTCGCGGCCCAGCAGAACGACGCTGCCCTCCGGGATCCGCCCGGACCCGGGTGTCGACGAGACGGAACGGACCACTCCGTGCCGGACCGTGACCTCGTAGGCGTCCCGGGTGCAGGGCGCGGCCCGGACGTCGTCGGTACCGCAGACGGCGCGGGCGCGGGACGTTGCACCCCAGCGCGGGGTGAAGGCCCCGATGGAACCGACGGGGAGGGCGTACTGGTTGAGGCCACCGAGGGGCAAGGTCCCGTGGGCGGCGGTGCGGATGTGGCCCCGCAGGGTCAGTCGGCCGGTTCGGGCGATGCCGTCGACGCCGACCCCGAAGACGTCTTCGGTGGAGCCGCCCCGAGGCAGGGGCCAGCCGAATCGCTGCCCGTCGGGGACCGCGGCCTTCAGCGGCCCGCCATCCCGCACCGCCGGACCGGAGGTCGCGCCGGTCGCCTGCACGCCGGGATGCTGCGACTCCTCGATGTCGAAGAAGTCGCCGTTGACAGCAGCCACCGCCCTCTGTCGCGCAGCCATCACGGACACCTTCTCGCGCGCGGCCACACCCCCTGCGTACAGCAGGCCGGCCTGCACTCCCCGACGGCCCAGATCCACCGTCAGCACATGCACCCGGGCGCTGCCGTGCGACGTGCGCACAGTGAACGCCCGGTATCCGACTCCAGGCGCGACCACCTCCGATACCGCGGCCGCGTCCGCCGGTACGGCTGCGGCTCGCACCGGGACCGGGGCGGAAGCGGAGGCTGACGTCCAGGACGACGCGGCACCCACAACAGCGAACACGAGCACTGCTACAGCGCTCTTGAGCCTCTTCACCCCATCACCATGCCCGAAACCGCGCTCCGCGCACCGCTCACCTTCCGGCCATCCCCACCAACAGCCCCAAAGGGAAACCCGTCTGACACTCACTCGGCCGCCTATCGCCCGGGGCGTCGGTCCTCCCGCCGGCTCCCTTGGCCGCTTCAAGCCGGGGCAACCCTTCGGAGCCTGCCGGTATGGGTGACGCGGGACGGGGTGGGCCGGGATGCTCTACCCATGGACGAGATGCTGCTCGGCCGACTGGGCGGGGCGCTCGGCGTCCGGCCTGCTGCGCGTGCTGGTCGGGCAGCACCCGTCGGGCAATCGATGGCAAGCGCGTGGCACACAACGTACCTGGGTCGGACTTCGACAAGCCAAGGAGCTCTCGGTGCAGGATTCCTCGGATGCGATCGAATCGATGGAGCAGCTGGCCGTGGCCTGGCGCGCCATGGTGCGCGACCGTGACGCGGGCGCGGACGTAAGGGACTTGAGTGGGATCGCCGTGCGTTGGGCCGACTGCCGCTTCGCGTTCTGGAACTGCCTCACTTTGACCGACGTCGACGCGGATGCGGGGCTCGCCGAGCGGCGCCTGGGTGAGGCGGCGGACATCATGCGCTCGAAGAAGCATCCGGGCTACCTCTGGATCTTTGAGGACCTCCTCGGTGCGGGGGCGCGTGCCGCGCTGGCGGGAGCGGCCGGGCGGGCGGGGCTCGAGTACGCCTTCCCCGGCACCGGCATGGCCGGAGACCTGCTCCCGCTCCCCGAACCCGCCCATCCCGAACTGACCTTCGCGCGCGTGAGCACCGACGAACAGCTCCAGGCGTACGCGGACCTCAACTCGCGTGCGTACGGCTTTCCGTTGGAGGACGGCCGCGACGGACTCGTCGGCTCCCCGCTGTGGAAGAGCGATGTGCACGCCTATCTGGCCATGCGGGGCGACGTTCCGGTGGCGTGCGCCGCAACAGTGGAGACAGCGGGACGCCTCTTCGTCGTACTCGTCGCCACAGCCCCACAGTGGCAGCGCAGGGGCTACGGCGAGGCGGTGACGAGGAAGGCCCTCTACGAGGGAGCCCGGGCCACCGGCCTGACCCGCGCGACCCTGCACGCCACCGCCGCCGGAGCGCCCGTGTACCCCCGCATCGGCTTCAAGCCGAATACACCCATCCACTTCTACACGCT
Organism: Streptomyces sp. WM6378; assembly: GCF_001279695.1. Lineage (GTDB taxonomy): Bacteria > Actinomycetota > Actinomycetes > Streptomycetales > Streptomycetaceae > Streptomyces. The sequence continues at coordinate 17,326 of NZ_LGDD01000297.1, forward strand.
GAAGAGCTGATCGCCCCACCTCTCAAGTCCCGCGCCTGAGCCACCGGTTCACCCTGCTCGCAGAGCGGGTTGCGGGTGTCCGCCCCGGGGCGGACAGCGCTCACGAGGAGGGCGCTTTCCGCGAGGGTTGGCGGCCTTTCACCGAGTCGGTCGGCCGGTCCGATCCCGCCTTGTCGTGACGGCCGCGCAGCGCCGAGGCTGCCGCGCCGACCAGGGCCATCACCGCGGCGACGGTGAAGACCGTGACGAGCCCCTGGTGGAAGGGCCCGGAGACGAGCTGGGGGAAGAAGCGCGTCCCGGTCAGGGTCTGCACGTTGTGGGCGGGCAGTGTGTGCAGTACGCCACTGGGGCCGAGCAGGTGGCTGATGGGGTTGTTGCCGAGGAACGTGGCGAACAGCGTGCTCACCGGCGGCAGTCCCGCCACCTGCGCGGCGGTGCTCGCGGGCACGCCCTGGGCCTGCAAGCCGCTGTTCAGCGCGTGCGGAAGCGACCCGGCGAGACCGGAGATCATCAGCGAGAAGAACAGCCCGATCGACAGTGCCGTACCCGAGTTCTGGAACGTCGAGCGCATGCCGGAGGCCGCTCCGCGCTGCTCGGGCGGCACACTGCCCATGATCGCCGAGGTGTTCGGGGCGGAGAACATTCCCTGGCCGAGACCACTGAGCAACAACAGGGCCGCGAAGGCCGGGTAGGGGAAGTCGACCGGCAGGGCGAGCAGACCGACGAACGCGGCGGCCACGAGGAGCAGCCCGGTGGTGGAGAACAGCCGTGCGCCGAAGCGGTCCGACAGATAGCCGGAGGTCGGTCCCCCGATGAGGAAGCCGACGGTCAGCGGCAGCATGAAGATGCCGGCCCACAGCGGCGTGCGTTCGAAGTCGTAGCCGTGCAGCGGCAGCCAGATGCCCTGCAACCAGATGATCAGCATGAACTGCATGCCGCCACGGGCGATCGAGGTCAGGAGCGAGGCCAGGTTTCCGGCGGCGAACGCACGGATACGGAACAGGCCGAGTTGGAACATCGGCTCGGCGATGCGCGTCTCCGCGATACAGAACGCGGCGAGCAGCGCGACCCCGACGCCCAGCCCGCCGAGCACCCAGGGGTTGGTCCAGCCGGTCGACCGGCCGCCGTAGGGCTGGATGCCGTAGGTGATCGCGGCAAGGAGCGCACCGGCGCCCGCGCTGAAGGTGAGATTGCCGATCCAGTCGATGCGGCCCGGCTTGCGGGAGCCGATCTCGCGCAGGCTGCGGTACGACCAGAAGGTGCCGACCACCCCGATCGGCACGCTGACCCAGAACACCGCGCGCCAGTCGATGGCGGCGAGCAGACCACCGGCGAGCAGCCCGAGGAACTGCCCAGCCAGCGCGGTGATCTGGTTGATGCCCAGCGCCATACCGCGCTGTTCGGCCGGGAACGCATCGGTGAGGATCGCCGCCGAGTTCGCGGTCAACATGGCCCCGCCCACGGCCTGTACGACCCGGAAGCCGATCAGCCAGAGGGCTCCGGCGCCGCCTTTCAGTGGATCGAGCGACAGGGCGAGTGAGGCGCACGAGAAGATCGCGAAGCCCACGTTGTACATCCGAACCCGGCCGAACATGTCGCCAAGGCGGCCGAGCGCGACCACGAGCACCGCGGAGACCAGGATGTAGCCCAGCATCATCCAGAGCAGGTAACCGATGTTCCCGGGGGCGAGCGGGTCCAGGCCGATGCCGCGGAAGATGGCGGGCAGGGAGATGATCACGATCGAGCTGTCTATGGTGGCGATCAGCACGCCCATCGTGGTGTTGGACAGCGCGACCCACTTGTAGCGCCCGCCCGGGACGGGCTCGGCGGCCCCGGACGGGCGCCGGGCGTTCACAGTCGCTCCCCGAGCCGGTCGAGCAGCGCAAGCAGCGCGAGGAGTTCGCGTCGCTCCGCGGGGGTGAACTCCTCGTCGATGGCGGCGGCCATCCGCTGCACGGATACGGAGCGCCGGTCGGCCGTCATCCTGCGGCCCGCGTCCGTAACCGTGATGACCGCGCGGCGACGGTCGCTGGCGTGTCGCCCGCGGCTCACAAGACCGCGCTCCTCCAACGCGGCCAGCGTGGTCGCCATGGCCTGCGGACGTACCCCCTCCAGTTCGGCGAGTGCCCCCGGAGAGTCAGGGCCGTACGAGTCAAGGCGAGCCAGCACAGACGCCTCCGACAGAGCCAGGTCCCCCACCACACTCTTGGCCGCCCGCACCTTCCGGGCGATACGGCCCACGCTCAGCCGGAGCGCCGCCGCAAGCTCGGCCGCGTCCTCCGTGGGCGGTGTCATCCCATCCATAATCACTAACAATACATTAATTAATTCACCGTAACTACCCCTGCGGCCGTCGGCCGCCCGACCCGCCGACGCACGACGCCGCTGGTTATGGAACTCAGCCGAAGCGGGCGGCCAATAACACAGTTCGTCATGTGGTGCCGGATATCCCCGGGTGGGGGACACGCTGGGGCCGAAGTTCCGTTTCGCCCGGAGATGCTCGGCTCCATCCCCGATGATGGGGACCGCCCGGGGCAACCCATCAAGTAACGCTGGGAGTACGCACATGACGGTGGAGGCCGGCGCACGGCAGGAGGAGCGCGTCGCGGGGCGGGTGTGGACGGTGCGTCTGGACCCCTACGGGCGCCCTTCCGCCGGCACGGTAAGACTTTCCTGCTCCCGCCCCGCCTGCGCCGATCAGCGCTTCCCCGACGGCGCCGCTGCCGGGCGCAAGGCCGCGGTCGGCCACGTCAACGCGCACCTGGCCCGCATCCGCGCGGGCGGCGGTCCGCGGGGTGAGGCGTGGTGTGCCTGCCGCGCCGCTGACTGCGCCTGGCACACGCCCGACCCCGACGCCGGACGGCGGGGCGGGGCACGGCCGGTGGCGGGGACGGTGCGGTGCGGGGGCCCGGTGGTCCTGACGGTGTACGCGGACCGTACGGGGCGGCTGTGGCGGATTGCGGAGATGTGCGCGCGCTGCGCGGCCGCCATTCCCGACTGCCGCGCCCTGGACACCGCTCCGCCACCCGCTCGGCAGGGCCAGGCCACCAGTGGGGCGGCCCGGGAGCCGGAGCCGACGGACAACACGGCGAGAGCCGTTGACAGTGTGGCCGCGCTGTTCTCCGACCACCGCCCCTCCCCCGCCGGCGGCACGTCGTCCTCCCCGGCCACCGGGCCAACCCCGGTCCCGCGTGCCCGCGCCGCCACGCCGGCCGCGGCGTCCGGGCGGGGGAAGCAGTGGGGGAAGATCGCGCAGCGGACCGTGCCGCACGACCTCCAGCCCGACGTCCTGCGGGTCGAACTCATCGAGCTGGGTGACGCGTTCCGCGCCTATCAGCAGCGCGCCGAACCCGACCCCGCCCTCCTCGCCGAGCTCCACGAGCGCAAGGCCCGAGCGTTCGCCCTCTGGGCCGACGTCAGTGGCGACGGCTCCCTGCGCGACGAAGCGAGGCGCGCCGAGAAGGCCGCGGAGACCACCCGGGAAATGCAGAACAACCGCGACGGCCGGATCATCGGCAACACGGGAAACGGCGACGAGCCGGTAGTGCAGCGGTTGCTGACCCAGAAACAGGCCGCGCACGCCCGCAGCGTGCTGGAGTACGTCGAAGCCCACGCCCCGCGCCCCGAGGCCGAGGTCCGCCTCGCGGTGCTCATGCTCACCCTGCGAGCCGCGCGCGCCGGCACCGGGAACGTCACCGGCCAGGACCTCACCGGCTGGCTGCAAGGCGATGCCGAGCACGTGCTGGACCAACTGGTCGCGGCCGACTGGCTGCGCCTGCCCGGCACGGTCGCCGACGCGCTGGCCTCCCAGCCCGAAAGCCCCACCGCCATCACCGTCCCCGCCTTGCTGCCCGAGCGGCCCCGCCCGTTCGCCTTCGGCAAGACCACCCGCTCGAAGCTCTCCGGCTGGGCCCAGAAGGCGGTGGGCGACCGGAAGCTCCGCAAGAAGAAGCTCGGCGCCACCACCCGGCTCCTCGCCGTGTACACGGCCGCCCACACCAGCCCCGACGGACGGCTCGGACGCCCCGAGGACGACGGAATGCCCCTGAACGGACCCGCCACGTTCTGCACCCTGCTCCCCGACCGGGTCGCCGAGCACGTCGAGCTGCTGGTCGCCGCCGACTGGCTCGCCGAAGCCGACACCACCGGCGGAAGACTCCGCGGCCGCCTCGCCGAACGCGTCCTGCCGCTCGGGGGGTTGCTGTAACGCACCGCCCGGGACGCCATGACGCCGTCAGCCCCGCCGGAGGCTCCACGTCCGGTCGGTTCGGCGGGGGCGCGGTGTGCCACACCCGGCGCTCGCGCCCAACTGGGCCGGCACGGTCACGAGTTGAAGTGCGAGGCGGCCCTCGACGTACGGAAGATCGACGAGGCGATGGGTACGGCGGAACACCTCGGTCTCGCCTTCTGCGAGGCCACCGAGCTCTACAGCGGCATGGAAGGAAACCTCAACTGACACGCCCCCAGTCGGTGTCGTACGTGACTCACCGGCGTCTGTGACGCCGTGCCGACCCTTTCACCAGCCGCCAACGTGTCGCTAACGCCCCGACTCCGCGCCGTTAGCGACGCGCGCGACCAAAATCCCGGAGCGCTTTCAGTTCTCAACCAGCACCTGGCAGTTGGCGCCGTCGGGTAGGCGCGGGGACTATAGCCGGACGACTCCTCCTTGGATAGGCGACGGGAGAAACGGGTGGGGTAAATGGGGTGTGAGGTTTCACACGCCGCGGGGAATTGCCTCGCGGCGACTTCCAGCAGACTCTTGCATCCGTCAGGCCCCGCATACGGCACCCCGAGATCCGCGCAACTCAATCGGTGAGCCACATGCCGCCCGAGCGCTACGTGGCGTCTCCCGCAAGGGAGTTGCCCATCGGGCCAGTTCTTCCCGTGACCAGCAGTTGGGAGGAGAAAGCCAGGGGCACGATCGCGTCCGCGAGGTCACCGTGCGCACACAGCTGGAAGGAAACCGTGTGAGCCGGATCTCGGTCCGGGGATTCGCGGTGGCGTCTGCCACTGCGGTCACCACCGTTGGCGCCGTGGTCGGCGTCGCCGCGGCGGGCCCCGCTGCCACTTCGAACGACAACTTCGAGGCCGCCGCGGCCGATGGCACGCTCCTCGCGGACATACCCGCCGGCCAGCAGGCCCAGGTGCAGACCGCATCCCTGACGCAACAGGCGGACGCCCAGTCGGCGCAGGCCAGTGCCTCGGCGAAGAAGTCCGCCGAAGAGGCGGCGCGCCTGCGAGCCGCCCAGGACGCCAAGGCCAAGAAGAGCGCCGCCGACAAAACCAAGGCAGACAAGGACAAGGCAGACAAGGACGCCAAGGCCCGCGATCTGGAGACCCAGACCGCCAGCCGCTCGGCGAGCCGGAGCACCTTCCAGGTCCAGAGCTCGTACTCGATCTCCGACGTGCAGGCGATCGCACGTCAGATCATCCCCGCCGACCAGTTCCAGTGCTTCAGCAACATCGTGAACAACGAGTCGAGCTGGAACTACCAGGCCACCAACGGCACTGCCTACGGACTCGTCCAAGCGCTGCCCGGCTCCAAGATGAGCTCCGTGGGCTCGGATTGGCAGACCAACCCGGCCACCCAGATCAAGTGGGGCCTGAACTACATGAACGAGCGGTACGGCAGCCCCTGCGGCGCCTGGTCGTTCTGGCAGAGCCACGACTCGTACTAGGCCGATGGCCGACGGCCGATGATCACCGGTACGAGCTAGGTGCGGATCCCGCCCCCGCTGCTCAACGAAGAGGCCCGGATCCTCGGTGGATCCGGGCCTCTTCGACGTTCGCTCAATCGCCCGTTGCCGGGCTCAGCGGCTGAGGGCGTCGAGATGCCGAGACAGCACCTGATGTCCTTCGGGGGTGGGGTGCAGGCCGTCCACGAGCAGTTCGGTATTGCCGTGCAGGGGCTCCCACATGTCGAGGTGGTCGACGTGGTTCTGAGCACACCAAGTCCGTATGGACTCGCGCAGGGCCTGCGCTCGGGCCTCGGTGAACCGCAGGCCCTCGTAGTCATGGGTACGCGTCTCGTCGACCCACGTCGGTCCCATGACAACGAGGCGTGCGTTGTGGCTCTGGGCCGTGCCGGCCAGTGAAGCGAGGCTGTCCGCGATGAGCGCAAGGCCATCGGGGCGGGCCTGTGACGGGTCGAGCGACAGGGCGCTGTCATTGATGCCGGCGGCGACGAGGATGGTGTCGGGTCGGCGAGCGGCAAGGAGCGCGGGCGTCTGCTCGCATACGTCGATCAGGGTGCTGCCGGGGATGGCCAGGTTGAAGACCCGGTGTTCGGCCTCGTTTTCGGCGATGTGGGTGGCCGCGAGGCGGGCGGCCCAGCCACCCTGTGGGTCGCAGCGTCCGTAGGCGATGCTGTCGCCCACGATGACGACGCGCGCTGCCGGGCGGAGCGGATTCGCGTCCAGGTACGCCCAGGCGCTCTCCCCAGAGGAAAGCAGCACTCGTCTGCGGACGTAGTCGTCCACCTCGTAGGCATCGGCGGCGGCGAGGTCTCGCTCAGTGAGGTGCAGGACGGCGCCCTCGACCGTGGCTCCGAGCTTTCGCTCCAGGGTCAGGTGTACGTCGATGCCGCTGGTGGCGATCACTGACGGGTCGGTGATCGGCAGGGGCCTGGTCGTGTGGCCGGCCAGCGATGCCGCGGAGCTGGGCACGGGTTGGCCGAAGAGAGCGGTCTGGACCCGCTCGTCCAACAGCGTGCCGAAGGAAAACAGGGTGTGGGGGCGGAACTCGGTCACCGTGAAGCCGTGGCCCTTCTTCTGGAATGATCAGTTCAGCCTACCGGCCGAACCACAGGGGAAGGCGAGCTGAGCTGGCACAACGCACGACTTGAGCGGGTGCATCGGCCTTTGATCGGTTCGGCTCACTCCTGCTCCGGTGTCCTGTCGGGCCTGCTCTGGCGTCCCGTCGGGCTGGAGCGCACGCTATGCGTTGAGGGAACGGCCGCGCTCTGCCTGCGCGCCGAGGGCCGCTCCTGGCGCCTGTGGCTCTCCGCGGACGGCGCACGAACCGCCCGGCTCCCGGAACCCGGCACCGCTGCCGATGACGATGACGATGACGACCCGAACGCAGCCGACGCCTCCGCCCGGGGCACGGCCGACGAGCTGGTCCTGGCCATGTACGGCCGCATACCGGTGGACTCCGTGAAACTCGACGGCGATCGACGCCTCTTCGACCTCCTCGTGGCCTGGGACCCGGAGGACTAGCACCTGACGGTGCGTCATGCCGTGCGCCCGCCACACCTCCTGCCGACGGACAGCCACCCCGTGGTGGCCCGGGGTCACTGCTCCCGGCCTCCGACCAAGTCCCGCCGGACGCCTCCGGCCGACCCGAGCTCGCGAAGGGAGCGGCTGTGTATCCGGCGGTCGGGCGGTCGCCGTGCTCGATGCGGCAGGCGCCAACCACCCCAGCGACTGCGGCACCTCAGCAACTGCCCGACTTCCGGGGGTGTTTGGCGCTGTCGATGCTGGAGCCAGCAACGCTCAGGCCTCAGGTGCCTACGGTGTCCAGCACGGAGTCGTCCAAGGTGCGCGCCCCCGGCAGCCGGTGCCGGGCGGCGATCACGGCGGCGTCGATGTCCCGCGTCCCCGTCGACACGCACAGGGTGTACGCCACGTCGTCCAGGCGCCGCCGAGTCGACTCGCTTCCCCCACACGCCTCCAGGGCGCGGAGCGCGGTGTATTCGTCGAGGAGTTCGCGGAGCACTGCGGGGTGGGCCATCAGCATGGGCGGGAAACCTCCGGTTGGCGCGGTCTGGACCCCTCTCGGATGCCCCCGCTTCCCGGTCCTACACCCCCCACCCGTACCGGGCGGGGGCGGGCTGCGGGGTGATGGCGGAGTGCGTGCGGCTCCACAGGTCGGCGAGCGCGCGCACATTGGCAGCGCAGCGCCCAGCGGTCGACGGGCTTGATCAGGAACCCGGCGGCGCCCGGTTCTTGCAGGCGGGGACGAGGGCGCCGATCTCGTCGGGTACGGCGCGGAGGGCCTCAGAAGCGCCGGGCCGACTCCTGTGCGTGGGCCATGCGCCGCAGGCTCAGCAGCATCGGTCCGTACAGCACCGTAAGCGCGACGGCCACCTCGATCTGGCCGGTCGGGGTCGGCTGCTCCTCGACCATGTCCAGGTCTGTGATGGCCAGTTGCGCTGCGAGTCGCCCGTACGGGAGCAGTTGCTCGGTGCCGCGGGGGTAGCCGAGCCGGACGAGGGCGCCGACCGAGTCGATGAACCGCCGGTGGGCGCGGTTGTGCGGGTCCAGGCCGGGGCCGCAGGACCAGCCCAGCCGTTCCAGCAGGGCCTCCACCGAGCGGCGGGCGGTGAGGGCATCCTGGGTCGATGGGGGACGGCCGGTCAGGGCGATCTCGCGGGAGAGCGGTGCCGCGCCGAGGTCGGCTGCCAGTTCGGCGGCAGCCATCTCAGCCTCCACATCTCCCCCAGCACGGCGGGCGTCCACGTCTCCCACATCCTGGCCAAACCCGGCGCCGCCAGCCGCACCCAGGCGGCGGCGACCGCCCACCGGCAGTGGGCGGGACATGGCACCGCCTGGCGATGACCCTTCGTCAGCGCGGTGCTCGGATGCTGTCGATGATGCGGGTCCAATTGTCACTGCCGTGGCCCTCGTTGATCGCATGCCGATAGTGGGCCTGCACGGCCAGCGGGAGGGCGAGGTCGAGGCCGAGCGACCTGCTGGTGTCGACGATGTGGTCGGACGTCGCGCCCATCATGGTGACCGTGCTGAGGTCGCCGGGATGCTCGCCGGCGTCAAGCGCGGCGCCGGGGTTCTTTTCGCCGGCCCGCAGGATGTCACCGATCGCGTCGGCGGAGGAGAGCAACTCCGGCAACGCTTCCGCGGCCTTCATCCCCGCGGTGCCCAGCATCGCGGTGGCGTGCATCAGCGCGGACAAGGTGGTGAGGAACACCGCGAGTTGGGCTTGGTACATCATCTGGGCCAGGCCCGGGTCCTCCCCCAGGTACTTCGGCGTTCCGAGCAGCGCCAACGTCGCCAAGTGCTTCTCCATGCCTTCACCGCGGCCGCTGTAGTACACATGGGCCGCCTCCGTACCGACCATCGGCGCCGGGACCATGACACCGCCGGTGAGGAAAGCGGCATCGTGGGCCGCTGCCCAGGTGGCCGCTTCACGTGAGCGGTCGGGAGTGTCAGAGCTCAGGTTGACCAGTGTCCGACCGGCGAGCGACGCGGTGGCACCGTCGAGGATGTCGTACATCGCCTGGTAGTCGGTAAGACTGAGGATCACGAGGTCACTCGTTTCGACCGCCTCGCCGGGCGTCGCCGCGAGCGTTGCTCCGTCGGTCACGAGACCGTCAGCCCTGCTGGCAGTGCGGTTCCAGACGGTGACCGGGTGGCCGGCGGTGAGGAGGGTGCGTGTCATCGCCTGGCCCATCGGGCCGAGCCCGATCACGGTGACAGCGCTGTTCTTCCTGGTGGTTCGGTTCTGTTGTTCGTTCACCCCTCCATGATCAGAGAGCGCCGCTAGTCTCGGAAGTACCCACTAATTTCTGCGGTACTTACCTTTTCGTAAGGGGACTTGTGATGGCCAAGGCGCCGAGACGCGGGCCTTACATCTGCGGCATCGACGCCGCGCTCGACGTGGTGAGCGGCAAGTGGAAGGGGCTGATCCTCTGGGAACTCCATGCCCATGGCGTACGCCGCTTCGCCGAGCTCCGTCGCGGTATGCCCGGGGTGAGCGAGAAGATGCTGACGCAGCACCTGCGTGAGATGGAGGAGGACGGTCTCGTTCACCGGAAGGTGTATGCCGAGGTGCCGCCGCGGGTGGAGTACTCCCTGACCGAGCACGGGGACACGCTCAACCAAGCGCTCGGCCCGCTCGGCGTCTGGGGAGTTGAGCGGATCCGTCGCGAAGACTCCGATGCGGTCGAGCCCTCACACGACTGAGCGGCTCCGGGCCACCAACTCTGCGCGGGTGCTCCCTTCCTGAGGGCTGTTTCCGCCGAGGCTACCCAAGGCCCGGCGACCAGTACGGGCCCGCCGGTGACGCATGCCTCCATCGCGAGCCGCCACGACCCGCTTCCCATCGCCGATCAATGCGCACTCCTCAACACGGCTGACAGCACGCCTTGTTGAGGAGTGGGGCGCACATGCCGACGCGCCGGGGCAGCCACGATCCCCCCCGGATAGGGAAACCCCTCACACTCACCGCACTGCCTGGCCGCCACCACCCCCGTTGCGGACACTCGTGCGTCGGCGCGGCTCCCGCCACGAGCGGCGTCGTCAGCACACCCGCACCCGTCCGCCGCCTCCCCAACAGCCTTCCCCACCAGCGGCGGACGCCTCCGTGTCCGTAGCGAAAGGAACCCCCACCCCCATGGAGATACGAAGAGCCGCGAGGCTCTTGACAGCCGCGCTCGCCTGCGTGTCCGCGTCCGCCATCGCCCTGCCCGTCGCCACGGCGGCGCCGACGCCGCACCCCGTACCGGCCGGCCCCGGCGCCTTCGCCGCGGCGCCCTACACGGCCGATCCGGCACCAGCCGTACGCAGCCGCGTCGTGGACGCCGCGCAGAAGGCGCTGGCGGCTCACGCGGGTGCCGCGCACAAGGCCGACGGCGACGCCTTCTCGGTCCGGAACCTGGTGGTCGACCGGGACGGCTCCGCCTCCGTCCGCTTCGACCGCACGTACAAGGGCCTTCCCGCCTACGGCGGCGACGTCATCGTGCACCTGAAGAAGGACGGTACGTACCAGTCCCTCGCCACCGGTTCGGGGACCTCCGGGGCGGTCTCCACCGAGCCCCGACTGGCCGCCTCCAGCGCCGCGAAGGTGTCGACGGCCGCGTTCAAGGGTCACGTCGACTCGGTCTCCGCCTCACACCTCGCGGTGCAGCTGGAGGGCGCCGACGCGACACTGGTCTGGGAGACCGTCGTCAGCGGCACCCGCCTCGACCAGACACCCAGCCGCCTGCACGTTCTGGTGGACGCCCGTACCGGCAAGGTCGTACGGACCAATGACGAGGTGAGCACGTTCGCGGCCGAGGGGGCCGCGCACGCCACCGCCTCGAAGGTCGGTGCGGCGGCGCGGGCCGCCGCACCGACGGTCGCCGGGACGGGCCAGTCGATCTACAGCGGCAGGGTCTCCCTGGACGTCACCCAGTCCGGCAGCGGCTACTCAATGACGGACCCGTCGCACGGCAACGGCTACACGACCAATCTCAACCACGCCACCAGTGGCACGGGTTCGGTCTTCACCAGCTCCAGCGGGACCTTCGGCAACGGCTCGACCAGCGACCCGGCGTCCGCCGGGGCCGACGCGCACTACGGCGCGGCGGAGACGTTCGACTACTACAAGAACGTCCAGGGCCGCAACGGCATCTTCGGCGACGGCCGGGGCGTACCGTCGCGGACGCACTACGGCAACGCGTACGTGAACGCCTTCTGGGACGGCACTCAGATGACATACGGCGACGGCCAGTCCAACGCGCGCCCGCTGGTCGAACTCGACGTCGCGGGGCACGAGATGAGCCACGGCGTCAGCGGCGCACTCACCGGCTGGGACGAGACCGGTGAGACCGGCGGCATGAACGAGGGCACCAGCGACATCTTCGGCACGATGGTCGAGTTCTACGCCAACAACCCGGTCGACACACCCGACTACACCATGGGTGAACTCATCAACATCAACGGCGACGGCAAGCCGCTGCGCTACATGTACAACCCCTCCCTCGACGGCTCGTCGCCCAACTGCTGGAACAGCGGCAACGGCAGCCTCGACCCGCACTATTCGATGGGCCCGCTGAACCACTGGTTCTTCCTCGCGGCCGTCGGCAGCGGCGACCACGGCTACGGCAACAGCCCGACCTGCAACAACTCCACGGTCACCGGACTCGGCAACGACAAGGCCGCCAAGATCTGGTACAAGGCGCTCGCCTCGTACGCCAACAGCAGCGAGGACTACCACCAGGCGCGCATCGACTCGCTGAAGGCCGCCGCCGACCTCTACGGCACGCACTGCACCGAGTACAACACCATCGACGCGGCCTGGGCAGCGGTCAGCGTCACCGGCGCCGACCCCGTACCCGGCAGCTGCAACAGCCAGCCGGGCTCGCCCTCGGTGACCAACCCGGGCAACCAGAACGGCGTCGTCGGCACCGCCGTGTCCCTGCAGATCCAGGCGAGCGACCCCGGCGGCAAGACGCTCAACTACAGCGCGACCGGGCTGCCCGCGGGCCTTTCGGTCAACTCCTCCACCGGTCTCATCTCCGGCACTCCGACAACCGCGGGCACCGCGTCCGTCACCGTCACGGCGAAGAACACCGACAACGCCACCGGCACGGCCTCCTTCACCTGGACCATCACCGGCGGCGGCAACCCGCCGGGAGGCTGCGGCAACCTCCCGGCCTGGAGCTCGACCGCCAGCTACGTGCCGGGCGACCAGGTCTCGTACAACGGCCACAAGTGGTCCTCGCAGTGGTACTCGACCGGAGCCGAGCCCGGAGCACCCGGCTCCTGGGCCGTCTGGAAGGACGCGGGCGCCTGCTGAGTCCCGCCTACTGAGTCACGTCAACTCCCGTACTGTGCCGGGCCGTTGGTCTTCCGACCGGCGGCCCGGTCCGCACGTCGACGGCCTGCCCGTCCAGATCTTCAATTGGTCTTGACCTTTCACCGAGGGCAGTCCTACATTCGGCGCGGCACGATGAAGGACAGGTTCATGATCGATGACTGAGGCATGAACGAAGCGGTGTCCGGGAGGGCTTGCGATGACCGAGCCGACCAGCCTGTCACCCGGCGTCGAACGCACCGCCCTCCGCGACACCGTACGGACTCACCTGTCGCGCGGAGGCGGCGTCCTCCTCACCGGCCCTGCGGGCATCGGCCGGACCACGGTGGTGTCTCAGCTGGCCGCGGAACTGGGCGCCCACGGTCACCGGGTCCTGCGCTGTTCACCCTCGCCCGCCGAACAGGACAGCCCCTTCCTCGGACTCATCGACCTGCTGACCGGCGTCGCCGACGACACCCTCGCCGCACTGGCCGCCCACGAACGAGCCGTACTCGAAGCAGCCCTGCTGCGCAGCGAGGGGACCGGTCCGGCCGCCGGGCGCGACGCGCTCGTCCTGCGGATCGCCGTCCGCAAGGTCCTCGCCCTGCTCTGCGACACCGGTCCGCTCCTGCTGATCGTCGACGACGCGCAGTGGCTCGACCGACCGACGGCGGACGTCCTCAAGTACCTTGCCCGCCGCGCCGACCCAGGCCTGTCGGTGCTCGCCACGCTGCGGACGGGGGACGAGTCCGGCCCCCCGGCCGAGCGTTCCGTACTGGAGCTGTGCGCGCAGCCGGTCCGCCGGATGTGCGTCCCTCCCCTGACCGCGCACGAGGTCGGCGAGCTCCTGGAGCGGCACGACCACCCCTGCTGGCCCCGGCCGCTCGTCGCGCGGCTGCATCACGCGAGCGGCGGCAACCCCCGTACGGCACTGGAACTCAGCTCCGCTCTCGACGAGCGCGTCCGGCTTGAGGGCGCGGCCCTGCCCGACTCGACCGAACCGCTCCCCGTCCCGGACTCCCTGCGCCGGCCGATCCTCGACCGGATCGGCGCCCTTCCCGCCGGCGCCCGGCAGACGCTGGTCATCGCGGGCACCGCCTTGCGCCCCACGGTGGAGTTGCTGCGGCGCGCGGGCCGCCACCACGTCGCGGCTGACCTGGACGCCTGCGTGCGAGGTGGCATCGTCCGCGTCCTGTCGGCGTCCGACCACGGGACCATCAGGTTCCTGGATCCGCTGACGCCGATGGTGCTCCAGGCCGAGACCCCGTACGAACGTCTGGTGGAGGCGCACCGCGCGCTGGCCGACGCGTCCGACGACGCGGTCGAGCGGGCACACCACATGGCGCGGCTGACGGCGGGCCCCGATCCGGTCGTGGCCGCCCGGCTCTCCGCCGCCGCCTCGGCGGCCCGCCGCCGGGGTGCTCCCAAAACCGCGGCGAGACTCGGCCGCCTGGCCGCCGAGTACACACCCGCCGGGCAGACGCACATCGACATCGACCGCAGGCTCACCGCCGCCGAGGACGGCATCGAGGCCGGAGACCTCGACTTCGCAAGGCAGCTCGCGCACGACGTACTGGGCGACGCCGATCGGCCCGCCGACCGGGTACGCGCCTGGAACGTGGTCATCGACTCCTGCGGCCAGGCGATGGCGGAGATCGCGGACGTCTTCCCGGAGGCGGTACGCGACGCCGGTGGCGACCCCGAACTGCTGGCCCAGTTGCACTACCGGATGAGCTGGCGGGAGTGGATGGTCGGCGGCTCCGCGCCACGCGCCCACGGCCATGCCGTCCGCGCGGCCGGGCTCGCGGCCCGGACCGGCGACCGGCGGACCGAGCTCATGGCGCTGACCCAGCAGGCGGCCCTGGAGCTCTTCCTCGGGCTCCCCGAGGCGGAAACGACCCTGGCGGCGGCCCTCGCCGCACCACACGACGCGCACGTGATGACCCACCACAACGGACCCGTCTACCTCAAGTACCGCTTCCACTTGGTGCGCGACGAGCTGGACGAGGCACGGGCCGAGCTGCGCACCCTCGTGTACCGGCTGCGCCAGCGCGGTTCGGCCGACAGTCTGAGCCAGTGTCTCATCGGTCTCGCGCAGGTCGAGATCCAGCGCGGACGCTGTCGGCCGGCCCTGACCATCGCCCACCAGAGCCTGCGCATCGTCGAGGAGGCGGGGCTGAGTCAGGGGCCCGCCTGGTACGCGGTCTCGCTCGCCGAGGCGGCCGGCGGCAGCCTGAGCCGGGCACTCACCGCGGCGGAGACGGCCAAACGGCACAGCGAGGACGACGACGACCGGCTCTTCCTGCCCCGGGCCCTGCATGCCGAGGGAAGGATCAGACTGTTCAGCGGCCAGAGCGGACAGGCGGCCGAACTCCTCGGACGCGTAGGCGAGTTGGAGACGGCGCAGGGTCAGCGGGACCCGGCGACCCGCCGCTGGCACGCCGACCTCGCGGAGGCCCTGGCCGCCGACGGCGCACCGGACGAGGCGGAGGCGGTCATCTCCCTGGCCCGCCGCCAGGCCGAGCGGCTCGGCCGGCCCGGCGTCCTGGCCACGCTCGACAGGGCGGCAGCGGCGGTCGACGCGGCGCGCGGTGAACTCCCGCAGGCTGCAAGGGAGTTGGAGAGGGCCGCAGTACGACTGCGGGCCACCGGATATCCCCTGGAGGAGGCCCGCACCAGAGCGGTCCTGGGCCGCGTCCGGCGCCAACTCGGAGACGAGGCCGCCGCCCGTGCCGCCTTCTCCGCCGCCCTGCGGATCTTCACCAAGGCCGACGCCCGCCCCTGGGCGGCGCTGACCCGCGCCGAACGCGATCGCGCGCAGGACAGCTCGGCCTGCTGGCCCGAGGCAGGCTCGTGGTCGGACCACCTCACGTCGACCGAACGCAGCGTGGTCGCCCGCGTCGCGCAGGGCGCCACCAACCGCGAGATCGCGGCGGGCCTGGTACTCAGCGTGAAAACGGTGGAGGCGGCCCTCACCCGCGCCTACCGCAAGCTGGGCGCCAAGTCACGAGTGGACATCACGCGCATGGTGATGACACGGCCTACGGCGTGAGCGCGGGGTGCGGGCAGGCAAGGTGCCCGCCTCATCCGGCCGCTGGGTGTTACGGCGTCGGCCATGCGACGGTGGTCTCGGCGGGCCGGTCGTAGTCGATGTCGGCGACACCCCAGCCGTAGAGCTCGCGGATCTGGCCCATGAACCAGTCGGCTCCGGCTGCCGATCGGTCGAGTCCTGATTCCGGGTCGGCCCACAGCTCGCGGACCTGGTCCTGGACCCGCGGGTCGAGTTCCCAGCCGTCAAGGCGGATGCGGCCCTCGCCGTCCGTCACGAGGGGGGCGGTGCCGGTGAGTTGGTCCCACAGGTCCGCTGCCTGCTGGGCGGCGGTGCGGAAGCCGTCGCCGAGGACCGTCCGCAGGAACGTGGTGTACAGGGCGATGGAGGGGATGGCGCTGGAGGCCTGGGTGACGGCGGCTCCGGCGACGACGGTCATCGCCCGGCCCCGGCCCGCGAGGACGCCCGCGTTCAGACGTCCCGCGGTCCGCTCCAGGTGCTCCTTGGCCGCGCCGATGGTGCCCTGGCGGTAGATCGGAGCGGTCAGGTCGGAGCCGATGTAGGTCAGTGCGGCGGTGGTGAAGTGGTCGGCGAGCAGGGAGCGTTCGGCCAGGGCCCGCACCCACAGCTGCCAGTCGGCGCCACCCATCACCTGCTCGGTCCCGTACCTCTCCTCCTCGGTGGCGGCCTCCAGGCGGACGCTGGTGACCTTGGGGGTGTTGTCCGAGAAGTCCAGCGCCGGCGCCTCGTAGGGCGCGCCGAGCGGCTTGATCACCGAGTGGTGGACGGTGCCGGTCTCCGGGTCGGTACGGCGCGGGGCGGCGAGACTGTAGATCAGGTGGTCCACCTTTCCGAACCGCTGCTCCACCAGGTCCAGCACCTCACGCTTGCCCTTTTCGGAGAAGGCGTCGGTGTTGAGGAAGACGAAGTCATGGCCGGCTTCGGCGGCGAGGCGGGCCGCGGCCGCGGTGCGGTACCAGCCGGCACTGGCGGTGCGCCGCTCGGTCTCCGCACCCTCGTACGCGACGCCGACACCACGGATGCCGTGCTGACGCAGCCCGGTCAGAAGCGTGGCGAGGCCGTAACCCGCGCTGTGGCCGAGCAGCAGGACCACGGGACTGCTGCCGTCGGATCGCGGGGGAATCTGTTCCCACATGCGGGTGACCGTCGCCGCGGACCCGGTCGGGTGGGAGTTGACGATCAGGAAGCCGCGCTGCTTCGGATCGATCTGCCGGAGGGTCACGTCGGGGTCCGTTCCGCTAGAGGGTGCGAGGAGGGCAGGGCTGGGCCACGGCCTGCTCGCCCGGGGTCGTGACGGTCAGGGACCGCGCCGGATGGTGACCAGCTCGGCCGGGGCCGGGCGGTCGGTCCCGGATCGCACTCCAGATGTCCGTCATCGAAGATCGTATCGACGCCCGTGGCCACGGAACTCTCCGAGCGCACCACGGAATATCCGCTCGGCGGTTGTCGAATCCGGCCTTGACGGCATTCCTTGTCCGCCCTCGACGGCTGTCCTTGAGCGTTAACACCTTTCCGTGGCGAGTGCGGGAGGATCCGAAGATTCAAGGACGCCGGCGTCCTGTCATCGGCAGGATGAGGGCATGGACCATGGGGATGCGGGACCAGGCCGAGCGCGACCGATCACGGTGCGGGTGCCGGTGGAGCCTGTGGAAGCCGCCGTAGAAGCCGATGCTGTTGACGCCGTCGCACGTATAGGGAATTTGGTCGTGCGGGGCCCGCTGTTCGGGGTGGCGGCACAGGATGACGGGCACGGACCGGCGTGGCGGGTGCTCGTCGCGATCACGCTCGGCTGCCCTCAGCAGGCCCGGGACAGCCTCAACTCGCGGCTGTGGTTCCGCGCGAAGGACGACGCGTACGGCCCGGAGGAACGGCGCGCTCTGCTGGCGGCAGTGACCCGGCTTGAGACCGAGCGGGTGGACGAAGTCGCCGTGGCCGGGACCCGGTTCCGCATCGTGCGTGCCGAGGAGTACGCGGCCGTAGGGAGCCGGGGTGCCATGGAAGGGCCGCGCCCGACCGATCCCGAGCCCCTCGTCCCCGACTGGTCCCGCGCGTCCAGGGGCCCGGAGGTCGACGACGGTCTGGTCCTGGACCCGACGGCGCCGGTCACCCCGACTCAGGTCGCGGAGCAGCTGGCACTGCGGGACCTCTGCTACACCGGCGACCGGTTCCCCGAAGACGTACGCGCCGACTCGCGCCGGGCCTTGGTCCTGCATCCGGACGTTCTGCTGTTGCCGCCGTCGTTCACGGTCGTGGAGCGGTCAACGAACAGCTGGGCGCCGGTCAGCGGTCCGCATGCGAGCGCGCACTCCGCCCGCAGGTCCCTGGACTTCGCCCTGACCTGGACGTGGCCGCGCATGCGTGGCCTCATCCCGATCGACGCCGCCGTGGACGTCGACGCCCGCACCGAGACCGAAGGCGACGGAGCCGCGCGGCCACGCGAGGACCTGGCCGAGTACGCCAAGGCCGCCGCCGCGCTCCGGGCCGGTCGCGTCAACCGCCTGAAGTTCCAGGGCACCGTCTATCAGATCGCCCGCACCCGTCGCCTGCTGCGCTGGGGGGCCGACGGCCCCGAGGGCCCGCGCCCGTCCGACGTCAACAGCCAGGACCCCATGCGCCTCCACCCGGTGCTCGACGAGGAGGGCCGGATCGTCTCCGACGACTGACGGCGGTCGGCTCCGTAGGGGGGCGCCCGGGCCGCGCCGGATCATCGCCCCGTTCGCGAGTGCGTACGGCCGAGCGCATCACAGCTCGTGCAGCGCGGGCAGCAGCTTCTTCTCGGCCCAGTCGATGAACGAGAGTTGCTGTGGGCCGCCGATCTGGATGAGGGCGATTTCGGTGAACCCGGCTTCGGCATAAGGGCGTACGGCGTCGACGAAGTCGTCCACGTCGTCGCCGCACGGAATGGACCGCGCCACGTCCTCGGGGGTCACGAACCGTGTCGCCGCTTCGAAGCCCGAGGGTCCGGGCAGCTCCGAGTTCACCGGCCAGCCCCCGGCGAACCAGCGGAACTGGTCGTGGGCGCGGGCGACCGCCGCGTCCCGGTCGCGGTCGAAGCAGACGGGCAGCTGGCCCACCCGCGGCTTGCCTGCGCCGCCGTGCCGGTCGAAGGAGGCGAGCAGTTCCGGCTTGGCCTCGGTGGCGATGACCAGGTCGGCAGCTCGGCCGGCCAGGGCGCAGGACCGCTCGCCGGAGACGGCGACGCCGATCGGCGGCAACTCGTCGGGGAGGTCCCACAGTCGGGCGTTGGCGACCCCGAAGTGGGCGCTCTGCTGGTTGACGTAGCCGCCCTCGAAAAGCTCGCGGATGATCTCGACGGCCTCTTCGAGCATGTCGAGGCGCACCTGCGGAGCGGGCCAACCGGCGCCCACCACATGCTCGTTGAGGTTCTCGCCGGAACCGAGTCCGAGCCGGAACCGGCCTTCGGACAGGATCTGCATCGTGGCCGCCTTCTGCGCCACGACGGTGGGGTGGTAGCGCAGCGTCGGGCAGGTCACGAACGTCATCAGCGGGATCCGTGTGGTGGCCTGGGCGGCCGCGCCGAGCACGCTCCACGCGTACGGCGCGTGCCCCTGGCTCTCCAGCCACGGAAAGTAGTGGTCGGAGGTGACGGAGAAGTCGAACCCGGCACGCTCCGCGGCGACCAGATCCGCCACGAGCTCGCGCGGACCCGTCTGCTCAGTCATCATTGTGTAGCCGATTTGCACCATATTTCACGACTAACCGGGCTGCGCCGATGGAAAACATCGGCCCGCCTTCCGTTTGCGGGTTCCCGACCGCATCGGTTGCGCCACATCGCTTCCGGTGCATGACAGGGGCTACGCGGTCCGCAGACCGTCCGCCGTCGAGGAGTCGTCATGGTCATAGTGGCCGTTCTCATCCCGCCGCTGCTCCTTGGCGTGCTGCTGGCCCTCGGCCGGTACGAGGAGCGCCTCCTCGGCGCCCCCACACCGATCGAGGACCGGCTGCGCGAGCGGCGCGGGTACGCGGTGCCGGACCGCCCGTCCGAACAGCCGCGGCGGACCGCCCGGCCTGCACCGTCGCGCAAGGTGGGGCCGCCCCGGTGACGGTGCGCGGCCGTCCGGATCGCGCGTCCGGGCCGGTCCTGGCACGATGGACGGGCGGGCCTCACGGCCGGGGCCGGTCCGTGCCCCCCGTTCAGTCCCCCGCCGCACGGAGCCGGCCGAACCGCCCGCCTCGGCCTCAACTCCCGCCGAGGGCCCGCTTGAGCTCGGCCTTGTCCATGCTGGACCGGCCATGGATGTTGCGGCGCTGCGCCTCC
Source organism: Streptomyces sp. WM6378 (assembly GCF_001279695.1). Taxonomy (GTDB): domain Bacteria; phylum Actinomycetota; class Actinomycetes; order Streptomycetales; family Streptomycetaceae; genus Streptomyces. The sequence goes on from NZ_LGDD01000297.1 coordinate 37,188, forward strand.
GCGTAGAGCTGGTCGTACGTAGGGCCCTGTGAGCCGCTGTGCGAGCGCCGGCCGCCCCGTTGGGACGAGGACATGTCCTGGATGGAGCTCTTGCTCGCGGTCTTGGACTCGCCGGCGCGGGCCCGTTCCTTGTTGACGGTCCTGGCCGCGATCTCTTCGGCGCGCTTGGTGCTCTCGCCGCGCTCCTCGGCGCTCTCCTTGATGTGCTCGTACTGGCGCTCCCGCTGGGGGCTCGATCCGCGAGGCATGCTGTCTCCTTGGCCACTCGGGGTGATCGGGGCGCTTCCCACCTTGGAACGCCCCGAGGGGCTCCGCAATCCACCGACGGTCGGGCGAGGGTTGCGTACGGCCTACGGAGCGGTCGCTCGACGCCGGTCCGGGGTCGGCGCAAGAGCAGGGCGCGGGAGCGGGGCCAGGACTTGGCAACGGCTTGATTGACCCGTTCGAGAACGGCGCCCTATGCTCCACGTGTAGTGATGAGATAAGGAAGCTGGTGAGATTCCAGCACGGTCGCGCCACTGTGAACCGACCGCCCGCGAGGGTGGCCGGTGAGTCAGACACTTATCCGTCACTTCGCCCCGTTTGAACCAAGGGACGCAAGATCCCGAGAAGGAGGGCCCGCCTTGAGCAGCATTTCCACATCCCGCCCGGCGTCCACGCCTGTCGTCCTGCCGGTTTCGAAGTCGGTGCTGTGGCTGGTCGGCACCGCGATCCTCGCGCTGGCCGCCTACTACTTCATCGGCGTCGACCAGGGGGCCGTCTCGGTCTTCGGCAACGACATGCACATCCACGAGTTCGTCCACGACGGACGTCACTTCCTCGGCTTCCCCTGCCACTGACCCACACGGAAGTACGGACAACTCGACATGGAAAAGAAGCTGATACTGCGCGGCGTTCTCGTCGGCGCAGTGGCAGGGCTGCTCGCGTTCGTCTTCGGACGGATCTTCGCCGAGCCGCAGATCGCGAAAGCCATCGACTACGAGAGCGGGCGTGACGCCGCTCAGACCGCACTGGACAAGGCCGCCGGCCTGCCGGTGGACGCAGCGGGCCCCGACCTGTTCAGCCGCACCATTCAGGCCGATGTCGGCCTCGGCGTCGGCATGATCTTCTTCGGCATGGCCATGGGCGCGCTCTTCGCCGTCGCCTACACGGTCTGCCTGGGCCGGACCGGCGCCCTGCGCGCCCGCACGCTGGCGCTGCTGGTGGCCGGTGGCGGTTTCCTCGCGATGTACCTGGTGCCGTTCCTCAAGTACCCGGCCAACCCTCCGGCGATCGGCCACGAGGACACCATCAAGCAGCGCAGCGGCCTCTACCTCATCATGGTGGTGTGCTCGATCGCCTTCCTGGTGGCGGCGGTCTGGCTCGGCAAACGCCTCCAGGCTCGTTACGGCAACTGGAACGCCACGTTGATCGGCGGCGCCGTGTTCGTCGTCGCGATCGGCATCGTGATGCTGGTCCTGCCCTCGCTGGGGCACCTGGCCTACAACAAGGAGAACTTCGGCAACCAGGCCACCGAGACACCGCTGCCCCTCAAGGACTCCAAGGGCACGATCGTCTACCCGGGTTTCCCCGCCGACGTTCTGTTCTCCTTCCGCTTCTTCTCCGTCGCCGCCCAACTCCTCCTCTGGGCCGCCATCGGGCTGTTCTTCGGCCCCTTGGCCGAACGCCTTCTTGAGCCCCGCCGGGAATCCGCCGACGCCCCCGCGCAGGGCCCGGCTCCCGTCCCCGCATGACGTTCGCTCCGACGTCGGGCGCGGTGATCACCGAGATCACCGCGCTCGGGCCGTTCTTCGCCCTGCACACCCACGCCGTGGACGCCCGGCCGGTGGAGCCGTGGGTCCCGATGTCCCGGCGACTCATCGAGGCTCGCGTGTCGGCCGTCCGAGGCTGGCTGGCCGCGGCCGGAGAGCAGCCGCTCGCTGCCGTTGAGGTGCGGGTGGCCGCTTCCGTGACCCACCTCGGCCTGGCCGCGAGACTGCTGTCGCCGGCCCTTGCCGCGTTCGTGCTGCACGAACGCCTTCTCACCTTCGGCCTCTCGGACGCCCACTGGCAGCCGGTCCTGGGCGGCCCCATCCCCCTGTCCGTCCCGCGCACCGCGGTGAGCGCCGGACCGGTTCCGCCCGAAGCACTCGCCACCTTCCTCGACGGCCCCATCGGTGAACTCACCACCGCCATGCGGCCGTTCTCGCTGTCCCCCCACATCCTCCGAGGCAACATCGCGTCGGCCCTCAACGGTGCCGCGACCATGATCGCCAGCGCTGCACCGGAGCTCGCGGAGCGAACCCGTACGACGCTCACGCTCCTCCTGGACAGCCCGGCCCTGCGGTATTCCGCCACCACAACCGCCAACGGCGGGTTCCGGCGCAGGAGTTGCTGCCTGATCTACCGTGCCGCCCCGGGCCACAAGGGTTCCCTGTGTGGCGACTGCGTACTCAATCGCGACGCGGGCCGCGCCAGAAGCCGCTGACGGCCCCGCAGTTCGCGGAACCGTCACCGCCCGGACACTCGGCCCATCTCCTGTCGGCCGGGCCGCCCGCCCCTGCGCGAGCGGCCCGGCGGTTCTCCTTGGACTCGGCTCCTACCGGTGGGTGAACTCCGGTGGCCGCTTCTCGGTGAAGGCCGCCATGCCCTCCTTCTGGTCCTGCGTGGCGAACACCGCGTGGAACAGGCGGCGCTCGAAGCGCACCCCTTCGGCAAGGGTCGTCTCGAAGGCGCGGTTCACGGACTCCTTGGCCATCATCGCGACGGGCGCTGACATACCGGCCACCGTCTCCGCGACCGCGAGCGCCTCTCCGAGCAGGTCGGCGACCGGCACGATCCGCGAGACCAGCCCGGCGCGCTCGGCCTCGGCCGCGTCCATGGTCCTGCCCGTCAGGCACAGTTCCATCGCCTTGGCCTTGCCCACCGCGCGGGTCAGCCGCTGGGAGCCGCCGATACCCGGGATCACCCCGAGTTTGATCTCCGGCTGGCCGAAGACGGCCGTGTCGGCGGCGAGCAGGATGTCGCAGAGCATGGCCAGTTCGCAGCCACCGCCCAGGGCGTAACCCGCCACCGCCGCAACGGTCGGCGTACGCAGTTGTCCGAGCCGGTCCCATGCGGTGAACCAGTCGCTGAGATACATGTCCAGGTAGCTCCGCGGCCGCATCTCCTTGATGTCGGCACCGGCCGCGAACGCCTTCGCCGACCCGGTGAGGACGATGCAGCCCACGTCCGGGTCCCGGTCAAGTGCCTCGGTGGCGGCCACGACCTCGGTCATGACCTGGGGGTTGAGCGCGTTGAGCGCCTTCGGCCGGTTGAGGGTGACCAGCGCGGTGCGGCCCTTGCGTTCGACGCGGATGGTCTCGTACGCGGTGTCGGTCATCGGGTTCCGTTCTGTGGTTCCGCCGCCCGGGCCGCGGCACGCAGCGCGTGGACGATGCCGGAGAAGTCCTGCCCGGCTCCGGGGCCCTCGGCGAACGCGGCGTACAACTCGGCGGCGCGCAGGCCGAGTCCGGTGTCGATGCCGCCCGAGCGCAGGGCGTTGGCGGCGAGTCCCAGGTCCTTGGCCATCAGGGGCGCGGCGAACCCGGGTTCGTAGCCGTGGTTGGCGGGGCTGGCCGGGACCGGGCCGGGGACGGGGCAGTTGGTGGTGAGCGCCCAGCACTGGCCGGACGCGGTGGAGGCCACGTCGTACAGCGCCTGGTGGGACAGGCCGAGGCTCTCCCCCAGGACGAACGCCTCGCTGACGGCGATCATCGAGATGCCGAGGATCATGTTGTTGCAGATCTTCGCCGCCTGCCCCGCTCCCGGCCCGCCGCAGTGCACGGCCTTCTTGCCCAGCACGGACAGGAGCGGCTCGGCCTGGGCGTACTCCATCTCTCCCCCGCCGGCCATGAAGGTGAGCGTGCCCGCCTCGGCGCCCATCACGCCGCCCGAGACCGGTGCGTCCAGGGCCCGGTGGCCGGCGGCGACGGCGGCCTCGTGGGCCGCTCGGGCGTCGGCCACGTCGATCGTGGAGCAGTCGACGAACAGCGTGCCGGGCTTGGCGGCCGCGAGCAGCCCCTCGTCCTGATAGAGGGCGAGGACGTGGCGGCCGGCGGGCAGCATCGTGATCACCACGTCCGCCTCCGCGGCGGCGGAGAGGGCGGATTCCGCCACCTCGACACCGGCCTCCGCGGCCGCCGACAGGGACGCGGGAACGAGGTCGTAGCCGAGCACGCGGTGACCGACGGCGGCGAGGTTGGCGGCCATCGGGCCACCCATGTGTCCGAGCCCGATGAATGCGACGACATTGGTCACCAGGGCACCTCCTGAGGCGATGCGGAGTCGGTCAGGCGCAGTTCGCGCTCGCCGAGCGGGGCGAAGAAGCGAGCCACTTGGTCGTCGCTGACCTCGGCGAGGGAGGCGGGCGACCAGTGGGGGGTGCGGTCCTTGTCGATGACCTGGGCGCGGATCCCCTCGACCAGGTCCGGCGTGCCGAGCGCCGCACAGGACACCCGGTATTCCTGCTCCAACACCCTTTCCAACGCGCCGAGTTGACGGACCCGGCGCATGGCGGCCAGCGTGACCTTGAGGGCGGTGGGTGACTTGGCATTGAGCGTGGCGGCCGCCTCCTTGGCCTCGGTCACCCCGCTCACGAGAAGCCGGTCGATGATCTCCTCGACCGTGTCGGCCGCGTAGCAGTGGTCGATCCACTCGCGCCGGTCGGCCGGCTCACCGGGCGGCGGCTCGGCCACGTGCCGGGTGAGCGCCTCGTGCACGCTCACCCCTGCGAGATCGGCCGTCAGCGCAGCGAGCCGGCCGGCCGGGACGAAGTGGTCGGCGAGCCCGCACAGCATCGCGTCGGCGGCGCCGACGGGCGCGCCCGTCAGGGCGAGATGGGTGCCGAGCTCTCCTGGGGCGAGCGCGAGGAGGTAGGTGCCGCCGACGTCGGGAACGAAGCCGATGCCGGTCTCGGGCATGGCCACGCGGGAGCGTTCGGTGACGATCCGGACGGTGCCGTGGGCCGAGATCCCGACGCCGCCGCCCATGACGATGCCGTCCATCAGGGCCACGTACGGCTTGGGGTAGCGGGCGATGCGCGCGTTGAGCCGGTACTCGTCGCGCCAGAAGTCCGTCGAGGCCGTGCCGCCGGTGCGCGCGTCCTCGTAGATGGAGCGGATGTCGCCGCCCGCGCACAGGCCGCGCTCACCGGCGCCGGCGATCACGACGGTGTGCACGGCGGGGTCGTGTTCCCAGCCGGTCAGGGCTTCGTCGATGCGGCGCACCATCGCGTGGCTGAGTGCGTTGAGTGCCTTGGGCCGGTTCAGGGTCACGTACCCGGCGTGGCCGTCCGTGTGCAGGAGTACCTCGTCGGTGCTCATCGCAGGGTCTCCGTGAGCCCGCGGGCGACGATGACGCGCATGATCTCGTTGGTTCCTTCCAGGATCTGGTGCACCCGGAGATCGCGGACGATCTTCTCGATGCCATACTCGCTCAAGTAGCCGTATCCGCCGTGCAGTTGGAGGGCGCGGTCGGCGACGGTGTAGCCGGTGTCGGTGGCGAAGCGCTTGGCCATGGCGCAGAGCTGGGCTGCCTGCGGGTCGCCGCGGTCCAGCGCTTCGGCGGCCGTACGGACCAGGGCGCGGGCGGCGGTGAGTTCGGTCGCCATGTCGGCGAGCCGGAACTGGAGCGCCTGCGCGTCGAGCAGCCGGGCCCCGAACGCCTCGCGGTCGGCGAGGTGGGCGAGGCTGCGGTCCAGGGCGCTCTGGGCGCCGCCGAGGGAGCAGGCCGCGATGCCCAGGCGGCCGCCGTTGAGGCCGTTCATGGCGATGCGGAAGCCCTCGCCCTCGGCGCCCAGACGGCGGTCGGCGGGGATGCGGACCCCGTCGAGGACCACCTGACGGGTGGGCTGCGCGTTCCAGCCCATCTTCCGTTCGTCGGGGCCGAAGGAGAGCCCCGGATCGCCGCGTTCGACGACGAAGGCGGAGACGCCGCCGGGGCCGTCGCGGCCGGTGCGGGCCATGACGATGTGCACGTCGGAGGATCCGGCGCCGGAGATGAACTGCTTCACTCCGGTCAGTACGTAGTGGTCGCCGTCGCGTTCGGCGCGGGTGCGCAGGGCCGCCGCGTCCGATCCGGCGCCGGGTTCGGTGAGGCAGTAGCTGCCGAGGGTCTCGGCGGTGCAGAGGCCGGGCAGCCAGCGGTCGCGCTGGCCCTGGTCGCCGTACCGGTCGATCATCCAAGCGACCATGTTGTGGATGGAGAGGTAGCCGGCGATGGAAGGGCAGCCGGTGGCGAGGACCTCAAGGACGAGTACTCCGTCGGCGCGGCTGAGCCCGGAACCGCCGGATTCCTCGCGTACGTAGATCCCGGCGAGGCCGAGGCCGGCCGCGCGGCGCAGCACGTCGACGGGGAAGTGTTTGTCCTGGTCCCAGGTGATGGCGTGCGGGGCGAGCTGCTCCTGGGCGAAGTCGAGGGTGACCTCGGCCAGGGCGAGCTGGTCCTTGGTGAGCAGGGTCGTGGTCACGCGGTCACCCCATCGTCGGGATGGTGAAGCTCGCGCCTTCCTTGACCCCGGAGGGCCAGCGCGAGGTGACGGTCTTGGTGCGGGTGTAGAAGCGGACGGCGTCCGGGCCGTGCTGGTTCAGGTCGCCGAAGCCGGAGCGCTTCCAGCCGCCGAAGGTGTGGTACGCCACCGGGACCGGGATGGGCACGTTGACGCCGACCATGCCGGTGTTGACCCGGCGGGTGAAGTCGCGGGCGGTGTCGCCGTCGCGGGTGAAGAGGGCCACACCGTTGCCGTACGGGTGCTCGCTGGGCAGCCGCAGGGCCTCCTCGTAGTCGGCGGCGCGGACCACGCACAGCACCGGGCCGAAGATCTCCTCGCGGTAGATCCGCGTGTTCGGGGAGACCCGGTCGAAGAGCGAGGCTCCGGCGAAGAAGCCGGACTCGCTCCCGGGCAGGGTGAACCCCCGTCCGTCCACGACGAGTTGGGCGCCTTCGGTGACGCCGATGTCGACATAGCGGTTGACCCGGTCAAGGGCGTCGCGGCTCACCAGCGGGCCGAAGTCGGCGTCCGGGTCGTCGGAGCGGCCGATGCGCAGGGTGGCGATGCGGTCCTTGAGCCGCTCGACCAGGGCGTCGGCGGTCTCCTCGCCGACCGGGACGGCGACCGAGATCGCCATGCAGCGCTCCCCCGCCGAGCCGTAGCCCGCGCCGATGAGCGCGTCCACGGCCTGGTCGAGGTCGGCGTCCGGCATCACGATCATGTGGTTCTTGGCGCCGCCGAAGCACTGGGCGCGCTTGCCGTGGGCGGCGGCGGTCGCGTAGACGTGCGCGGCGATCGGGGTGGACCCGACGAAGCCGAGGGCCTGGACCCGCGGGTCTTCGAGGAGGGTGTCGACGGCTTCCTTGCCGCCGTTGACGACGTTCAGGACGCCCGGCGGCAGACCGGCCTCAAGGAAGAGCTCGGCCAGGCGCAGCGGTACGGACGGGTCGCGCTCGGACGGCTTGAGGATGAAGGCGTTGCCGCAGGCCAGTGCGGGTGCGGCCTTCCACAGCGGGATCATCGCGGGGAAGTTGAACGGGGTGATGCCTGCGACGACGCCGAGCGGGCTGCGCAGCGAGTGCACGTCGATGCCGGTGCCCGCGTTGTCGGTGAACTCTCCCTTGAGCAGATGCGGGATCCCGGCCGCGAACTCGACGACTTCCAGGCCGCGTCGGATGTCGCCGTGCGCGTCGGCGACGGTCTTTCCGTGCTCGGACGAGAGCAGCCGGGCCAGCGACTCCCGCTCCCCCTCGACGAGTTGGAGGAAGCGCAACAGGACGCGAGCGCGCCGCTGGGGGTTCCACTGGCCCCATTCGAGCTGCGCCTCCTCGGCGTCGGCGATCGCCGCCTCGGTCTCGGCGCGTCCCGCGAGGGGGACCCTGGCCTGCACCGCGCCGGTGTTGGGGTCGTACACGTCGGCGTAGCTGCCGGAGGTTCCGGAGGTGTGCTTTCCGCCGATGAAGTGGGTGAGTTCACGGGCCATGGAAACCTGCTCTCGTCAGGTGGGATCCGAGGAGGCGCGGCTTGGCGGCGACGCGGCACCGATCGGGGTGCGCACCGCTGGACAAGGCGCGGGACAGCGAAGGACGAATGCCTTCGGTGAGTTACGAACGCGCGGGCACAGCCGCGCACTTCGGGTACTCCGCCGGATCACCAGGGCCGTGGTCACGTACCGGTGCCATGCGTGTCTTCTCCATCCTCGTGGACAACACGGAACACCCCACGGCCGGTATCCTGACTCCCGGATCAGCGCGCATCGCCCGCCTTCCCGACGTGCAGGGCACGTCAGTGGCGTACTGCTCGGCGACACACTCCCCGGTCACAGTGGCGGGACCGCGCCGGATTCACACCGGCTTCCCTGCACCGCGGGCTTACCCACGAACATATAGTTGGACGTCCTAGTAAGTCCACCCCGTCCCTCACTCATTGCGTGGTGGGCACGGTCCGCCGGCCGGGTCCGGTCTAGGCGCCCAGCGGGCGGATCGAGCCGCCTGGCTGTTCCTGTCGCCGTGGCTGACGGAGGGTCAGCGAGCCCTCCAGCTCACCACGCAAATCGCCCTGTTGGAGCACGGGCTGCTCCTGGACGGCTTGGTCGACGCGGCCGGACTGACACCTGCCCGCTGCGAACGCTGCGGCTGCGCCGAGGGGGCCCGGCCTCCAGCTGGCGGACGGCCGGCCATCGATCCTGACCGGCGTACGTACGTGCCGTATCCGGTGGAGACTTCGAGCTACTCCTGACGAACCATCAGGCGATGGCTGACTGCTCCGCGGCCACCGGGTAGGGGACGAAGGTGCTGCTGTTCTCGTCGACGGCCAACCGACGGTCCAACGGCGGTACGGCTCGCTGCGGGCAGTCCGTGCGTTCGCAGAGGCGGCAGCCCATGCCGATGGGGACGGCGGCGGAGGTGCTGTCGAGGTCGAGGCCGTCGGAGTAGACCAGCCGTGCGGCGTGCCGGATCTCGCAGCCGAGGCCGACGGCGAAGGTCTTGCCCGGCTCGCCCCAGCCGCCCCGGTGCCGGGAGATCGCGCGGGCGGTCCACAGATAGCGCTGGCCGTCCGGCATGGCGGCGACCTGGACGTGGATGCGGCCGGGCGCGGCGAACGCCTCGTACACGTTCCACAGCGGGCAGGTGCCGCCGGCCCGCGAGAAGTGGAAGGCGGTGGCGGACTGACGCTTGGACATGTTGCCCGCCCGATCGACGCGCACGAAGGAGAACGGCACTCCGCGCAGCCTGGTGCGCTGGAGCGTGCTGAGGCGGTGGCAGATCGTCTCGTAGCCGAGTCCGAAGTGGTCGGTCAGCCGCTCGATGTCGTAGCGGGACTCCTCGGCGGCCGCGTGGAAGCGGCGGTAGGGCAGGATCAGCGCGGCGGCGAAGTAGTTGGCGATGCCGATCCGGGCCAGCGGCCAGGCCGCGGAATCCTGGTCGAAGTCCTCCGAAGCGAGGGCGGACATCCCCACCGCGTGTTCGAGGAGCGCGAGTTGGGTGGCCATCCGGAACGCCTGCTGGCCCGGGCGCATCCGGCTGGACAGGTGCAGGACCCGGGCGCCGGGATCGTAGTGGTGCAGGAGCCGGTCGGAGTCCGTGGCCAGGCGCACCCCGTGGCGTTCGGCGAGCCGCGCGGACAGCGCGCGCACCACCTCGCCGGGGCGTACGCCGATCTCGGCTGCGAGGTCTTCCGCGGCGAGGTCCAGGTCGTGCAGGTAGTTCTGGCGCCGGTAGAAGAACTCGCGGATCTCCTCGTGCGGGGAACGCGGCTGCGCCACCGCGCCCGGCCCCCGGCCCTCCGCGACTTCGGCGAGCTGCTCCGTCAGGTGCTGGTTGCGTCGGCCGAGGTCCACCAGGACGGTCGCCACGGCGGGCATGCGGGAGGCCAGGTCCGAGAGGTCGGAGGCGGACACCCGGCCGGCGGAGACCTCACCGGTGAGGGCGTCGCGCAGGTCGGCGACGAGACGGCTGGTGTCGCGCTCGGAGAAGAAGCCCGGGTCGACGCCGAACGCCTCGGTAAGGCGCAGCAGTACGGGCACGGTCAACGGCCTGGAGTCGTGTTCCATCTGGTTCAGATAGCTCGGCGAGATGGCGAGGGCGCGGGCCAGTTCGGCCTGGCTCATGCGGCGTTCCTCGCGCAGCCGGCGCAGCCGCGCTCCCGCGTACGTCTTGCTCACCCGTGGCTCCCGTGTGGTCACGATCGTCGGCACTGCTCGCGATCGTAGCCGCGCGGGCGAGCTGTGCGGACTTAACAGAGTTGGCAAATAACGGGCCGAAGATTCGCAGAAGTTGGCATCTTTCCCTGGTTGCTGGCACTGAGTGCCGGTGTCAGAGTCGTACTGCGGCCCGCCGGACTCCGTCGGACGGAGCGGAACCGGGGTGCGATTCATGCCCTGATGTCGGAGGTCCCGGCCCTTCCGCCCGGCTCTGCACCATTGCTCGGATTGCCGACCCAGAGGCCGGCAGGCCGCACCCTCAAAGCTCTACGGCACCCAGTGCCACGCATTCGCACAGTTCACGATTCTTCGGGAGACGGTCATGGCACAGGCAGAGAAGACGACAGCAGCGGCGGCGGAGCTGGCTCAGCGGTGGGCGACCGATCCGCGCTGGAAGGGCATCGAGCGCACCTACAGCGCCGAGGACGTGGTCCGGCTCTCCGGCAGCGTCCGCGAGGAGGCCACGCTCGCCCGGCGCGGCGCCGAGCGGCTGTGGCGCCAGCTCCACGAGCTGGACTACATCCACGCCCTTGGCGCGCTGACCGGCGGGCAGGCCGTCCAGCAGGTGAAGGCCGGTCTCCAGGCGATCTACCTCTCCGGCTGGCAGGTCGCCGCCGACGCCAACCAGGCCGGGCACACCTACCCCGACCAGAGCCTGTACCCGGCCAACTCGGTTCCCCAGGTGGTGCGCCGGATCAACAACGCGCTGCTGCGCGCCGACCAGATCGCCACGGCCGAGGGCGGCACCGACACGACCGACTGGCTGGCCCCGATCGTCGCCGACGCCGAGGCCGGCTTCGGCGGCCCGCTCAACGCGTTCGAGCTCACCAAGGCGATGGTCGCGGCCGGTGCGGCGGGCATCCACTACGAGGACCAGCTCGCCTCCGAGAAGAAGTGCGGCCACCTCGGCGGCAAGGTGCTCGTCCCCACCTCCCAGCACATCCGCACCCTGAACGCGGCCCGCCTGGCAGCCGACATCGCCGACGTCCCCACCCTCATCGTGGCCCGCACCGACGCCCTCGCCGCCAACCTCCTCACCAGCGACGTGGACGAGCGCGACGCCCAGTTCGTCACGGGAGAGCGCACCGCCGAGGGCTTCTACCGGGTGCGGAACGGCATGGCTCCGGTCATCGCACGCGGCCTGGCGTACGCCCCTTACGCGGACCTGATCTGGGTCGAGACCGGCACCCCGGACCTGGCTCAGGCCCGCGAGTTCGCCGAGGCCATCCACGCCGAGCACCCCGACCAGATGCTGGCCTACAACTGCTCGCCGTCCTTCAACTGGAAGGTGTCCCTGGACGACGACCAGATCGCCAAGTTCCAGCGCGAGCTCGCCTCCATGGGCTACCGCTTCCAGTTCATCACCCTGGCCGGCTTCCACTCCCTCAACCACGGCATGTTCGACCTGGCCCGCGGTTACGCCGAGCACGGCATGACCGCGTATGTCGACCTCCAGGAGCGGGAGTTCGCTGCCCAGGAGCACGGATTCACCGCGGTCAAGCACCAGCGCGAGGTCGGCACCGGCTACTTCGACCAGGTCTCGACCGCCATCAACCCGGCATCCTCGACCACGGCGCTGACCGGCTCCACCGAGGAGGAGCAGTTCCACTAGAACGCCGTCGGGCCCGCCCCAGGGCCGCGCTCCTCGTGCCTCACCTTCCAACGCGATCAGCCATCCCCGTGTCCAGGCCGGGGGCCGGACGACCGTCTCCGTCCGGCCCCCGCCCCTCCCGCTGAGGAGACCCGCATGTCCATCTCCGCCCCGACCAGCCGTGCCCGGGTCCTCGGCGCCCCGGGACACCGGCACGACGAGATCCTCACCCCCGAGGCCCTGGAGTTCGTCGGCCGCCTCGTCGACGAGTTCGGCGACCGCCGTCTGCATGTCCTGCGGGAACGCAAGCGGGTGGCGTCCCGCCTGGCCTCCGGCTCCCCGTTCGACTTCTCCATCGCGACAGCGGGCATCCGCACCGACCCGTCGTGGCAGGTGGCTCCCCCGGCGCCCGGTCTGACCGACCGCCGTGTGGAGATCACCGGTCCGCCGGAGCGCGGCATGGCGGTCAACGCCCTCAACTCCGGTGCGCGGGTGTGGATGGCGGACTTCGAGGACGCCACCTCACCCACCTGGGACAACGTCATCGGCGGCCAGCTCAACCTCCTTGACGCGATCGAGCGCCGGATCGACTTCACGACCCCGCAGGGCAAGCAGTACCGCCTCGGCGAGCAGGTCGCGACGATCGTGGTGCGCCCCCGCGGCTGGCACCTGACCGAGGAGCACCTGGAGTTCGGCGGCCACCCCGCACCCGCCTCGCTCGTCGACTTCGGGCTCTACTTCTTCCACTGCGCCCAGCGGCAGATCGACGCCGGACACGGCCCGTACTTCTATCTGCCGAAGCTGGAGAGCCGTGACGAGGCTCGGCTGTGGAACGACATCTTCGTCTTCGCCCAGGACCTGCTCGGCATTCCGCGGGGCACGGTCCGGGCCACCGTCCTGATCGAGACCATCACGGCGGCCGTCGCCATGGAAGAGATCCTCCACGAGCTGCGCGAGCACAGCTCCGGCCTGAACGCCGGGCGCTGGGACTACCTGTTCAGCCTCATCAAGACCTTCGGCCACCGCACCGACTTCCTGTTGCCCGACCGGGCGAAGGTCACCATGACCGCCCCCTTCATGCGGGCCTACGCCGAACTCCTGGTGCGCACCTGCCACAAGCGGGGTGCCCACGCCATCGGCGGCATGGCCGCCCAGGTGCCCAGCAAGGACGCGGCCGCCCATCAGGCGGCCCTGGCCAAGGTGCGGCTCGACAAGGAACGTGAGGCCGAGGACGGCTTCGACGGCTCCTGGGTCGCCCACCCCGCCCTCGTCCCGGTCTGCCGCGAGGTCTTCGACGGGGTGCTCGGCACCCGTCCGCACCAGCTCGAACGCACCCGTGACGACGTCGAGGTGACGGCGGCGCAGCTCGTGTCGGTGCGCCGCACCAGCGCGCCGCCCACGCCGGAGGGCATCCGGACGAACATCGCCGTCGCCCTGCGCTACTTCGACGCCTGGCTGCGCGGGCAGGGCGCCGTCGCCATCGACGGTCTGATGGAGGACGCCGCCACGGCCGAGATCGCCCGGGTCCAGATCTGGCAGTGGCTGCGGCACCGGGCGGTCGAACGCTCGACGGTGCTCGACCTCCTTGAGGACGAACTCGCCGCGCTGGGCGCGGAGTACCCCTGGGCCGCCGTCGATCAGGTCCGCGCGCTCTTCGAACGGACCACCCTGGCGAAGGAGTTGCCGGACTTCTTCACCACCGACGCCTACGCCCGCCACCTCGTGCAGCACACGGAAGGACAGTCATGACCTCAGCCATCAGCCGGATCGGAGTGGTGGGCGGCGGCCAGATGGGCGCCGGAATCGCCGAAGTGTGTGCCCGCGCCGGTCTGGACACGGTGGTGTGCGAGGCCGACTCGACCGCCGCCCGCGCCGCCCGCGAGCGGATCGCCGTCTCTCTCGAACGGGCCGTCCAGCGAGGCAAGTTGGACCGCGTCTCCGCCGAGTACGCACTGGCCCGCATGGTCTTCACCGGCAGCCTCGACGACCTGGCCGACCGCCAGCTCGTCATCGAAGCCGTCGTCGAGAACACCGAGGCCAAGACGGAGATCTTCGCCAGCCTGGACAAGATCGTCGAGGACCGTGAGGCGATCCTCGCCACCAACACGTCCTCGATCCCGGTCATGCGTCTGGGCATGGCCACCCGGCGTGCCGACCGCGTCCTCGGGCTGCACTTCTTCAACCCCGTCCCCGTGCTGCCGCTGGTCGAGATCGTCTCCTCGCTGCACACGACGCCGGGGACCGTGGCGGCCGTGGAGGACTTCGTCACGCGCACCCTGGGCAAGACGGTCGTCCGCTCCCAGGACCGGGCCGGCTTCGTCGTCAACGCACTCCTCGTCCCGTACCTCCTGTCGGCGATCAGGATGACGGAGTCCGGCTTCGCAACCCCCGCGGACGTGGACGCGGGCATGGAGCTGGGCTGCGCCCACCCGATGGGACCGCTCAAGCTGGCCGACCTGATCGGCCTGGACACCGTCGCCGCCATCGCGGAGTCCCTCTACGAAGAGTTCGAGGAACCCCTGTACGCCCCGCCGCCGCTGCTTCAGCGCACGGTGGAGGCGGGGCTGCTCGGCCGTAAGAGCGGGCGCGGGTTCCACACGTACGACCGGGGCTGAGGGGCCCGGGTTCGCCGCCGGGCAGAGGGCCGGCGGCTGCTGTGGGGAGGGGCGTGGAACAGGTTGGGAGACCTGAGCCATGCCCCTTCACGCACGCGTCGGCGACCGGGCAGCGCGCGACCGTCTCCCACCGGGGGCGAGTTCATCGGTTGTGGCGACGATCACAACTCGCTTGCCAGCCAAGCCCGTTGCACAGCAGCTCAACCGCCCGCTGAAATGCAACCGTTGCACGACACCGGTCCCGCACTCCCGCGCAGGTCACGCCCCATTCGCCCACCGCGCACCGGCACTTGGCCCGTCGGCCCGGCGCGGTCGTTGGGCGGGACACCATGCTCCACCTCTTGACGCCCCACTTCCGGCGCCGCTTAACTCACGTCTTAAATTAAGCCATGTGCACCTTCAGGAGTCGAACGCGGTGTCGGCGTCTCCGAAGGCGACCTCACGGTTTTCGACTCCCGGAAAGGGACACCAGAGGCCATGCGCAACATCCGAGCCGCGGCCATAGGCGCCGCCGCCCTGTCTCTCGCCCTCGCGGCCACGGCCTGTGGAGGAGGTTCGGCGACCGGGGGCGGGTCCAACGACTCGCCCAAGACGCTCACTTACTGGGCCTCCAACCAGGGCGCGAGCATCTCGGTCGACCAGAAGGTCCTCCGGCCCGAGCTCGACAAGTTCGAGCAGCGGACCGGCATCAAGGTGAAGCTGGAGGTCGTGCCCTGGTCCGATCTGCTGAACCGGATCCTGACCGCGGCCACCTCGGGCCAGGGCCCGGACGTACTGAACATCGGCAACACCTGGAGCGCCTCGCTGCAGGCGACGGGCGCGCTCCTGTCGTGGGACGCGGCGAACTTCGCCAAGATCGGCGGGAAGGACCGGTTCGTCGATTCCGCGCTCGGCTCGACCGGCACCCAGGGCAAGGACCCGGCCGCGGTGCCGCTCTACTCGATGGCGTACGCGCTCTACTACAACAAGCAGGTCTTCGCCGAGGCGGGCATAGCGAAGCCCCCGGCCACCTGGGACGAGCTGGTCGCCGACGGGAAGAAGGTCGAGGCGAAGGGCAAGAACGGGCTGGGCGCAGAAGGCTCGAACCTCTCCAACAACATCCACCAGGTCTTCGTCCTCGCCCGGCAGCACGGCGCCGACTTCTTCACCGCCGACGGCAAGCCCGACTTCACCGGCGACGGCGCGGTCGCGGCGGTCAAGCAGTACGTCGACCTGATGGCCAAGGACAAGATCGTCGGCCCGAGCAACGCCGAGTACGCACAGAACCAGTCGCTGAGCGACTTCGCCAAGGGGAAGACGGCGATGGTGCTGTGGCAGACGGCCTCCGCCACCTTCAAGTCCCTTGGCATGAAGGACTCCGAGTGGGGCGTGGCCCCCGCGCCGGTCCAGTCCGGGACGCCCGGGGCCGGCACCCAGGTGAACTCGATGGTGGCCGGCATCAACATGGCCGTCTTCAAGAACACCCACAACCTCGACGGCGCGGCCCGGTTCGTGAAGTTCATGACCAGTGACGAGGAGCAGAAGATCCTCAACACCGCCTACGGTTCGATCCCCGCGGTCAAGACCGCCCAGGCCGACCCGGCGTTCAACTCCCAGGGCACGGCGGTGCTCCGGCAGACCCTCGCCACCAGCGCGCGGGCGCTGCCGCAGGTGCCGGACGAGTCGCAGTTCGAGACGGCCGTCGGCACGGCGGTGAAGGATCTGTTCGCCGACGCCGCGGCCGGCCGCGCGGTGACCACCGAGTCGGTGAAGGCCGAGCTGCGCAAGGCCGAGCAGCAGATGCCCGCCAAGTGAGGGCGGGCACTCTCATGGCGACCACCGCCCCTCCCGCGGGCACCCGGTCGGTGCCCGAGCACTCCCCCGGCCCGGCGCGCCACCCCCGCCGCAGCGGGCGGATCAGGCGCATCGGACTCCCGTACCTGCTCCTGCTGCCCGCCCTGCTCCTCGAACTCCTCGTCCATCTGGTGCCGATGGTCATCGGCATCGCGATGAGCTTCAAGGAACTCACCCAGTTCTCCATCCGCGACTGGGGCAGCGCCCCCTGGTCCGGCACCGACAACTACCGCCTGTCGGTGGACTTCCACGGTGCCGTCGGCGCGGCCCTGCTGCACTCCTTCCTCGTCACCGTCGTCTTCACGCTGCTCTCGGTCGGCCTGTGCTGGCTGATCGGCACCACGGCCGCGGTCTACCTCCAGGACACCTTCCGCGGCCGGGGCCTGCTGCGGGCCGTCTTCCTGGTGCCGTACGCGCTGCCCGTCTACGCGGCCGTCATCACCTGGGCGTTCATGTTCCAGCACGACAACGGCCTGGTGAACCACGTCCTGCACGACCAACTGCACCTCACCGGCAAGCCCTCCTTCTGGCTCATCGGCGACAACAGCTTCTACGCCCTGCTGACCGTGTCGGTGTGGAAGGGCTGGCCCTTCGCCTTCCTCATCGTGACGGCCGGGCTCCAGAACATCCCGACGGACCTGTACGAAGCCGCGGGGCTCGACGGAGCGGGCAGGTGGCAGCAGATCCGCCGCATCACGTTGCCGTCGCTGCGCCCGGTCAACCAGGTGCTCGTCCTGGTGCTCTTCCTGTGGACCTTCAACGACTTCAACACGCCGTACGTCCTGTTCGGAAAGTCCGCCCCGGAGGCCGCGGACCTCATCTCGATCCACATCTACCAGTCGTCGTTCGTCACCTGGAACTTCGGCGCCGGCTCCGCGATGTCCGTCCTGCTGCTGCTGTTCCTCCTGTTCGTGACGGGCGGCTACCTGCTGCTGACCTCCCGAGGAAGGAAGGCGGCCGATGTCTAGCACCGTCAAGTCACCTCCGTCGCCGATGGCCCCGCCGCGCTCCTTCCTCTGGTCGCGGCGGATCTTCCTCAGCCTGCTCACCGGCTTCGTGCTGCTGCCCGTGTACGTCATGGTGTCCAGCTCGCTCAAGCCGCTGCAGGACGTGTCCGGGAAGTTCCGCTGGCTGCCCAGCGAACTGACGATCCGCCCTTACATCGACATCTGGTCGACCGTGCCCCTCGCGCGCTACTTCGTGAACTCACTGGCCGTGGCGGGTGCCGCGACGGTCTGCTCGGTGGTGATCGCGGTCTTCGCCGCGTACGCGGTCAGCCGCTACTCCTTCCGCGGCAAGCGCGTCTTCACGGTCACCGTGCTGTCGACGCAGATGTTCCCGGGCATCCTGTTCCTGCTCCCGCTGTTCCTGATCTACGTCAACATCGGGAACGCCACCGGCATCGCCCTGTTCGGCTCCCGTGGCGGGCTGATCCTGACGTACCTCACCTTCTCCCTGCCGTTCTCCATCTGGATGCTGATCGGCTACTTCGACTCGGTGCCGCGCGACCTGGACGAGGCGGCGCTGGTCGACGGCTGCGGTCCGCTCGGGGCGCTGTTCCGGGTGGTGGTGCCGGCCGCGATCCCGGGCATCGTCGCGGTCGCCGTCTACGCCTTCATGGCCGCCTGGGGCGAGGTCCTCTTCGCGTCGGTGATGACCAACGACACCACGCGCACGCTCGCCGTGGGCCTCCAGGGCTACTCCACGCTCAACGGCGTGTACTGGAACCAGATCATGGCCGCCTCCCTGGTCGTCAGCGTCCCGGTGGTCGCCGGGTTCCTGCTGCTCCAGCGCTACCTCGTCGCCGGACTGACGGCGGGCGCCGTCAAATGACCAACTCCCGCTCGCTGAAAGGGACTTACGTGTCCGAACCGATCGACCTCGCCGCGTTCCCGCCCGACTTCCTGTGGGGCACGGCCACCTCGGCGTACCAGATCGAGGGAGCCGTCGCCGAGGACGGCCGCTCGCCGTCCATCTGGGACACCTTCTCCCACACCCCCGGCAAGATCGACAACGACGACCACGGCGACATCGCCTGCGACCACTACCACCGCTGGCCGCAGGACGTGTCCCTGATGAAGCGACTCGGCGTCAACGCCTACCGGTTGTCGATCGCATGGCCGCGGGTCATGCCGGACGGCGACGGCCCGCTCAACACCAAGGGCCTGGACTTCTACGACCGCCTGATCGACGGGCTGCTGACGGCGGGGATCACCCCCTCAGCGACCCTCTACCACTGGGACCTCCCGCAGGCCCTCCAGGACCGGGGCGGCTGGCCCGAGCGCGAGACCGCCGAGCACTTCGCCGCGTACGCCTCGGCCGTCGCCGAGCGCCTTGGCGACCGGGTGTCCCACTGGGCCACCCTCAACGAGCCGCTGTGCTCCGCCTGGATCGGCCACCTGGAGGGCAGGATGGCACCCGGCCTCACCGACCTCACCGCGGCCGTCCGCGCCTCCTACCACCTGCTCCTCGGCCACGGCCTCGCCACTCACGCCATCCGCGCGGCAGCCCCGGGCGCCGAGGTCGGCATCGTCAACAACCTCTCCTCCGTGCACGCGGCCACCGACAGCCCCGAGGACCTGGCCGCCGCCCGCCGCGTGGACGGCCACGTCAACCGCTGGTGGCTTGACCCCGTCCACGGCCGCGGCTTCCCCGCCGACATGTGCGAGGTGTACGGCATCGAACTGCCCGAGCGCCCGGGCGACTTGGAGGCCATCGCCGCCCCGCTGGACTGGCTCGGCCTCAACTACTATTTCCCGGCGTACGTCGTGGACGACCCCAACGGCCCGGTGCCGTACGGCCGTTCGGTGCGCCGCGAGGACGTGCCGCGCACCGGCATGGACTGGGAGATCGAAGCGGACGGCATCGAGTCCCTGCTGCTCCGCCTCACCGACGACTACGGCGCCCGGAAGATCTACGTCACGGAGAACGGCTCGTCCTTCCCGGACGCGGTCCGCCCGGACGGCAGTGTCGACGATCCGGAACGCACCGACTACCTGGAGCGCCACCTGACCGCCTGTGCATCGGCCGCCCGCAAGGGCGCCCCGCTCGCCGGCTACTTCGCCTGGTCCCTCCTGGACAACTTCGAGTGGGCATACGGCTACGACAAGCGCTTCGGCCTCGTCCACGTCGACTACCGCACCCAGGCCCGCACCATCAAGTCCAGCGGCCACCGCTACGCGGGCATCGTCCGCACCCACGGCGAGCAGGCCGACCGGGCAGCCTGAGTCCCTGTTCCGGAGAACACCCGCACCGCGGTGGGCATGTGCACGCACGTGCCCACCGCTGGGGGGCGGGGCCCGTTGGCGCAACTTGGTTAACGTCCAGTTTCCGGTTCTCGCACAGCGGCGGAAGCTCCAATCAGCACGCTGCTCAGCGAGAGTTCACCGGCCCATCGGGGAACCATCCTCGCCTTCTACAGCCTCGCCACCAACCTTGCCTTGGCCTGGGGGCAGCCCTGCTCGGCCCGTTGTTCACGGCGCACCGATTCTCGGCGGTCGGCTGGGTCTGCGCGGCCGTCACTCTTGTCGCCTTCGCCCTGAGCATTTGGGCACGCAGCGAGGAGCCGACGCCGGCCCGCGACGGCGATCCGGAGCGGCCTCTCGCGGTGAAGGCGGTGCCAGGTGAGGGCTGACATACGCCCAGGGCCTCACGCCCTCGCCCGCACCGGCCGACGCAGCAGATAGACCGCCGCGGTCGAGGCCAGGACGGCCATGCAGCCGATGAACACAAGGCCCGCTCCTTCCAGGCCGAGCGGATTCACCAGTACGCCCACCCCGATCACCGGCACCGAGATGCCCGCGTACGCCACCACGAACAGGGTGGAGATCACCGCCGCACGGTGGCTCGCGGGGGACGCTTCGGCCACCGCGGACAGCGCACCTCGAAACGCCAGCCCCTGGCCGCAGCCACCGATCAGTGCGCTCAGCACCATCAGTGGCAGCAGGTCCCAGCGGAGCGCGCCCGCGAGCAGCGCGAGTCCGGCCAGGAGGGCAGCGCAGCCCACGGGCAGTGAACGTCGCAGCCCGACCCGGCCGACGGCCAACTGTCCGGCGGTCGAGGCGAAGAAGGCCAGGGCGACGACCAATCCGATCTCCGCGTGATTGCGGACACCCAGGGACTGCGTCAGGAAGGCGGGGCTGACCGATGTGAACACCCCGAACAGCGCGAACCCCACGAACGACGCGATCGCCGCGGGCACGAACACCGGTCGCACCTGCGCGGGCAGACCCGGCCGCTGCGTTCGCGCGCTGCTCAGCGGCTGCGGCTCCCGTACGGTCTCCGGGAGCCGCAGCACGACGACGGCCGAGCCGGCCACCAGAGCCAGGTGCACGGCGAACGGCAGGTAGAGCGGCCACGGTGCGTACTGCGCGAGCACTCCGGCGAGCAGGGGGCCGCAGCCCAGGCCGCCCATGTTGGCGGCCGTCGCCACGAAGGTGGCCCGAGAGGTGCCACCGCGCGGCGCCAATTCCATCACGTACGCGGTGGCGGCCCCGGTGAACAGGCCGACGCACAGCCCCGACAGCATCCGGCCCGCAAAGAGCCAGCCAAGACCGGTCGCGCACAGGAAGCTGACCGCGCTCGCCGCCGCGAATCCCAGGCCCCACAGCAGCACCGGTCGGCGGCCCACCGCGTCCGACGCGTTGCCCGCGAGCAGCAGCACGCCGATGACGCCGAACGCGTACACCGCGTACACGACCGTGACCGTCAACTCGGAGAACCCGAACTTGTCCTGGTAGAGGCCGTAGAGAGGGGTCGGCAGCGTCGTGCCGGCCATGCACACGACGAACACCGCTCCGCTGAGCAGACACTGACGCCATCCTGAGAGATCATCGGCCATGCCACCGACGGTAACTCCGCGGGCCGCTCCGTCCCGGCCCGGCGTGACGGGCGCGCCGGTGGGAAGTGTCCGGGACGTGGGTCGTGTCAGTCGTGCCGGTCCTGTCGGCCTCCCTTGTCGGAGCGGTGCGGCAGGTGCGGGAGGTGCCCGCGGCGCAGTTGGAGCCAGATGTCGCGGGCCCGGCGGCCCGCGTGGGTGCGGCTGCGTGCCACCATCTCGCGCGCCTCCTCCTCTGACTCGACCATGGCCGACGAGCCGCGCAGCGGCTTGCCCGCGGTCTCGCGCAGGAACAGGGCCGAGACGACGCCGATCGCGCCCGCGGCCATGAGGTAGTAGGCGGGCACGAGTTCATTGCCGGTCGTATTGACCAGGGCGGAGGCCACGAGCGGGGTCGTACCGACGAGCACCATCGTGCCGAGGACCAGGAGTTGGGCGGTGAGCTCGGGTTCGCCGAGGGGGGCGCTCATGTAGGTCGGCAGGTAGGACGTCACCATGTAGTTGGTGACGTTGTAGAGCAGGACGAGACCGATGCACACGAGCATGGCCTGCCAGTGCTGGGTCACGACCTCCTTGAGGCGGCCCTTGCCCGACATGCGGGCCTGTTCCAGGCGCTCTTCCTCCTCGGGCGTGGCACCGCCGCGCGCCACCGCCCGGCGTCCTCGTTCCTCGGCCTCCTGGAACGCGGGGGTCTCGTCGAGCCTGAGCCGCATGTAATGACCTGCGCGCCCGGCGAACTCGACGGGAAGAAGACCTTGCCGAGGGTGGCGGCGACGTAGGCGTAGACGCCGAAGTCGAACCACTCCATGGTGTTGCCGAGCGCGGCAGCCGACACGGCCCGGCGCACGGCGGGTTTGTCGGCCACCTTCACGTCGTCCGGGCTCAGGCTCTTCTTGCGGCGGCGCAGCAGCGTCCGCACCATGCGTTCGGTCCGCGGGCTTCCAGAACCGAATCCGCGACCTCGATCGGCCGGGGGTGTGGGCCCCCGCCCGGTTGGTTTCATGGGCACCTGCGCGTCGTCGGTGGGGTCTGCGTCAGGGACCTGCGGCTTGTGCCCCCTCGCCGGTACGGGCGAGGGGGCACACGTGCCGTCGGCAGGGTCACCGCTGCGGCGAACCGCTCTCCGTGGGCGCGTGGCACACGCCGCCCTCCACCATCTTCAGGTGCGCGGCCACGATGGGCCGTGCCTCCTTGGCGGCCGCCTGGATCTGGCTGTCCTTGCCTGAGCTCAGCTCCTTGTCGATCAGCGCGAGCGCCTGCTGGTGACCTGCGCTCTGGTCCTTCAACCAGGCGGTGTCGTACGCCGCGGTGCCGTTCTTCGGCTTCAGCGCCTTCAGCTGTTGCTGCTGGGCGGCGCTGGGCTCCTTCACCATGGCGATGCCCTTTGTCTTGGCGAGGGCCGCTCCCTTGGCGTCCAGCGCTGTGTGGTCGCGCACGATGATGGCCGCGACCTGTTTCACGCAGGCGCTGTTCGCGTGCGTACCGGCGTCCTTGCCCGCGGCGATCTCCGCCAGGTTGGCCTGGTGGATCGTCTGCAGGAACGCCGCGTCCGCGGACGCTGCCGGGCTGGCCGCGCCGAACGCGGTCGCGGTTCCCGTGAGGGTGAGCACCACGGCAGCCGCCGCCGTCGCGCAGGTGTGGGCGAAACGCATGAGACCTCCACGTATCCGTGGACCGGGTGAGGGCCCCTTCGGCATCCGGACGGCACATGAGTGCCTGTCCGGGCAGATGGCTCAACCCGACACATCCTAGGGCCGCTTCCCCACGCCTGCCCGTTCAGATCACTCCCTGTCACGATCGAGGCGGAAAGCCCTGGTCGGGCGAGGACGGCTCCGGGGTCGTCGCTGAAGCTGGCCGGGAGGCCCCTGGGCGGCTGGGCGGTGCGCGGTGTCCGCACGTACGTGGTCGGCCGTCGAATGCCAGGAGTGGCCCGACGGGTTCCGGCGGGCCACCAACTCGGCATCGATTCAAGGGAGTTCAGGGAAGTGGGGCACCGTAGTAGCGGCCGATCATGTCGCGGTAGGTGGGATCGTCTAGGTGGGTGGCCGGTTGGTACTCCGGAGAGTCCTTGACCTGGTCCCGGGTGAGGGCGACGTGGATCTTCTTCTCGTCCGGGTCGAGCCTGGTGACGGTGCCGGCCGGCAGCAGGACGCGCTTGCCGAAGATCCACGGCCCGGTGTCGACCACGAGGTGCGCGGAGCCGACGTCGTCGGAGTGGTGGTCGACCTTGCCGATGTTCCCGTCGGCCGCCTCGACCTTCCAGCCGCGCAGATCTGCGCCGGCGAGATGGCCGCTGGTGTCCTGGTAACCCCAGAGATCCTTGTTCGTCACGGGGATGTCCCCTTTCCGTTCGTGTCGCGGCGGGCCTCGGCCACGTGGCCCGCCGGTTCGATGCGTGTCTCACGCCGTCCCGCGGCCACCTGGGGGCGGCCCGTATGTCTCCGTCGCCGAGCTCTTGCCCGAGCCCCCGGGCCGGCAGGGCCCGCTCGATCGTCCAGGTGACTTCCCGAAATCGATCAGCGACGGTCAGGCGCGTACGGCCCGGTCCTCGACCATCCCGGCGCGGAGCTTGGTCAGAATGCGGGAGAGCAGGCGCGAGACCTGCATCTGCGAGACCCCGAGCTCCCGGCCGATCTCGGCCTGCGTGAGCTCGCGCCCGAACCGCATGCTCACGATGCACCGCTCGCGCTCGCTCAGCGCGCCCATCAGCGGCGCCAGGGTCTGGAGGTTCTCCACCTTCTCCATGCCGGGGTCGTCCTCGCCGATGAAGTCGACGAACGTTCGGCTCCTGCCGCCGGCCGTGCCGCCCGCCTCTTCCGTGTCGGCGGACATGTCGAGGGAGCCCGCGGTGTAGCCGTTGGCCGCGACGAGGCCCTCGACGACCTCCTCCTCGTCCCGGTCCAGATGTGCCGCGAGCTCCCGCACCGTCGGGTCGCGGTCCAGATCGAGGGCGAGGCGCTCCTTGGCCTTCGCGATCTCCACGCGCAGCTCCTGGAGGCGGCGCGGCACGTGCACCGCCCACGTCGTGTCGCGGAAAAACCGCTTGATCTCGCCCACGATGTACGGCACCGCGAAGGAGGTGAACTCCACCTCGCGCGACAGCTCGAACCGGTCGATCGCCTTGATCAGGCCGATGGTGCCGACCTGGATCACGTCCTCCATCTCGCCGGTCCCGCGGTTGCGGAACCGGCCCGCCGCGAAGCGCACCAGCGAAAGGTTCATCTCGATGAGCGTGTTCCGTGCGTACTGATACTCCGGGGTGCCCTCCTCCAGGGCCTGAAGCCGCGCGAAGAACACCTTGGACAGTTCGCGGGCGTCCTTCGGCGCGACCTTTCCCGCATCCTCCACCCAGGGCAATTCCCCCGCCCCGGGCTCCATGGTCGTGGCCGCCGTCCGGTCCGTCCGCTCGCGTCCCGTCACCTGCGCCGCTGCCATGAGGACAACCTCCCTTGAGTCACGTGACTGCATCCGTCGGAGTGATCGGATGCCCCTTGCGAATCGGATCATGCATGCGAGTTCCCTACGTGGCCGAAGTACGCGGTACGAGGCGGACTTCCGGCCCAGCTAGCGCGGCAGGGCGACGCAGACGCTCTTCCCGCCGTCACCGCAGGGCATGACGGCCACGCTGCGGGAGAGGTGGCGGACCAGGTGCCAGCCGAATCCGCCCTCGTATCCGCGCAGGTCCGGCGGGCGCTCGCGCGGCGGGTCGGGGCTGGGGTCCCGCACGCTGATGTGCAGCAGGCCGCGGTCGGCCGCGAAGTCCAGGGCGGTGGCGCCGCCCGCGTGCCGGAGGGCGTTCGTGACGAGCTCGGAGACGACGAGAACCACGTTCTCGGCGGCCTCCCTCGTGGGCCGGGGCGCCAGCGTGGAGAGGAACGCGCGAGCCGCGTCACGCGCCTGGGCCGGCGTGGCCGGACCCGTGCTCCGTAGGGCGGAGCCCGGCAGTGGACCGGTATCAGCAGACGGGCGAGCCATGTTCGAGACCCCCAGAGGATTTGCCCGTGGTTATGGATGTGGTGGGGCTTCTGCCCAGATTCGGCGCGGTCGAACGTGTGCGCGTGAGCGGATCGCACGGCACACCGGCACCGCGCGGCCCACCCCGGCTCAGCGCACGACCGCGCGCTCCGCAAGGAGCCGTACCGCCGTCGCGATCGACTCGGCGTCGATGCCCGCCAGGTGCAGCTGCTCCTCGGGGCTCGCCGAGGCCGGCATGTGCTGGACGCCCAGGCGGACCAGGCGCGGCGCCGGGCGGCCGTCGGTGAAGGCCTCGGCCACCGCGTCGCCGATCCCGCCCCGCACCCGGTGGTCCTCGACGGTGACGAGGCATCCCGTCGCCTGGGCCGCCTCCCGGAGGGTCTCCGCGTCGGCCGGCTTCACCGAGTACAGGTCGACGATCCGTACGTTGATGCCCTCCCGGTCCAGGAGCTCGCCCGCGCGCAGCGCCTCGTGGACGGTGATGCCTGCCGCCACGACCGTCACCCGGTCCCGGTCGCCGCGGCGGAGCACCTTGGAGCCGCCCGGCCGGAACTCCTCGTCGGGGCCGTAGATCACGGGAGTGCCGCCCCGGCTGGTGCGCAGGTAGCGCACCCCGGTCAACTCGGCCATCGTGGCGACCAGTTGGGCCGTCTGGTGGGCGTCGCACGGGTAGAGGACGGTGCTGCCGTGCACGGCCCGGAACATCGCGAGGTCCTCCAGGCCCATCTGCGACGGGCCGTCCCGGCCGATGGCGACCCCGGCGTGCGAGCCGACGAGGTTGATGCCGGCCCGGCTCATAGCTGCCATCCGTACGAAGTCGTGCGCGCGGGTCAGGAAGGCCGCGAACGACGAGGCGAAGGGGATGTAGCCCCTGGCCTGGAGGCCCACCGCGGCCGCGACGAGCTGCTGCTCGGCGATGTAGCACTCGAAGAACCGCTCGGGGTGGGCCTTGGCGAAGAACTCGGTACGCGTGGAGTCGCCCACCTCGCCGTCGAGCGCCACCACGTCCTCGCGCGCCGAGCCGAGCGCGGCCAGCGCCTGTCCATAGGCGTCGCGGGTCGCCACCGAGTCACCCGCCTCGAAGCGCGGCAGGTCCAGCTGTCCGCAGGGCGGGTGCCGCCGGGTCGGGGCTGCGGGCGGCGGGGAGACCTCGACGCGGACGAACCGGGGGCCGCCGAGTTCCTCGATGGCGGCGTCCGCGTCCGGCAGCGGCTTGCCGTGCTGCCCTTCCCGGTCCTCGACCTGTGCGACGCCCCGGCCCTTGCGGGTGCGGGCGATGACGGCGCTGGGCCGCGAGCGCGTGGCCGACGCCTCGGTGAACGCCGCGTCCACCGCCTCGACGTCGTGCCCGTCGACCTCGATCGTGTGCCAGCCGAAGGCTTTGAGGCGGCGGGCGTACGCGTCGAGGTCCCAGCCGTGCCGGGTCGGCCCGCGCTGGCCGAGCCGGTTCACGTCGATGATCAGCGTCAGGTTGTCCAGGTGCTCGTACGCCGCGTGCTCGGCGGCCTCCCAGACCGACCCCTCGGCCATCTCGCTGTCGCCGGACAGCACCCACACCCGGTACGGCGCGTGTTCGAGCCGCTTGCCCGCCAGCGCCATGCCGACTCCGACCGGCAGCCCCTGACCGAGCGAGCCCGTCGCCACGTCCACCCAGGGCAGCCGGGGCGTGGGATGCCCCTCCATGCGGCTGTCGCGGCGGCGGAACGTCAGGAGTTCCTCGTCGTCGACGACGCCCGCCGCCCGGTACATCGCGTACAGCAGCGGTGATGCGTGGCCCTTAGAGAGGATCAGCCGGTCGTTCCCCGAGTGATCGGGTTGGTCGAAGTCATAGTGCAGATGGCGGGCGAGCAGGACCGCCGCCAGGTCCGCGACGGACATCGAGGACGTCGGATGGCCCGAATTCGCCGCGGCTGCGGCGCGCACCGCGTCCACCCTCAACTGCTGTCCCAGATCGGCGAGTTCGCGCACGGCTTCGCGTTGCATGTCACTCCTTGCGCTCGACGGCCCGTCGGGCGGACCTGCTGGTGCGTGCTGTCGGGCGTGGCCGGGAGCAGGGGCGGCGGCGCGCCTCCGGCGGCCACGCGGGCCGGAGACCGCTCACCGCGTCGGGTATCCCCGGGGGCCGAGCGCAAACGGTCACGCGCTGCCGCCAGCCGGATCGGCGCGCGGGCGACCGGACCGGCCTTTCGCCACGCCCGCGCCGGAGAACCGCCGCGGGTTCGACGCCCCGAACCGGCGGGGACGTGGCCAACAACCAGCTCAACTGGCAGTGGATGGCGGGGACCGGCATGAACCCTGGGAGCGGAACGCAGCGGACCGGGCCGGGCTCGACTACCCCGACCCGGTCGTGGATCTCGCTGAGGGGCGCGCCCGCTTCGAGTGGGCGCGCGACATCCGGGGCCAGAGCCGCCGACCTCGATCGGCGACCCTGGCCCCGGACGCCTACGGCCTCACCAGCGGTCGATGCCCATCGTCTTCGCCGCACTGTGGATGGCGTCGTAGTGCGGGATCGACATGTCGGACTTCTTCTGCTTCGCCGGCAGGTTCCGGTCCGTGTGCCGGAACTCGTCGCGCGCGGCCGCGAGCAGGCTCGTGCCGTAGCTGACGGGCACGTCGTCCTTTCCGTGCACGGGATGCGACTTGGCGGCCGTCTGGCTCCCGGCCTTGGCCAGGATGCTCCGCGCCTGGTTGTACGCCGCGGGCTTGATCGTCTTCGGGTTGGCCGCCACGGCGTGGGCGCCGCTCACCGCGTGCGCGCCGTCGGTGACGACGGCGGCGGAGGCGGGCGCGACGACCGCGGCCAGCGCGCCGACCGCCAACGCGGCGGCCATACCCGTACGGACGATGAACTGCATACGATTCCTCACTCACTGGATGAAAAGCGTGCTGAACCTTGCGACAGGAAGCCTGCCGCGTCCGGGCAAACAGGGACGAGTGCCACTGGCCGGATCCCGGCGGCCCCTCCCCCGGCACGAGGCGGCGAGAGCCGCACCCGCGCCTGCTCGGACGCGCCAGGCGTCAAGGCGCCGCAAGGTGACGCATCTGTCCGGATTCGGCGTCCCGCGCGGCACGGCGGACTCGGCTTCCGCGTTCAGCGAGCCATGGCCATGCACCCGCGTCGGCAAGGAAGTTGGGTACGTCACATGCATGGGTCGGCGAGTCGGGGGCACTCGGATCCCAAGCCCCCTCAGGGCCAGGTTCCCCCGGCCTGGCCCGGGCTCGCGGTCCCGCACATCCACACCTCTCCCGGATGTGCGGGACCGCTGTATGTCCCGCAGCCTGAAGGCGGGCCCGGCTCGCGGAGCGCTATGGGGCAACCCACGCAGGTGAGGGGCATCCACCCGCTCAGCGGCGGCGAGTGCGGGGTGTGGCGGCGGGGTCGAGGGCAGACCGTGCTGGTCGACGTACCGGAACCGGAGCCGGTCGTCCGCCGCCACCGCGTCGGCGATCACACCGACGGTCGCCGCCGCGATCACGGCGCCGGGCTGCTGCAGCACCTCGGTGGCGAGGTCGGTCGCGGCGGCGCGCCGGCGCAGCGGTCGGGGCAGGATCTGGTCGAGCTTGAGCAGCGCGCTCGATGCGACCTCCTCATCGGGGAACCAGGTGCGGATCAGGTGCAACCCGGCCACCAGCGCGGTGATCTCGTCGGCGCTGAACAGCAGCGGCGGCACCTTGACTCCGGGGCTCAGCCGATAGACGCTGCCCGGCCCCGGGCGGGCCTCGACGGCGTACCCGAGCCGGCGCAGCCGCTGGGCGTCACGTCGTACGGTGCGCGCGCTCGTGCCGAGCCGCTCGGCCAGGTCGGCGGCCGTCCACTCACCCCCCGACCGCAGCAGGGTCAGCATGGTGAGGGTTCTGAGCACGGGGTCGAGGTCCATGCCGTCAGCCTTCCCGTAAAGGAGGACAGCTTCGGGCCGCCTCTGCCTCTAGCGTGAACCGAGTCACCGAAGGAGAGGAAGCCATGCAGATCGCTGTCACAACGCCGACCGGCAACGTCGGCCGCCACGTCGTCGCCACACTGATCCGCGCCGGGATCCGCCCACGCGTCTTGTCGCGCCACCCCGACCGGCTGGCTCCCGAGGTCCGGCACCAGGTGGACGCCGTGCCGGTCGACCAGTACGACGCCGAAGCGGTGGCGGCCGCCACAGAAGGTATCGACGCCCTGTACTGGGTGAACCCGACCAGCGGCAGCGACGACCCCCTCGCCGACTGCGCCCGCGCCACCGGCAGCGTGGTCCACGCCGTCACCGCGAACGGGATCGGCCGCGTTGTTTTCCAGAGCAGCGTCGGAGCCGAGAAACGTCACGGTGCCGGGGAGATCGACGGCCTGGCGCACACCGAGACGGCGCTGGACGACCTGGGCATCGATGTCACCCACCTCCGCTGCGGCTACTTCTTCACCAATCTCGAACCCCAACTCGACGCCCTACGAGCCGGAGTTCTCCAGGTGATCCTTCCGCTCGACCACCCCATGGCCTGGGTCGCGCCCCGCGACATCGCCGAGGTGGCCGCCACCCGCCTCCTGTCCCCCGCCTGGTCCGGACGCCGCGTCCAAGCGGTGCACGGACCCGCCGACCTGACATGGCATCAGGTCGCTGCCGTCCTCACCGCCGCAACCGGCCGAAAGATCAGCGTCGAGCAGATCACGGACGATGCCATGCGCACGCAGCTCCGACGGGCCGGGATGTCGGACGCAACGGTCGAAGCCGTGCTCGGAATGTCGACCGGCCTGCGCGAGGGCTTCGTCCCCGAACAGCCCCGCACGATCCGGACGACCACCCCGACCACGCTCGCGGCGTGGGCCTACGACCGTCTCCGGCCGCGGTTGATCGACGCGTCGTAGTCGTAGACGTGGACGACCAACACCCGTCAGGCTCCATTCGCGACGGCACCGACCACCACATGCCCCACAACAACCGCCGGGCCGCCTAGACTTCCAGCCGGTCTGCCCGGCGATGGGTGGCATCCCGGGGGGGGTCCAGGCGATGTACGACGATGTCGTGGACAGATACGGCCGCCTCGACGTCATTTACAACAACATGGGGCTGATGAACCGCGGCGACCGGTCCGTGCTGGACACCAGCCTCCAGACCTGGCGCACAGTCCACGACGCGAACCTGACCAGCATCTTCCTGTCCTGCAAGCACGGGATCCCGCACCTCCTGAACACCGAACCATCGGGCGGGTCCGTCATCAACTCCGCGTCGTTCCTGGCCGCCGTCGGGTCGGCCACGGCCCCCATGGCGTACGCCGCCGCGAAAGCCGGCGTCGTTCAGCTGACCAGAGACCTTGGCGTCCATCTCGCGCGCAGCAAAGTGCGTGTCAACGCGGTGCTGTTCGGGCCCATCGAAACACCGGACCAGCGGGCGGTCTTCGATCGCAACCCTGGCGCTCTGGAGAAACGCCTGGTGCACTGGCCCATGGGGCGATTCGGCACGCTGGAGGAAGCCTCCGGAACGATCGCCTTTCTCGCCAGTGACGATTCCGGCTTCATCACCGCCACCGCGGTGCCGCTCGACGGCGGCATCACCGAAGCGTTCACCGTCCCGGAGTGACCGCGCCCCGCACCCGGATCCCCTCCCGGAACACAAGCGGAAAAGCATCCGAAACGAAGTGTCGGCGGGCTCACCGGGATCGCTTCCGATGCGAGATCGGTGTCAAGTGCCCCTACCAGCCCGCTCGTTGACCTTCGCGACACGGCCGCACCCCGCCCCGACCTGTGCGCCAAACGGTGGGCGCGCACCTGACACATGCACGCTGGGCGTACACGCCACGGCCTCTGAGGGTGTGTCACGTTCTGTATTTGGTCACGCCGTGGGATGTCTCCGCGCGGACCGGACGATCACGGGGCCAGCGTGTGCGTGTCCGGCCGAACCAGTGCCGGGCACGCTCACCGACCGCGCCCACGTCACGTACACCTTCCGCAACCTGCGCCTGGCCGGACACCAGTCGGTCAAGGTCCACACCGGCAAGGGCCGCGACACCAACCGTGCGTCTACCAGGACCGCCGCGACTACGCCTGGGACAACCACGCGGGCACCGCGACCCTGCGCGACCACCACCACCGCACCATTGACGCCAAGTCCTGGCGACACCGCTAACCACCGCCGCGCAACGCCACGTTGACGTGCCGGTGCCGGGCGCCCCGAGAGGGTGCCCGGCACCGGCATGTCGTGGGGGAGGCCGTCGCCATCCGCGTCGGAACGGATCGCTAGGCGACGGGCCGACGCGCGTACACCTCGATCTCGATCTTCATGCGGGGGTCCGCGAGACCGCACATGAGCATCGTCGCGGCCGGCCGGACCTGACCGAACGCTCGACGCAGCACCGGCCAGCAGGGCTCGAAGTCGGTCCGGTCGGGCAGCAGATACCGCACTCGCACCACGTCGGCGAAGGTGCACGCCGCTTCGGTCAGCGCCGCCTCGATGTTGCGCAAGCACTGTTCGGCCTGTTCCACCACGTCGTCGGAGATCGTCATCGCGGCGTAGTCGAATCCGGTAGTCCCGGACACATGCACCCAGTCGCCGTCGACCACGGCGCGGGCATAGCCGATCTGCTCCTCGAACGTCGAGCCGCTGAGGATGGAACGTCGCTCTGTCATGTGCCAAACGCTAGTGACCTGAGTCGTTGATGCGTCGGCAGTAGTTGGCGAGGCTGTTGAGAATCTGGTCGGCGGTCTTGTGCCACACATAGGGGCGGGGGTTGGTGT
>NZ_LGDD01000298.1 GCF_001279695.1 Streptomyces sp. WM6378
TGGGGGGGGGGGGGGGGGGCCCGCGTATTTTCGCCCGGGGTGGGCAAGCGCTTCCAGGCCGGACCATCGCCACTCTCGCCGCTGTGGCCGCCCTGCCTCTGTTACCCCCAACACCGGCATAGACCACTGCCATCGGCACAACGCCCGTGGCGACCTTCGACACTGCCCGTTGGGCACGACGGGCCCGGCTCAGAAAGAAGCGCGCCGGCGTGAGGTGGCCGCCGCCGAAAGACCGTGCCCTTCACCCCGCCCCACCCACCCCGAAAAAAGCAAAAGCCCCAGGTCACGGCGAGTGAGTCCTGGGGCTTCCACAGAGCCGCCTTCGGGATTCGAACCCGAGACCTACGCATTACGAGTGCGTTGCTCTGGCCAACTGAGCTAAGGCGGCACCGCCCTGCGCACCATGGTGCGAGCAGCAGCGTCGCCAAGTCTACACAGTTTCTGGAGTGGTCCCGACCAGGGTCGGGGCGAGCTCGGTCGGGGCTATGAGCAGCGCTTTCCCTTCGGCGGCGGGGTGCCGTCGAGGAGGTAGGTGTTGATCGCGGTGTCGATGCAGTCGCTGCCGCGGCCGTACGCGGTGTGGCCGTCGCCCTCGTAGGTGAGGAGGGTGCCGGAGGAGAGCTGGGAGGCGAGGGACTGGGCCCACTTGTACGGGGTCGCCGGGTCGCGGGTGGTGCCGACGACCAGGATCGGGGCGGCGCCCTTCGCCTCGATGCGGTGCGGGGTGCCGGTTGCCTTGACGGGCCAGTACGTGCAGTTCAGGCCGGACCAGGCGAAGCCGTCGCCGAACACCGGGGAGGCCTGCTCGAAGGAGGGCAGCTGCGCCGTCACCTCGGCGGGGCCGGCGAAGGAGGGCGGCAGGTCCAGGCAGTTCACGGCGGCGTTGGCGAACATCAGGTTCGCGTACTTGCCGTTCGCGTCGCGCTCGTAGTACGAGTCCGCCAGGGCCAGCAGGCCCGCGCCGTCGCCCTTCATGGCGCGGGCCAGCGCGGTGCGCAGTTCGGGCCATGCGGCCTGGTCGTACATCGCGGCGATCACGCCCGTGGTGGCCAGGGACTCGCCGAGCTGTCGGCTCTGGCCGGTGGGAATCGGATTGGCGTCGGCGCCCTTGAAGAACTTCCGCAGGCGGTCCGAGGCGTCCTCGACGGAGTCGGAGCCCAGCGGGCAGTCCTTCTGCTTGATGCAGTCCGCGGCGAAGGACTGGAACGCCGTCTCGAAGCCCGCCGTCTGGTCGCGGTTCATGTCCAGGGAGGAGAGGGACGGGTCCATCGCACCGTCGAGGACCAGTCGGCCGGTGCGGGAGGGGAAGAGCTCCGCGTACGTCGCCCCGAGGAACGTGCCGTACGAGGCGCCGACGTAGTACAGCTTCTGGTCGCCGAGGACTCCCCTCAGAATGTCCATGTCACGGGCTGCCTCGACCGTGGAGACATGGGGCAGGACCTTGCCGGACTTGGCCTCGCAGCCGTTCGCGAAGTCCTTGAACGCCTTGGCCAGGGCGGCCTGTTCGGCCGGGTCGTCGGGGGTCTGGTCGACCTCCGTGTATGCGTCCATCTCCTTGCCCGTGAGGCATTCGACGGGTTCGCTGCGGGCCACGCCGCGCGGGTCCACGGCCACCATGTCGTAGCGGGCCCGCACCGGCGCGGGGTAGCCGATGCCCGCGTACGACTGGAGGTAGCCGACCGCCGAGCCGCCCGGGCCGCCCGGGTTGACCAGGAGCGATCCGATCCGCTTGCCGGGCCCAGTCGCCTTCACCCGGGCGACCGCCAGGTTGACCGACGGCCCGGCGGGTTTCGCGTAGTCGAGCGGCGCCTTCATCGTGGCGCACTCGAACTTCGCGACACCGCACGCCCGCCAGCTCAGCTTCTGCGTGTAGTACGGGGCGAGGCCCTCGCCCGTCGAGGCGTCGGCCGGGCCCGCCTTCGTCGCGGCCTGCGGGGACGCGGTCGCGGACGTGGACGAACTGCCCGACGAGCAGCCGGAGATGAGCAGGCCGGCCGTCGCGGCGGCGATGGCTGAAGTACGGAGCAGGCGCCTGGAGTCCATCTCCGGAGCGTATCCGCCTCGTGACGTGATGTATGCGGTGCGCGGCGGCGCGGCTCGTACGGGTGATCCCGTCAACCTCGTCCGCCCCGATTTCCCCCATGGTCGCTCACCTCTGCCGGTTTCAGCCCGCTCGCAGCGCGAGCGTCATCGCCTCCACCGCCAGGAGCGGGGCCACGTTGCGGTCCAGTGCCTCGCGGCACGCCAGGATCGACTCGATGCGGCGCAGGGTGCGCTCGGGGCCGGACGCGCGGGCGATCCGGTCCACCGCGTCCCGTACGTCCTCGTTGGCGATGGCCGACCTGGTGCCCAGTTGCAGGGTGAGGACGTCCCGGTAGAAGCCGGTCAGCTCGGTGAGCGCGAGGTCCAGGCTGTCGCGCTGCGTGCGGGTCTTGCGGCGCTTCTGCTTGTCCTCCAGCTCCTTCATCACCCCGGCGGTGCCGCGCGGCATGCGGCCGCCGGCGACCCCGCCCATCGCGGCCTTGAGCTCCTCGGTCTCCTTGACGTCGACCTCCTCGGCCACCTGCTTGGCGTCGTCCGCGGCGGTGTCGACCAGCTCCTGCGCGGCCTTGAGGCAGCCGCCCACGTCGTCGACCCGAAGCGGCACCTTCAAGACCGCGGCCCGCCGGGCCCGGGCCGAGGCGTCGGTGGCCAGGCGGCGGGCCCGGCCGATGTGGCCCTGGGTGGCGCGGGCCGCCGCGTACGCGGCCTCGGGCTCGATGCCGTCGCGCCGGATCAGCACGTCGGCGACCGCCTCGACCGGCGGCGTGCGCAGGGTGAGGTGGCGGCAGCGGGACTTGATGGTGGGCAGCACGTCCTCCAAGGAGGGTGCGCACAGCAGCCACACCGTGCGGGGGGCGGGCTCCTCCACGGCCTTGAGGACGGCGTTGGCGGCCTGCTCCGTGAACCGGTCGGCGTCCTCGATGATGATCACCTGCCAGCGGCCGCCGGACGGCGACATCTGGGCACCCCGCACCAGCTCGCGGGTCTGCTTGACGCCGATGGTGAGGCCCTCGGTGGTGATGACCGTGACATCGGCGTGCGTACCGATCAGAGCCGTATGGCATCCGTCGCAAAAGCCGCAGCCCGGTGCGCCACCGAGCGCGCGGTCGGGGCTGACGCACTGGAGAGCGGCAGCGAAAGCGCGGGCCGCGGTGGGGCAGCCCGAGCCGGGCGGGCCGGTGAACAGCCAGGCGTGCGTCATCTTCGACGCCTCGGGGCGCGGCTGGCCGGAACGCTCGGCGGTGACGAGCGCGTCGGCATCCCGGGCGGCGGCACCCAGCTGCTCCTGCACCCGCTCCTGGCCCACCAGGTCGTCCCATACGGCCATCGACTGCCCCTCCATACCTGCGGTCACTGCTGCGCCCCATTGTGCGCCACCCCACTGACAACGGACGCCGGCGGGCAAAACCCCCACAGGTCAGGAGAGTGCGGTGGCGCTCGGCGGTCCTGCGGCACTCAGAACTCTAGAAAATTCCGGCCCCCGAAACGATCGTGCTGGCACGCAACTTCCTCTGCGTGCCAGCACGAAGGCCAGGGCTCCGGCCTACCCCACCGGGGCGAGCCCGGCCCAGTGGATCTCGGGGCGAACCGGGGCGAACCGAGCGGTCCTATCCGGTCAGCGCCTGCGGCGGCCGCCGCGCGGGTTGTCGTCCTCGTCGTCGCGCGGGCCGAGCAGTTCGTCAGCGAGCGTCGGCAGGTCGTCCAGCGGGGTCTCCTCCGCCCAGTCCGAACGCGGGCGCTGGCGCTCCTGGCCCGTCTCCGGGTCGATCTGAGGCAGTTCACGCGTGCGCTCGTTGCCGCCGTCGCCCTGGTGCCCGGCCCCCCGCTCGTCGCGGAAGAGGCCCGGCGGCACCCGGTCCGCCGGATCGGCGTCGCGCACCGGTGGCAGCACCGCGGTCTCGTCGGCGGCCCGAGCATCGCGGCCGACGTTACGGCCCGCGTCCTGCACCGACGGCAGAACCGTCGTCTCATCGGCGTCGGAGGCACGACCGGACTTGGCACCCGCCCCACCCGCCGCATCCGGCTCGGCCACCGGCACCGGCTGGGTGACCTCGTTGGGCTCCGCGACCGGCACCGACTGGGTCACTTCATTCGGGCTGACCACCGGGGTCGCCACGGTGATCTCCGACTCCGAAACATCGGCGGAACGGGCCGAGCCGGACGAACCGGCGGAGCCGACCGCCCCGGACGCGCTCGCCGCAGCCGAACCGCCCTCCTTGGCAGCCGCCTCCGCCGCAGCGGCCACCGCCGCGGCCTCGGCCAGCCGACGCGCCTCCTCCGCGCGCAGCAACGCCTCCTCGGCCTTGCGCTGCTTCTCCAGGCGGCGCGCCTCCGCCTCGGCGCGCAGCCGGGCCTCGTCCTCCGCCTGCTTGCGCAGGCGTTCCTGCTCGGCCGCGCGCGCCTTCTCCTCGGCCTCGCGCCGTACGCGCTCTTCCTCGGCGAGCCGCCTGGCCTCCTCTGCCCGCTGCCGGGCCTCCTCCGCCTGGCGCTCCTCCTCACGCAGGCGCGCCTCTTCGAGCTCGCGCCGCTTGCGCTCTTCTTCTTCGGCGCGCAGCTTGGCCAGCTGCGCCTGGCGCTCGCGCTCCAGGCGCTCCTCCTCGGCCTTGCGCGCGGCCTCCTCCTCGGCGCGCTTGCGGGCCTCTTCCTCGGCCTTCTTGCGCGCCTCCTCCTGGGCCCTGACCTCGGCTTCGGAGAGCGGCAGCATCTGGTCGAGCCGGTGGCGTACGACCGTGGTGACGGCTTCCGGCTCCTGGCCGGCGTCGACCACGAGATAGCGCGAAGGGTCGGCGGCGGCCAGGGTGAGGAAGCCGGACCTCACTCGTCCGTGGAACTCCGGCGGCTCCGACTCCAGCCTGTCGGGCGCCTCCGTAAAGCGCTCGCGCGCCGTTTCGGGCGAAACATCGAGCAGAACGGTCAGATTCGGAACAAGTCCGCCAGTTGCCCACCGGTTGATTCGGGCAACTTCGGTCGGGGACAGATCACGACCGGCCCCCTGGTAAGCCACGGACGAGTCGATGTAGCGGTCCGAGATGACGATCGCGCCGCGCTCCAGGGCGGGGCGCACCAGCGAGTCGACGTGCTCCGCGCGGTCGGCCGCGTACAGCAGCGCCTCGGCGCGGTTGGAGAGGCCGGCCGACGACACGTCGAGCAGGATCGACCGCAGCCGCTTGCCCACCGGCGTCGCACCGGGCTCACGCGTCACGACGACCTCGTGGCCCTTGGCCCGGATCCACTCGGCGAGCGCCTCGGCTTGGGTGGACTTGCCGGCCCCGTCGCCGCCCTCCAGGGCGATGAAGAAGCCGGTCGCGGCGGGTGCCTGGACCGGGTCGGCGCCGCGGACCGCGTCGGCCAGGTCGCGCCGCAGCGGCACGCCCTGGCGGTCGTCGGCCTTGGCGAGCACGACCGCGGCCATGGGCAGGAGCAGCGCGCCCACCAGCATCAGCGTGAATCCGGCGCCGCCATGCGCGAAGACGAACGAGCCCGACTCGACGCGGTGGCTGCCGATGGCCGCGGCGAGCAGCGGCGCGACGATGGCGCCGAGCCCTATCGAGACCCGTACGACCGCCTGGAGGTGCTCGGCGGTGCGAGCCCTGCGGTACTCCTCGGTCTCCTGGTCGATCAGTACGTGCCCGGTGTTCGCGGCGACACCGGCGGCGACGCCCGCGATCAGCGCGATGAGCAGCACGGTCGCCAGGTCCGGCACCAGGCCTATGGCGAGCAGCGAGATGCCGGTGACGGCGATCGCCAGGGAGAGCAGGCGGCGCCGGGAGAGCACCGGAAGGATCTTGGCGGCGGTACGGATGCCGAGCACCGTGCCACCGGTCAGGGTGAGGATCAGGAGGGCGAACGCGGCCGGGCCACCGCCCAGGTCGACGGCGTGCAGCACGGCGACCGAGGCGGCCGCGGCGATGGCGGCCGTGATGGCGGCGCAGGCGAGCACGAGCAGCGGGACCGCGCCGGTACGTCCCCTGTCGGGGCCGTTTCCGGTGCTGGGCCTGCGCAGCCCCTCCAGCGGAGAACGGGCCCGCGGCGTCGGGGTGTCGGGCAGTTCGAGCAGGGCGACCACGGAGATCGACGCGGCGAAGAGCCCGGCGGCGAGGTAGGAGCCGAGCGCGGCCTGGTGCAGCTTGAACCAGTCGATGCCCGTTCCGAGCAGATTGCTCACGAGGGCCGCGACGAGCAGGGCGGCGGCGCCCAGCGGGATCGCCACGAAGGTCGTACGCAGCGAGAGCCTGCGCAGCGCGTCCAGGTGGTCCGGCAGCGGCCGGACGGCGGCCCCCTCCAAAGGAGGCGCGGGCAGCAGCGCGGGCGCCGCGCTCTCCTTGGCGACCGTCCAGAACCGTTCGGCGACTCCCGCGAGGAACGCGGTGACGAGGATGAGGAGCAGGGCGTTGGCCGGCGTCCAGTCGATCCACAGCGGGGCGACGATCAGCAGCGCGGCCCGTACGCCGTCGGCGCCGACCATCGTCCAGCGCCGGTCGAGCGGCCCGTTCGGCGCGGTGAGCGCGGAGACCGGGCCAAGGAGCGCGGCCCCGAAGAGCACCGTCGCGAACACCCGGGCACCGAGCACCGCGGCGACGGCGAACGCCGCCCCCCGGTATCCGCCCCCGAAGGACTGCTGCTCCACCGCGGCCTGCAACGCCAGCAGCAGCGTGACGAGTACGGCGAGCGCGTCGCCGATCCCGCCCACCAGCTGTGCGCTCCACAACCGCCGCAGCGAAGGGATGCGCAGCAGGGCGCGTACGGCCCGCTCACGTGAGTCTGCGGCTAGGGCGTCGGAGATGGGGCTCACGACTCCTTCAGAGCTTGGGGGATGCTCGGCTCCTCGCGTCATCCGCCCAGCCTATCCGGAGCGCAGCGATCCTCGCGGGGGTGCCCGAACATATGGACGGACGAAGCGACTCGGGCTCCACCGGGGCTCAACGCGGAACGGGGGGCCGGGGCGTGTGCCCCGGCCCCCCGTCAACCGTCGGACTACTCCGAAGCCGTGGCCTTCTTGGCCGCGGTCTTCTTCGCCGGAGCCTTCTTCGCCGCGGTCGTCTTGGACGCCGCGGTCTTCTTGGCGGCCGCCGTCTTCTTGGCCGGAGCCTTCTTCGCGGCGGTCTTCTTGGCGGGGGCCTTCTTCGCCGTCTTCTTGGCCGGGCCCTTGGCGCGCTTCTCGGCGAGCAGCTCGAAGCCGCGCTCCGGCGTGATCTCCTCGACGCTGTCGGCGGTCCGCAGCGTCGCGTTGGTCTCGCCGTCGGTGACGTACGGGCCGAAGCGGCCGTCCTTCACCACGACCGGCTTCTCGCTGACCGGGTCGACGCCGAGCTCCTTGAGCGGCGGCTTGGCGGCGGCGCGGCCACGCTGCTTGGGCTGGGCGTAGATCGCCAGTGCCTCTTCGAGCGTGATGGAGAAGAGCTGGTCCTCGGTCTCCAGGGAGCGCGAGTCGGTGCCCTTCTTCAGGTACGGCCCGTAGCGCCCGTTCTGCGCGGTGATCTCGACACCCTCGGCGTCCGCGCCGACCACGCGCGGCAGCGACATGAGCTTGAGGGCGTCGTCCAGCGTGACCGTGTCGAGGGACATCGATTTGAAGAGCGAGGCGGTCCGCGGCTTGACCGCGTTCTTGCCGGTCTTCGGCGTGCCCTCGGGCAGGATCTCGGTGACGTACGGGCCGTAACGCCCGTCCTTGGCGACGATCTGGTGGCCACTGACCGGGTCCGCGCCCAGCTCGAAGTCGCCGCTCGGCTTGGCGAGCAGCTCCTCCGCGTACTCGACGGTCAGCTCGTCGGGCGCCAGGTCGTCCTGGACGTCCGCGCGCTGGTGGCCCTCGGAGTCCTTCTCACCGCGCTCCACGTACGGGCCGTAGCGACCGACGCGCAGCACGATGCCCTCGCCGACGGGGAACGAGGAGATCTCGCGGGCGTCGATCGCGCCGAGGTCGGTCACGAGCTCCTTGAGCCCGCCGAGGTGGTCCCCGTCGCCGTTTCCGGCGGCCGAGGCGGAGCCGCCCGTCGCCGCGTCGCCCTCACCGAAGTAGAAGCGCTTCAGCCACGGCACCGCCTGGGCCTCGCCCCGCGCGATGCGGTCGAGGTCGTCCTCCATCTTGGCGGTGAAGTCGTAGTCGACGAGCCGGCCGAAGTGCTTCTCCAGGAGGTTGACCACGGCGAAGCTCAGGAACGACGGAACGAGCGCCGTGCCCTTCTTGAACACGTACCCGCGGTCCAGGATCGTGCCGATGATCGAGGCGTACGTCGAAGGACGCCCGATCTCGCGCTCTTCCAGCTCCTTGACCAGCGAGGCCTCGGTGTAGCGGGCCGGCGGCTTGGTCGCGTGGCCGTCCACCGAGATCTCCTCGGACGACAGCGCGTCGCCCTCGGCCACCTGCGGCAGCCGGCGCTCGCGGTCGTCGAGCTCGGCGTTCGGGTCGTCCGCGCCCTCGACGTACGCCTTCATGAAGCCGTGGAAGGTGATCGTCTTGCCGGACGCGGTGAACTCGGCCTGCCGGCCGTCGCTCGCCCGCCCCGCGATCTTCACGGTCACCGAGTTGCCGACCGCGTCCTTCATCTGGGAGGCGACGGTGCGCTTCCAGATCAGCTCGTAGAGCCGGAACTGGTCGCCGGTCAGGCCGGTCTCGGCCGGGGTGCGGAAACGATCACCCGAAGGGCGGATCGCCTCGTGCGCCTCCTGCGCGTTCTTGACCTTCCCGGCGTACGTACGCGGCTTGTCCGGCAGGTAGTCGGCGCCGTACAGCTGCGTCACCTGGGCCCGGGCGGCCGCGATGGCCGTGTCGGACAGCGTCGTGGAGTCCGTACGCATATAGGTGATGAAGCCGTTCTCGTACAGCTTCTGGGCGACCTGCATGGTCGCCTTGGCACCGAAGCCCAGCTTGCGCGAGGCCTCCTGCTGGAGCGTCGTCGTACGGAACGGGGCGTACGGCGAGCGGCGGTAGGGCTTGGACTCCACCGAGCGCACGGCGAAGGAGGAGTCGGCAAGCGCTGCGGCCAGGGCCCGCGCGTTCGCCTCGTCCAGGTGTAGGACGTCGCTCTTGAGTTGTCCGTCGGGACCGAAGTCGCGACCCTGCGCCACGCGCCGGCCGTCGACCGTGTTGAGCCGTGCCACCAGCGTGGACGGGTCGGAGGCGTCGCCCGCCCGGCCGGTGGAGAACGTCCCGGTCAGGTCCCAGTACTCAGCAGAACGAAACGCGATGCGCTCGCGTTCCCGCTCCACGACGAGTCGAGTGGCCACCGACTGGACGCGCCCGGCGGACAGCCGCGGCATGACCTTCTTCCACAGGACCGGCGAGACCTCGTAGCCGTAGAGGCGGTCGAGGATGCGGCGGGTCTCCTGGGCGTCGACCATGCGCTGGTTCAGCTCGCGCGGGTTGGCGACGGCGTCCCGGATCGCGTCCTTGGTGATCTCGTGGAAGACCATCCGGTGGACCGGGACCTTGGGCTTCAGAACTTCCTGCAGGTGCCACGCGATGGCTTCGCCCTCGCGGTCCTCATCGGTGGCGAGGAAGAGTTCGTCGGATTCGGCAAGGAGCTCCTTGAGCTTCCTGACCTGGGCCTTCTTGTCGGCGTTGACGACGTAGATCGGCTGGAAGTCGTGCTCGACGTCCACTCCGAGACGGCGCACCTCGCCGGTGTACTTCTCGGGCACCTCGGCGGCGCCGTTCGGCAGGTCGCGGATGTGCCCGACGCTCGCCTCGACGACATAACCGGGGCCGAGGTAGCCCTTGATCGTCTTCGCCTTGGCAGGAGACTCGACGATGACGAGTCGGCGGCCGCCCTTTGCGGTCTCGCTGGTCGGGGACAACTTCGCTCTTCTCTCCGGTCGGCACTCGGGTGTCAGTACATGACGCTGCGGAGTGTGACGGTACAACCCGCCCCCGTGTCAAACAGCAAAAGCCCGCAGCGGCCACTCGAACGGTAACCCGACTTACCGCGATCCTGCCGCCCGGACCGTCCCGAAGCCTTCCGAAAAGCGTTTCATCCCCTTTCGGACTAGATACGGGCGAAGCACCAGAGGCCGAGGAGCAGGAAGGCGGCGCCGAAGGCGCTCGCGAGCACGGCCGAGGCGACCGGCGAGACCCCGTGCGCGACCGGCGTGCGGCGGCGCACGCAGGATGCCGTCCACAGCAGCAGAGCGCCCCCGAACAGCACGAACACCGTTCCCGCGAAGACCGCCGGCCCCGCCTCGGTCCCACCCATTGCGTTCATGGGCGCGATCCTGGTCACCACGCGGCACCCCCGGGCAGAGCCGGGGCCGCATTCCGGAGAACGCCGGGTGAACGGTCACCCGATCATGCACATTTCAGCCAGATCCCCCTCTCCTGAGAACCCGTCGAGGCGTCGCACGTCACAGGGGCGTCGAGCGTCACATCGCATCGAACGCGGCCCGCCGCCCGCCGCCTCACTCGAAGACGGTCGGCAGCCCCGCCGTGAGCAGGGCATATCCCACGGCGACAGCCCATTCCGCACCGCCCCGGGCCCAGGCGATGACCCCTCCGTCCGCCAGGCGTCGGGCCGCGTCCGCCGCGCGCGTCAGCGGCAGTCCGTCACCCGTCGTACGCAGCCACCCCGGCAGCGCCTGCTGGAGCACGCTCGCTCCGGTGAGCAGTGGGGCGGAACCGCCCCCTCCTCGCGCCCGCGCGGCCCGGCCAGGGCGGGCTCCCCTTGGCGCGCGGCACCGGCCCGGCGAGCAGCGCGTCGATGCCCCCGGCCGTGAACATCCGGGCCCTGACCAGGACTTCGTCCTTGATGAGCCGTCGCGGCGCCGGCCACTCATCGGCCAACGCGCCGTCCCGATACGCCTGGTGGCGTGCGCGAGCACCGCACGCGCACCTGCGGATCCTTTCGGCAGGGACAGACCGATAGGAACGGACCAGCGCATCGTCGCCCACGCCGGGGTGATGCTCGGCGATCTGCCGGCGTACCGCCTCCGGAAGCGGCTCCCGCAGCGCGGGCCACCTTCTTTAGCGGCGTCGTCCCGATCGGGCGGGGCAGGACTAAGTCCCGGAAGTTCAAAGGCTGTCGGCGATCCGGGGCTACCGGCTACCGCACCCGCCACAGCGGGCCGGCGACTATTCGCGTCGCCCCCGGCGCCGCCCCGTCCAGCTCGGTCCCGATCACTCGGCCCCCTCCCGCCCCTCCCTCATCGGGTTACTCCCCCACCGGCTCCAGGAAACCCTGCTCGACCAGGAGCCGGATGGCGTCCGGCGTACGGTCCCGCAGCCGGACCGGGTCCTCGTCGATCAGCTGGGCGATCGCGTCCAGGATCCGGCCCGCCGGCAGCTGCCCGTCGCAGACGCCCGCGAACCCGGCGCCCACCGTGTCCACCTTGGTGGCCCGGCGCATGCCGCGGTTCTGCCGCAGCACCACGTGCTCCGGGTCCTCGGCGCCCGGCAGCCCCACCTGCTCCTGCACCACCTCGTCGGCGAGGCGGAACCGGTCGGCGAGCAGCGCCGCGTCGTCGTGCCGGCGCAGATAGTCCTGCCGCTCGAAGTGCGCGTGCACCGCATCGCCGAGCGGCTGCTCGACCGGGTGCGGCCACTCCTCGGCCACGATGGACGGCTGCTCGCTGTCCGTGCGGCGCAGGGTGATCCAGCCGAAGCCGACGGCCCTGGTCTTGCGCGCCTCGAACTCGTCCAGCCACGCCTCGTAGCGCTCCGCGTACCGGGCCGGGTCGGTGTGGTGGTCCCCGGCGTCGCGCAGCCACAGCTCGGCGTACTGGGTGATGTCCTGGACCTCGCGCTGCACGATCCAGGCGTCGCAGCCGCGGGGGACCCAGGAGCGGAGCCGGTCCTGCCACTCCTCGCCCTCGACGTGCTGCCAGTTGGCCAGGAACTGGGCGTACCCGCCGGGGTTGAGTCGCTCCCCCGCCTGCTGAACGAGCGTGCGGCACAGATCGTCCCCGCCCATCCCGCCGTCCCGGTAGGTCAGCCGGGCACCGGGCGAGATCACGAACGGCGGGTTGGACACGATCAGGTCGTACGTCTCCTCGCCCACCGGCTCGTACAGCGAGCCCGTCCGCAGCTCGGCTTCCGGCGCCCCGGACAGCGCGAGGGTGAGCCGGGTGAAGTCGAGCGCGCGCGGGTTCAGGTCGGTGGCGGTGACGCGGGTGGCGTGCTGCGCGGCGTGCAGCGCCTGGATTCCGGAGCCGGTGCCGAGGTCGAGGGCCGAGCCCACGGGCAGCCGGACCGTGATGCCGGCCAGCGTCGTGGAGGCGCCGCCGACGCCGAGCACCATGGCCTCGTCACGCCCGCTCGCCCCGCCCGCGCCGCCGACCGCGCAGCCCAGGTCGGAGACGATGAACCAGTCCTGGCCCTCGGGCCCGCCATAGGGCCGCACGTCCACCGTGGCCCGCACCTCGTCGCCCTCGCGGACCGCCCAGCCGTCCGC
This sequence comes from Streptomyces sp. WM6378, assembly GCF_001279695.1. GTDB lineage: Bacteria > Actinomycetota > Actinomycetes > Streptomycetales > Streptomycetaceae > Streptomyces. The sequence goes on from NZ_LGDD01000298.1 coordinate 12,426, forward strand.
GAGGGCCTCCTCCAGCGGCAGGGCCGCGCGGGCGCTCTCGTACGGAACGGGCTGCTGGAGCAGGAAGAGCCGCACCAGCGTGTCGAGTGGCGCCCGCCCGCGGGTGGCGCGCAGGGCGGGGACGGTCTCGCTGCGAGCCAGCGCGGCGTACGCGGGAGCGCCGAGCAGGTCGAGCAGGCCGTCGGCGGTGAAGGCGGCGGCGAGCAGGGCGTCACGCAGGCGGGCTGCGTGATCGGGCGCGGGAAGACTGGTCGTACTCACCCGGCCATTGTGGCCGCTGCCACTGACAATCACCCCATCACGGCCGTGGCCCGGCCCCCGTTGGGGGTCCGGGCCACGATCGAGGGCACATGCGGGTTACGACTTCGGGGTGCCCGAGGCCGAGCCGGAAGGCGATGCGGAGCCCGAGGGCGACGCGGCCGGTGCGCCCGCGCCCGACGCCGAGGGCGCGGGGGAGGACGGCGTCTGCTTCTGGCAGCCGGGCTGCTTCTGCATGGCCTTGCCGATGTCGCCGGACTCCAGCTTCTTCAGGGAGGCGTCACCCGTCGAGCTGATCTTGCCGAGCTCGGTCGCGATGTCCTCCAGGCCCTTGGCGAACGCCGCCTGGTCGCCGGCGTTGAGCGCGTCGACCTTCTTCTTGAGGTTCGCGTACGACACGGAGGAGGCGTTCAATTCCTTGACGGCCTCCTGCTGGGTGGTGGCGCCGTCCTTGACCGGCGGAGCTCCGGCCTTGTCGACGGCCGCGCCCAGCGCCTTGTAGGCGTCCGAGATCTGCTGGAAGGCGGCCGAGTCGGTCTTCTGCACGTCGGCCGGCTTGCTGTCGTCACGCGTCTGCGCCTGGATGGCGGCGTTCGCGTCGGTGATCTTCTTGAACTGGGGCTGGGCCGTGTTGCAGAAGGTCTTCGCCCAGTCGTCGACCTTCTTGTTGGAGTCGTCGCTGCAGCCCGACAACGTCAGCATCAGTACCGCACCGCCGGACAGTGCGGCCGCAAGCTTCTTGTTCACCGGTTTGGTCCCTTCCAAGGCTCTCGGCCCCGGAACATACACGCCAAGTGGGCGACAAACGCTTGCCGTCCGTGCAGTCTGCCCCCTATTGAAGCCATTTGCACCAAGCAGAACGGGCAGACGGTGTGTCAAACCCCACCGTCCGCCCGTCCCTTGCTGCACGTACGGCTACGAAACCACCGCCGGGTCCGCCGACTTCGCGACCCGCTCGTTGTTGCCGTCGTCACCCACGGCCACGCCGCGCCGCTTCGAGACGTACACCGCGCCGACGATGACGATGATGGCGAGCGCCGCCACGATCCCTCGTACGGCCGGGTTCGCATCGCCTCCGTAGGAGAACTTCACGATGGCCGGCGCGATCAGGAGTGCCACCAGGTTCATCACCTTGAGCAGCGGGTTGATCGCGGGGCCCGCGGTGTCCTTGAAGGGGTCGCCGACGGTGTCGCCGATGACGGTGGCGGCGTGGGCCTCGCTGCCCTTGCCGCCGAAGTGGCCGTCCTCGACCAGCTTCTTGGCGTTGTCCCAGGCGCCGCCCGAGTTGGCGAGGAAGACCGCCATCAGCGTGCCGGTGCCGATCGCGCCCGCGAGGTAGGAGCCGAGGGCTCCGACACCGAGGGTGAAGCCGACCGCGATGGGCGCGAGCACCGCGAGCAGGCCGGGGGTTGCCAGCTCGCGGAGCGCGTCCTTCGTGCAGATGTCGACGACTCGCCCGTACTCCGGCTGCTCGGTGTAGTCCATGATCCCCGGGTGCTCGCGGAACTGCCGCCGCACCTCGAAGACCACCGAACCGGCCGACCGGGACACGGCGTTGATCGCGAGCCCCGAGAAGAGGAAGACGACCGCCGCGCCCAGCATCAGCCCGACCAGGTTGTTGGGCTGTGAGATGTCCATGCTCAAGGTGAGCTCGGTCGCCTTGGCGTGGACGTCGTTGACGGCCGTCCCGATGGCGTCCTTGAAGGAGCCGTAGAGCGCCGCTGCCGCGAGTACGGCGGTGGCGATCGCGATGCCCTTGGTGATGGCCTTGGTGGTGTTGCCCACGGCGTCCAGGTCGGTGAGCACCTGGGCGCCCGCTCCCTGGACGTCGCCGGACATCTCCGCGATGCCCTGGGCGTTGTCGGAGACCGGGCCGAACGTGTCCATGGCGACGATCACGCCGACCGTGGTGAGCAGACCGGTGCCGGCCAGCGCCACCGCGAACAGCGCGAGCATGACCGAGGTGCCGCCGAGCAGGAAGGCCCCGTACACGCCGAGACCGATCAACAGGGCGGTGTAGACGGCCGATTCGAGCCCGATGGAGATACCGGCCAGGACGACCGTGGCGGGCCCGGTGAGCGATGACTTGCCGATGTCCCGGACGGGACGCCGGGTCGTCTCGGTGAAGTACCCCGTCAGCTGCTGGATCAGCGCGGCGAGCACGATGCCGATGGCGACGGCGACGAGCGCGAGGATCCGCGGGTCGCCGTTGTGGGTCTTGATCACGTCGTCCGTGACGCCGTTCAACTTGGCGTACGAGGACGGCAGGTAGACGTAGACCGCGACGGCCACCAGGGCCAGCGAGATCACCGCGGAGATGAAGAAACCGCGGTTGATGGCCGACATTCCGCTGCGGTCGGCGCGCCGCGGGGCGACCGCGAAGATGCCGATCATCGCGGTGACCACGCCGATCGCCGGGACGATCAGCGGGAAGGCGAGGCCCGAGTCGCCGAACGCCGCCTTGCCGAGGATCAGCGCCGCGACCAGGGTCACGGCGTACGACTCGAACAGGTCGGCCGCCATGCCGGCGCAGTCGCCGACGTTGTCGCCCACGTTGTCCGCGATGGTGGCGGCGTTGCGCGGGTCGTCCTCGGGGATGCCCTGTTCGACCTTGCCGACCAGGTCGGCGCCGACGTCGGCCGCCTTGGTGAAGATGCCGCCGCCGACACGCATGAACATCGCGATCAGGGCCGCACCGAGGCCGAAGCCCTCCAGGACCTTGGGCGCGTCGGCCGCGTACACGAGCACGACGACCGAGGCGCCGAGCAGGCCGAGGCCCACCGTGAACATGCCGACGACGCCGCCGGTACGAAAAGCGATCTTCATGGCCTTGTGGGAGACCGTGGTGAGATCTTTTTCGGGTTCGCCTTCCGCGGGAGTCGCCTCTCGGGCGGCTGCCGCGACGCGCACATTCGCGCGCACGGCGAGACGCATCCCGATGTATCCCGTCGTCGCCGAGAAGACGGCGCCGATCAGGAAGAACACGGAACGGCCTACGCGCTGCGACCAGTTGTCGGACGGCAGCAGGAACAGCAGGAAGAACACCACGACGGCGAAGACGCCGAGGGTGCGCAACTGCCGGGTCAGATAGGCATTTGCGCCTTCCTGAACGGCGGCCGCGATCTTCTTCATCGAATCGGTGCCCTCGCCGGCCGCGAGGACCTGGCGCACCAGCAATTGCGCCACGATCAGGGCCGCCAGCGCGACAGCCGCGATGACGATCACGATCAGCCGGTTGCCGTCGGTCAGGACCGCGGCAGCTAGGGATGTGGGGTGGTCGAGTTCCGTTGGGTTGAAGAGCCCCGCCATTCGTCCTCCTTGACGCTCAGAGCTCAAGATGTGGACGGATTGTAGGTAGCGGAACACGATCAAAACAGGGCGCCGCAAATGGAATTGACCTTCATCGGCTCATCAGAGAGAGATCCGGTCACGAGAAAGCCCCCGAAAGCGGTAATGGGGCAAACGCATTGACGCTTGATCGGCGATCTAGGTACGGGACCCCGAAATCTGGCTCAAGAAATGAAAAAGGCCCTGCTCAGCAGGGCCCGTCCCAATATCGAAAAGAAGTGGATCAGGGAAGCAACGTGGCCGGTGTGGTGGGCCAGCTCATCCGGATGACACCACCGGACTCGCCGGAGGTGACCTCCACATCGTCCACAAGCCCACTGATGACAGCGAGGCCCATTTCGTCCTCCGCGCCGTCGTCGAGCTCGTCGTCGGGGGCCGATCCGCGCACCCCCGGCACCGCCGAAGCGCCGCCGCCCGACCCCGGCACCTCGTCGCCGACCTCAATGGAGAACAGCTTCTCCTCCTCGGTCAGGACGACGCGGACAGGGGCATCGATGCCGTGCGAGCGGTGCAGCCCCACAGCACGGCTGCACGCCTCGCCGACGGCGAGTCTGACCTCGTCGAGCACTGCCTCGTCGACCCCGGCCCGGCGCGCCACGGCGGCCGCCACCAGACGGGCCGTCCTGACATGCTCGGGCTGGGCACTGAAACGGAGTTCAACGGTGGCCATTGGCGATCCCCCTCGAACGTACGGGCGTACATCTCAGGGGCCCCGGGCCAAAGTGCCGCCCGGCGCCCCTGTCCTTCCTCCGGAGCCGTCCGCGGACGGCCACCGTCAGTCGGTCGCGTTGACGGCCTCGTCGACCGAGCCGTGGATCGGGAACACCTTGGTGAGCCCGGTGATCCGGAAGATCTTCAAAATGCGCTCCTGGTTGCAGACCAGGCGCAGCGAGCCCTCGTGCGCGCGCACGCGCTTGAGCCCACCGACGAGCACACCCAGGCCGGTGGAGTCGAGGAAGTCCACGCCCTCCATGTCGACAACCAGGTGGTAGCTGCCGTCGTTCACCAACTCGACCAACTGCTCGCGCAGCTTGGGCGCGGTATACACATCAATCTCGCCACCGACCTCGACGACCGTACGGTCGCCACCAGGGCCGGACACATTGCGAGTCGACAGGGACAGGTCCACGGATCCTCCAGCACCTTGCTATCGAGCGGCCGCCCCCTGAGTCTCCCCGGCGGAGCCAGAGAACGGATCGCCAGCCGCGATGGCATTCAATCACTTACCAGCAGCCATGCACGACGCCTTGGGACCATTGTCCGCTACGCCAGTGACACACTCGGTGCCGATGGCCAGGAATCACCGCCCCAGAACACCCGCCGACAGCACGGGTGAACGACCCGACCCCGGCACGGTCCTCGACCGGCTCGCCGCAGGGGCCGACCGGGCTGCGCGCATCACTCATACGGAGCACTTGCCCCCGCGTGCGGGCCGTCATGCAGTCTGGCCGCACCTCATCCGCCCGGAAGTGATCAACGCCATTCAGGACGCCGGCGTCGAGCACCCCTGGGCCCATCAGGCCGCCGCCGCCGAGCACGCCCTGAACGGCGAGTCGGTCGTGATCGCCACCGGCACCGCCTCCGGCAAGTCGCTGGCCTACCTGGCACCCGTCCTCAGCACGCTCCTGGACGGCTCCGAGGCCCCCAACGGCCGCGGCGCGACCGCCCTCTACCTCGCCCCGACCAAGGCCCTGGCCGCCGATCAGCGCCGCTCGGTGAAGGCCCTCGCGGCCCCGCTGGGCAACGCGATCCGGCCCGCCGTGTACGACGGCGACACCCCGGTCGAGGAACGCGAATGGGTACGCCAGTACGCCAATTACGTCCTCACCAATCCGGACATGCTGCACCTGGGCATCCTGCCCTCCCACCCCAGGTGGGCCTCCTTCCTGCGCGCCCTGCGCTATGTCGTCATCGACGAGTGCCACACCTACCGCGGCGTCTTCGGCTCCCACGTCGCCCAGGTCCTGCGCCGCCTTCGCCGCCTGTGCGCCCGCTACGGCGCCGACCCGGTGTTCCTGCTCGCCTCCGCCACGGCCGCCGAGCCCGCCCTGGCCGCGGGCCGCCTGACCGGCCTGCCCGTCGTCGAGGTCGCCGACGACGCCTCCCCGCGCGGCGAGCTGGTCTTTGCCCTGTGGGAGCCCCCGCTCACCGAGCTGGCCGGCGAGAAGGGCGCCCCGGTGCGCCGCACCGCCATCGCCGAGACCGCCGACCTCCTCACCGACCTGGCCGTGCAGGGGGTCCGCACGGTCGCCTTCGTCCGCTCCCGGCGCGGCGCCGAACTCATCTCCGTCATCACCCAGGAGCGCCTGTACGAGGTCGACCGGACCCTCGCCCGGCGCGTCGCGGCCTACCGGGGCGGCTACCTGCCCGAGGAGCGCCGTGCCCTGGAGCAGGCCCTGCACTCCGGCGAGCTCCTGGGCCTGGCCGCCACCACCGCCCTGGAACTCGGCATCGACGTCTCCGGCCTCGACGCCGTACTGATCGCGGGCTACCCGGGCACCCGGGCCTCGCTGTGGCAGCAGGCGGGCCGGGCCGGGCGCTCGGGCCAGGGCGCCCTGGCCGTTCTGATCGCCCGCGACGACCCGCTGGACACCTACCTCGTCCACCACCCCGAGGCGCTGTTCCAGCAGCCCGTCGAGTCCACCGTGCTCGACCCGGACAACCCGTACGTCCTGGCCCCCCATCTGTGTGCGGCGGCGGCCGAACTCCCGCTCACCGAGGCCGACCTGGAGCTGTTCGGCCCCGCGAGCCCTGAGCTCATGCCGCAGCTGGAGCAGGCGGGCCTGCTCCGACGCCGCAGCAACGGATGGTTCTGGACCCGCCGCGAGCGGGCCGCCGACCTCACCGACATCCGGGGCGGTGGCGGCCGCCCGGTCCAGATCGTCGAGGCCTCGACGGGACGGCTGCTCGGCACGGTCGACGCGTCCGCCGCCCACACCACCGTCCACGACGGCGCCGTCCACCTCCACCAGGGCCGTACGTACCTGGTGAAGCACCTGGACCTGGAGGACTCCGCCGCCCTCGTCGAGGAGGCGAGCCCGCCCTATTCGACCGTCGCCAGGGACACCACCTCCATCTCCGTCCTGTCCACCGACACCGAGATCCCGTGGGGAGCCGGCCGCCTCTGCTACGGCTCCGTCGAGGTCACCAACCAGGTCGTCTCCTTCCTGCGCCGCAAACTGATCACCGGCGAGGTGCTTGGCGAGACGAAGCTCGACCTGCCGCCCCGCACCCTGCGCACCCGGGCCGTGTGGTGGACGGTCACCGAGGACCAGCTCGACGCCGCCCGCATCAACCCGGAGATCCTCGGCGGCGCCCTGCACGCCGCCGAGCACGCCTCCATCGGGATGCTGCCGCTCTTCGCCACCTGCGACCGCTGGGACATCGGGGGCGTCTCCGTCCCGCTGCACCCGGACACCCTGCTGCCCACGGTCTTCGTGTACGACGGGAACCCGGGCGGCGCCGGATTCGCCGAGCGCGCCTTCCACACCGCCGCGCGCTGGCTGACCGCGACCCGCGAGGCGATCGCGTCCTGCGAGTGCGAGGCCGGCTGCCCGTCCTGCATCCAGTCGCCCAAGTGCGGCAACGGCAACGACCCCCTGCACAAGCGGGGCGCCGTCCGCCTCCTCACGGAACTGCTGCGGGAAGCCCCGGAACAGCCGGGGACGGCCCCGCCCGGGCCCTGACGCTCGGCGCGTACGGGCCGAACCTCGCCCGCACCCGTACGTCCGCGATCTCTCCGGCCACCGTGCAGCGCACCAGCTCCGCGCCCTGGGCCCGGGCCACCTCGACGGCCTTGGCGCAGGCGTCCGGCGAGCCCCACAGGGCCCGGTCGGCCGCCGCGAGCGCGGCCAGGTCGGCGGCCCCGCCGGCCCGGTGCCGGGCGGCCACCGCCTGGCCGAGGCACAGCACGGCCGCGAACACGGCACACATCGTGGCGGCCGTCAGCGCCACCCATACGGTGGCGGAGCCCCGGTCGGCACAACTCCGGCCCTGTGCACATCGGTCCAGCAGGGCCCGGCCCAGTCGTCGCGCGGGACCTCGCGCCCACCACTTCGTGAGACCTCGTAATCGCCGGTTCACGAGACCTCCCCCACCGTGTCCTCGGCCAGTGCCGCGGCCTCCGCGCTCAGCGTCATGGCCAGGTGGTGCGGCCCCGGCGTGGCGGACTCCACCCGGACCCGCCACAGCTCCCCGGTCCGCCACACCGTGACCACGGCACCCTTCGGCGCCGCCGACTTGGCCGCCGCCACCGCCACGGCCTCCGGCTCGGAACGGGCCACCGCGCGGGCCCCGGCCCTGGCCGCGTCCACGCAGCGGATCTCCGCCGAGGCCGCCGTCAGCGCCCAGAGCAGTGCCAGCGCGAAGCCCACCAGGGCCGGGATCGCCACAGCCGTCTCCGCCGTCACAAACCCCCGGTCTTTCCGCCACCGCCTGCGGCGCTCAGAACTGCACATCGAGCGCCCTGGTGATCAGCTGGGTCAGCGCCGACACGACCCCGCCGCTGGTGACGACCTTGTACAGGATCGCCGCGAAGGCACAGGCCGCGAGGGTGCCCACGGCGTACTCGGAGGTCGTCATTCCGGCGTCCCCCCGCACCCTGCGCCGCAACGCAAGCCCCCAGAGCCGCATCCGCCGCTTCATCGCACCGGCTCGCTGATCGATTACCGCGTTCATGAATCCCAACTCCCTTGATTGGTACGTGTGTTGAGTGACATCCGTGTGGCGCCAGCGAGGCGCCTGAGCGGCTCGGCGAGGTGAACCGAGGTGAACCCCTTCACCGCCTGAGCAACCCGCCCGCAAGCCCGATCACCACCGGGGCAACCCCCGCCGCCAGGAAGGCCGGGAGGAAACAGAGGCCCAGTGGGCCGGTGATCAGCACGCCCGCGCGCCTGGCCCGGGCCGACGCCTCCCGGGTCCGTTCGGCCCGGCAGCGCTCGGCGACCCTCGCGACGGGGCCCGCGGCGGGAGCCCCCGACGAAGCGGCCCGCTCCAGGCAGCGAGCCAGTTCGGCCGCGCCCGGCATCGCCCCCAACCTCCCCCACGCATCGGCCGGTTCGCCGCCCATGCGCAGTTCGGCGGCAACCTGGCCGAGCCGGGCGCCGACGGGCCCCTCCAGAGAGCCCCCGACCGCCCCGGCCGCCTCGCGAGGCCCGGCCCCGGCCGCGAGACAGGCCGCCAACAGATCAGCGGCGAGCGGCAGTTCACGGGCCGCCGCCCGGCGCGCACCGTCCCCGTCCCCCCGAGCCCGGCGGCGCCGCCCCCAGACCCAGGCCCCGTACGCCGCCGCCAGGCCTGCCGGCACGCCCGCGACTCCGCCGACCAGCACACAGCCGACCGCCAGCACCCCCAGCGGCGTTCCCCACCGCTTGGCGCGGGCCGTCCACGCCGGGATCCAGTTCCGGCGCGAAGGCACGGTCAGCGCCTCAAGGGCCAGCAATGCGGCGATTCGGCGCCGCACCTTGCGCTCCTCCCTGCGCCGCGCCACCCCCAGCGCCGTCCACAGGGCGAGGGCGACCGCCCCCACCGCCACCCCCAGCCTGTGGACAACCTCCGGCGACCAGGGGCTCATCGCCCCTCCCCGGCCCGTACGATCCGCGCCGCCCACCACACCCCGGCAACCTCCAGGACCCCGGCCACCAGCAGGCACCCGAACCCGGCCGCGCTGTGCAGCAGCACCCGCAACGGGCTCGCGCCCATCGCCGTGCCGAGCACAAGCCCCAGCGCCGGCAGAAGCGCAAGCAACAGCACCGTGGTGCGCGGCCCCGCCAACTCGGAGCTCAGCGCGTCCTGTTGCTCCCGCTCCGCCCGCAACGCGCCCTCCAGGCGCTCCAGGCCGGAGGCGAGCCCCGCCCCGCCGTCCACCGCGACCTGCCAGCACGCGGCGACCCCGGCGAGCCCCTCGGCGCCCGGCTCCCTGGCCGCCTCCCGCAGCGCCCCGGGCACATCGCCGCCGAACTTCGCGGCGGCCACCACAAGGGCCGTCGCCGCGCCCAGGGCCGCCGTGTCCCGGGCGGCCGCGGCCAGCGCCTGGCCGGGCTGGCGGCCCGCTCGCAGCTCCCCCGCCAGCGCGGCGCACCAGGCGATCACCTCGTCGGCCCGCCGCGCCCTGGCCCGCTCGCGCTCCCGGGCCCGCAGCCGCCGCCCCACCAAGGGCACCGCCACCGCCCCGGCGACCAACGGCAGCACCGATCCGCCCAGGACGGCGAGCGCGAGCCCCAGCGGCAGACACAGCCACTCCATCCGCCACCGCGCCCGGCCCCGCACACCCTCGACCCACCGCCCGAGAGGCGACGCCCCGAATGCACCACCTCCGGCGACGCTTCCTGCTCCCGCGAACATCAGCCGGGCCCGCCGCACCCCCTGGTCCCGCCCGACCCACAGCCATGCGGCCGCCCCCGCGCACATCGCCGCCCAAGCGGGCAACCCCACCCGAAGATCCGTCACAACGCACCCCCGATCAGCGCCCGCAGCCGCTCCCAGCCCGAGTCGCGCACAAACCCCGCCACGCCCCACCGCAGCGCGGGCACCGTCACCACCAAGCCCGCCGCGTCCCGCTCCAGGACGCGCACCTCGGCGATCCGGCGCTGCCCGGCCCGGTCGCGTACGAGATGGACCACCACCGATAGCGCGGCCGCCAACTGGCTGTGCAGCGCGGCCCGGTCGAGCCCGGCCGCCGTGCCCAGCGCTTCGAGGCGCGCCGGTACATCGGCGGCGGAATTGGCATGAACCGTCCCACAACCTCCCTCATGGCCCGTGTTCAAAGCGCTCAGCAGATCGGTCACCTCGGCGCCCCGCACCTCGCCCACGACCAGCCGGTCCGGCCGCATCCGCAGGGCCTGGCGCACCAGGTCCCGCAGGGTCACCAGACCTGCGCCCTCCTGGTTGGCGGGCCGCGCTTCGAGGCGCACCACATGTGGATGGTCGGGCCTCAACTCGGCCGAATCCTCGGCCAGTACGATCCGTTCGCCCTTCCCGACCAGGCCGAGCAGGGTGGACAGGAGCGTGGTCTTTCCGGTGCCGGTGCCGCCGCTCACCAGGAACGACACCCGGGCTTCGATCAGCGCCCGCAGCAGTTGCTCGCCGTCGGGCGGCACCGTGCCCGCCGCGGCGAGTTCGGCCAGCGAGAACGCCCTCGGCCGCACCACGCGCAGCGCGAGGCAGGCCGAGCCGACGGCCACCGGCTCCAGGACGGCGTGCATCCGGGTCCCGTCCGGCAGCCGGGCGTCCACCCAGGGCCGGGCGTCGTCGAGCCGGCGTCCGGCCACCGCGGCGAGGCGCTGGGCGAGCCGGCGCACCGCTGCCGCGTCGACGAAGCGGACCCCGGTCAGTTCGAGCCCGCCACCCCGGTCCACCCACACCCGGTCGGGCGCGGAGACCAGCACGTCCGTGACCTCCGGATCGGCGAGCAGCGGCTCCAGCGGCCCGGTTCCGACCAGCTCGGAACGCAACTCCTCTGCCCCGCCGAGGACTTCGGCATCCCCGAGCAGCCGTCCCTGAGCGCGCAGCGCGGCTGCGACCCTGGCCGGGGTGGGCTCGGCCCCGCTCTCGGCGAGGCGCTGCCGCACGGCGTCGAGCAGAGGCGGCCCCGCGCCCCGTACGGGTGTCCCCCCACCGGCCGGCCCCAGCGCGCCCAGGGGCGGCCGCCCCACGTCCCGTACCGCGTTCATGACAGCGCTCCCCCGGCGCGGCCGCCGGCCAGCGCCTGGTCCCAGAAGGCCGCGCAGAATCTGGCCAGTGGCCCGCGTGGCGCGCTCCCCGGCGGCGCACCGCCCTCCTGGGCCTCCAGCAGGTCCGGCTCCACGGGGAGTTCGCCCGCGAGCGGCAGACCCAGCGCGCCGGCCACCCACTGCTCGTCGAGCCCGGACGCGTACGGCCCCCGTACCACCGCGCGCAGATCGCGCAGCACCATGCCGACGGAGGCGGCGACCCGGTTCGCCGCCGCCACCGCGCGCAGCTCGGCCGGGACCACCAGAAGGCCCAGGTCCAGCTGGGCGAGCGCCTCGACCACCGCGTCGTCGACCCGGCGCGGCAGGTCCACGACGACCACCCCGCCCCGGCGGCGGGCCGCCGCGAGCACCGCGCGCATCGCCTCCCCCGGGATCACCACCGAGTCCCCCCGGTCCCAGCTCAGCACCCTCAACTGATGCAGCCGCGGCAGCGATTCCTCCAGGGCGCCTCCGGCGACCCGTCCCCGCGAAGCGGCGAAATCCGGCCACCTGCGGCCATCGGCCTGCTCTCCGCCGAGCAGCACGTCGAGGCCGCCGCCGAGCGGGTCGCCGTCGATCAGCATGGTGCGCTGCCCGGAGCGTGCGGCGGTGACCGCGAGGGCGCAGGCCAGCGTCGAGGCCCCGGCGCCGCCCCGGCCGCCGATCACCCCGACGGTCAGGGCCGGGCGCCCCACGCCTTCGGCGGCGTCGGCGATCCGGTCGACGAGCCACGGTTCGGCGTCGGGCAGCCGCAGCACATGGTCCGCGCCGAGCTCGACGGCCGCCTGCCACACGCCGGGGTCGTCCTGGTCCCGGCCCACCAGGAGCACTCCGCGCCTGCGGGCCGAACCGAGCAGCCGGGGAGCGGCGTCGTCGCCGACCAGGATCAGTGGTGCGCTCTCCCAGCCGCCCCTGCGGTCGGGCACGCCGTGGCACACCTCGGGCTCGGTGCCGGCCGCGGCGCACAGCCGCAGCAGATCGTCGAGCAGTTCCTCGTCCTCGGTCACGATCAGCGGTCCGCCGCGCCGCCCCTCCGCGCCCGGCGGCCGGTCGGAAGCCATGACTCCGTCCACGATTTCCGCCCCCTCTCACTCCGATTCCTGCGTCCGCGTTCTTCGCGAACTTGAATCACCGTGGAGGGAGACTCGAAATAATGTGGATCTTGATCAAAATCTGTGGACAACTATCCGCGTTGTGAATATCCCGTTCACCTATACCAGTGACTTCCGGAGCGCAGCGCAACCACTACGCACAGTGACGAATCTCGGGTGTGGGACAGCGCCGGGCGCGGGGTGGAGAGAGGGGGACGACGATCGGATCCAAGGGCCGAAAACGCATCCGGACATGCGACGACCCCCGCCGGGGGGGAGAGCGGGGGTCGTCCCCACGGCCGACTCGGGGGGGGAGGAGTCGGACCGGGTTAGCACGGTCGCGAACGATCCGTGACTTCCATGGTGTACCCGAGAGCCTTCTCAGGCAAACCCACGCGCCTCAGCTTACGCCGAATGGTGGGCGCCTATGCTCGGGCTCGTGGAAAACCACTCGTTGCCGCGTACCGCCGCCTTCTTCGACTTGGACAAGACAGTCATTGCCAAGTCGTCGACGCTGACCTTCAGCAAGTCCTTCTATCAAGGAGGACTGATCAACCGCCGCGCCGTACTGCGCACTGCGTACGCGCAGTTCGTATTCCTCGCCGGTGGCGCCGACCACGATCAGATGGAGCGGATGCGCGAGTATCTGTCCGCCCTCTGCAAGGGCTGGAACGTACAGCAGGTCAAGGAGATCGTCGCCGAGACCCTGCACGATCTGATCGACCCGATCATCTACGACGAGGCCGCCTCGCTCATCGAGGAGCACCACGCCGCCGGCCGCGACGTGGTCATCGTGTCGACGTCCGGCGCCGAGGTCGTCGAGCCGATCGGCGAACTGCTCGGCGCGGACCGGGTGGTGGCCACCAGAATGGTGGTCGGCGACGACGGCTGCTTCACGGGGGACGTCGAGTACTACGCCTATGGGCCGACCAAGGCCGAGGCCGTCAAGGAGTTGGCCGAGTCCGAGGGATACGACCTGGCCCGCTGCTACGCCTACAGCGACTCGGCGACCGATGTCCCGATGCTGGAGTCGGTCGGCCACCCCTACGCCGTCAATCCGGACCGGGCGCTACGCCGCGAAGCGACCGCCCGGGAATGGCCGGTTCTCGTCTTCAATAAGCCGGTCAGCCTCAAGCAACGGCTGCCCGCCATCAAGATGCCGCCCCGCTCGGCGCTGCTGGTCGCGGCCGCGGTCGGCGCGGCCGCGGCGACCGCCGGTCTCGTCTGGTATGCCAGCCGCCGACGTGGCTGCGACTCTGCCTGAGGCGTCGCGCAAACCTGCTCGAAGGGCGCGCCTGTCGAGCACACATGAAAGCAGACGTCCGTTTCGCCCCTATTTGAACCTAAAAGTAAAGAACTGTGGTGAGGGGTTTCGCTTCTCGCCGTACGGGAGTAGAAAGGACTCAACGGCCCGCGAGACCTGGGACATCCGAGAGGATCACCTTCTACGCAATAAAGGCCCCACGGACCGAGCATGAACATCGAGCACCCACGCGACGTCGACCCGTCGATTACGGGCCAGCCGCACCAGGTGAACGGGCAGAGAATCCCGGCCTGATGGGCAACATTCGAGGACGCTTGGTAACACGGTGGACATGCCAGCGGCGGTATCGGACATCGATACCGCCGCAACCCTTTTCCCGTACGAAATGTACGACTTCGGTCCGCGAAGAACCGTGAACCGGGCGCCCGCCGCGAAACGATGGGGCCGGACGCTTCGCCTACGCGGCGCCGCGCTGGAGCGCCTCGCACACCGCCGTCGACTCGCGCACGCCCAGCTCGACCGCCTTGCCGCAGTGGGCGATCCAGGCCGCCATGCCCTGCGGGGTCCCCGAGGCGTAGCCGTCGAGCGCCGCCGCATAGGCCGCCCGCCCCAGCTCCGCATGGCCGACCTCGGCCGGGCAGATCGCCTTCGGGTCCAGGCCACTGCCGATCAGCACGATCCGCTCGGCGGTGCGCGCGACGAGTCCGTTGTGCGAGGTGAAGGGCCGCAGCGCGAGGAGTTCGCCGTGCACGATGGCGGCGGTCACCAGGGCCGGGGCCGAGCCACCCGCGATGATCAGCCGGGAGAGGCCTTCGAGGCGGCCGGCGACCTCGTCCGCCTCCGGCAGCGGGAGTTCGATGAGCGGCTCGTCGACGGCTTCGCCGCGCTGGCGCGGCCGGCCGACCGCGTCACTGGAGTCCGCGGCCGCGACCAGGTGCAGCCGGGCAAGCACCCGCAGGGGCGACTGGCGCCAGATGGACAGGAGTTGGCCCGCCTCGGCGGTCAGCCGCAGCGCGGCGCCGACGGTGCGCGCCTCGGGCTCGCTGCCGAAGTCGGTCCGCCGCCGCACCTCTTCGAGCGCCCAGTCCGCGCCGGACAGGGCGGCACTGCCGCGGGCCCCGCGCAGCGCCGCTTCCGAAGTGATCTCGTTGCTGCGGCGCCGCATCACACGGTGCCCGTAGACCCGGTCCACAGCCTTGCGCATGGAGTCCACGGCGTCCGGGACGCCCGGCAGCCCACCGAGGGCGACAAGAGGGTCAGCGGCGTTCGTACTCATAGGTAAGGAGGCTACGCGTCCACAAGCCGCGCCCCACCTTCGAGTGGTCTTCATCACTCGACATGCATACATACCGCCACCATGCAATTACCCTTGGTGAACATGAAGATCGCTTTCGTGGGGAAGGGCGGCAGCGGCAAAACCACGCTGTCCTCGCTCTTCATCCGTCACCTCACCGCCAACGAGGCCGCCGTCGTCGCGGTCGACGCCGACATCAACCAGCACCTCGGGGCCGCGCTCGGGCTCGACGAGGAGGAGGCCGCGGCCCTGCCCGCGATGGGCGCGCACCTTCCGCTCATCAAGGAGTACCTGCGCGGCACCAACCCGCGGATCGCCTCCACCGAAACGATGATCAAGACGACACCGCCGGGCCACGGCTCCCGGCTGCTCAGGGTGCGCGAGGCGAACCCGGTGTACGAGGCGTGCGCGCGCCGGGTCGTCCTCGACGACGGGGACATCCGGCTGATGGCGACCGGCCCGTTCACCGAGTCCGACCTGGGCGTCGCCTGCTACCACTCGAAGGTCGGCGCGGTCGAACTGTGCCTGAACCACCTGGTGGACGGGGTGGACGAGTACGTCGTCGTCGACATGACCGCGGGGTCGGACTCGTTCGCCTCCGGCATGTTCACGCGCTTCGACATGACCTTCCTGGTGGCCGAGCCGACCCGGAAGGGAGTCTCCGTCTACCGCCAGTACAAGGAGTACGCCCGGGACTACGGAGTCGCGCTCAAGGTCGTCGGCAACAAGGTGCAGGGCCAGGACGACGTGGACTTCCTTCGCGCCGAGGTCGGCGACGACCTCCTGGTGACGGTGGGCCACTCCGACTGGGTCCGCGCCATGGAGAAGGGCCGTCCGCCCCGCTTCGAGCTCCTGGAGGCCGACAACCGGCTCGCCCTGCAGACGCTCCAGAACGCGGCGGACGATTCGTACGAAAACCGGGACTGGGGGCGCTACACGCGGCAGATGGTGCACTTCCATCTGAAGAACGCGGAGAGCTGGGGCAACGCGAAGACCGGGGCCGACCTGGCCGCGCAGGTCGACCCCGCCTTCGTGCTGAGCGAGGGGCTGATCGCCGACGTCAGTGAGCCGCAGCCTGCCTGACGGCGGGCTCGGGCACCGCGGGCTTCAGCGGGGCGAGGGGCGTCGCGGGGGCGGCGGGCCGGGCGGCCTCCAGGGCTGCCCAGCCGCCCTTGGGCGCCTCGCCGACCTTCAGCGAGTTGAACTTGGCGAGCACGGCCGGGTCCTGGGCGTCCAGCCAGTCGGCGAGCTCCCGGAACGAGACGCACTGGACGTCGCTCTTCACGCACACCGTCCGGATGGTGTCCTCGACGGCGCGCATGTAGGCGCCGCCGTTCCAGGACTCGAAGTGGTTGCCGATGATCAGCGGGGCGCGGTTGCCCTCGTAGGAGCGGACGAAGGCCTGGAGGAGGCCGTCGCGCATCTGGTTGCCCCAGTACTCGTGCTGATCGGCGTCACCGGTCATCGCGTTGGACTGGTTCATGTAGAAGTTGTAGTCCATGGACAGCGTCTCGAAGCCGCGGCCCGGTACCGGCACCAGCTGCATCGACAGGTCCCAGACGCCGTTGTCGTTCTTCTTCGGCCACACCTGGTCGTTGACGGCGCTGGTGTCGTAGCGGAAGCCCAACTGGCCGGCGGCCGCCACGAAGTTCTTGCGTCCCTCCAGACACGGGGTGCGGCCGCCGATGAGCTCCTTGTCGTAGTCGAACGGGAGCGGTGCCTCCGCCTTCATGCCGGAGTTCGTCTTCCAGTTCTTCACAAAGGACTTGGCCTGCGCGATCTCGCTCTTCCACTCGTCCACCGACCAGGTGCCGACGCCGCCCTCGGGCCCGCAGAAGTGGCCGTTGAAGTGGGTGCCGATCTCGTTGCCCTCCCGCCACGCGGCGCGCAGCTGGGTCACGGTGTCCCTGATGCCCTTGTCGTCATTGAAACCGATGTCGGACAGGCCCGCGGAGTGCTTGGGCGCGGTGTACAGGCTCGCCTTGGCATCGGGCAGCAAGTACACGCCGCTCAGGAAGTACGTCATGGTCGCGTTGGACTCCTTGGCGACCTGGCGGAAGTGCGAGAAGAGCTTCTGGCTGTCCTCGCCGGCGCCGTCCCAGGAGAACACCACGAACTGCGGCGGCTGCTGCCCCGGTTTCAGCTTCTGGGCCTTGAGCAGGTGCGGCTGGGGTCCGGTGTACGCGGTGGAGCCGTCCCCGATCAGATGGGGCGCGAGGTTGGGGGCGGCGGCTCCCTGCCCGCCGGGGGCACCCGGCTTGGCCGGGCCGGGAGCCGAGGAGCAGCCCGCGGCTCCGACGGCCAGGGCCGCGGCGATGACACCGACAGCGACCCTCTTGGTGGCGTGCGTGGCGGCGATCATCCGCCCACCTCTTTCTTGCGGTCATGTGATGTGAATGCCGTCACGGCGCCGCAAAAGTCGCACGCAGACCGAGGACCGAAGGAACGACAAGCCGTACGAAAACCAGATTATTCACCCTTGAGAATGAATCATTGGGCCATTTGCCCTAAATGAGGAGTAAGCAGCTTTACTCTGCATTACGATTCGTTTACCGAGAGTTGAGAATCCCGCCGCTGCACTGCCGTGACCCACGGCCGCGACCCCACGTTCCGCGACCGCGCTGCCCCGGAGGAGACGGGAACATGCCTGCTTGCGTACCCACTCGCGCCAAGACCCCAGCTCGCACGCCTCGCATCCGGCGACCGCACCAGCCGCCTCCCTCCGGAGACGGGCCCCGGCGCCACCGCTTCCAGATCAAGGGCGCCGACCTGTCGGCGTCCATCACCGTCTTCCTGCTCGCCGTCCCGATGTCACTCGGCCTCGCCGTCGCCATCGACGCGCCGCTGGAGGCCGGCCTCATCGCGGCCGGCGTCGGCGGCATCGTCGCCGGGCTGCTCGGCGGCTCGCCCCTGCTCGTCAGCGGGCCGTCCGCCGGACTGACCGTGGTGTCCGCAGAGTTGATCCAGACATACGGCTGGCGCACCAGCTGCGCCATCACCGTGTGCGCGGGCCTGCTCCAAGTCGCCCTGGGCTCACTGAAGACGGCCCGCTCCGCCCTCGCGGTCAGCCCCGCCATCGTGCACGGCACCCTCGCCGGCATCGGGGCCGCCATCGCGCTCGCCCAGCTCCACATCGTCCTCGGCGGCTCCCCGCAGAGCTCGGTAGTGGACAACGCCCTTGCACTGCCCGAGCAGTTGGCCCAGGTCGGCCCCGCAGCGCCCCTCATCGGCGCGCTGACCATCGCTGTACTCCTGCTGTGGACACGCGTTCCCGGGCGGATCGGAAAAGCCCTGCGCCGGATCCCCGCCGCGCTCGCCTGCGTGGTGGTCGCCACCGGCGTGGCCGCGCTCGCCGCGCCGCACATCGCCCGGGTCGACCTGCCCTCCTGGGGCACGCACGTGCTGCCCGAGCTGCCGCACGGACCGGTGCTCGGGCTCGCCGCCGCCGTGCTCACCGTGACGCTGGTCGCCAGCCTGGAGTCGCTGCTCTCCTCGGTCGCCGTGGACCGGCTGGCGTCCGAACGGCCGGGCACCACGGCCCCGGCGCGCGCCGACCTCGACCGCGAGCTGCGCGGCCAGGGCATCGCCAACGCCGTCTCCGGGCTGCTCGGCGGGATGCCCGTCTCGGGCGGCGCGGTGCGGGGCAGCGCCAACGTCCGGGCGGGCGCGACCGGCCGCGCCTCGACCGTGCTGCACGGCGTGTGGGTGCTGCTCGCGGCCGGGCTGCTCGTGTCCGTACTGGAGTGGATCCCGCTGGCCGCGCTGGCCGCGCTCGTCATGATGGTCGGCATCCAGATGGTCAACTTCGCGCACATCCGCAACGTCCACAAACACCGCGAATTCCTGGTTTACGTGGCTTCCGTCGGCGGAGTGCTCGTTCTGGGCGTGCTGCAAGGGGTGGTCCTGGGGATCGCGGTGGCCGTGGCCGTCGCACTGCACCGACTGGCCCGTACCCGGATCACCGCCCAGGAGGAGGCCGACGGCACGTATCTGGTGCGCGCCCGCGGCCAGTTGACGTTCCTCGCCGTGCCCCGGCTGACCCGGGCGCTCGGCCATGTCCCCCAAGGGGCCGACGCCATCGTGGAGTTGGACGGGTCGTTCATGGACCACGCCGCCTTCGAGGCGCTGCAGAGCTGGCAGGCCGCGCACCACGCGCGCGGCGGGACCGTACGCGTCACCGGGCGCGCCGGCGGCAGGATCGCCGAGCCCGTCTCCGCCGCGCACACCTGCTGTCGCCCCTGGACGCCGTGGCACAACCACCACTGCCACGATCAGCCGCCACAGCGCACCCACGGGCACCAACTGGCCAGCGGGCTCAGCTCGTTCCAGCGCAACACCGCACCCCTGGTGCGCGACGAGCTGGCCCGGCTCGCCCGCGAGGGCCAGCGGCCGCAGCAGCTCTTCATCACCTGCGCGGACTCCCGCCTCGTCACCAGCATGATCACCTCCAGCGGTCCGGGCGATCTGTTCACCGTGCGCAACATCGGCAACCTGGTGCCGCCGCCGGGCGCGGAAGGCGCCGACGACTCGGTCGCGGCGGCCATCGAGTACGCCGTGGACATCCTCCGGGTCCAGTCGATCACCGTGTGCGGGCACTCCGGCTGCGGCGCCATGCAGGCGCTGCTCAACACCGGGCCCGGGGCGCCGACGACGCCGCTGCACCGCTGGCTGCGGTACGGCAGGCCGAGCGTGGAGCGGATGGCGAGCCGGCGGCACTCCTGGGCCCGGATCGCCGGGCGGCTGCCCGCCGACGCCGTGGAACAGCTCTGTCTGACCAATGTCGTCCAGCAGTTGGACCATCTGCGCCGGCACGAATCGGTGGCCCGCGCGCTGGCGGCCGGCACCCTCGCCCTGCACGGCATGTACTTCCACGTCGGCGAGGCGCAGGCGTATCTGCTCGCCCCGGACGACCACGCGGAAGTCTTCGAGGGCGTCGGCGTCAACCTCCTGGAGGACACGCACGCCTGAACCTGCCGCCTCCTCAAGGACGTACGGCCTCTCCTGACCGGCCTCCCGCCGCCGCAGGAGAGGCCGTACGCGTGCCGCGCCGATGCCCAGCGAGGCCTACAGGTCTAAACCAATTCCCTGGAAGCTCTTGTCACCCGGCCTTTGGCCTGATGAGCTATGGCCCGGGACACATAGGCACATAGGACGCCCTGGGAAAGGGAGATGTCGTGAGCAACGAAAGCCTGGCCAACCTGCTCAAGGAGGAGCGGCGGTTCGCGCCACCCTCCGAGCTGGCCGCGAACGCCAACGTGACGGCGGAGGCGTACGAGCGGGCCGAGGCGGACAGGCTGGGCTTCTGGGCCGAGCAGGCCCGGCGCCTGACCTGGGCCACCGAGCCGACCGAGACCCTCGACTGGTCGAACCCGCCCTTCGCGAAGTGGTTCGCCGACGGCAAGCTGAACGTCGCGTACAACTGCGTCGACCGCCATGTCGAGGCCGGGCACGGCGACCGCGTCGCCATCCACTTCGAGGGCGAGCCCGGCGACAGCCGCTCCCTCACCTATGCCGAGCTCAAGGACGAGGTGTCAAGGGCCGCCAACGCCCTTACGGAACTGGGTGTCCAGGCCGGGGACCGGGTCGCGGTGTACCTGCCGATGATCCCGGAGGCGGCCGTCGCGATGCTCGCCTGCGCCCGGGTCGGTGCCGCGCACTCCGTGGTCTTCGGCGGCTTCTCGGCCGACGCCGTCGCCTCCCGCATCCAGGACGCCGACGCCAAGCTCGTCATCACCGCCGACGGCGGCTACCGGCGCGGCAAGCCGTCCGCCCTGAAGCCCGCCATCGACGAGGCCGTCGCCAAGTGCCCGCAGGTCGAGCATGTGCTGGTGGTACGCCGCACGGGCCAGGACACCGCATTCACCGAGGGCCGCGATGTGTGGTGGGACGACATTGTCGCCCGCCAGTCCGTGGAGCACACGCCCACCGCCTTTGACGCCGAGCACCCGCTGTTCATCCTGTACACCTCGGGTACGACGGGTAAGCCCAAGGGCATCCTGCACACCTCCGGCGGCTACCTCACGCAGGCCGCGTACACCCACCACGCGGTGTTCGACCTGAAGCCCGAGAGCGACGTCTACTGGTGCACCGCCGACATCGGCTGGGTCACCGGGCACTCGTACATCGTCTACGGGCCGCTCGCCAACGGCGCGACCCAGGTCATGTACGAGGGCACCCCGGACACCCCGCACCAGGGGCGGTTCTGGGAGATCGTGCAGAAGTACGGCGTGACCATCCTCTACACCGCGCCGACCGCGATCCGTACGTTCATGAAGTGGGGCGACGACATCCCCGCCAAGTTCGACCTGAGCAGTCTGCGGGTCCTGGGGTCGGTCGGCGAGCCGATCAACCCCGAGGCGTGGATGTGGTACCGCAAGCACATCGGCGCCGACAAGTGCCCGATCGTGGACACCTGGTGGCAGACCGAGACCGGCGCGATGATGATCTCGCCGCTGCCCGGGGTCACCGAGACCAAGCCGGGTTCGGCCCAGCGGGCGCTGCCCGGCATCGCCGCGACCGTGGTCGACGACGAGGCCAACGAGGTCCCGAACGGCGGGGGCGGCTACCTCGTCCTGACCGAGCCGTGGCCCTCCATGCTGCGCACCATCTGGGGCGACGACCAGCGGTTCATCGACACGTACTGGTCGCGCTTCGAGGGCCGGTACTTCGCGGGTGACGGCGCCAAGAAGGACGACGACGGCGACATCTGGCTGCTCGGCCGCGTCGACGACGTCATGCTCGTCTCCGGCCACAACATCTCGACGACCGAGGTCGAGTCGGCCCTCGTCTCGCACCCTTCGGTCGCCGAGGCGGCCGTGGTCGGCGCCGCCGACGAGACGACCGGGCAGGCCATCGTGGCCTTCGTGATCCTGCGCGGCACCGCCGCCGAGACCGACGGCCTGGTCGAGGAGCTGCGGGCACACGTCGGCTCGGCGCTCGGCCCGATCGCCAAGCCCAAGCGCGTCCTGCCGGTCGCGGAGCTGCCCAAGACCCGTTCGGGCAAGATCATGCGCCGACTCCTTCGCGACGTCGCCGAGAACCGTGAGCTGGGCGACGTCACGACGCTGACCGACTCCTCGGTCATGGCGCTGATCCAGAACAAGCTGCCGAGCGCGGCCAACGAGGACTGAGCGGCGGACCAGCGCTGAAGGGCCCGGCCGGGGAGGCGGCCGGGCCCTTTTCGCGCGCCTTGTGACCCATATGCCCCTAAAGTGATGATCACCGGATTCACCCCGCCGCACGCACCACTCCATAAAGTTAGGTAAAGTAAGGAAAGCGTCAATGGCGCGACAAGAAGGTCAGGTGCGCCGGGAAGTCTGGTCGGCAACGTGCTCAGTCATGCCCGCCGAACCGACCGGAGGTCGCCCTCGTGGCCATACCCACCCCCAGCAAGCGCAAGTTCCTCGGCCGCCTCTCCCTGCCCGAGCGCAACTTCGTCGCCGAGGCGCTGCGTGCCGAGACCGTCGGCGGCGTCCTGCTGCTCGTGGCCGCGATCGCCGCGCTGATCTGGGCGAACACCCTGGGTTCGAGTTACGAGTCGGTCCGAGGTTTCCATCTGGGAATCGGCGCCCTGGGGCTCGACCTCTCGATACAGCACTGGGCGGCCGACGGGCTGCTCGCCATCTTCTTCTTTGTCGCCGGTATCGAGCTCAAACGTGAACTCGTCGCCGGAGAACTGCGCGACCCCAAGGCGGCCGCGCTGCCCGTGATCGCGGCCGTCTGCGGCATGGCCGTCCCCGCGCTCGTCTACGCACTGGTCAACATTTCTGGCAACGGATCCCTTGACGGCTGGGCCGTGCCGACCGCTACGGACATCGCGTTCGCCCTGGCCGTGCTCGCGGTCATCGGCACCTCGCTGCCCTCCGCGCTCCGCGCCTTCCTGCTCACGCTCGCCGTCGTCGACGACCTGTTCGCGATCCTGATCATCGCGGTCTTCTTCACCAACAGCATCAACTTCGCGGCCCTGGGCGGCGCCGTGGTCGGGCTCGCCGTCTTCTGGCTGCTGCTCAGGAAGGGCGTAAGGGGCTGGTACATCTACATCCCGCTCGCGCTCGTCATCTGGGGGCTGATGTACAACAGCGGCGTCCACGCCACCATCGCAGGCGTCGCGATGGGCCTGATGCTGCGCTGCCACCGCACCGAGGGCGAGGAGCACTCCCCCGGCGAGCACATCGAGCACCTGATGCGCCCTGTTTCGGCCGGGCTCGCGGTGCCGCTCTTCGCGCTGTTCTCGGCCGGTGTGGGCATCAGCGGCGGCACCCTGGCCGACGTCTTCACCCGGCCCGAGACGCTCGGCGTCGTGCTCGGCCTGGTCGTCGGCAAGGCCCTCGGCATCTTCGGCGGCACCTGGCTGGCCGCCCGGTTCACCAAGGCCGAGCTCAACGACGACCTGGCCTGGGCCGACGTCTTCGCCGTCGCCTCGCTCGCCGGCATCGGCTTCACGGTCTCGCTGCTCATCGGCGAACTCGCCTTCGCCGGCCAGGGCCACCTGACCGACGAGGTCAAGGCAGCCGTCCTCGTGGGCTCGCTGATAGCCGCCGTCCTCGCCTCCGTCCTGCTCAAGATGCGGGTACGCAGGTACAAGGCGCTCGTCGAGGACGAGGAGCGGGACGACGACCAGGACGGCATCCCCGACATGTACGAACTGGACAAGCCGGAGTACCACCTGCGGATGGCCACGATCTACGAGAACAAGGCGGCCGAGCACCGCAGGCTGGCGCAACTGGCGGGGGCGGGGCACGACGACGGCGACAGTCCGGCATGATCTGACAACGGACCTGTTGGACCTGTACGACCCGTCGGTATCCGAGAAGAGATGAGGGAGTCAGCGATGAGCGACCCCAGCCACAACGCCGGCAGCGCCGAGCGCAGCCTCGGCCAGCTGGTCGCCTCCGCGACCGCCGAGATGTCCGCGCTGGTGCACGACGAGATCGCGCTGGCCAAGGCCGAGCTGCGCCAGGACGTCAAGCGCGGGGCGATCGGCGGCATCGCCATCACTGCAGCTGGTGTGCTCGTGCTGTTCGCGCTGCCGGTCTTCAGCTTCGCGGCGGCGTACGGCATCCACAACCTGGGGCTCGGACTCGCCTGGTCGTTCCTGATCGTCGGCGGCGCGTTCGTGGTGCTCGCGGCGCTGCTCGCGCTGATCGCCGTGGCCAAGTTCAAGAAGGTCAAGCCGCCGGAGAAGTCCATCGCCTCGGCCAAGCAGACGGCCGCGGCCCTGCAGGGCGTGAAGCCGCACCCGCGCCCGGCGACCGTCCAGGACGCGGTCACGGAGACCTCCGCCTCTGTGGCACGCTCGTCTGCATGACCGCACCCGATCCCGGTACCGGAAGCCCTGGCGGCACCGGCAGCCCCGTCCGTATCGATGGTCCCTGGACCCATAGGGACGTGGCGGCCAATGGTGCGCGCTTCCACATCGCCGAACTCGGCGACGGGCCACTGGTGTTGCTGCTCCACGGCTTTCCGCAGTTCTGGTGGACCTGGCGCCATCAGCTGACCGCCCTTGCCGACGCCGGTTTCCGCGCGGTCGCGATGGACCTGCGCGGGGTGGGCGGCAGCGACCGCACCCCGCGCGGCTACGACCCCGCCAACCTCGCGCTCGACATCACCGGCGTCGTACGGTCCCTCGGCGAGCCCGACGCGGCCCTGGTCGGGCACGACCTGGGCGGCTATCTGGCGTGGACGGCGGCCGTGATGCGCCCCAAGGTGGTGCGCCGGCTCGTGGTGTCGTCGATGCCGCATCCGCGCCGCTGGCGCTCGGCGATGCTCGCCGACCTCAAGCAGACCTCGGCCGGGTCCTACGTCTGGGGCTTCCAGCGGCCCTGGCTGCCGGAGCGTCAACTGGTCGCGGACGACGGAGCCTTGGTCGGCCGGCTCGTACGGGACTGGTCCGGCCCGCGCCAGCCCGAGGACGAGGCTGTGGAGACCTACCGGCGCGCCATGTGCATCCCGTCCACGGCGCACTGCTCCATCGAGCCGTACCGCTGGATGGTGCGCTCGATGGCCCGGCCCGACGGCATCCAGTTCAACCGGAGGATGAAGCGGCCCGTCCGGGTGCCCACGCTGCACCTGCACGGTTCGCTCGACCCGGTGATGCGGACCCGCAGTGCGGCGGGCTCGGGCGAGTACGTCGAAGCGCCGTACCGCTGGCGGCTGTTCGACGGTCTGGGCCACTTCCCGCACGAGGAGGACCCGGTCGCGTTCTCGACCGAACTGGTCAACTGGCTGAGGGATCCGGAACCGGATCGCTGAGTTCCGGTGGCCGCGTGGGAACTGCTGTCCGACGAACGGCCAAATGCCCGGCGCATAGGCCAATTGGCCCCCTCTGGCGCGGTTACCGACCATGGGCCCCGGGCACACGTCGGGGTATGGGCTGGACGCACGACTACGGTGACGCAGCACGGAACCGCCGAACGGCCGCAGGGCCGGTCTCGTACGAGAGGGGCGGCCCGCAGGGGCAGGGGCTGGAACACCCCTCCTCCGATTCCCGGGAGGTGGGTATTCCGCGCATCCTGCGCCGCCGGGCCCGCTGGGTCTCGGCCCGGCTGCGGCATACGCGAACCTAGTCCGCCCTGAGGTAGCCGAGGCCCGGATGGGCGCTTCGGTAGCCGTCCAGGAGCCTTCGGGCGACCTGGACGGAGTCGACCAGCGGGTGCAGGGCGAAGGCCTTCACCGCCGCCCGCGCCGACCCGCTCGCGGCCGCCTCAAGGACACACCGCTCGACCGCCTTCACCGCGCTGACCAGGCCCGCCTCATGGCCCGTCAGCTGCGTCACGGGCAGCGGGCGGGGGCCCGCCGCGTCGATGCGGCAGGGGATCTCGATGACGGCCCGCTCGTCGAGCGCGCGCAGGGACCCTCCGTTGCGCACGTTCAGGATGAGCGTCGCCGCCTCGTCCCGCGCGATGGCCCGCATCAGGGCGAGCGCCACCTTCTCGTACCCGCCGGACTCCATGTCGTCGGCCGCGCGCTCGCCGACCCCCGACACGTCCCGGTTCTCGGACATGTACGTGGCCTCGCGCTCGGCCCGGGTGCGGTCCCAGGCCGCCCACACCGACGCGTCGGGCACGGTCTCCGCCGTGGCGTAGAAACGTGCCTGCTGGTCCTTGAGGAAGGCGCCGCGGGTCTGCTCGGCCCGCTGGTAGGCCGTCACCGCCTCGCGGTTGAAGTAGTAGTAGTGCAGGTACTCGTTCGGAACGGAGCCCAGCGAGCGCAGCCAGTCGGCGCCGAACAGCTTGCCCTCCTCGAACGAGGTAAGCACCTCGTCGCCCTGCTCGAACAGGCGCGGCAGAACGTTCTTCTCGCCCTCGTACAGGCCGTGCAGCCAGCCCAGGTGGTTGAGGCCCGCGTAGTCCAGGCGCAGCGCGTCCGGGTCGGCGCCGATCGTGCGGGCGACCCGGCGGGCCAGACCCACCGGCGAGTCGCAGATCCCGATGACGCGCTCGCCGAGGTGCTCGGCCATCGCCTCGGTGACCAGGCCCGCCGGATTGGTGAAGTTGATGACCCAGGCATCGGGGGCGACCGCCTCGACCCGGCGGGCGATCTCGACGGCGACCGGAACGGTGCGCAGCCCGTAGGCGATGCCGCCCGCGCCGACCGTCTCCTGGCCGAGGACGCCCTCGGCGAGCGCGATCCGCTCGTCGGCGGCCCGGCCCTCCAGGCCGCCGACGCGGATCGCCGAGAACACGAAGTCCGCGCCGCGCAGCGCCTCGTCTAGGTCGGTGGTGGTGCGCACCCGAGGCGCGTCCTGGATCCCGTACGCCCGGTCGGCGAGCACCCGGCCGATGGCGTGCAGCCGAGGCGCGTCCAGGTCGTACAGGACCACCTCGGTGACCCGCCCGGGCGCGTGGTCGCGCAGCAGGGCGCTGTACACGAGGGGGACGCGGAAGCCGCCGCCACCGAGGATCGTCAGTCGCATCGGAGCCTTTTCGTCAGGGGGTCATAGGGCGCACTGCTGGCTGTCGACCTGCTGACTGGCCGTGCGGCCCTGCTGGATGTCGGCCTGGATCTCGTCGGCGGTCAGCGCGTATCCGGTGTCCGGGTCGTCCAGCGACTTCGCGAAGACCACCCCGTACACCTTGCCCTCGGGGGTCAGGAGCGGGCCGCCGGAGTTGCCGGGGCGGACCGTGGTGAACAGCGAGTAGACATCGCGGCGGACCGTGCCGCGGTGGTAGATGTCCGGCCCGTTCGCGCTGATCCGGCCGCGGATGCGGGCGGAGCGGACGTCATAGGGATGGTCCTCGGGGAAGCCCGCGACGATCGCGCTGTTGCCGCTGCGGGCGTCGGTGGAGGTGAACTGGAGCGGGGGCGCCTTCAGGTCCGGCACGTCCAGGACCGCGATGTCGCGGCGCCAGTCGTAGAGCACGACCTTCGCGTCGTACGTACGCCCCTGACCGCCTATCTGGATGGTCGGCTCGTCCACGCCGCCCACCACGTGCGCGTTGGTCATGACGCGCCGGTCGGCGAAGACGAAGCCAGTGCCTTCGAGGCGCTTTCCGCAGCTCGGAGCCATGCCGACGACCTTGACGATCGACTTCTGGGCGGCCGCCGCGACGGGGCTGCCCGCGAGCTTCGGGTCGGGCGCCTGGACCTCGGTGATCGACTCGTTCGAGAACGGCGTGAAGACCTGCGGGAAGCCGTTCTGCGCGAGGACCGAGGAGAAGTCGCTGAACCAGGTGGATGCCTGTTGGGGCATCACGTTGGAGACCCCGAGGAGGATCTTGGAGCTGCGGACCTCCTTGCCCAGCGTCGGCAGCGCGGTCCCGGCGAGCGCCGAACCGATCAGCCACGCGACGAGCAGCATGGCCACGACGTTCACCAAGGCGCCGCCGGTGGCGTCCAGGGCTCTCGCGGGCGACCAGGTGATGTACCGGCGCAGCTTGTTGCCGAGGTGGGTGGTGAAGGCCTGGCCCACGGAGGCGCAGACGATCACGATGACGACCGCGACGACGGCCGCTGTCGTCGAGACCTGGGACTCGTTGGTCAGCTGGTCCCAGATGACCGGGAGCAGGTACACGGCGATGAGGCCACCGCCGAGGAACCCGATCACCGACAGGATGCCGACGACGAAGCCCTGGCGGTAGCCGACGATCGCGAACCACACGGCGGCGACCAGCAACAGGATGTCCAGCACGTTCACGGGCCCCAGCCTGTCACGCGTGCCAGTCGAGCGGCACCCGCTTGGCTCGGTCCCACGGGCGCTCCCAGCCCGCGTAGTGCACGATCCGGTCGATCACACCGGCCGTGAAGCCCCACACCAGCGCCGATTCGACCAGGAATGCCGGGCCTGTGTGGCCCCGTGGGTGGACGGCGGTCGCGCGGTTGGCCGGGTCCGTGAGATCCGCCACGGGCACCGTGAAGACGCGGGCCGTCTCGCCGCTGTCGACGGCCCGCACCGGCGTCGGCTCGCGCCACCAGCCGAGCACGGGCGTCACGACGAAACCGCTGACCGGGATGTAGAGCCGGGGCAGCACGCCGAAGAGCTGGACGCCGGCCGGGTCGAGCCCGGTCTCCTCCTCGGCCTCGCGCAGCGCGGCCCGCAGCGGGCCCGTGGTGGCCGGGTCGCCGTCCTCCGGGTCGAGGGCGCCGCCCGGGAAGGAGGGCTGGCCGCCGTGCGAACGGAGCTGGCTGGCCCGCTCCATGAGGAGCAGCTCGGGGCCGCGCGGGCCCTCGCCGAACAGGACGAGCACGGCGGACTGCCGCCCGTCGCCGCTCTCCGGCGGCAGGAACCGGCTCATCTGCTCGGGCTCGACGGCCTCGGCCGCCCGCGCGACCGGCGCCAGCCAGCCGGGCAGGCCCTCGCTGGTCACGGCGAGGCCGTTCGTACCGGGGCGGGCGTGCGGATCGGCGCCGGGCGCCGCATGGCCTGTGGTGGCGCGCCCCGCGCCCGCGTGGCCGACGGCGGCGTGGCCGGTGGCCCGGGCCCTGGCCGCGTCCTTGGCGGGGTCTCTGGTGGGGTCGCCTATGGCGCGCGGAGTGCCGGGCCCGGCCGGGTCGCCCACGCCACTCGCCGCCTGGGCGTGGCCGGGCCCGCCGATACGGCCGCTCAGGCCGGCGCTGCGGGCCCGATCCGCGTCCGGGCGGCCGACCGGGCCGCCGGTGCGGCCAAGATCTCCGGTCGCGCTCAGACCACCGTCGTACGTCTCGCTCGTGTGCGTCATCTGCACCCCCGTCATTCATCGTCCACAACGCCTGTGCCGGTCGCTTTCGTTCCGGTCGGCTCCAGCGTCCGTCTTCCGGGTGACGTCAGCCGGCTCCCAGCGGCGGCGCGGGCAGGCCCGGGTAGTCGGGCGGCGGGCTCAGCCGCTGGCCCGGCAGGCCGCCCTTCTCGTACTTGAGGAGCTTCCGCGCCTTCTCGGGGTCGGTCTCGCCTTCGCCGTACGACGGACACAGCGGGGCGATCGGGCAGGCGCCGCAAGCGGGTTTGCGGGCGTGGCAGATGCGGCGGCCGTGGAAGACGACCCGGTGCGAGAGCATCGTCCACTCGCTCTTGGGGAAGATCGCGCAGATCTCCGCCTCGACCTTCTCCGGATCGTCCTGCTCGGTCCACTTGAACCGGCGCACCAGCCTGCCGAAGTGGGTGTCGACGGTGATCCCCGGCACCCCAAATGCGTTGCCGAGCACGACATTTGCGGTCTTGCGCCCGACCCCGGGCAGCTTGACCAGATCCTCCAGTCGCCCCGGCACCTCGCCGCCGAACTCGTCCCTGAGGGCGGTGGCGAGCCCCATGATCGACTTGGTCTTGGCCCGGAAGAACCCGGTGGGCCGGATGATCGCCTCGACCTCCTCGGGGTTCGCCGCGGCAAGGTCCTCGGGCGTCGGGTACGCGGCGAACAGGCCCGGTGTCGTCTGGTTGACCCGGAGGTCGGTGGTCTGCGCGGACAGGACGGTCGCGACGAGCAACTCGAAGGGGTTCCGGAAGTCCAGTTCGGGATGGGCGTACGGATAGACCTCGGCGAGCTCGCGATTGATCCGGCGGGCCCGGCGGACCATCGCGAGATGGGACTCGGGCTTGGCTCCGACGGGCCGGCCCGTGGCGGTGCCCGTACCGGTGGCCTTGGGAGCGCGCTTGGAGGTGGCCGTGCTCTTGGCCTTCGAAGCGGCTTTCCCCTGAGGGGCGCCCGGGGAGGCCACCTCCTCAGGAGGCACCGCGCCGGCGGACGTGCCCTTGGCGGCCGTCACCTTGGAGGCCGTCTTCTTGGCAGCGGCCTTCTTGACGACGGGCTTGACCGTGGCGGGCTCCTTGCCGGCGGGTTTCACTCGGGCGACCTTCCCGGCCGGCTCTGCCGTGTTGCCGACCGTCTTGCCGTCTGTCTTGCCGGGGCGCGCGGAAGAGGCGGCTCCGGAAGCCCGCGCGGCCTTCTTCGCGGGCTCTTTCGCCCTGGACGCGGGCTGTTCGCCCACAGCGGAATCATTGTCTGCGGACACTCTTCCAGCCCCCCTGGCCTGCGCTCTCACCGGCGAATTGGACACCCGGCCAGCCTAAAGCCCGGCACCGACATCCGCCCCGGCCACAGCGAATCAGCGCCCCAATCGGCCCCCTGACTCACGGTCCGGCACTCCAGTACGTCATCCTTGTGATTGATCGCACTGTTTAGACCGTCCGGCAAAATGGGGAGCAGGCTCCCCTGATACCGGTCGACAAGGAGAGATTCGTGGACGACGTTCTGCGGCGCGCCCCGCTCTTCGCGGCGCTCGATGACGAGCAGGCCGCGGAGCTCCGCGCCTCGATGAGTGAGGTGACGCTCGCCCGCGGCGACACCCTCTTCCACGAGGGCGACCCCGGCGACCGCCTGTACGTGGTCACCGAGGGCAAGGTGAAGCTGCACCGCACCTCACCCGACGGCCGGGAGAACATGCTGGCGGTCCTCGGCCCCGGCGAGCTCATCGGCGAGCTGTCCCTCTTCGACCCGGGCCCGCGCACCGCCACCGCGACCGCGCTGACCGAGGTCAAGCTGCTGGGCCTGGGCCACGGCGACCTTCAGCCCTGGCTGAACGCCCGCCCGGAGGTGGCCACGGCGCTGCTCCGCGCCGTCGCCCGCCGACTGCGCAAGACCAACGACCAGATGTCCGACCTGGTCTTCTCCGACGTGCCGGGCCGTGTCGCCCGCGCACTGCTCGACCTGTCGCGCCGCTTCGGCGTGCAGTCCGAGGAGGGCATCCACGTCGTCCACGACCTGACTCAGGAAGAGCTGGCCCAGTTGGTCGGCGCCTCCCGCGAGACGGTCAACAAGGCGCTCGCCGACTTCGCCCAGCGCGGCTGGCTGCGCCTGGAGGCCCGCGCGGTCATCCTGCTGGACGTGGAGCGCCTGGCGAAGCGCTCGCGCTGAACGTCGCCGTCCGCGGCCGCGTCCTGCGCAACCGCCTCTGTTCGTACGCCTGAGGGGCCGGTCCCATCCGAGACCGGCCCCTTTCGCGTGGGCCGACTTCCCCGCGGCCGCACATGGGCCCCACAGGGCACGAACGCACAGGCGGGGGACGGACCGAGCGGCCGTCTGTCGGTGGCCCGTCTGTCAGTGGCCCGGTCTACTCTGCGCGTAACTGCTGTGCTCCGCGCGTACGGTCGCGGCGCGCGCGTGCAGCGGAACGCAAGGACACGGGGGGGCACAAGGGCGCATGGCCGGGAAAGACGGATACATCGAGCGCGAGGGGTCGCTCGGCCTTGTGCGGCCGGAGTTCCGGGCCGTCGTCGCCGCCCTGCGCGACCAGGTGGCGCACCGGTTCGGCGGGCGGCTGCACAGTGCGTACCTGTACGGATCCGTGCCGCGCGGCACGGCGCGGGCGGGCCGGTCCGACCTGGACGTGCTGCTCGCGCTGCATGAGTCCCCGACGGAGGCCGACCGAGCCGAGGCACGGACCATCGAGTCCGAGCTGGACGCCGGTTTCGAGGTGATCGACGGGGCCGGGATCCTGCTGTTCGGCCGGGACGTGCTGCTGAGCGGCCTTGAGCGGTACGACCTCGGCTGGTTCGTGGCCTGCCTGTGCACCCCGTTGCTCGGGGACGACCTCGCCGAACACCTGCCCCGCTACCGGCCCACCTCGCTGCTCGCCCGCGAGACCAACGGCGACCTCGGCGACGCCCTCCCCCGCTGGCGCCGGCAAGCCGCGGAGGCCGCCGACGACGCGGCACTCCAGTCGCTCATGCGCCGCGCCTCGCGCAAGCTCGTGCGGACCGCGTTCACACTCGTCATGCCGCAGCACGGCGGCTGGACCAGCGATCTGACGGAGCAGGCGGAGATCTTCGGGCGCTACTACCCGGAGCGCGCCGGGCAGTTGAGAGAAATTGCCGTGCTGGCCGGGAACCCGGTCGCGGACCGGAACGTTCTCGATATGTACACCGAAAATCTCGGACCGTGGCTCGCCGCCGAATACCTCACGGTCCATGGCGCCAAGGCGCCGCGCCCGTACGAGAGTTGAGCACCGCCCTCACTCAACCCTCCTCTACGGAGCGCCAGTTCATGCACAGCTAAACCAGCATCCCTCCTGACGCAACGTCAAATAAGGCCGTGCTCACGCAGATATTCGAGCTGCGCGCGCACCGAGAGCTCGGCGGCCGGCCACAGCGACCGGTCGACGTCCGAGTAGACCAGGGCCACCACGTCCGCCGCCGTGAGGTGGCCGTTCTCCACTGCCGTCTCCACCTGCGCCAGCCGGTGGGCGCGGTGGGCCAGATAGAACTCGACGGCGCCCTGCGCGTCGTCGAGCACCGGGCCGTGACCCGGCAGCACGGTGTGCACACCGTCATCAACTGTCAGCGAACGCAGCCTGCGAAGGGAGTCGAGATAGTCGCCCAGGCGGCCGTCGGGGTGGGCCACGACGGTCGTGCCGCGCCCGAGGACCGTGTCGCCCGTCAGGACGGCCCGGTCGGCGGGCAGATGGAAGCAGAGCGAGTCAGCGGTGTGGCCCGGGGTGGGCACCACCCTCATCTCCAGGCCACCAGTGGTGATGACATCGCCCGCGGCGAGGCCCTCGTCCCCCAGGCGCAGGGCCGGGTCCAGGGCGCGCACGGGGGTACGGGTCAGCTCCGCGAAACGGGCCGCGCCCTCGGCGTGGTCGGGGTGCCCATGGGTGAGCAGAGTCAGCGCGACCCGCTTGCCCGCCTTCCCGGCCGTGGCGATGACGTGGTTGAGGTGCGCGTCGTCGAGCGGTCCGGGGTCGATGACGACGGCCAGGTCGGAGTCGGGCTCGGCGACGATCCAGGTGTTGGTGCCGTCCAGGGTCATCGCGGAGGGGTTGGGCGCGAGGACGTTGATCGCGCGGTCGGTCGCACGGCCCGAAAGGACCCCACCGCGCGGCTGCCCGGGAAGAGCGGCGGCATCACTCATACGGCATCTCCAGGGGTGGCGGACTCGGTGGTCATCCGGGCAAGCCTCGCGGACCGGGGCAGCGTGTGACGACCGCGCCTCGCGAGGCCGTCCCGCGCAAGGTCGATGGGGTTGGCGGCGGCAGGGGTCATGAGGGGCGGCCCCCGGCCGGGATGTGCTTGGTGAACTCGTCGTGGCCAGGCCAGCTCAGGACGAGTTCCCCGGTGTCGGTCAGACGGGCCCGGGCGAGGACCGGGGTCAGATCGCGCTCGGCCGCGCCCACGAGGGCTTCGGCGGCAGTGGCGTACGGAAGGAGGTCACGCAGGGTGGAAATGGTCGGCGGCATCATCAGGAGCTCGCCCTTGTCGTAGCCGGCGGCGGCTTCGACGGGGTGGATCCAGACGGTGCGGTCGGCCTCGGTGGAGGCGTTCCGGGTGACCTGCCCTTCGGGGAGCGCCGCGACGAAGAACCAGGTGTCGTACCGCCGGGGCTCGAATTCGGGGGTGATCCAGCGCGCCCAGGCGCCGAGCAGATCGGAGCGGAGCACGAGGCCGCGCCGGTCCAGGAACTCGGCGAAGCTGAGGTCGCGGGTCACCAGTGCCTGGCGGTCGGCCTCCCAGTCGTCGCCGGTGGTGTCGCCGACGACGGTGGTGGCGTCGGGGCCCGCGAGGAGGACGCCCGCCTCCTCGTAGGTCTCGCGCACCGCGGCGCAGACGATGGCCTGGGCGGAGGCGGGGTCGGTGCCGAGGCGTTCGGCCCAGGTCTCGCGCGGCGGTCCTGCCCAGCCGAGCTGGGCGTCCTCGGCGTCGCGGGGGTCCACGCCGCCGCCCGGGTACGCGTAAGCGCCTCCGGCGAAGGCCATGGAGGTGCGTCTGCGCAGCATGTGGACGGCGGGGCCGGTGTCCGTGCCGGCCGCCCCGTCCCGGAGCAGCATCACGGTGGCGGCCCGCCGCGGCTCGACCGCGGTGAGCTCGCCTGCGGCGAGGGCGCGAATGCGGTCCGGCCACTCCGGCGGGTACCACTGACCATTGGGCATGGGCGGATGCTACGGGGTGGCGTGCGGATGTTCGAGGGGGTGCGTGTAGGTGACATCCCTTTGACACGCTCGGGCGCGCCCGAGTGGGCACCCGCGATCCGACAGCGGCCGGCCACCGCCCGACCTCGGCCGGCACTGGCTGACAGCGGCCGGCACTGGCTGACAGCGGTCAACCGTCGGCGGCAGCCAGCCGTCAGCGGCACGGCGGCCAGTGGCACAGCCGCCAGCCATCAGCCATCAGCCATCAGCCACGCACCGTGAGCCATGCGCCGTGAGCCGTCAAACGGCGAAGGGCCGGCCCCTTTGGGGTCGGCCCTCGACGAGAGGAGATCAGCCGATAGAAGATCAGCACTCGACAACAGCAGGAGGACGTCAGGCCTCGACGAGCTCCACCTGGATCTCGACCTCGACCGGGGCGTCCAGGGGCAGCACCGCTACGCCCACCGCGCTGCGGGCGTGCACGCCCTTGTCGCCGAGGACGGCGCCGAGGAGTTCGCTGGCGCCGTTGATGACACCGGGCTGGCCGGTGAAGTCGGGGGCGGAGGCCACGAAGCCGACGACCTTCACGACACGCGCGATGCGGTCCAGGTCGCCTACGACGGACTTGACCGCGGCCAGCGCGTTCAGGGCGCAGGTGGCGGCCAGTTCCTTGGCCTCCTCCGGGGTGACCTCGCCGCCGACCTTGCCGGTGACGGGCAGCTTGCCCTCCACCATGGGGAGCTGGCCGGCGGTGTAGACGTACACGCCGGACTGCACGGCGGGCTGGTACGCGGCGAGCGGCGGTACGACCGACGGGAGGGTCAGGCCCAGTTCGGCCAGCTTGGCTTCGACGGCGCTCATGCCTGCTTCTCCCGCTTCAGGTAGGCCACGAGCTGCTCGGGGTTGTTCGGCCCGGGGACGACCTGGACCAGCTCCCAGCCGTCCTCGCCCCAGGTGTCCAGAATCTGCTTGGTCGCGTGCACGAGAAGGGGCACGGTCGCGTATTCCCACTTGGTCATGGGCCCGACTGTAGCCGCTGCCCGCCGCCCTCTCTCGCGGGCGCCTTACGCGGACCACATGCGTGAGCGGCGGGCGGACTGGTTAGGCTCGACGATGTGAGCAGGCTCCAGGTCGTCAGCGGCAAGGGCGGTACCGGCAAGACCACGGTCGCCGCAGCACTCGCGCTCGCCCTCGCGACGGAGGGCAGGCGCACGCTCCTCGTCGAGGTCGAGGGCAGACAGGGCATCGCGCAGCTCTTCGAGACGGAAGCCTTTCCGTACGAGGAACGCAAGATCGCCGTCGCGCCCGGTGGCGGAGAGGTGTACGCGCTGGCCATCGACGCGGAGCGGGCACTTCTCGACTACCTCCAGATGTTCTACAAGCTGGGCGGGGCGGGGCGGGCGCTGAAGAAGCTCGGCGCGATCGACTTCGCGACCACCATCGCGCCGGGGGTGCGCGACGTACTCCTGACCGGCAAGGCCTGTGAGGCGGTGCGCCGCAAGAACAAGCAAGGGGGGTACGCGTACGACTACGTCGTGATGGACGCGCCGCCCACCGGGCGCATCACGCGCTTCCTGAACGTGAACGACGAGGTGGCCGGGCTCGCCAAGATCGGCCCGATACACAATCAGGCACAGGCCGTCATGCGGGTCCTCAAGTCCCCTGAAACGGCGGTGCACTTGGTGACACTGCTGGAGGAGATGCCCGTACAGGAGACCGTCGACGGGATCGCCGAGCTGCGGGGTGCCGAGCTGCCGGCGGGCAACGTCATCGTGAACATGGTCCGGCCGCACGTCCTGGACGAGGCGGCGGTGCGCGGGGTCACGGGCGACCGGCGCAAGGAGGTCGCCAAGACGCTGACGCGGGCCGGAGTCACCGGTTCGGCGAAGCTGGTGACGCCGCTCCTGGAGCAGGCCGCCGAGCACGCCGAGCGGGTGGAGCTGGAGCGTGAACAGCGGGCGATGCTCGGGCAGTTGGGCCTGCCGACGTACGAACTGCCGCTGATCGGCGAGGGAATGGATCTGGCCGGGCTCTACCGCCTGGCCACGGAACTGCGCAAGCTCGGGGTGGGTGAGTGACTTTGGACGCGGCCGAGCCGCTGGCGATCGATCCGCTGCTGGACGATCCGGGTACCCGCATCATCGTGTGCTGCGGCTCGGGCGGGGTGGGCAAGACAACTACCGCTGCCGCACTGGGAGTTCGGGCTGCCGAGCGCGGCCGGAAGGTCGTGGTGCTCACCATCGACCCGGCCCGCAGGCTCGCCCAGTCCATGGGGATCGACTCGCTCGACAACACCCCGCGCCGGGTCAAGGACATAGAGGGCGACGGCGAACTGCACGCCATGATGCTCGACATGAAGCGGACGTTCGACGAGATCGTCGAGGCGCACGCGGATCCGGACCGGGCCAAGGCGATCCTGACGAACCCCTTCTACCAGTCCCTGTCGGCCGGCTTCGCGGGCACGCAGGAGTACATGGCGATGGAGAAGCTGGGGCAGCTGCGGGCCCGGGACGAGTGGGACCTGATCGTGGTCGACACCCCGCCGTCGCGCTCCGCGCTCGACTTCCTGGACGCGCCGAAACGTCTCGGGTCGTTCCTCGACGGCAAGTTCATCAAGCTGCTCATGGCGCCCGCGAAAATGGGCGGCCGGGCCGGGATGAAGTTCCTCAATGTCGGCATGTCGATGATGACCGGCACCCTGGGCAAGCTGCTCGGCGGGCCCTTCCTGCACGACGTGCAGACCTTCGTGGCGGCCATGGACACGATGTTCGGCGGGTTCCGGACCAGGGCGGATGCCACCTACCGGCTGTTGCAGGCGCCGGGCACCGCGTTCCTCGTCGTCGCCGCGCCCGAGCGGGACGCACTGCGCGAGGCCGCGTACTTCGTGGAGCGCCTCGCCGCCGACGACATGCCGCTGGCCGGGCTCGTACTCAACCGCGTGCACGGCAGTGCGGCGTCCCGGCTCTCGGCCGAGCGCGCCCTCGCCGCGGCGGAGAGCCTCGAAGAACTGCCGGATCCGGCGGAAGCCCCGGACCTTCCGGATCACGCGGAAAACAATCCGGATCACCTTGCAGAAATCCCTGCAGAAAATCTTGACGAGCGTCGCATTGTCGATCAGGAGGCCGGGAAGGCTGGAGATCGTGGCTCCAGCGATTCCTCTCCCCACGCCGACGCGGCTGGTGCACGCGCAGACACGGACCCGGATCGGGTGGACGCGGTTGTAGACCCGGATCAGGTGGACCCGGATCAGGAATCCGTCGAGCGGCTGACCGCCGGGCTGCTGCGGCTGCATGCCGAGCGCATGCAGGTCCTCGCACGTGAACAGCGGACGCGCGACCGTTTCACCGCACTCCACCCCGAGGTCCCGGTCGCCGAAGTGGCCGCCCTGCCCGGCGATGTGCACGACCTCGCAGGGCTGCGGATCATCGGGGACCGGCTCGCGGCCGGTGGGGCCCCGGCCGGAGCTGCCTGATCCTCCGACCTCGTCAGCCCGCTGCGGCGTACGCCTCGTCTCCGAAGGAATGCCGGTAGCCGTACGCCGACTCCTCCTCCGCGCACACGGGCAGGATTCCCGTGCTGCGCTCGTACTCGGTGCGCGCGGTTTCGAGGAGGCGGTGCCAAGAGGTGACGGTGGGGCGCCTGCGCAGGAGTGCGCGCCGCTCCCGTTCCGTCATTCCGCCCCACACGCCGAACTCGACGCGATTGTCGAGCGCATCGGCCAGGCACTCGGTCCGCACCGGGCAACCGGTGCACACCGCCTTGGCCCTGTTCTGCGCTGCACCCTGTACAAACAGTTCGTCCGGATCGGTAGTGCGGCAGGCTGCCTGCGCACTCCAGTCGGTTACCCAGCCCATGCCGGCGCCGTCCTCTCCCGAATCGAGGCTCCCCCACGGCGGCAGCGGCATATTCACCGCTGCCAGTTGAGGACGTTACGGAAGGTGGGCACAGCGCAACACCCCCGTCGGGCCCAATCTTGAATGGCCCGAACGGACTATGCGTACGCGGCAGATCACCCAACGGAGTGAGCCGAGGACATGCGCGATGAATCCGAAATAATGGGACGTATCAGCTGAGTCACAACGGACGCCCGGTGACGCATGAGGCGCAATCGGACACCAACCGGGTTGATTCCTGCCGTATTCGGGGGACGGCGGAACACTTCCACGCACGTGCCGACCTTGATACGGAACCGCACTGCTGTGACAGTTGAGAGCAGCTTAGGCCAGAGCCTTCACCTGTGTCCGGCGATTGAGAACGTAGGCTGCCCTCATGGCAAAGAAGCGATCGGGCGGAGGCCTGACCGGGACCCAGCAGGCCGCCAAGTTCCTCGGCGTGAGTGTGTTGGCGGGGGCCGTGCTCGCGGGGATCGCCCTGCCGGCGGCCGGCGCGCTGGGGCTCGCGGCCAAGGGCACGGTCGAGGGGTTCGACGAGATCCCGGCCAATCTCAAGACCCCGCCGCTGAGCCAGCGCACCACGATCCTGGACAGCAAGGGCGGCACGATCGCCCAGGTCTACTCGCGCGACCGCACCGTGGTGCCGCTCGCCGACATCTCCCCGTACATGCAGAAGGCGATCGTCGCGATCGAGGACTCGCGCTTCTACGAGCACGGCGCGATCGACCTCAAGGGCGTCCTGCGCGCGATGAACAAGAACGCGACCAGCGGCGGTGTCGCCCAGGGCGCGTCCACCCTCACGCAGCAGTACGTGAAGAACGTCTTCGTCGAGGAAGCCGGTGACGACCCCGACAAGGTCGCCGAGGCCACCCAGCAGACGATCGGCCGCAAGGTCAAGGAGCTCAAGTACGCGATCCAGGTCGAGGAGGAGCTCGGCAAGAAGAAGATCCTGGAGAACTACCTCAACATCACGTTCTTCGGGCAGCAGGCGTACGGCATCGAGGCCGCCGCCAAGCGCTACTTCTCCAAGTCGGCCAAGGACCTGACCCTGGACGAGTCGGCGATGCTCGCCGGGATCGTGCAGTCGCCCAGCCGGTACGACCCCGTGAACGACGCGCAGGAATCCAAGAAGCGCCGTAACACGGTGCTCCAGCGGATGGCCGACATGAAGGACATCTCGCAGGCCGAGGCCGACAAGGCCAAGGAAGCGCCGATCAAGCTGAGCGTGAGCAAGCCGAAGAACGGCTGCATCACCGCCGTCGACGGCGCGGGCTTCTTCTGCGACTACGTACGCGAGGTGTTCCTGTCCGACCCGGTGTTCGGCAAGACCAAGGAAGACCGGGCCAAGCTCTGGAACCAGGGCGGGCTCACCGTTCAGACCACGCTCGACCCGCAGGCGCAGAAGTCGACGCAGGATTCGATCAAGAACCACGTCTACCAGAAGGACAGCGTCGCGACCGCGGTCTCGCTGGTCCAGCCCGGCAGCGGCAAGATCCTCGCGATGGGCCAGTCCAAGCCGTACGGCTTCGGCGACAACGAGACGCAGATCAACTTCTCGGTCAACCGGCAGATGGGCGGCTCCAATTACGGCTTCCCGGTCGGCTCGACCTTCAAGCCGTTCCTGGCCGCGGCCGCGATCGAGGGCGGCAAGCCACCGACCCAGCAGTACTCGGCTCCGTACGAGATGGACTATCCGGCGTCCGTCCAGACGTGCACCGGCAAGCCGTGGGTCAACGACGGCAAGCCCAACCCGTACCACCTGGAGAACGAGAACGAGTCCGAGGTCGGCCCGTTCTCGCTGAGGGACGCGATGGCCAAGTCGGTCAACACGTACTTCGTGCAGATGCTCGGCGACATCGGCATGTGCCCGGTCTCGCAGATGACGGACAAGCTGCACGTGCTCCAGGGCAACGGCGACAAGCTGCCCATGGTGCCCTCGGCGCTGACCCTCGGCTCGACCGGCATCTCGCCGCTGACGATGGCCTCGGCGTACGCGACCTTCGCCAACCGGGGCACGTACTGCACGCCGATCGCCATCGAGTCGATCAAGAAGGCGGACGGCTCTTCGGTGCCGGTGCCGAAGAGCTCCTGCTCGCAGGCGATGTCGCAGAACACCGCGGACAGCATCAACACCCTGCTGCGCGGCGTGATCGACTCCGGCACGGGCCAGGAGGCCGGGCTCAAGGACCGGGACAACGCGGGCAAGACCGGTACCACCGACGCCCGCAAGAACGCCTGGTTCGTCGGGTACACGTCGAACCTGTCGGCCGCGGTCTGGGTCGGCAGCCCGTCTCAGCGCGTCGAGATGAACAACGTCACCATCGGCGGCCAGACGTACGAGCAGGTGTACGGCGGTCAGGTCCCCGGCCCCATCTGGCGCGACGCGATGACCGGCGCGCTGCAGGGCCAGACGTCGGCGCCGTTCGTCAACGTCAACATCCCCGACACCGGCCAGAAGCCGGCCGGTGACCCGGCGACCGGCGCGCCGGCCAGCACCCCCGACAAGAACAAGAACAAGGGCAAGCACAAGCCGAAGCCGGGCGGCGAGAACAAGCCCCCGAACCCCAACCCCAACCCCAACCAGCCCTTCCCCGGCATCTCGATCCCGCCGGGCGTCATCGGCGGGGACACGGGCGGGTGGCCGCAGTAGCAGTGCCCTTGCGCAGGTGAAAGGGGCGCCCCGGGATTCACAGCGAATCCCGGGGCGCCCCTTTACCCGTGTTGCTCGTGCGGGGTGGGTCAGCCCACGAGGAGCTTCTTCACCGCGGCGGCGACGCGGCCGCCGTCGGCGAGGCCCGCCACCTTCGGGTTCACGATCTTCATGACGGCGCCCATCGCGCGCGGCCCCTCGGCGCCGGCCGCCCTGGCCTCCTCGACGGCGCTCGCGACGATCGCCGCGAGCTCGTCGTCGGAGAGCTGCTTGGGCAGGTACGCGTCGAGGATCTCGCCCTCGGCCAGCTCGCGCGCGGCGGACTCGGCGCGGCCGCCCTGCTCGAAGGCCTCGGCCGCCTCGCGGCGCTTCTTCGCCTCCTTGGCGATCACCTTGAGCACCTCGTCGTCGGAGAGCTCTCGCGCGGTCTTGCCGGCGACCTCTTCCTTGGCGACGGCGGTGAGGGTCAGCCGGAGCGTGGACGAGCGCAGCTCGTCGCGCGCCTTCATGGCGGTGGTGAGGTCGTCCTTGAGTCGGGCCTTGAGCGTGGTCATGTGCCCAGTGTGTCAGGTGCACAGCCGTACCCGCCCGCCGATTTCCGCCCCGTACTCCGTTGTCGGCGGCGTCTGCGACGATGAGCGTATGCGCGCGCGATACGGAATTCCCTTGGGTATCACGGCGGTCGGGGCCGCCGGTCTCGCCTATGCGGCCGGTTTCGAGACCCGGTCCTTCCGGCTGCGGCGGGTCACGGTGCCCGTGCTGCCACCGGGGGCGAGGCCGTTGCGCGTGCTCCAGGTCTCGGACATCCACATGGTGAGCGGCCAGCGCAAGAAGCGGGCGTGGCTGCAGTCGCTGGCGGGCCTGCGCCCCGACTTCGTGGTGAACACGGGCGACAACCTCTCCGACCCGGAGGGCGTCCCCGAGGCGCTGGACGCGCTGGGCCCCCTGATGGAGTTCCCCGGCGTGTACGTCTTCGGCTCGAACGACTACTACGGCCCGAAGCTGCGCAACCCCGCCCGGTACCTGTTCGAGAAGGCCCAGGGCCGGCACGGCCTCAACGGCAACGCGCCGGCCGTCGGCGTAGTGCACAACCCGTGGGAAGAGCTGCGGGACGCGTTCGACACGGCGGGCTGGGTGAACCTGAGCAACGCCCGGGGCCGCCTCAAGCTGGACGGCATGGAGCTGGCCTTCACGGGCCTGGACGACCCGCACATCAAGCGGGACCGGTACGACAGCGTGGCCGGCGGCCCGGAGCCGGACGCCGACCTGTCGATCGCGGTGGTCCACGCCCCCTACCTGCGCTCCCTGGAGTCGTTCACCGCCGACGGCTACCCCCTGATCCTGGCCGGCCACACCCACGGCGGCCAGCTGTGCATCCCCTTCTACGGCGCACTGGTCACCAACTGCGACCTGGACACGGACCGGGTAAAGGGCCTGTCCACCCACTCCACCGAGGGCAACCGCGCCTACCTCCACGTCTCAGCGGGCTGCGGCACGAACCGCTACACCCCCATCCGCTTCGCGTGCCCGCCGGAGGCGACGTTGCTGACGTTGGTGGGACGACGGGGGTGAGGGCCGGCGGGGCGGCGGGGGCGACCTGAGGGGCGTGCCGCCCCGTGGACCAGCACGGCACGCGGGCGCCCTGGGCAACGCGGCATGCCTGACCCTCGGCCTACGCCCTGGCCCTGACGACCATCGGCCGTGACCACGTCCGCGCCCGCCTGCGGCACCCCGGAAACCGGATTTCGTCTCCGGCCGCCAGTGGGCTAAAGTAAACGACGTCGCCGCGACAAGCGGAGACAATCGGGGTGTAGCGCAGCTTGGCAGCGCGCTTCGTTCGGGACGAAGAGGTCGTGGGTTCAAATCCCGCCACCCCGACAGCTGAAACACCAGGTCAGGCCCGGTACTGAGAGATCAGTACCGGGCCTGATTTGCGTTGTGGCCCTGTTTTGGGAGCCATTTGGGAGCCGACTTCGGGGAGCGGCTCCTCGGTGACTTCCAACGACAGGTGTTCCGCCTTCGAAGCCGTCATGTGCTCCGCAAGAGTCACCCCACCGCTTGTGCTGAGGAGACAACAGACGGTACGACGATCGACATGCACCGATGGTCTCCGTTGAATGACCGGCAGCTCGCACTCCTCACCCGCGTCGAGGACGGAGCCGACCCCGTCACGTCGGACAGCCCCGAGTTCGCTCTCACCGCCCGCGCGCACCCCGGGTTTGTATCCACCCCGTATCACCCACCGCTTGGTTCCCCATCGGCTCACCCCGCCGGGCCCCTGGG
This sequence comes from Streptomyces sp. WM6378, assembly GCF_001279695.1. Taxonomy (GTDB): domain Bacteria; phylum Actinomycetota; class Actinomycetes; order Streptomycetales; family Streptomycetaceae; genus Streptomyces. The sequence goes on from NZ_LGDD01000298.1 coordinate 55,530, forward strand.
GCGCTTCCCCGCCCGGCCTCCTGTCGTATCGTTCCTTTCGATCCATCCGAGTCGCCCGCTGCGTACCGTTATGACCGAAAAATGCGGTGTCGGGGGCTCGGCCGGCCCCGCGAACAGGAGCCCCCGTGTCCTCACCCGTCCCCGGTCCCGCTCCGGCCGCCCCGCGCCCCGTTCGCGTGTTGCTGGTCGAGGACGACGACCTCATGCGGCGGTCCTTCGCCGTTGCCCTTGAGCGGTACGGGTACGAGGTCGCGGTCGCCGCTGATGGGCTGGCCGGGTTGGAGGCCTTCCGGGACCGCGAGTTCGATCTGCTGGTCCTCGATGTCATGCTGCCCGGGCTCGACGGGATCGGGCTCTGCCGCCGGGTGCGGGAGACCAGTCTCGTGCCGGTGCTCATGATGTCCGCCCGGGGGGACGGGCTCGATGTCGTCGCCGGGCTTGAGGCCGGGGCCGATGACTACGTCGTCAAGCCCGTCGATACGTATGTGCTGGTCGCTCGGATTCGGTCGCTTCTTCGGCGGGCCACCTACCCGCCGCCCGCCTCTTCCCCGACTCCTGAACTCCCCTCCGATCAAGGGGAGTTGCTCACCTTCGGGGAGCTCTCCATCGACACCGGCGGCCTTGAGGTCTTCGTCTCCGGCACGCCCGTCGCGCTCACTCCCACCGAGCTGAAGCTGTTGCTCGAATTCGCCGCCCACCCCGGCGTCGTTCTTGAGCGGCACACCCTCCTGCGCGACGTCTGGGAGTACGGGTGGGACGGGGACAGCCGGGTCGTGGATCTTTGCGTGCAGCGGCTGCGCAAGAAGCTCGGGCGGGACCGGATCGAGACGGTCCGCGGGTTCGGCTACAAGTTCAGGCGGTAGGCGCGGTGCGTTCCTCTCCCTTCCGGCGGTCGCGGCCCGCCCCCGCTTCCCGGACCCGCAAGACCGAGCCCGGAAACTCGGCCCCTGCTTCCCAGCGCCGGCACACTCCCACCTCCCTCCGCTGGAAGATCGCCGCCCTCGCCGCGGCCACCGCCTGCCTCGTCGCCGTCGCCGTCGGGCTGCTCGTTCACTTCTGGACCGCGCACGACATCCGCGACCGGGCCGAGATGCGCGCCTTCAACTCCGTCTACTCCGCCATGGACACCTACCGCCGCACCGGCACCCTCTCCGACGGCGCCCGGCTCGATCCCCCCGACCTGCCCGCCTCGCTCCGCCACCCCTCCGACAACGCCCGGCACACCGCCTACGACGGGCACGTCGACGGGAACTCCGGGCCCACCTTCTGGGGTGCCCAGCGGGTCGGCGGGCCGGGCACTCCCGTACTGGCCGTCGAGGTCAACATGAACTCCGAGCTCTACGGGCTGCGTCGGCTCGACGCCACCATGGCCGTCGCCGCGCTCGTCTCCGTCGCCGCCTCCGTCCCCCTCGCCGTGTACGGGGCCGGGCTCATCGGGCGTCGGCTGCGGCGGGTCTCCGAAACCGCGCGGCGGATCTCCGCCGGGGACCTCGACGCCCGGACCGGGCCCACCGAGGGCCGCGACGAGGTGGCCGAGATCGCCGCCACCGTCGACCTCATGGCCGACAGCCTCGGCCGCCGGCTCCGCACCGAGCGGCAGTTCACCGCCGATGTCGCCCATGAACTGCGCACCCCTGTGGGCGGGTTGCTCGCCGCCGTCGATCTGCTGCCGGACGGAGAGGACGTGGATCTGGTTCGGGGGCGGGTTCGTGATCTGCGCGGCCTGGTCGAGGATCTGCTTGAGATCTCCCGGCTCGATGCCGGGGCCGAGCAGCCCGTCCACGCCCACGTCCCGCTCGACGGCGTCGTCCGCGAGGCCGTCACCCGTACCGGGCTCGATGCCGAGATCAGCGTCGCCGAGGGCCCGCACACCGTCGAGACCGATCCGCGTCGGCTCGAACGGATCGTCAGCAACCTGGTCGTCAACGCCCATCGGCACGGGGCCGGCCCCGTCGAGGTCGGTGTCGCCGACGGTACCGTCGTCGTCCGCGACCACGGGCCCGGGTTTCCTCCTGCCCTTTTGCGCGACGGGCCGCGTCGCTTCCACACCGGGGCCAAGGAGCGCGGGTCCGGGCACGGGCTCGGCCTGACCATCGCGCTCGGCCAGGCCCGGGTGCTCGGCGCCGAACTCCGCCTCGACAACGCCCCGGACGGCGGCGCCCGAGCCACCCTGCGCCTGCCCGCGTGACCACCTGACCGCGTCTCGGCCTCACCGCCTGCCCGCCTCGCCGCCTACACAACTGCTACGCAGTGGCGCGTACGCCGATACACGGCTGCCCAGGACCCGATACGTACCCCGGACACCCTTCCAAGTGCACCCTTCTGCACCCGAAGAGGAGTCCCCCTTGACCACCCGTTCCCTTGCCCCGCATGCGTCCTACCCCGCCCCCGGCATCGCGGCCGCCACCACCGAGCTGTCGAAGGTCTACGGCAGCGGTGACACCCGGGTCGTCGCCCTGGACCGGGTCAGTATCGGGTTCCGGGAGGGCGAGTTCACGGCGATCATGGGGCCGTCCGGGTGCGGCAAGTCCACCCTGATGCACTGTGCCGCCGGGCTCGACTCGGCCAGTTCCGGGTCCGTCCGCGTCGGCACCACCGAGCTGAGCACGCTCAACGACCGGCAGCTGACCGAGCTGCGGCGGGACCGGATCGGGTTCATCTTCCAGGCCTTCAACCTGCTCCCCACACTGACCGCCCTGGAGAACATCACGCTCCCCATGGACATCGCGGGGCGCAGGCCCGACCAGGAGTGGGTCCGTCGGGTCATCGCCATGGTGGGGCTCTCCGACCGGCTCTCGCACCGCCCGGCCCAGCTCTCCGGCGGGCAGCAGCAGCGCGTCGCGGTGGCCCGTGCGCTCGCCTCCCGGCCCGCGATCGTCTTCGGTGACGAGCCCACCGGCAACCTCGACTCCCGCGCCGGTGCCGAAGTCCTCGGCTTCCTGCGCGACTCCGTACGCGAACTCGGCCAGACCGTCGTCATGGTCACCCACGACCCCGTCGCCGCCGGCTTCGCCGACCGCGTCGTCTTCCTCTCCGACGGGTGCCTCGTCGACGAGATGGTCCGGCCCACCGCCGACCGCGTCCTGGACCGGATGAAGGAGTTCGACGTCCGGACCCGCACGAGCTGATGCTCCGTCAACTTTCCTTTCCTTCCTCCTCGTTGAGCTCTCCGAAAGCCCGCCCATGCTGAGAACAGCCCTGCGCAACGTCCTGGCGCACAAGGCCCGTCTGGTCATGACCGTCCTCGCGGTCTGCCTGGGTGTCGCCTTCGTCTGCGGCACCCTCGTCTTCGCCGAGTCCTCCGCCGCCGCCTACCGTGCCGCCGCGTCGAAGAACTTCGCCGGCATCGCGGTCACCGTGACCCCGAAGGATCCCCCGCCCGGTGCCGTCGCGGACCAGCCCGCCGGTGTGCTCGACGACGCCCTCGTACGCAAGCTGGCCGACGTGCCCGGGGTCGCGGCCGTGCGGCCCTCCGTCGACGGCTCGGCCACCCTCAATGCCGCCGACGGCAGCCCGCTGCGGGCCGGCAAGGCGTGGGCCAACCTCGCCGCCGCCTACGTACCGAACGCGGACGGCGAGGACAGCCGCTATCCGTTGGCCGAGGGGCGCGCGCCCGCCAGCAGTGGCGAGCTCGCCGTCGACCGCGGCACCGCCGACGCCGGGCACCTTCGCGTCGGCGACATGGTCACGCTCGCCACCGACGGGCCCGTCTTGACCAAGCGGCTCGTCGGCATCGTCACCACCCAGGACACCCGGGTGACCGCGGGCGGCACCCTCGCCCTGTTCGACAGGGCCACCGCGCAGCGGTTGTTCACCACCCCGGGCCACTACAGCTCGATCGACCTGTCCGCCAGGGCCGGGACCGACCAGGTCGCGCTGTCCAGCCGGGTCACCGCCCTGCTCCCGGCCGACCGCGCCCTCGCCACCAGCGGGGCCGCGCAGGCCGCACAGCAGGCGACCAACGTCGACATGATGACCCGGGGCTACCAGAAGATGCCGAAGATCTTCGCCGGGGTCGCGCTGTTCATCGGGTCGTTCCTCATCGTCAACACCTTCACGATGCTCGTGTCGCGGCGCACCCGCGAGATCGCACTGCTGCGGGCGATCGGAGCCACGCGTCGGCAGGTGGTCCGCTCCGTGCTGTGGGAGGCCGTTCTGGTCGGGCTCGCCGCGTCGGCGGCCGGGTTCGTGGCCGGGCTCGGCATCGCTTCCGTACTGCCGGACCTCCTCGGTAGCGCTCAAGACCCGCTCCCCCGCGGCCCGTTGGTGATCGGCGCGCGCCCCGTCATGGCGGCGCTCGGGGTCGGCGTGGGCATCACGGTGCTCGCCGCCTGGCTGCCGTCCCGCAAGGCGGCGAAGATCGCGCCCATCGAGGCGCTGCGCTCGGCCGAGCAGCCGCCCACCGCCACCGCGTCCCGGGTGCGCGCGGCGGTGGGCCTCGTCCTGCTCGTCGGCGGGGCCGGGCTGCTCGTCTCGCTCACCGGCGCCAAGGACGCCTCCGACGCCAACCTGCAGAACGCCATGTTCGGCTGTGCTCTTCTCGTCGCCGCGATGATCACCCTCGCGCCGCTGCTCGCCGTCCCCGTGATCCGGCTCGGCGGGCGGCTGACCGGCCGCTTCGGGGTCGCCGGGCACCTCGCCCGCGAGAACGCCCTGCGCGATCCCCGGCGTACGGCGGCCACCGCGTCCGTCCTCATGATCAGTACGGCGCTCGTCGCCGGGCTCGCCGTCATCGGCCACTCCACCTCGGGAGCCCTCGACCGGCAGGCCGCGTCCGGCCTCAGTGCCGATTACGTGGTCGGCAGCCGCACCACCACGACCGCCATCGACCCGGCCGCCGTGCGGCGGGTCGCGGACCTCCCCGGCGTGAAGACCGCCTCCGCCGTCGCCGACTCCACCCTGTTCACCGGCGGCAAGGTCCGCAGCATCTCCGGCGTCGACCCCGCCACCGTCGACAAGGTCATGCAACTCGACTTCGTCAGCGGCTCGTTGAAAGATCTCGGGCCGGGCCGGATCGCCCTCTCCAGCAGCGCCGCCCGGGAGCAGGGCGTGAGCGCCGGCGGCAAGGTCAACGCCCACATCGGCCCGGGCGACGACTTCAAGGAGTACACCGTCGTCGGCGTCTACCAGGACAACCCCATCGCCGACGACGCGCTCGGCGCCCGCAGCGAGGTGCAGCAGCACAGCTTCAAGCCCGGCACCGTCCAGCGGATCCTCGTCCGCACCGACGGCGGCGCGGTCTCGAAGGCCACCGGGGACCGGCTGCGGACGGCCACCGGCAACAGCCCGCTGGTGCAGGTCAAGGACCGTGCGGAGCTCGTGCGCGAGGCCGCCGGGTCCATGGGCGAGCTGCTCACCTTGATGTACGGGCTGCTCGCCATCGGAGTCGTGATCTCGCTGCTCGGCATCGTCAACACCCTCGCGATGTCGGTCGCCGAGCGCACCCGCGAGATCGGCGTGCTGCGCGCCATCGGCATGGACCGGGCCGGGATCCGGCGGATGATCCGGCTCGAAGCGGTGACCGTCGCCGCGTTCGGCACGCTGCTCGGCCTGGCGGGGGGCCTGTTCGGCGCCTGGGCGGTCGGCTCGCTCGCGGGCGGTGCGATGACGCAGTACTCCCTCTCGCTGCCCTGGGGAACGCTGCTCCTGGTCTGCCTGGTCTCGCTCACGGTCGGCGCGGTCGCGGCGGCCGTCCCGGCCCGGCGGGCCGCGGCGCTGAGCCCCCTGGAGGCCGTCGCCGAGACGTGATGGGCCGCGTTCGCGCCCCAGCCGCCCCGGGCCGCCGACGGCAGTTGCGCCCTGTGGCAGCCGGGGGATCCGCCGCCCACGCACCACCGGCGCTTACGCCCGCCACATCAGCCGCATGACCCGCCTGTACCGCCAGCGCCGAAGCCGCCTCCTTGAGGCGCTGTACGAGCACTTCGGGGCCGAGGTCCGCATCTCCGGCGAGGCGGCGGGCCTGCACGTGCTGGTCACCCTGACCGGCGCGAGCGGCATCCCGGAGGAGCGGATCGCCGAGGTCGCGGCCGGGCGCGGGGTGCGGAGGCTACCTCGGCCGGGTGCGGGGGTGCGCAGCCGCCCCGAGGACCTCATGGTCACCGCCGGCTTCGGCCAGGGCCTGGCCCTGATCTGCCGGGTGCTGCTCGACCGGGGCCACACCCGGCTGGCGGTGGAGGACCCGGGGCATCCGGGCGAGCGGGAGTTCGTCACGAGGTCCTGAGCTACGCCACGGTCACGTGCTCGGGCCTGACCCAGAGCCTGCTGGCGCTGGGGGAGGCGTTTCGGGAGGTGGGGGGACGAGGGGGCATACGCTGATCCGGGTGGACCGGGCCGGGCCATGAGGCCGTGGCTACTGCGGGTTGCCGTTGGCCTTGAGGCGGGCGCTCATCTCCGCGTGGGCACGCTCGGAGTTGGCGTTGGCCGGGTCGTGCTTGAGGCGGAGGTAGTCGTAGAGGACCTGCACGCACTCGTCCCGGGAGGAGTAGGACGCGTCCGTGGTCAGCTCAAGTTTCTTGGTGACCTCCATCAGCTTCCCATCGGCCGCCGTGTACACCGGATGCCAGACGAGCTTCACGTCCGGGTTGAGCGCCATGACCACACGCAGCTGCGGGACCTCCTGCGCGATGAGGACGCTGTCGGGGTTGTACGCCCGCAGGAAGATGTGGACAGGGCCGCGGGCCCGGTTCACGAACGCCTTGGACAGGACGTTCCACATCGGCGTCTTGAACTTCCACTCCTCGGTCAGCGACAGCTTGTCGACCACGCCGCCGAAGGGGGTGGACTCCAGGGGAGTGTGGCCCTTGGAGCGGGCGTAAACGCTGGTGTCGATGCCGCCGGACCACAGAGCCATCGTCGGCCGGTCGATCTCCAGGTAGTCCCCGATGAACTGCACCAGCTCCTGGTACCAGGTGTTCGAGGCGCGGTGGTCACGCTGCTCCTGGCGTTCGCTGAACATCGCCATGGCCTCGTCGTTGAGCGGCCCCTGTTCGGCGATGCCGCCCAGGATCAGCTGCCAGGCCGCGTCCGTGACGCTGTCGGGGAATCCCGCCTCCGCCATCGTCTGGCAGAACGTGCCCCACTCGCCGTGCCCGGTGGGATCGGCGGCGTTGCGCTGCGCCGCCTCCCGCGCCCCGGGGATCTCCTGGCGCTGCACCCAGCGCGTCACGGCCGCGTTGCCCGCGGTGCGCTGGAGGGCAACGAGCCCGGCGGGGTCCGGCACCTGCCGGGCGGCGAGTCCCGGGCCCACGTCCTGCGCCCGCGTCCTCGGCGCCACCGCGGGTGTCGGCGACGGTAAGGGTGTCCCTGTCTCTCGCACGCTGCCCAGCCCTCCACGTCACCGTTGTCACCGTCCGGCTCAAAAGGCCGAGGTTACGGACTCGCCGCGGCCGTCGGGAGGACCGTAAGGGCAGCACGGAGGGCAGCGGGCCTCACCCCGTCGGGCGGCGGCTCCAGGCGTCCAGGGTTGTGGTGGTCGTCGCCGGGCGGGGGGTTCGGGTCCAGCCCCAGGCCGCGTACGCCGCGGCGGCCGGGGTGTTGGTGGGGGCGATCAGGGTCGTGAGCACGTCGGCCTCCTGGCGTTCCAGGAGTCTTCGCTGGAGGCGGGTCGCGATGCCCCTGCGCCGGCGGGAGGGGAGCACCATGAGCTCCGCCAGCGCGAACACCCGGTCGGCGGTGGCCAGTTCCTCGTCGCCGTCGGTCTCCGCACCCCGGAAGCCGTGCCACCACTCGCCCTCACGCCCCGGCGGGTAGCCGTACGCACAGCCGACCAGGAACGGATCCCCCGCGATGATCATGTCGAAGCCCGGGCGCTGCACGTCCTCCGCGAAGCGGCGCAGGAACCCCTGCCGCCCCAGCGACTCCGCGTCCTCGACACCTTCGTACGCCGCTACGTACAGGTCCGCGACGGATTCCCGTTGCTGCTCGGCCTGCCATCGGGACAGCCGCCGCAAGAACACCTCTGTCATCGCAATAGCGTGGCAGGTCACGGGCGCTCACGGAACAGGTGGGAGGGGGGAAGGGGCCGGGAGTTCCCAGCCCCTGAGCGCCGTGGCAGGGGCCGGGTGTTCCCGGCGGTCCCGGCGCTCCCGCCGCGCGTTGACCCGGTCCGGCGGGCAGCCCACACTGGCCGGATCATGGACGACCAACAGATCGTGACGCTCCACGGGGAGCGGGCGCTCATCGACCGGGCCGGGCATCTGTTCGCGGGGGCGCGGCACGAGTTCCTGGTGGCCGCCGCCGACCCGGGGACCTGGTCGAACGGGGTACGCACCGCCTTCGCCGCCGGGCTGCGCCCCGCCACGGAGCCCGGCGGGGTCGCCCTGCGCAAGCTCTACACCCCGCAGGCCCTGCCCGACGCCCGGGCCGAGCGGCGGCTCACCAGGATGGCCGCCGGCGGGGCGCACATCCGGATCTGCTCGGCGCCGCTCGCCCAGGAGACCATCGTCCTGGACCGGCGCATCGCGATCCTCGCGAGTGCCCCCGGCTGCGGTACGCGCACGTACACGGTGATCCGTACGCCCGACGTCGTCGCAGGGCTCAGGTCGCTGATCCATGCCGCCTGGGAGTCGTCCCCGGACCTCGACGACCACCTGCGCCGACGGCCCGCGGAGCTGGACGCGGAGGCGCGGCGGATCCTGCGGATGCTGGGCGGCGGGCACACCGACGAGTCGGCTGCGCGCCTGCTCGGGATGTCGCTGCGTACGTATCGCAGGCGGGTCGCCGAGCTGATGGCCGCACTTGGGGCCACCTCCCGGTTCCAGGCGGGGCTGCGGGCGCGTGAGCTGGAGGAGCGGTTCTGACCGCAGCGGCCCCGGCCGACTTCGCGTTTGCACGCCCCGATGCAAAACAGCATGTGCGAGCCATAATCTCGTACATGACTCATAAACGCGTGGCGGATCGGCACATGGCGGTGGTGGGTGCGGTCGACCGGCCGGTCCGGCTGAGCGTGGCCGAGCTGCGTGAGCGGTGGGCACAGCGGACGGCGGCGGTCACCTTCGACTGCGCGACCAGCGGCCCGCGTGCCCACACCTTCACGGGCCCGCTGCTGCGCGAGGTGATCACGGCGGCGGGGCCCGGGTTCAATCCGGCCCGCCGCAAGGACCGGTCCCGCTTCCTCCTGGAGGTCACCGGCGAGGACGGGCACGCCACGGTGCTGTCCTGGGCCGAGATCGACGAGGACTTCGGCGACTCTCCGGTGCTGCTCGCCACCGCCCTCGACGGGGTCCAACTGGACGCCCTGGGCGCGCAGTTGGTGGTTCCGTCCGACCGGTGCGGGGCGCGCTACATCAGCGGGATCACTCAGATCCGGCTGCGTGCGTGCGGCGGCGCGGGCGAGGAGGCCGATCAGCTCGCGTACGGCGAGGGCGGGGCGATCGGCAGGCCCGTGTAGTTCTCGGCGAGCTCGGCGGCCGCGTGCCGCGAGTGGGCGATGCGGTCGAGCTGGGACAGCTGGAGCCGGGTCTCGAACGCGGAGTGCGCCGGGTCCGCGTGGAGCAGCTCGGTCATGGTGTACGAGAAGTGCTCGGCGCGCCAGACCCGGCGCAGGCACGTCTCGGAGTAGGCGTCGAGGAGCTCCGTCGAGCCGGTGACGTGCCGCTGGACCAGCGCGCGGGCCAGCACGACGACGTCGGCCACGGCGAGGTTCAGGCCCTTGGCGCCGGTCGGCGGCACGATGTGCGCCGCGTCCCCGGCCAGCAGGAGCCGCCCGTACCGCATGGGCTCCATGACCCAACTCCGCATGGGGAGAACGGACTTGGCGACGACGGTACCGCGTTCCAGTTTCCAGGCCGGGTCGGCGTCGGTCGCCAGGCGTGAGTCGAGCTCGTCCCAGATGCGGACGTCCGGCCAGTCGGCGGGGTCGGTGCCGTTGGGGACCTGGAGGTAGAGCCGGCTGACGGTGGGCGAGCGCATGCTGGCGAGCGCGAAGCCCCGCGAGGAGTGGGCGTAGATCAACTCGTCGTACGTGGGCGGGGCTTGGGCGAGGATGCCCAGCCAGGAGTAGGGGTAGGTGCGCTCGTACGTTCTGCGGAGCTCGGCCGGAACCGCGTCTCGGGCGATGCCGTGGAAGCCGTCGCAGCCGACTATGTAGTCGCAGGTGAGGGTGGCGGGCCTGCGGTCGGGGTGGCGGCGGTAGTGGATGGTGGGCGATTCGGTGCTGGTGCGGGTGCTGGCGCCGGTCGCGGCGGCGGTCGCGGTCGCGGTGCCGGTCGCCGTGCCAGCAGCCGCGCCAGTAGCGGTGGCGGTCGCGGTGGCAGTGGCGTTCGTGTCGCGAACGCCTTCGATTCCCGTCACCTCCGAATCGAAGAGCAGCGGGGCACCGGCTGCCAGCTGCTGGGCCACCAGGTCCTTCACCATCTCGGTCTGCGCGTAGACCATCACTCGGCGGCCGCCGGTGAGGGACGGGAAGTCGATGCGGTGGGAGCGGCGGTCGTGGCGGAGCTCGATGCCGTCGTGGGGCAGCCCCTCGCGGTCCATGCGCTCGCCCGCGCCCGCGGCCCGTAGCACGTCGACGGTGGCCTGTTCGAGGATGCCGGCGCGCTGACGTTGCTCGATGTACGCGCGGTCGCGGCTCTCCAGGACGACGCAGTCGATTCCGGCGTTGTGCAGGAGGCGGGCCAGGAGGAGTCCGGCGGGGCCCGCGCCGATGATGCCGATGGTGGTGTGGGTGGGAGTGGGGGCGCTGGGGGGCATTTCAGCTGTCCTTCTCGTCGGCGTCGGCCGCGTACTCGTTGATCGCCCGTTCCGCGACGGCGAAAGCGGAGTTGGCGGCGGGGACGGAGCAGTACACGGCGCACTGGAGCAGCACTTCGCCGATCTCGGTGGGGCTCAGGCCGTTGCGCAGGGCGCCCCGTACGTGCAGCGCCAGCTCGTCCTTGTGGCCGCCCGCGACGAGTGCGGTGAGCGTGATGGCGCTGCGGGTGCGCCGGTCCAGGGTGCCGCCGCCCCAGATCTCGCCCCAGGCGTAGCGGGTGATGAAGTCCTGGAAGCGGGCGGTGAAGGGGGTGGTGCGGGCTGTTGCTCGGTCTACGTGGGCGTTTCCCAGGACCGAGCGGCGGGTGGCTTCGCCGACTCGTCTGAGCGGGTCGGGGTGGGTACGGGGTCCGGTGGCGGTGCGGATGCCGGTGCCGGCGAAATGGCTGAGCAGGGCGTCGGTCACTGCCTCGGGCTGCTCCAGGTTGGCCAAGTGGGCGGCTCGGGGGAGTTCGAGGAGCTGGGCATTCCCGATGCCGTCGGCTAGTTCGCGGGCGTGGGAGGGCGGGGTGGCTACGTCGTTCCGGCCCGCGATCACCAGGGTGGGGGCGGTGATGCGGGCCAGTTCCGGGCGCAGGTCGAGCCCGGCGAGGATCTCGCAGCAGGTGGCGTACGACTCGGGGTCCACGCGGTGGTGGTCGGCGAGGAGGTGCTCCGGGGCGTCGAACGCGGGGCTGAACCAGCGGTTCGGCGCGCTGTCGGCGACCTCGCCGATTCCCTTGGTGCGTACGGTGTCCGCCCTCTCCCGCCAGGGTTCGGGCGGGCCGAAGTGGGCGGAGGTGCAGAGGAGTGCGAGGGATTCGACTCGGTCGGGGTGGTGGGCGGCCAGCCAGGTGCCGATGGCTCCGCCCAGGGAGATTCCGGCATAGCTGAAGGTGTCTATGCGGAGCTCTTCGAGGAGGCCCAGGAGGGGAGCGGCCAGGGTTTCGAGGGTGGGCCGCGGCGGGGGTGGGTCCCATGCGGGGGAGTTGCCGTGGCCAGGTAGGCCCCAGCGGAGGATGTTGAAGTGTGCGGCCAGTGCGGGGAGTTGGGGCTCCCAGAGGGCCGGGGTGGCGCCCAGGGAGGGGGCCAGTACGAGTGTGGGGG
>NZ_LGDD01000299.1 GCF_001279695.1 Streptomyces sp. WM6378
CCGCCTCCCCCCTCCCCTCCGAAAAGGTCCGCGCCCACGCCACCGAAGCCCGCGCGGCAGCGCTCCGCCGCCCCGAGCGGACTCCCGCATGACCATGCAGCCCATTCGCGCACGTGGCGAAGCACGATGTAGGGGAGGAGGCGACGCCATGACCCCCAGCACCGCCGAGCACCCCCAGATGTCCGTCGAAGACTTCGAGGAGCTCGCTCGCCACGCTCGCGAGACGGTGAACATCACCCTGGAAACCGAAAGACTGAAGGACTACGCGCCCTAGAGGCCCAGACCGCCGACGCCACCGTCACGCCGAGGCCAGGAAGTCCCGCTCACGGCGCAGTTCCCGCTCGGTGATGGTCAGAGGGAACAGGGTGAAGCCGTGCATCGCGCCGGCGACAACACCCAGCTGCACCGGCGCGCCCGCCGCCTCCCACCGTGCGGCAAGGAACAGCGAGTCGTCCAGCAGCGGATCCTCGGTGCCGACGACGATCCGGGCGGGCGGCAGCCCTGCCAAGTCCGCGAACAGGGGCGAGACCTCCGCTCTGCGGCGCTGCTCCTCCCCCATCCCTGGCGTGAACAGCTCATAGCTGCCCCGAAGCGAGTCGGTATTGCTCAACAGCCTCCTCGGACCAAATGATCGCTGGCTCGGTGTCATTGACAGGTCGTAGGGGCCGAAGAGCAGATGCGCCGCCCGGAACGCGCCCGCTATGCCGTGCCGGTCGGGCAGGCGCAGCAGCGTCACGACGCTGAGGTGGGCACCGGCCGATTCACCTCCGATCAGCAGCCGCTCGGTACCGAACTCGGCCGCGGCGTGTTTCACCAGCCACCGGGCAGCGGCTTCGCAATCGTCGGGCCCGGCAGGGAACGGGTGCTCCGGTGCGAGGCGGTAGTCCACGCTCACCACGGCCAGCCGCGCCTCCTCGGCGAGCCGCCAGAGCCGCTCGTCCTGCCCGTCCGCAGACCCGAACGCCCACCCCCCTCCGTGGATGTGCAGATACACCCCATCGACCTGGTCCGGCACGAAGACCCGTACCTTCACTCCGCCCTCAATGACACGGTCTTGGCCGTGCGGCAGCCGTACCGGTGGCGCGTCGCCGCCGAGCCGGTTGCGCCGCAGGAGCGCCAGCGCGGCTGCACTCGGCGCCTGCCCACGAGCCGGGCGGCTCGCGGCCGCAGCCTCGAATTGCTCGTTGAACGCCAAGGTCTCGGGGAGGCAGTCCTCATCTGTGATCGTCATGCCGTCGACAGTCGCAGCCGTCCGCGACAGCCCCCTGTCACCGTTTCCGCGTGAACTGCATCACGCTCACTGGCCTGGGGCTCAAGTCCTGTGCTCCGTCGGCCACTTGGTGCCTACTTGGCGCCTACTTGGAGGACTTCACCGATATGTCGCCGTTGCTCGTGGTCAGGTTCAGGTGGTGGGCAGCGGACGCGGTATCGGGTATGCCGAGCTTCTTGTGGCCGTTCTGGGTCTGGGCCGCGACCTGGTACTGAGCGGACGGGGCGGTCAGCGTGATGCTGCCGTTGGTGGTCTGGGCCGAGACGTTCTGCACCGTGGCAGGGGTCAGCGAGATCGAGCCGTTGGACGCTCGGGCCGTAGTGGCCGTGCCCTTCAGGCCGTTGGCGTCGATCGAGCCATTGGTGGTGCGGATGTCGACCGGACCCGTCGCGTCGTGCACCTTCACTCCGCCGTCGGTCGTGGACACCTTCACCTCGCCGACCGACGACAGGCTCAGCGCGCCCGCTTCGGTCGAGCCCGTGACCGGGATGCCGGCGGGCACATCCACCGTGTAGTCCACCGAGCAGTGGCCGGAGCAACCCCCGAGCACCAGCACGCCGTTCTCGACCCGGTAAGTGGAGTCCTCCGGCTTGGACTTGCCCCGGTAGTTGACCTCCCGGTGCACGGCCACCTCGGCGAGACCCTTCTTGCCGCGTATGCGGAAGCCGTCCGAGTTACCGTCGATCCGTACTGCGGTGATCTTGTCCTTGACGGTCGCGTCGTCCTTGAACGTCTTGTCGTCCAGCGGCCCGCACGCGCCCAGCGCGCCGACCGCAAGGGCGGTGAGGCTCACGGCCGCGATGGTGCGGATCCGCAGTCGTGTGGTGCTCATGGAACTCCCCCGATTGTGCGTCATGTGGCGTCATGTGCGTCTGCGTAATGGGCGTCGTGTACTTGCCGGTTGGGCCGATCACCGCCCCCGTCCGATCACAAATTCTGCCCGCCCCGCAGGCCCCGCACCATGGAGCCAGCACTACCTTTGACCTTCGTATTCTCCGTACCTCCAGGGTTCGGGACAGCGCAGAGCGGGCTCGGAACGGGCTCGGAGAAACGCCGAGGGCGGCACCGCCTGCCTTGGCCGCCGAGCCGGACACCGCGCGCGCAGGCCTAGGCAGCAGGTCGTGAATTGCGCCCCTACTTTCAGGTTGAACGCAACTGATTGGGACTGCTGCAGCCGTGTCGCTTCGCTGACCGCGCGGCGAAGGAAGGGAGTGCCTGGCGCTCGGAGGCACCGACTGAGGCATGGGGGACGAGGGGTTCCAGCGTGAACAGCGCTGTGCCGGTGGGACACAAGGCGGTCGTCCAGGACTTGCCTTCGTTGGTGCCTGACGTGCCGACGTAGTCGTCGGGGCTGCGGTAAGGGTTGCGGCGGGGTGCGTTCGTGTACGGACCGTAGTAGGCGGCCAGGCGGAATGTCGGGACGCCCACGGCGTCGGCCAAGAGACATTGCTCGATCGGCGCCGCGGCGTCGGCCGCTGATTCGTACGAGGGCGCGTTGATGCCCTGGCACGTGCCCGACTCTCCGGCCTTCTTCAGGTCCTTGAACGCGTCGGCCGAGGCGCTCTGCACCTTCGAGGCGTCGGGCTGTGCACACCCCTGATCCTTCGCCGCAGCGTTGAGGGCTCGGGTGACCAGGACGGCCATTCCGTCGCGTCCTTCCTGCACACTGCGGGTCGAGGGGGCCCGGGTGGCGGTCAGACTCAGTACCAAGTCGTCGTCCGCCCCTTTCCCGCAAGGGAGGAAGGCGGTGGCGTAAAGACCCGTGTCGCTGCCGACCGAGACCAGGGCCGGCCAGCCGCGGCCCACCGGGACAAGCATTCCGCTGGGGTCCTGGGCGAGGATCTCGTCGGTATCCAGTCTGACCGACTCGGCGTCCTGGCCACGCTGTACGGAGATCGCCAGGGATGCCTTGGTGGCTCCGGGGTCGTAGGCCCGGCATCCCGCTTCTCCGAGGCGCCTGCCCGTGACACGGTCCGCTCCCAGCACCTTCTGCACCTCGGCGGCATCGACCATTCCCCGGCACCCATCGTCGAGCGCCCTCGCGTCACGCCAGCCGTCGTAGGTGCCGGTGGCGTAGACGATGCCGCCACCCGCTATCAGAACGGTCGCCACCGAAGCCGCAATGACGGACTTCCTCATCAGGACAGCCCCCGGTTCAGATCGGCGAGGGCTTGGTCGCGGGCCGAGCCGTAGTGCAAGTTCATGTAGTCCTGCAAGTAATTCGCCGTGGCGTCCGTCTTGTAGTTCATGCCATGGCTCGTCTCCCAGTGTTGGACCAGTTCGAGCGCACCCTGCGACATGGCTCCCATCTTCTTGGCCACGCCATTGTTGGCGACCTGATCTGCTTCCGCCTTCACGTCTTTGGACCATTCATAGGTGGCGCCGTCCACTGCCCGCTGTGCCACGTCTCCGACGACGGGGATGATCGTCAGGGGTGCGCCGATCGCGTGGTAGGAGTACCTGGCTACGTCGTCGATCCACGCCTTGCGTGCGTCGCGGTCGTCGAGGATGACGTCGGCACCGATGGCATTGAAGACGCCGGCTCCCATGCCCACGTCGGCAACGCGGTTCTCCCAGTCCTTGCTGTTGCTGTACGTCGCTTCGGCCCCGGCCAGCGTTTGGGCGGACTGGGCGCGTTCGGCGTCGTAGAGATGGGCGAAATTCTGCGGGTTGTCGGAGACCCCCCGCAGCACGCGGGTCAGGGAGCCCTGGGCGACGTTGAGGTGGCCGCCATCGGCGTCCTGGAAGACGGAGCCTCCTTTTTCGTAGCTGTAACTGGGGTCGTGCGTCAGGGTGTTGTGGGTGTCCGGGGCGTAGTCCACCAGGGCTCGGGCGATCGGGTCGCGCAGGTTGGCGGGGATGCTGTCGCCCGTTGAGTCCTGGTCGAGGACGTTCACTGTCTGCTGCATGATGCGTGCTTCGGCATCGCTGTGTTTTCCGTCGCTCTGCTGGGATGTGTCGCCGGCGGCGTGGCCGGTGGTTCCGGCCTCGATCGCGGCGCCGAGCCCCACGCGGTTATCGCCGTCGGCGGCATCGGGAGCGTTCATTTCCCGCTCACCCTGCCACTCAGTGGTGTTGACGACGTTCCAGTCTCGCTCGTGGAGCAGGTAGTGGAGACGGTCGTTGGTGCCACCGGCGTGCGGGTCGAGATAGCCGGTGGACGCCTCCGCATCACGGCCCATGACGCCCAGCACACCGTCAACCGGGTCGTTGGCGAACCAGCCGTCGTTCTTGCCGCTGAAGCCGCCGCCGTAGAGGTCCCAGACGTCCGGGTGGTCCTTTTCCGTGGCGATCATGTCATCGGTGACGTCGGAGAGGAACTGCGGGGAGTAGCCGTGCCCCTGCTGCATCAGCGTGGCCAGGCTCTGGTAACCGCGTACCTGCTGACCGTGCCCCTTGGCGATCGTGTTGACTCTGTCTCCGGCTGCCTTGAGGTCGTACCCGTCAGCGCCGTGCTCCCGCAGGTCGTTGCGCCACTTGATATAGAACTGGGCATCGTCGGTCTTCAGCCAGCCGTTGAAAGCGTCGTAGTACCCCTGTGACCCGAAGATCAGGTGCTTGCCGTTCATGTCCTTGAAGTCCGGGACATGGGTGGCGGTCGCCAGCGAGTCGGATATGCCTCCGTTGATCTGCAGGTAGGCGTCCTTGTTCTTCGTGTCGTTGAAGTACGCCAGATCGTCGATCTTGTTGGTGAGCTTGAAGGCCTTGTCCGCGCCGAGGGAGTCGAGGAAGGTCTGGCTGAAGGCCTTGTCGCCGGAGTTGTCGCGCATCAGGCGCTGCCACTCCTCCAGGTCGTCGCCTTCGAGTTTGTCACCGGCCAGGACCCGGTCCGCGTACGTTTTGGCCTCGCGGGCCTCGTACACCTCGATGTCGCCGACCGCGCCCCCGTTGAAGGTGTGGCCAAACCCCAGAGCCCCGTCCGCCATCCGCTGGAAGATGTCTTTGATGCCCGCGGCTTCATGAAGGGCCAGGCTGACGCCCTGGTCGGCGTCGTCGACCGCCCTGACCGCATCCTTGATGCTCTGCGTCCAGGTCTCCGCGGCCGCCTTCCCCTTCTTGACGGTCTCGTCGTAATCCGTCCTGTAGGGGCTCAACTTGCCAGGGTCGTAGACCGCCTCGCCCTGGCTGTTGACGTGCATCCCGTTCTTCTGCGCCTGCTCGACGAGATCCCGCACGTGGCTGATCCGCTGGGCGAACTGCCCATGGGCGTCCCGCAGAATAGAGGCGATCGCGCGCGCTTCCACCTGGGCATCGGCGAACTGCTTCCGCGTCGCGGCAAATTGCGCCGCAGCCGCGTCGGCGCTTTCGCCGACCCAGCCCCCGTCCTTCGCGACGCGTTCCACCTGGGCTTCGTACAGGCCCTCCGGGCTGCTGAACTCGTCAGCCATGTCGTCCCAGCCCTGGGCCAGATCCGTCAGCGCACCTATCCGGGCGGTGACCACATCCTGATATGTGAGCATGCTCGTCCCCGTCTCCTAGACCTCGTGCCGAGGGGCATGCTCGGTGCGTATCTGCGCGACCTGGCTCCTCACTCCGTGGTCGATGTCCTTGAAGTCCTGCTTGGTCTGCTCCAGCGCCGCCTGATCAGATGCCAGGCGGCCCTTCAAGTTCTCGACCTGCAGCCCCCATTCGTGCTGCGCGTCTCCGAGCGCCGAACCGAATGACCAGCCCGAGAACGCCCGGGCCACCGACACCGAGCCCTCTTCGGTATGACGGCCGGCCTTGTCCGTCCCGTGCCGTATGTCCCCCCGTAACGCCTTGACCGCGGCCGCTTTCCCCGAGCCGTTCGTCCTCAGATCGTCCGCGCCGCCACTTGCGCCACCGCCCGCACCGTCCAGCCGCATCTGATTCTGACGCCGCGCCACCGCGTCGGTTTTTAACTGCTCCCACTCATCCCATGCCATCTCAGAAACTCCTCGTACGATCGCCGCCTTCATGTCCCGGCCACTCCAACCCCTGACTCTGTGCGGCTACTTGAGTCCTGGCGGCCGCCGCTCGGCGGTTACGGGCGCGAAGGAACCAGAGGCCGAGGAGCGTGCCGGTGAGCGCCAAGGCGCCAATTCCCAGGGGCAGTACGTATGTTGATGCCTTGCTTTCGCTGGCTTCTGCCGCCGGGGGCGCCTCGTGCCCGGCGGGGTTCTCGGTGGAGCTCCCCTTGGGCTTCGATGCGGGGGGAGCAGCTGGCGGGGTGAGGTCGGGCAGCGGGTACACGTCGGCGGGGCCGGGATCACCGGGGTTTTCCAGGGCGACGCGGGGGCGGACGATCCCGTAGCCGATCGAATCGTTGCGCTTGGCGCCGTCTGTGGGGCCGCCGACTGTGTTGAGCATGACTCGCAGGACCTGGTTGTTGGTCCAGTTCGGGTGCTTGGACCAGATCAGGGCGGCGGAGGCGGAGGCTAGGGCGGTGGCGTCGCTTGTGCCGTGTGATGTGCACAGGCCGGTCTCGCTCATGCAGGCGTGCACCATGTCGTCGCCAGGTGCGGCCAGGTCCACCTGGGGACCGTATTCGGACTCAGCGGTCTTGCGAAGGTCCTTGCCCACCGCCGATACGCCGACCACGCCCGGTGTAGCGGCCGGGTACTCGACCTCATTGCCGACATTGCCGCTGTTACCCACGGCGGCGAAGACCAACGCACCCTTGTCCAAGGCGTACTTCACTGCTGCGGTCAGCTGCGGTGAACCTTCGCTTCTCCCCAGGGAGAGATTGATGACTTTCGCGTTCTGGTCGGCTGCGTAGCGGATCGCCTGGGGAGCAATCGTATGGAACCGCTTGTCGCCTTCGGCCTGATTGGCGGCAGTCCCCGCCTTCGGCATGCGAATCGGGAGAATCTTTGTGCCTGGGGCCAGGCCGAAAGCACCCCTTCCGCCGTGGGACGCCCCCGTTCCCGCAATGAGCCCGGCCATGCTGGTGCCGTGTCCGTCATAGTCGGTGTGTTCGTCACCCGGCTGATCTTGTGCGAAGTCCTTGCCCGGCAGGACCTGCCCGCGCAGATCGGCATTGCTCGGGTCAACGCCGGTGTCGATCACAGCGACAGTGATGCCTTTGCCCGTGCTGGTCCGCCACATCTCCTCGGCCTTCATGGCGTCGAGGAACCACTCGTCCTCGCGCGGTGAATTCGCCAAGGCCGGCGCAGCAGCAGCTCCCACTAGCAACACGCCGCACAACGCCGATACCGCCGCGGATCCGCGCCTGCGTCGAACATTGCTCCTTGGCATGGGTTTCCCTCGCGCCTTTCCTGAACGCACTAGTCGATGACCGGCGGCACGGCGCGCCCGGCGCCCTGCTGCCACGTCGCTTCGTCTTCAATGAGGTAGCCGGCGGCCCCGTCACGCCGGGGGCGCGCCTTTTCGGAGTCCCGGGGTGTCTTGCCACCACGGGCAGCGCCCGGAGTCGCACCAACCGGTCTCCCGCCCGAGATGCCTCCTCGCTCCACTCCGGCACCTGCCGATGCAGAAGAGGGGCCGCGCACTCGCCCCGCCTGCTGCGCGCTGCCGCCGCTCACCCCGCCGCTCGCAGACGGGAAACGGCGGCCGGAAGCCGTTCCCGGCCTACCAGACGCCGTTCCGGGTTGGCCAAATGCCGCTCCCGGCCGACCAGCCACCTGCCCGGCGGGACTGGCTCCCGTGACGGGCCCCGCTGCGCCATGGCCCGCCGCTTCGCCAGCCCCCACGACGGTTCCCTTGGGGATGCCGCCACCCGATCGACCCACGGGTGCGGGCATGGGACGACCGCCGGTGATGCCGGGGCTGCTGTCCGGCATGCGAATGGGGCTGCGCCCAGACGCATTCTGTCCAGGTCGCGGCAGAGGATCTTCCCCGGCCGTAGACCGCCCCGGGCCCGTCGGACCTGGAGGCACGCTCAGCCCTCCGCCGAGAGCCGACGGTGGCATGCGTACTGCCGACAAGTCGCCGCTGTTGGTCGGAGCCGGACTCAGCACGCTTCCGGCAGGGCTCGGTGTCGGTGCTGTATGCGGCAACGTCGGCACCGAGTCGATGTCCAGCTTCGTGGGCTGCGGGGCGTCCCCCAATGCGGGATGCCCTGGCGAGGGGTTGCTCGAATGGGGCGTCGGGCCGGAGCTGCCGTAAGCGGAAGCCTGGGTTTTCGCCGGGCGCCCCGGGGCGGCGCGGCCAGTTGAAGAGGCATCCCCAGCCGCATCGCTGGAGTTCGGCCTGCCTCTACCGGTGCTCTTCGAATCGTAGTTTTCCGGCGCAATCGCCTGCGGCGGCGGAGGAAACTTAGGCCGCTCCAACCCATTCATCTGCGTCGCAGACTGCTGGTACGCCTGCCCCAGCTTCCGCATCTGTGCGACGGCCTCCTGTCGCACCTTCTCCTTGTCCGCCGCCAGTGCCGCCAGCTCGCCCGCCGACTTCCTGCTTATTGCCGCCGCGTCCGGGTCGTTGTGCGCCTTCTGGGCCGCGTCCAGGTTTCCTTGTGCGCCCGCCTGGTCGCGGGGGATGGCCACCTGGGCCGAGGCGATCGCGTCGGAGGCGTGGCCCAGCCATGTCGACGAGCCCTCGCTGAAGTCGCCCAGTCTCAGCGTGGCGTTGGCCAGGTCCGCGCTCCAGGTGCGGAACGCGTCCGCGCCCGCGCCCTTCCACTCCACCCACTGCGGGCGGACCTTCAGGTCGTCCGCGATCTTCCGGATCTCCTTGGCCGCCGCCGCCAGCCGGTCGGCGGCCCCCTGCACGGTGCCGCTGTTCGCCTGGTCCAGCCAGGCCAGCATGGCTTCGTGGCTCATGCCCTCGAACGGCGTGCTGCCACCGGCGTTCCCCTTGCCGCCCATCAGATCGTCCCTCCGGCGTCGCCGCCCGAGGGCGACTGGCCCGACTTGTCCGGCTGGCTCGGCTGGTTCGGCTGGTTCGGCTGGTTCGCGCCGCTTTCCGGATGCGTCTCCGGCTTTGCATGTCCGGGGTCGTAATCGCCGCCGTAGTGCTTCTTCGTCTCCACGGCGATCGCCGCCATGCGCTGGCGGATCTCCGCGTCGATGTTCTGGTAGCCCTTGTGTGAAGCCAGTACCGCGATGCCCATGCCTTCAATGGAGTCCGACAGCAACTTGGACAGGCTCTCCAGCTCGGCGATCACCGTCTCGTACGAGGTGAACAGACCCGAGGCTTCGGCGAACGCGCCGCCCCCGCCCCCGAACTGGTCGCGGGCGAGCCGCTCTTGGCCCACCTCGCCCGGTCCGGCCGGAGAGCCCTTGAGGTTCCGGATCAGCTCATCCACGCGCTGCTGGAACTTCGTGAACGACGTCAGCTCGGTGACCACGTCCCCCGCGGCCGCCTGCGCCACGCCGAGCGCGTTGAACGGCCAAGACGGCGACTCCGACGCCGCCCCACCCCCGTTTGGTGGCAAAACACCCTCCCCGTACAGCACTGTTCTCACCTGCAACGCAACTCTAACTATCGGTAGTTGCGGTTCCCAGGCGTCCCCTCGCAAAGAGCGGCGGAAACAGGCCAATGTGGGGTGTGGATCGACATAACCGCTCGCTCGCGGTCTGGTTCGGAAAACGCCCGAGGGCGGCACCCCCGTGATGGGGATGCCGCCCTCGGCGTACAGCCAGGAGCTACCGAGCCGGGGCTCAGAAGTCCATGTCACCGCCCGGCATGCCGCCCGGAGCGCCGCCGGCGGCGGCCTTCTCCGGCTTGTCGGCGATGACGGCCTCGGTGGTCAGGAACAGCGCGGCGATGGAGGCGGCGTTCTGCAGGGCAGAGCGCGTCACCTTCGCCGGGTCGATGATGCCTTCGGCGATCATGTCGACGTACTCGCCCGTGGCGGCGTTCAGACCGTGGCCGACGGCCAGGTTGCGCACCTTCTCCACGACGACGCCGCCTTCGAGACCACCGTTGACGGCGATCTGCTTCAGCGGGGCCTCAAGGGCGAGCTTCACGGCGTTGGCGCCGGTCGCCTCGTCACCTTCGAGCTCAAGCTTCTCGAACACCGCGGAGGCCTGGAGCAGGGCCACGCCACCACCGGCGACGATGCCCTCCTCGACGGCCGCCTTCGCGTTGCGAACGGCGTCCTCGATGCGGTGCTTGCGCTCCTTGAGCTCGACCTCGGTCGCGGCACCGGCCTTGATGACCGCAACACCGCCGGCGAGCTTCGCCAGGCGCTCCTGCAGCTTCTCGCGGTCGTAGTCGCTGTCCGAGTTCTCGATCTCTGCGCGGATCTGGTTGACGCGGCCCTGAACCTGGTCGCTGTCACCGGAGCCGTCGACGATCGTCGTCTCGTCCTTGGTGATGACGACCTTGCGGGCGCGGCCGAGCAGGTCGAGACCGGCGTTCTCCAGCTTGAGGCCGACCTCCTCGGAGATGACCGTGCCGCCCGTGAGGATGGCGATGTCACCGAGCATGGCCTTGCGGCGGTCACCGAAGCCCGGGGCCTTGACGGCGACGGACTTGAAGGTGCCACGGATCTTGTTGACGACCAGGGTCGACAGGGCCTCGCCCTCGACGTCCTCGGCGATGATCAGCAGCGGCTTGCCGGACTGCATGACCTTCTCAAGGAGCGGCAGCAGGTCCTTGACCGAGCTGATCTTCGAGTTGACGATCAGGATGTACGGGTCGTCGAGCGACGCCTCCATACGCTCCATGTCGGTGGCGAAGTACGCCGAGATGTAGCCCTTGTCGAAGCGCATGCCCTCGGTGAGCTCAAGCTCAAGACCGAAGGTCTGCGACTCCTCGACGGTGATGACGCCTTCCTTGCCGACCTTGTCCATGGCCTCGGCGATGAGCTCGCCGATCTGGGTGTCGGCGGCGGAGATGGAGGCCGTAGAAGCGATCTGCTCCTTGGTCTCGACATCCTTGGCCTGCTCAAGGAGGGCGGCGGAGACGGCCTCGACGGCCTTCTCGATGCCGCGCTTCAGGGCCATCGGGTTGGCGCCGGCGGCCACGTTGCGCAGACCCTCGCGCACCAGGGCCTGGGCCAGGACGGTCGCGGTGGTCGTACCGTCACCGGCGACGTCGTCCGTCTTCTTGGCGACTTCCTTGACCAGCTCGGCGCCGATCTTCTCGTACGGGTCCTCGAGCTCGATCTCCTTGGCGATGGAAACACCATCGTTGGTGATCGTGGGGGCGCCCCACTTCTTCTCGAGGACGACGTTGCGGCCCTTGGGGCCGAGGGTGACCTTGACGGCGTCGGCGAGCTGGTTCATCCCGCGCTCGAGACCGCGCCGTGCCTCCTCGTCGAACGCGATGATCTTGGCCATGTGAAGTGGTCCTCCCGGACAGGGGTGGCGTTCTTCGTGGATCGCGCCGGCGCCCGCGACGGACGGCCTGCAGCCCTTGTGGTTCCTTGCCCCACGCGGTCTGCGGGCCTCACTGACCCGATCCAAGTTCTGTCACTCTCACTGGGAGAGTGCTAAGCCCAATGATTAGCACTCGGCACCTGCGAGTGCAAGCGAGTCTCTTGAACCGGACCCCTCCACTTACCGGCGCTGTCCGGTCCCCCGGCGCCGGCGGGGGCTCCGCCCCCACACCCCGGCTCCTGCGGAGGGCCGTCCGTTTCGCCCGCGGGTCGCGCGTGGCTGGTCGCGCCGTTCCCCGCGCCCCTAAACCCGCTTTCGGCCTCGCGTCGCGCGTGGTTGCTCGCGCAGTTCCTCGCGCCCCTTAACCCCTTCGACGTGCGGGTCGTGCGTGGTTGCTCGCGCCGTTCCCCGCGCCCCTGGCAGCGCCGGGTGCAGGCATCCCCAGCCCGTCATGGGGTCCCCCCTGGCCCTTAAGCCCTTGGGGGAGTTTGAGGACGAGCGCCCTTCAGGCGCGAACGGGGTCTGGGGCGGAGCCCCAGGTCACGACCACCGGGCAGCAACCACGAGGGGGACGCAGGAACGCGTGAAGGGAGCCACCCTTTTGGGCAGCCCCCTTCACGCGTGAGTGCGTCGGTGGCCGATCGCGCCGAGATCAGACGGCGAGCTTGACCATGTCCGCCTGCGGACCCTTCTGGCCCTGCGAGATCTCGAACTCGACTCGCTGACCTTCTTCAAGGGTGCGGTAACCGTCCATCTGGATCGCGCTGTAGTGGACGAAAACATCCGCACCACCGTCGACCGCGATGAAGCCGTACCCCTTCTCCGCGTTGAACCACTTGACGGTGCCCTGAGCCATGCCTAACTCCCCTATTACTGGCCCTTGCACGGGACCACACTTCGCGGACCCGGGTCAGACCTCCACCCTCCGACAGGAGAGGGTGTGCGCCGGAACGCGTCGACCGCGGCTGAATGTATCTGCCCAACTGCCCTCTGCAACAGGTCAATCGGACGAGAATTCCGGGCACACTCGGAGAGCGGAATGCCGTGAATTCAACATTCCGGGGCAAGTCGGGCCGGGCAAAGCGCACTTAAGGCACAAAGGACACACACACTTTGACCTCATGTTGTCGCGTTCTCATATGCACTTGGCATTCGAAGCGAAGGGGCTTCCCCAACTGTACCCCGCTCAACCATGTTGAATTGCCCCCTCCGCTTCTCGTGCGGAGAGGGCAACTCTGGGTTCAACTCTGGGTACGGATGAAGTTAAACGCGCGGTTGAAGACGGCGGATCAGCCGCCCGCGACCGCCGGGATGATCGAGACGCCGGCGCCCTCGGGCGTGGCCGTCTGGAGGCCCTGCTCGAAGCGCACGTCGTCGTCGTTGACGTACACGTTGACGAAGCGGCGCAGCTTGCCCTGGTCGTCCAGGACGCGCGCGGCGATGCCGGCGTGGTTCTTCTCCAGGTCGGCGATGACCTCGGCGAGGGTGGCTCCCTCGGCGGCGACCTCGGCCCGGCCACCGGTGTAGGTGCGGAGAATCGTGGGGATGCGGACGTTCACGCTCATGGTTCGGTGCTCCTAGTCGTTCAGCAGTGGCTCAGTGGGCCGGGGCCCGCCTCGTGGCTCAGCGCCTCAGTGGGCGAGGCCGGCCTCGCGGAAGGCGTCCAGGCTCGGGCGGATGGTCGCGGTCGCCTGGGACGTGGCGGCCACCGCGTCCAGGGTCTTGAGCCCGTCACCGGTGTTGAGCACGACCGTGGTGAGCGACGGGTCGATGAGACCGGCCTCGATGAGCTTCTTGGTGACGCCGACCGTCACGCCGCCCGCGGTCTCCGCGAAGATGCCCTCGGTCCGGGCGAGCAGCTTGATCGCGTCGACGATCTGCTCGTCGTTCACGTCCTCCACCGCGCCGCCGGTACGGCGCGCGATGTCCAGGACGTACGGGCCGTCCGCCGGGTTGCCGATCGCGAGGGACTTGGCGATGGTGTCCGGCTTCTGGGGGCGTACGACGTCGTGCCCGGCCTTGAAGGCGGTCGACACCGGGGAGCAGCCCTCGGCCTGCGCGCCGAAGATCTTGTACGGCTTGTCCTCGACGAGGCCGAGCTTGATCAGCTCCTGGAGGCCCTTGTCGATCTTGGTGAGCTGGGAGCCCGAGGCGATCGGGATGACCAGCTGGTCCGGCAGCCGCCAGCCGAGCTGCTCGCAGATCTCGTACGCCAGCGTCTTGGAACCCTCGCCGTAGTACGGCCGCAGGTTGACGTTGACGAAGCCCCAGCCCTCGCCGAGCGGGTCGCCGATGAGCTCGGAGCAGAAGCGGTTCACGTCGTCGTAGTTGCCCTCGATGCCGACGAGCTCGCCGCCGTACACCGCGGCCATGACGACCTTGCCCTGCTCCAGGTCGTGCGGGATGAACACGCAGGAGCGGAAGCCGGCCCGCGCGGCGGCGGCGCCGACCGCGCCCGCGAGGTTTCCGGTGGAGGAGCAGGAGAGCGTGGTGAAGCCGAAGGCGCGGGCGGCCTCCAGGGCCTGGGCGACGACGCGGTCCTTGAAGGAGTGCGTCGGGTTGCCCGAGTCGTCCTTGACGAACAGCTTGCCGGGCTCGACGCCCAGCTCGCGCGCCAGGTTCTCGGCCTTGACGAGCTTGGTGAAGCCCGGGTTCAGGTTGGGCTTGTCGGCGACGTCGGCGGGGACGGGCAGCAGCGGTGCGTAACGCCAGATGTTCTCGGGGCCCGCCTCGATCTGCTTGCGCAGCGCCTCGGGGTCGCCGAGCGGCAGGTCATAAGCCACTTCGAGCGGTCCGAAACACAGTTCGCAGGCGAAGATCGGGCCAAGTTCGAAACGCTGGCCGCACTCGCGGCAGGAAAGCCCGGACGCCGGACCGAGATCAACCGCATTGTCGGCAGAGGTACGGTTTTCGACAGTCTGTGCAGACATGGAGGGGAGGCCCTTTCTCCTCATCTTCCTCACGGCGAACGTCGCCATGAGACGGATTTGGCACCTTCCCTAGCCGGTGGCCTCGTGTCTTGGATCGTAGAGATCGACGAGAACCGACTGGAGGGTTGCCGGGGCTTCAACGGGCCGTTTCCCTCTGCCCCTCTGGATGAGCGGTATTCGATTGTCAGCGTGACGACGACCCCCGACATGCGACGGTCATCCGCGTTGTTCAAGACTGTAACCGAAGCCCGGGACGGTTGAGATAGTCGTCCGAACCGCGAGATGGATCACACGAGGAGGCCAGGAACCGTGCTGGAAGAGGTGGAACGCTGGCTGAGCAGGCGTTCCTGGTCCGCGGCCGAGCGGCCGATCGAGCGGATCCTGGCCGCGAAACAGCGCACGGGCACGACCGTCAGTGTCGTGCTGCCCGCCCTCGACGAAGAGGCCACCGTCGGTGACATCGTGGCCGCGATCCGGCGCGAGCTGATGACCGCTTCCGTGCCCCTGATCGACGAGCTCGTGGTGATCGACTCCGGCTCCACCGACCGTACGGCCGAGGTCGCGGCGAAGGCCGGCGCCCGGGTCGTCCACCGGGACGCGATCCTGCCCCGCATACCCGCGCTGCCCGGCAAGGGCGAGGTGCTGTGGCGCTCGCTGCTCGTGACCAGCAGCGACGTCGTGTGCTTCATCGACGCGGACCTGAAGGACTTCGACGCGGGGTTCGTCTCCGGGATCGTCGGGCCGCTCCTGACCGACCCGGACGTGGACTTCGTCAAGGCGATGTACGACCGCCCCTTCGGGGAGACGGCGGGCCAGGGCGGCCGGGTCACCGAGCTCGTGGCGCGGCCGCTGCTCAACCTCCACTGGCCCCAACTGGCCGGAATCGTCCAGCCGTTGGGCGGCGAGTACGCGGCCCGGCGCTCGCTCCTGGAGCGGCTGCCGTTCCCCGTCGGGTACGGAGTGGAGCTCGCGCTGCTCGTCGACGCGCTGCACACGGTGGGCCTCGACGCGCTGGCGCAGGTCGACGTGGGCGTACGCAGGCACCGCCACCAGGACGGGCTGGCGCTCGGCCGGATGGCCGCCGCGATCTACCGCACCGCGCAGCTGAGGCTGTCCCGGGGCCATCTCGTACGACCCGAGCTGACCCAGTTCGAGCGCGGTGAGCACGGCTTCGTACCGCATACGTACGCCGTCGACACCGAGGAGCGGCCGCCCATGCGGGACATCGAGGAGTACGCGGTGCACCGGGCGGCGTAGGACGGCCGGATCCCGCTCCCGGGGGCGGGCGTACGGGTGTTTGAGGGGTTGCGGGGTGGGCTAGGTTCCGCAACATGGTCACCGCGCACGCCGCCCCCAGGGCCCAGGTACTCGTCGCGTCGAATCGCGGCCCCGTCTCGTACGCCCTGAAGGAGGACGGGTCCCTCGAATCCAAGCGGGGCGGGGGCGGGCTCGTCTCGGGGCTCAGCGCGATCGGCTCCGACGTGGAGTCGGTGTGGGTGTGCGCGGCGCTCGGCGACGGCGACCGCGAGGCGGTGCGACGCGGCGTGGGTGAGACGGGCGTCCGGATGCTGGACATCGACCCGGTCGTCTTCTCCGACGCGTACAACGGCATCGCGAACTCGGTGCTGTGGTTCGTCCAGCACATGCTGTACCAGACGCCGCTCGAACCGGTCTTCGACGCGGAGTTCCGGCGGCAGTGGGCGTCGTACGAGGCGTACAACCGCGCCTTCGCCGAGGCGCTGGCGGCGGAGGCGGGGGTCGGGGCGCGCGTCCTGGTGCAGGACTACCACCTCGCCCTGGTGCCGGGGATGCTCCGCTCGCTCCGCCCCGACCTGCGGATCGCCCACTTCTCGCACACGCCGTGGGCGCCGGTGGACTACTTCCGGATGCTCCCTGACGACATCGCGCGGCAGTTGTTGCGGGGGATGCTGGGCGCGGACCGGCTGGGCTTCCTCACCTGGCGGTGGGCCTCCGCGTTCGCGGCGTCGGTGTCGGGGGTGCTGGGGGCGGACGAGGGCGAGGTGGTCGGCTCGCCCGGCGCGGAGGGGCGGGTCTTCTTCCGGCACGGGGTGGTGGCCGGGGAGCCTGCCGCTCGCGAGACCGACATCGCCGTGTACCCGCTCGGCGCGGACGGCGACTTCCTGCGGCGGCGCTCCCACGAGGCCGACGTCGAGGAGCGCATGGCCGCCCTGCGCGAGCAGATCGGGCCGGACCGTCGGACGATCGTGCGGGTCGACCGCACCGAGCTGTCCAAGAACATCGTGCGGGGTCTGCTCGCCTACCGGCACCTGCTCGACACGCACCCCGAGTGGCGCGAACGGGTCGTGCACGTCGCCTTCGCGTATCCCTCCCGGCAGGATCTGGCGGTCTACCGGGAGTACACGGAGGAGGTCGGGCGGGTGGCAGATGAAATCAACTCCGCTTACGGGACTGCCGGTTGGACCCCTGTCGTGCTTCACGTTCAGGACGACTTCGCCCGTTCGCTCGCCGCCTACCGGCTCGCGGACGTCGCCCTCGTCAACCCCGTCCGCGATGGCATGAACCTCGTCGCCAAGGAGGTTCCGGTGGTGTCCGACGCGGGGTGCGTGCTGGTGCTTTCGCGGGAGGCGGGGGCGTTCGCGGAGCTGGGGGAGGATGCGATCGTCGTGAACCCGTACGACGTCACGGGGACGGCTGCCGCGTTGCACGCGGGGCTGTCCATGGCGGAGGAGGAGCGGGCGGAACGCACCAAACGGCTGGCTGCGGCGGGTACTGCGTTGCCGCCTCGGCGGTGGTTCTTGGCGCAGTTGGAGGCGCTGGGGGGCTGAGGGGGGCGTTTGCCCACCGGCCCGCCCGGACGCGCCCCCGGCCAGCGCTACATGTGCGAGGCGAGGGTCCTCAGGAACTTCGTCACCGACGCCGGGCCGTTCAGCAACAGGTCGGCCCTTTCGGCCAGTTCGGGGATCACCGTGTCCGCGGCCACCAGCAGCCCCGGCATGCCGTCCGAGCGGAGTTTTTCCACGGCGGCGAACGCGGGGAGGTCGCCCAGGTCGTCGCCCGCGTACAGGACCGACTCGGCTCCCACCTCGCGTACGTACGCGGCGAGCGCCACCCCCTTGTCCATGCCCGGGGGCCTCAACTCCAGTACCAGGCGGCCGGGTTCGAGCACCAGGCCGTGGTGGGTGGCCAGGTCGGCGAGGGGGGTGCGCAGGGCCTCGAAGGCGGCCTCGGGGTCCTGCGCCCGGCGGGTGTGGACCGCGACGGCCTGGCCCTTCTCCTCGATCCACGTGCCGCGCCAGGCGCCGTGCGTGTCGAGAACTCCGGGGAGTTCCGCGCGGGCCGCGGCCACGCCGGGGTGGGCGGCGGGGGTATGGACGGTGCCGGTGACCGCGTCCCAGCGCTCGGCGCCGTAGTGGCCCAGGACCACGAGGTGCTCAAGGCCTGCTACCCCCGCGAAGCCCCCGTAGCGGACCGCGACCCCGGCCGGCCGGCCGGTGACGACGGCGACGGATGCGACGTGCGGGGCCAGCGCGACCAGTGCGGGTACGGCGTCGGGGTGGGCCCGGGCCTGCTCGGGGTCGGCGACGATCTCGGCGAGCGTGCCGTCGAAGTCGATCGCGACGACGGCGCGCTCCGGGCGGGCCACGATCGCGGCGAGGCCGTCGCGGCCGAGCTGGGTGGCGGGGGTCGGCAGGGGTTGCGGTTGGCTTCCCATGCGGCCGACCCTATCGGGGTCCGGGCGGGGGGGGGCGGGTGCACGTATGGCGCAACGGCGCGTGCGGTCAGCGGTGGTCGCGCTGTTCGTGCCTGGCCCGGCGGAGGCGGTTGACGGTCACGGGGGCGTGGGCGAGGGCGCGGGTGTCGTCCAGGAGGGCGTTGAGGAGCTGGTAGTAGCGCGTGGGTGAGACCCCGAGCTCCTCCCTGATGGCCCGCTCCTTGGCACCGGGGGTGGGCCAGGCGCGGGCCTCCATCCGGAGCACGGCCAGCGCGCGGTCGTCCAGCTCTTCTGCCTCTTCTGCCATGCGGTCCACGGTAGCCGTGGGCGGGGGTGGGGTGCGGTCCGGCGGGATGCGCTGGGGCTCCGGGAGGCCCCTTCCCGCCCCTTCCCGCAACCCTCCGGGGGTCTGGGGGCGGAGCCCCGAAGGGGGTAGGGGGCGGAGCCCCAGGGCTCCACCTTCTCAACCCCCGTCACGGGCGGGCGGGTGCGCAAACCCGCGGGGAGTCCGGGGCGGAGCCCCGGGAGCTCAGCCCGTCCAACGCTGAGCAACGGGGGGGGCAGGTGGGCGAACCCCCGGGGTCTGGGGCACAGCCCCGAGGAGCCCAGGGTTATTCCGCGTTCTCCGCGTCCATCGCCACCTTCGCGATGTCCTGGAGGACCGCCTTCGGCGAACCGCCCGGCGCCACAGCCGTACCGATCTTCTTCTTGACCGTCTCGCTCACCTTCGGCCACGACGTCTTGCCGACCGGGGGCAGCTCGGACGTCGGCAGGGCGTCCAGGAACGGCTTGAGGTCCTTGTGCTTGGCGTCCACCGCCATCGCCGAGGACGCCGACACCGTGGACGGCAGCAGGTCGTACTGCTCGGCGAACTGGAGCACGTTCTGGTCGGCGAACGTGAAGTCCAGGAACTTGCCGATCTGCGCCCGGTGCCCGCCCTGCTTGAAGCCCATGATCCAGTCGGCGACGCCCATCGCCGCCTTGGCCTTGCCGTTCGGCCCGGGCAGCGGCACCATGCCGAACTTGATGCCCTTCTTCTTGGCCTGCTCCATCAGCGAGGGATGGCCGTTGAGCATGCCCACCTCGCCCTTCGCGAACGCGTCGAACGCGGCCTGCCGGTTGAGCTTGGCGGGCGCGACCGGGCCGGTCAGCTCGGGCTCGACCAGGTTGCTCTTGAGCCACTCGAAGGTCTGGATGTTCTCGGGCGAGTCGATGTCGTAGCCGTCGACGGTGTTGGTGTAGCCGCCGTTGCCGCTGAGCATCCACATCATGGTCTCGGCCTGCGCCTCCTCGCTGCCGAGCGGCAGCGCGAAGGGGGTCTTCACACCCTTGGCCTTGAGCGCCTTGGCGTCGGTGGCGAGCTCGGCCCAGGTGTTCGGCGGCCTGATGTGGGCGTCGTCGAACAGTGTCTGGTTGTAGAAGAGCAGTCGCGTGGAGGCTACGAACGGCATGCCGTACTGGACGCGCTTGACGTTGCCCGCGTCCGCGAGCGGCGCCAGGAAGTTGGCCTCCGTGGGGATGGAGAGCAGCTGGTCGACGCTGTAGAGCTTGCCGCTCGCCGCGTAGTCGGAGTACGCGCCGATCTGTGCGATGTCGGGGGCGTTGCCCGCCTTGACCATCTCGGCGACCTTGGCGTCGACGACGTCCCAGGAGAAGATCTGGACGTCGATCTTGATGCCGGGGTTCTTCTTCTCGAACGCGTCGACAACGTTGTGCCAGTACGTCTTCGTGCTGCCGCCGCCGGATATGTCGTAGTCGGCGGCCACCAGCTTGAGGGTGACGTCGCCGGAACCGCTCTGCCCGCCGCATCCCGAGAGCACTGCCGTCATGCCGAATGCGGCAACCGCCGCGGTCAAGCCCAAGAAGCGCCTGCGCACGCGCTATCCCACCCTCGTTGTGATCCTGGCGGATCCAGTCGGTCCCCCGTGACGTCCTGTATTTGAGCTGCGATTTTCCCTCATACGGGGGCATGAGGTCTACACCAGTCGCATATCGCTTCCGCAACGCCCGGTGCAAGAGTACATTGGGAAACTTTGCGGGCAGAAAGCGCTTTCTACTTCTTCTGGCGAGTGGACTAGACCTTTCATGGGTGTTGGCGCGAGACTGTCCCCGTGAGACACGTCATCGCCCTGGATGTGGGCGGCACCGGGATGAAGGCCGCCCTCGTAGGGGCGCACGGCACGCTGCTCCACGAGGCGCGCAGGCCCACCGGCAGAGAGCGCGGGCCCGACGCCGTCGTCGAGTCGATCCTCGCGTTCGCGGCGGACCTGCGGTCGTACGGGGAGGAGCACCTCGGCGAAAGCGCGGTCGCGGCCGGCGTCGCCGTGCCCGGGATCGTCGACGCCGAGAACGGGATCGCCGCGTACGCCGCCAACCTGGGCTGGCGCGACGTGCCCATGCGGCGGCTGCTCAGCGAGCGCCTGCGCGGGGTGCCGGTCGCGCTCGGCCACGACGTGCGCACCGGCGGCCTCGCCGAGGGCCGGATCGGCGCGGGCAAGGGCGCCGACCGCTTCCTGTTCGTCCCGCTCGGCACCGGCATCGCGGGTGCGATCGGCATCGACGGCCGGGTCGAACCGGGCGCGCACGGCTTCGCCGGGGAGATCGGCCACATCGTCGTACGCCCCGGCGGCATCCCCTGCCCCTGCGGCCAGCGCGGCTGCCTGGAGCGCCTCGCCTCGGCCTCCGCCGTGACGCTCGCCTGGGCCGAGGCGAGCGGTGACCCGGACGCGGACGCCGCCGACTGCGCCAAGGCCGTCGAATCCGGCGACCCCCGCGCGCTCGCCGTCTGGCAGAACGCGGTCGACGCGCTCGCCGACGGTCTCGTCACGGCGCTCACCCTGCTCGACCCCCGCGTGCTGATCATCGGTGGCGGACTCGCCGAAGCCGGGGAAACCTTGTTCGTACCGCTCCGGGCCGCCGTCGAGGAGCGCGTGACGTTCCAGAAGCTGCCCGAGATCGTCCCGGCGGCCCTCGGGGACACCGCCGGCTGCCTGGGCGCGGGCCTGCTCGCCTGGGACCTCGTCGCCGAGACCGCCGACTCCGACACCGGCTTCCGCTCCGATCCCGACCCGGCCCAAGACCCCGACTCCGACTCCGACTCCGACTCCGACTCCGACTCCAGTGAGGTAACCGCCTGATGGCCGCATCGCTTGTTCTCTCCGGCGCCCGCGTCGTCCTCCCGACCGGGGTCGTCGAGAACGGACGCGTGATCGTCGACGGCACCAGGATCGCCGGGGCCGCCCCCGCCGACGCGCCCTCGCTCGACCTCGCGGGCCACTGGGTCGTGCCCGGCTTCGTCGACATGCACAACCACGGCGGCGGCGGCGCCTCCTTCACCAACGGCACGGTCGAGGACGTCCTCAAGGGCGTCCACACCCACCGGCTGCACGGCAGCACCACCGTGGTCGCCTCCACCGTGACCGGCGAGATGGACGTCCTCGCCCAGCGCGCGGGGCTGCTCTCCGAGCTGGTCGAGCAGGGCGACCTGGCCGGCATCCACTTCGAGGGCCCGTTCATCTCGCCCTGCCGCAAGGGCGCGCACAGCGAGAGCCTGCTGCGCCACCCGGACCCGGCCGAGGTCCGCAAGCTGATGGACGCCGCGCGCGGCGCCGCGAAGATGTTCACGCTGGCCACCGAGCTGCCCGGCGGCCTCGACTCGGTACGCCTGCTGGCCGAGCACGGCGTCATCGCGGCGATCGGCCACACCGACGCCTCGTACGAGCAGACCGTCGAGGCGATCGACGCGGGCGC
Organism: Streptomyces sp. WM6378; assembly: GCF_001279695.1. Classification (GTDB taxonomy): domain Bacteria; phylum Actinomycetota; class Actinomycetes; order Streptomycetales; family Streptomycetaceae; genus Streptomyces. Next base: position 21,889 of record NZ_LGDD01000299.1, read on the forward strand.
CACCGTCGCGACCCACCTCTTCAACGCGATGCCCCCGCTCGGCCACCGCGAGCCGGGTCCGATCGCGGCCCTCCTGGAGGACGAGCGGATCACCGTCGAGCTCATCAACGACGGTACGCACCTGCACCCCGCGGCCCTCGAACTCGCCTTCCGCCACAAGGGCGCGGGCCGGGTCGCGTTCATCACCGACGCCATGGACGCGGCCGGGTTCGGCGACGGCCTCTACCACCTGGGCCCGCTGGAGGTCGAGGTCAAGGAGGGCGTGGCCCGGCTCGTCGAGGGCGGCTCGATCGCGGGCTCCACGCTCACCCTGGACCGTGCGTTCCAGCGCTCGGTGACGATCGACGGCATCCCGGTCGAGGAGACCGTACGGGCACTTTCGGCCAACCCGGCGCGGCTGCTCGGCCTCGACGACAAGGTGGGCTCGCTGGAGCCCGGCAAGGACGCCGACCTGGTGGTCCTGGACGCCGACTTCGCCGTCAAGGGCGTGCTGCGCAAGGGCAGTTGGGTGGTCGAGCCGCAGCTCGGCTGAGCGCCGCGAGCGCTGATATCCGGCACGGCGGCCGGTCCGGGGTCTGGGCCTGCCGCCGTCCGTTTGACATGATCACCCCGTGATTCTGACCGTCACGCTGAACACCGCACTCGACATCACCTACCGCGTCCCCGCCCTCGTACCGCACGCGAGCCATCGCGTGGAGGAGGTCGCGGAGCGCCCCGGCGGCAAGGGCCTCAACGTCGCCCGGGTGCTCGCCGCGCTCGGGCACGAGGCGGTGGTGACGGGATTCGCGGGCGGCCCGAGCGGCGAGGTGCTGCGCGCGCTGCTCGCCGATCTCGCGCCCGTCGACGAGCTCGTCCCCATCGCGGGCGCCACCCGCCGCACGATCGCCGTGGTGGACGCGGTGACGGGCGACACGACCCAGCTCAACGAGCCGGGCCCGCTCGTCTCGCCCGCCGAGTGGGATGCGTTTGTGGCCACGTACGGACGGCTGTTGGCCGGCGCCGAAGCGGTGGCGCTGTGCGGGAGTCTGCCGCCCGGGCTGCCGGTCGGGGCGTACGCGCAGCTGGTGCGCCAGGCCCGCACCGCGAAGGTGCCCGTGCTCCTGGACACCAGCGGCGAGGCGCTGCGGCGAGGCATCGCGGCCCGGCCCGACCTGGTCAAGCCCAATGCCGACGAGCTGGCCCAGCTCACCGGCTCGCGCGAGCCGCTGCGGGCGACGCGGGACGCGCGCCGCCGCGGGGCCCGCACGGTGGTCGCCTCGCTCGGCGCGGAGGGCATGCTCGCCGCCTCCCCCGACGGCCTGTGGCAGGCGGCCCCGCCGGCCGCGGTGCGCGGCAACCCGACGGGCGCGGGCGACTCGGCGGTGGCCGGTCTGCTGTCGGGCCTGGTCGAGGGCCTGGACTGGCCGGGCCGCCTGACCCGCGCGGTGGCCCTGTCCGCGGCGACCGTACTGGCGCCCGCGGCGGGCGAGTTCGACCCGGAGGCGTACGAGAAAATGCTCGGCTCGGTACGCGTGACCGAGCACGCGCACTGAGCCGAGCAGCAGCTTCGAAGCCGGTTTTACGAGGCCGGGGTCAGCCAGAACTGGTCGAGGTTGACGTTGCACTGGTTGCCCTGCTCGCAGGACAGCTTGATCTCGTTCACACCCTTGTTGAGCTGCACTATGGCGTACGTGTTCTGCCAGCCCTTGGCCCAGTCCCCTGCCGGGGAGTGCGCGAAGTTCTTCATGTTCATCGGGCGGGACTCGGCCTTGCCGTTGAGCGTTATCGTCGCGTTCGCGTCCACGCCGGGGATGCCGTACTGCAGGTTCAGCTTGTACGAGCCTGCCTTCGGGACGTTGGGCTTCCAGGTGACCGAGGCGCCCACGTTGTTGAAGTTGCCGACGAACGCGCCGCCGGTGCCCTTGGCGCCCGGCACGTTGGTGCCGACCTGCGCGGAGCCGCCGAGGGTCAGCGTCGCCGCGTCGTCCTTGGGCAGCTCCGCCGGGGCGGAGGCCGAGGCCGACGGGTCGGTGCTCGGCTGCTGCGAAGGCTGGCTGGAAGAGGACTTGCCGGGGTTGGCGGTGTCGTCCTTCTTGTTCTTGTCGCCGCTGTTGCTGGCCAGCGCCACGGCGATGCCTATGACGACGGCCGCGACCACGGCGACCGCGCCGATCAGAAGCCCCTTGGTGTTGGGTCCGCGGCCGCCGCCACCGGTCTGCTGCGGGGGCGGTCCCTGCCGGGGCGGAGCACCGCCGGGGTAGGTCTCGGGCGCCGCGTACTGGGCGGTCGGCCGCCCGTACTGCTGCTGAGGGGAGCCCTGCTGCTGCGGGGGCCCCTGGTACTGCTGCTGCGGGATCTGTCCGTACTGGCGCTCACCGACCGTGCGCACCTGGTTGTACGACGTCCTGGGGACTCCGGGCTGTTGCTGCCCCACCGTCGGACCCGGGTAGCCGTAGCCGCCACCGGTGCGGGGCGGGGTGGCGCCTTGGGCCTGCCCGTCCTCGTAGAGGTAGCCGAACGGATCGTCGTCCTCGGGGGTGTTCGCGCCGTTGTTGCCGGGCGTCGTCATCCGGGGTCACTCCTCACTGTCCGCCAGCCGTCGCCGACCGGCCGAGCCTACCCCGAACGGACCACTGCCCGGTCTGGCCTTGACCACACGTGATCGTTGTCCTGGTTTGCTCAGCCGGCGCGGCGGCTGACCTTGGAGCGGGAGCGCTTCTCGATGTACATCCGCTGGTCCGCGGAGCGCAGGACCTCTTCCACGGACATGCCGCAGCTGGCCCAGCCGATGCCGAAACTGGCCCCGACACGGACCGCCCGGCCGTCCACCCGGATGGGCGGGATGATCGCGTTGCGGAGACGGACGGCCAGGTCGGCGGCGTCCGCGGCACCGAGCCCGTCCGCGAGGACGACGAATTCGTCACCCCCGAGCCGGGCCACGGTGTCGCCGTCGCGCACCCCCGTGGTGAGCCGGCGGGCGACCTCGATGAGGACCGCGTCACCGGTGTGGTGGCCGAATCTGTCGTTGATCGACTTGAAGCCGTCGAGGTCGCAGAAGAGCACCGCGAGCCCCTTCGTGCCGTCGTCGATCTCATCGTCGGGGGCCACGGTGTGGACATGGTGGTCGTACGGTCCGCCGCCCGGCAGCGCGTCGAAGTCGAAGCCGTCGGCACGGAACGCGTGCCCGTGCGCCTCGGACTCGCCCGTGGCCGGGAGCTGCCCGTAGGCCGCGTCCAGGGTCTCGACCGCACTCGCCGGGCCGACCGAGTGCGGCCGGGGACAGAGCCGCGCCGACAGCCTCGCGCGCAGTTCGGCGCTGTTGGGCAGGCCGGTGAGGGCGTCGTGGGATGCGCGGTGGGCGAGCTGGAGCTCGTGCCGCTTGCGGTCCTCGATGTCCTCGACGTGGGTGAGCAGGAAGCGCGGCCCGTCCGCGGTGTCGGCGACCACGGAGTTGCGCAGCGACACCCACACGTACGTGCCGTCGCGCCGCCCGAGCCGCAGCTCGGCCCGGCCGCCCTCGGCGGAGGTGCGAAGGAGTGTCCCTATGTCCTCGGGGTGCACGAGGTCGGCGAAGGAATAGCGCCGCATGGCGGAGGCGGGCCGCCCGAGCAGCCGGCACAGCGCGTCGTTCGTCCGCAGGAGGCGGCCGTGCTGGTCGCCGCCCATCTCGGCGATGGCCATGCCGGACGGCGCGTACTCGAAGGCCTGGCGGAAGCTTTCCTCGCTGGCGCGCAGGGCCTGCTGCTCGCGCTCCAGACGGACCAGGGCGCGCTGCATGTTTGCGCGGAGCCGGGCGTTGCTGATCGCAATCGCGGACTGCGATGCATACATCTGGAGCGCTTCCCGCCCCCAGGCGCCGGGCTTGCGGCCGTTGCGGGGTTTGTCGACGGAGATGACGCCCAGCAGCTCCTGCGTGCCGCCGGAGGAGTACATCGGGGCGTAGAGCCGGTCCTGCGGATGCCACTCGTCCTCGAACCGCGGCTCGGGGCCCTCCGTGTACCACTGGGGTACGTCGTCCTCCAGGAGCACCCAGCCCTCGGTGTGCGGGATGAAGCGCAGGCCGTCCCAGTCCTCGCCCATCGCGAGGCGGCGCTCCCAGGAGCCGCGGGATCCGACCCGGCCGGTGATCAGGGCTTCCGCGGCGGCGTTGCCGGCGAAGGCGGCGACGACCAGGTCACCGTCGGGGCGTACGAGATTGACGCAGGCCAGCTCGTAGCCGAGTCCCGCGATGACGCCGTCCGCAACGGTCTGCAGCGTGTCCGCGAGGCTGCGGGCCGTATTGAGCTCCCCGACCACCTGGTGCAGCTGCCGCAGGGTCGCAAGACGGACGTAGGGCTCCGACTCGGTCTCCATTGCTCGCTCTCCCCGAGACCTCGACAGCAACTCCTGGCTTCAGATCGACATTCCTTTTGCACTGTCCCGCCACTGAATCACAGCGAGCTGTCTAGCCGGTACACAGGGTCAACAAATAGTGCCTTCTGTGACTCAAGTCACAGCAGATGATGGGGGGTTGGCCGTTCTTTCCGCCTTTGCCCCCTACCTTTCCTGAACGCAAACTGAGAACGGGCTGGGAACTTGCTGAGCCCCCGGAGGACACGGTTGCGGGTCGGCCGCTGGACCTAGGTCCCGGCTGGTCCCCGGGCCCGATGTGGTCCGCGGTGGCAGGAGACTAGCGTTCCGGTTGTGTTGCAGACACCGTTCCTAACGAATCAGTGTCCAGGAGTGAACATTGAGTCCACGTCCCGGTACTGCGCGCATCCCGAACGGTTTTGGACGTACTGGTCCCCCGCGTTCCCTGTTGCGTCCCCGCTCGGCGACGTGCATCGCGTGCACGTTCCGTGACGGGTGGGCGGGTTTCCTCACGACCACGGTCACCTGGTCCGGCCTGGACGGTCCGATGCCCACGACGATCACTCTGGTCATCGTGGGGCGGTGCCGTCCGTCGCCGGATCGGGTACCCGAGGGCGCGTCGCCCGATCGCGATGCCAGCGGCATCGTGACGGGACATCTTTCGGCGCGGGGCGGTCAGCGGCTTACGCCAGTGCTGGTCGCCCCACATCGAGGTATATGCCGGATCGACCGCGACGATCGCGAGTCCGGTCTCGGCGGCCATGGAGACGAGCCGGGCTTTGAGGTTGCCGGTGGGGATGCCGGAGATGAGCTGCCGGAAGCGTTTCTCACGGCCGTGCTTCTCTCGGGTCTTCTCGGCGGTGAAGTCCAGATCCTCAATCGCGATGGCAGCCACGCCGCACCGTTTGGCCCAGTGGAGGACCTGGGTGATCGCGTGCCGGATCTGCGCGTCCCGGTGCTGGGCAATGCCGGTCAGGTCGTAGAAGAACCGCTTCGGGTCGCCGACCGGGTTGCCGTCCGCATCGAGCTGGTAGGCGGCGAAGTGATCGGCGTTCGTATCGACACCGGCCATGCCGTGGGAGCGGGCCGTCTCCAGCGGGATCGTCTTGGCGACGGGGCGTTGCCAGGAGGCGGTGAGGTACCAGCGCCCACGTCCCGTGTCGTAGTGGATGCGGTAGGCCACGGCCCGGTTGGCTTCCACACGGTCGGCCCACTCCGTGCCCCGGTGAGCGAACGCCACCTTCGAGGCGAGGACGTACCGGCCGTGCTCGGCATTGGCCAGCTCGGCGAGCGGGGCCGGCAGCTTGATACTGACCTCTCCCCCGGGCGTGATGCGGATCGTCTCGTTGCCGTACCGCTTCCCGGACTCGCCATCAGCGGCGAAAAACCAGCGCGCTGCTTCCCAGCGTTCCCGCCACTCGGCCTCGCTGAGCTGCGCGGCATCCAGGTTGTGCCGGGTATGGAGCAGCTTCCGGCCGCCGCGCACGACGTGCACGACACCGGCCTCGCGCTCGGCACGGGCCACGTCGAGACGGTGTTCCAAAATGTGCAGCCGCCGGGTCTTCTGGAACCACTCGCCCTTGCTGCGGTATCCGCCCGGAGCCCGCTTGGCGCCCTTCTCCCCTACCGGCAGGGACAGACGGTGCGTCAGCGTACGCACACCGGCCTCAAGGCCCTGGATGTGCGCAAGCTGGCAGCGGCGGGAGAGCGCCCACTGATCGTGCGTGGCCTTCGTGATCGCCCCCGCCCACCGCGACGACGAGGCGGCAGTCAGGCCCTTCTTACGGGCCGCCCACGTGTCGCTGCTGTGCTCATCGGCGTCCGCGCAACGGGCCTTGAGGTCCATCGATGCCAGCACTCCCAGGTGCTCGCCTACCAGGCGCAACACCTTCTCGTCCTCGGACGCGAGGCGCTTGAGCCGGTCACGCACAGCAACACCGGACGGCCCCAACACCACAAACGGAGGGGCGATCGTGCGCAGCTTCCGCTTCTCCTGCTTCATCGCCCCCCTTTCACACCATTTTTAACCAGCGCCACGAACCTATCGGCGCCCACCGACAACCGGATCCCGGCACTTGCATGCGCTCCAACACCGCCCCCGAAAGAACACTGATGGACATTCACACACAGCCGAGCCCCATTAAGCCGCAGCAGTTCGCCACCCTTACCGCCGCCCTTTCCGCAGTTGCCCCCGAGACCCCTCATCCTGTGGGGGTGAGCAATGACGAGTTCCGCGCCGCGATGTCCCGGCTGGCCGCGGGCGTGGTCCTGGTGACCGCGCACGACATCGACGACGGCCCGCGCGGCGAGGACGTCGGGATGACCGCGACGGCCTTCATGTCGGTCTCCCTCGACCCGCCCCTCGTCCTGGTCTCGCTGCGCAACGGCTCGCGGATGGACGACCTCCTCGCGGAGCAGCCGCTGTGGGCGGTGTCCCTGCTGTCCGAGAGCCAGCGGCACGTCGCGGGCCGGTTCGCGATGAAGGGCCGCATCAGCGACCGCCTCCTGTTCGAGGACATCCCGTACACCCGGGGCGAGGTGAGCGGCGCTCCCTTGGTCGGCGGCGCGCTGGCGACCCTCGAATGCCGTACCGAGCGGCGCGTGGTGGCGGGCGACCACACGCTGGCCATCGGCCGCGTCCTGACGGCGAACCTGCCGAGCGCGGAGGGCGGGCCGCTGACGTACTTCCGAGGGCGATACCGGCAGTTGGGCTGACCCCCTCCGCCTCGCGACAAACCGGACGACACAGGTCCGTTCCCCCCTGTGACACAGCTGTCACACAGGCACCTTTCCTCCCCAACACCCCCTGCATAAGCTCCCTTTACATGCCGGGCACGCCGACTTCGCCGCCCGGACACATTCCGCGTACGGCATCCACGTACGCCCATGTCCTGGGGGGGACCATGCGCAACGCCCTTACGTCCGGCCGCGCTCGCCGCATCGCGGCCTGCACGGCGATCGCCGTCGCGGCGGGGACGCTGCTCAGCACGCCGGCGCTGGCCGAAGACAAGGGTCCGGGGGCGCCGAAGGCGGCCGCCACCGCCAAGGCCAAGCCACGGTTCGACTGGGACGGGGACGGGCTCGGGGAGATCGTCCGCAACGGCTCCATCGGCTGGCCGGACAACTACCTCCTCCAGGCGTCGGCCAAGTCCGAGGACAAGCCCTTCCCGCTCCTCGTGGAAGCAGACCTCGTCGGCGCCCAGCAGCTGATCACGCCCGGGGACCTGAACGGCAACGGCATGTCGGAGCTCATCACCGTGTCGACCGACGGCACGCTCAAGCTCTTCGCCGACGTCAACAAGGATCCGTACTCGGCGGCATGGACCAGCACGGGCTGGAACGCCTACAACAAGATCGTCGCTGCGGGGGACCTCACCGGCGACGGCAAGAACGACCTGCTCGCCCGCACGTACAACGGCGACCTCTACCTGTTCCCGGGCACCGGCGACCTGAAGGCGCCGTTCGGCGAGCGGATCAAGGTGCCCGGCGGCTGGGGCGACTTCGACCAGATCGTCGGGGTCAGCGACTCCAACGGCGACGGCATCGGCGACGTCTACGCCCGCAACAGGACCGACGACCTCGTCTTCTTCGCCGGAACCGGCAAGGCCGAGCAGCCGTTCGCGCCGGGCGTCAAGCTGGGCGCCGGCTGGCACGCGTACAACCAGCTCCTGAGTGCCGACGACCGCGACGGCGACGGGCTCTCCGACCTGCTCGCCCGCACCCTGAACGGCGACCTCTACCTCTACCGGGCCGACGGCCGGGGCGGCTTCGCGGCCCCGGTGAAGTACCGGTCGGGCTGGAACGACGCCGACGTGCTGGCGGGCATCGGCGGCCAGGCCGCGTTCGGCAACAAGTTCCTCACCGGGCGCGACGCCGAAGGACGGATCTCAAGCCGCTACACCACGAACAACGGGCAGTTCTCGTCCCCGTCCGCCCCCGGCGCCCCGGACCGGGACACGATCGGCCGCGCCAACTCGCTCGACGGAAGCGGCATCGCGACCTCGCTGACCCTGACCGGCGGCCACCTCCTCACCTCCGGCTTCAACGGGGTGCACGGCGACCTCGGCGCGGGCTGGGACGCCTACGACTCCATCACCGGTCCCGGCGACCTGAACGGCGACGGTCACGGCGACCTGCTCGCCCGCGACAAGACCGGCGACCTGTGGCTCTACCCGGGCGACGGCTCGGCCGTGAAGTTCGGCGACCGCATCCGGGTCGGTGACGGCTGGAAGGCGTACGACAAGATCCTCGGCTCGGGCGACGTCAACGGGGACGGGCGCGCCGACGTGCTCGCCCGCACCGGCGACGGTCACCTCTACCTCTTCCCGGGCACGGGCGACGGCAGCGCCCCGTTCGGCCCGCGCCAGGACCTCGGCGGCGGCTGGAACGGCTACACCATGCTGGCCACCGTGGCGGACGCGAGCGGCGACGGCACCACCGACCTGATCGCGGTCGACGCGTCCGGCCAGGCCTACCGGTACGACGGACAGGGTGCCTACGGCGGCAAGTTCAAGCCGCGCGCCCCGCTCGGTGGCGGCTGGAACATCTACAAGGAGCTGCTCTGATCCGTCCCGCTCCAGCGTCCCTGAGGCGCTGACGGCGTCGGCGTGAGGCGGCGGCGGTCGGGACGGGACGGGTTCACCAGTCCCGTCCCGACCGCCCCTTCTTCGTCTGGGCGCGCTGCTTCTTCTCGCGCAGGCGGCGCTCGTTGATGCCGCGCGGGATCTTCGTCGCGCGGCGCGGCTTCGGCGGCGGGGCGGTGGCCTCGGCGAGCAGGGAGGCCAGTCGGACCGCGGCGGTCTCACGGTTGCGCCACTGCGAGCGGTGCTCCGAGGCGCGTACGGAGATGACGCCGCCCACCAGACGGCTCGCGAGCCGGTCCAGCGCGCGGGACTTCCAGACCTCCGGCAGCGCCTCGGTCTTCGCCAGGTCGAAGCGGAGCTCCACCTGGGAGTCGCTCGTGTTGACGTGCTGGCCGCCGGGCCCTGACGACCTGGAGAAACGCCAGATCAGCTCGGCCTCCGGAAGGGAGACGGAGCCGCGGATGAGATAGGGCCCGGACATGACATCCATGGTGACGGGTGTGCGGCACGGCGTCACCCGCTTTTCCTCACGCTTCCCTTACGAGCGGCAGCGTCCGCCCCTGTTGCCGGCGCCTCTTGTCGGCCCCTTGGCAAAGAAAGCAAAGCGGGATGGAACCTCACGGTCCCCTGCCGACGTTATGGGGAATGACGGTAGCTTCGGGACGGCTCGAAGCCCGCACATCACGAAGAAGGGGACATCCCATGGCTGTAAGCCTGTCCAAGGGCGGCAACATCTCGCTCACCAAGGAGGCCCCGGGCCTGACCGCCGTCACGGTCGGCCTCGGCTGGGACGTCCGCACCACCACCGGAACCGACTTCGACCTCGACGCGTCCGCCATCGCGGTGAACGGGGCGGGCAAGGTCTACTCCGACGGCCACTTCGTCTTCTTCAACAACAAGTCGACGCCGGACCAGACCATCGTCCACACCGGTGACAACACCACCGGCCAGGGCGAGGGCGACGACGAGTCGATCAATGTCAACCTGGCAGGCCTGCCCGCCGACGTCGACAAGATCGTCTTCCCGGTCTCCATCTACGACGCCGAGGCCCGCTCGCAGAACTTCGGCCAGGTGCGCAACGCCTACATCCGCATCGTCAACCAGGCCGGCGGCGCCGAGATCGCCCGCTACGACCTGAGCGAGGACGCCGCGACCGAGACCGCGATGGTCTTCGGCGAGCTGTACCGCAACGGCGCCGAGTGGAAGTTCCGCGCCGTGGGCCAGGGCTACGCCTCGGGCCTGGTCGGCATCGCGCAGGACTTCGGCGTGAGCGTCTGACGCCCCCGCCGACACACGTGAGGTGCCCCCGGCGTTCGCGCCGGGGGCACCTTCTCGTTCACCCCCGGGGCGCCTCATGTGCATCCGATGTCTCAACTCCCCCTCGTACGGCTTGAATTAGTCGGTCAGCGGACACCATCGACCCAGTTTCGGACACGATCAAGCCAAATATTTGTCGGGTCTCTGTCAAGAAGTAGTCATCTGCTGGCAGTCTCCAACTCGCCCCCACGGAACGAGTGAAGGAGACCACCGAGTGCGAACCACTCTGCGTGCCGCCGCTCTTGCTGCATCCGCCGCCATGGTCGTCGTCGGCGTACAAGCCGGCTCGACCGCCGGCGCCACCGACCGCGCCGCCGGTGCCACCGCCCTGGACCTCAGCACCGCCCAGCGTGCCGACGCCCTGCGCACGGCCCAGGACGCCGCGCCCGCCACCGCCCAGGAACTCGGGCTCGGCGCCAAGGAAAAGCTCGTCGTCCGCGATGTGATCAAGGACGCCGACGGTACGGTCCACACCCGCTACGAGCGCACCCTGGACGGCCTGCCCGTCCTCGGCGGCGACCTCGTCGTGCACACCGCGAAGAACGGCGCCCTCAAGGGCGTCGACAAGGCGACCGACGCGAAGATAGCCGTCGCCACCACCACCGCGCTCAAGGCCGCCCCCACCGGCTCCCGCAAGGTCGTCTGGGCCGCGGACGGCAAGCCCGTCCTCGCCTACGAGCGCACCGTCACCGGCACCCAGCCGGACGGCACCCCGAGCCGCCGCGACATCGTCACGGACGCCACCACCGGCGCCCAGCTCTACTCCCACGAGGAGATCGAGACCGGCATCGGCACCAGCGAGTACTCCGGCACGGTCACGCTCGGCACCACCAAGAGCGGCTCGACCTACAGCCTCACCGACGCCTCGCGCGGCGGTCACAAGACGTACGACCTGAAGGGCGGCAGCTCCGGCACCGGCACGCTCTTCACGAAGTCCACCGACACGTGGGGCAACGGCTCGCCGTCCAACCGTGAGACCGCCGCCGTCGACGCCCACTACGGCGCGGCCGAGACGTGGGACTTCTACAAGACCGAGCTCGGCCGCAACGGCATCGCGGGCAACGGCAAGGCCGCCTACTCGCGGGTCCACTACGGCAACGCGTACGTCAACGCGTTCTGGGACGACAGCTGCTTCTGCATGACGTACGGCGACGGCGCGGGCAACAAGAAGCCGCTCACCGCGCTCGACGTGGCCGGTCACGAGATGAGCCACGGCCTCACCGCCGCCACCGCCAAGCTGAACTACAGCGGGGAGTCCGGCGGTCTCAACGAGGCGACCAGCGACATGTTCGGCACGTCGGTCGAGTTCTTCGCCAACAACGCCTCCGACAAGGGCGACTACCTCATCGGCGAGAAGATCGACATCAACGGCAACGGCACGCCGCTGCGCTACATGGACAAGCCGAGCAAGGACGGCGCGTCGGCCGACTACTGGTCGAGCGGCGTCGGCAACAAGGACGTGCACTACTCGTCCGGCGTCGGCAACCACTTCTTCTACCTGCTGTCCGAGGGCAGCGGCGCGAAGACGATCAACGGCGTGAACTACAACTCGCCGACCTCCGACGGCTCCAAGGTCACCGGGATCGGCCGGGTCAAGGCGTACAAGATCTGGTACAAGGCGCTCTCCACGTACATGACGTCGACCACCAACTACAAGGCCGCGCGCGCCGCGACCCTCAAGGCGGCGGGCGACCTGTACGGCACGACCAGCACCGAGTACAAGACGGTGGCGGCCGCCTGGACCGCCGTCAACGTGAAGTGACCGGCATGAAGTAGCGGGTCAACTCGCCTGGTTCTACGGGGAGTCCGGCTTCCCGTCCCCGTAGAGCCAGGTGTCCCACACCGCCGAGAGCTTCTTGCCCGCCCCCGCGTCCATGAAGCGGGTGAACTCCTTGGTCGAGGCGTTGCCGTGCCGGTGGGTGCGCACCCAGTCCTGTACGAGCGGGTAGAACTTCTCGTCGCCGACGGCCTGCCGGATCTTGTGGACGACCATGGCGCCACGCACGTACACCGGCCGCCCGGACACCTCGGCGGCGGTCGGCGGCTCGGCCGGCGGGAACGCCCAGATCTCGTCGCCGTCGCCCTTGGCGTACTCCTCGTCGAAGTGCTGCTGCGCGGTCGGCCCGTCGTGGTCCTCGCTCCACAGCCACTCCGAGTACTGCGCGAAGCCCTCGTTCAGCCACATGCCGCTCCACGAGTCCGGGGTGACGGAATCGCCGAACCACTGGTGGGCCAGCTCGTGCACGAGGGTGCTCAGGTCGAAGTGGTCCAGCGGTATCACCGGCCGGTTCTGCGTCTCAAGGGCATAGCCCGAGGCCTTCTCCGGCGCCACGATCACGCCGGTGGACGAGAACGGGTAGGGCCCGAAGTTGTGCTCCTCCCAGGCCATGACGTCCGGGATCTGGGCGACGACATCGGCGGTCTGCTCCTTCACACCCGGATCGACGGCGTTGTAGATCGGGATGCCGGACTTGGTCATCCCCTTGTCGTCGATCTCGTACGGCCCGATCGCCACGGTCGCGAGGTAGGTCGCCATGGGCTCCTTGACCCGCCAGCTGAACGTGCTGCGCCCCTTGTTGTGGGTGGTGGACGCCAACTCGCCGTTGGACACGGCCTGCAGACCGTCGGGCACCGTCACCTTGATGTCGTACGTGGCCTTGTCGCTCGGGTGGTTGTTGGACGGGAACCAGGCCATCGAGCCGGTCGGTTCGCCGAGCGCGAGCACGCCACCGCCGGGCGACTTCAGCCAGCCCTCCTCCGAGCCGTCGAGGTCCGTGATGGTCTTCGGGCTGCCCGAGTAGCGCACGTACGCCGTGAACGTCTTGCCCCGGGTGAGGTCTTTGCGGGGGCGCAGGGTCAGCTCGTCGCCGGCCCGGTTGACGGCGGCGGGCTCGGCGTCGACGGTGGCCTTCTCGACGTCCATGCCGGCGAAGTCGAGGTCGAAGGCGCTGAGGTCCTTGGTGGCCCGCGCGACGATGGTGGCCCCCGCCTTGAGTCGCCCGGTCGCCGGGTCGTAGTCGAGGTCCAGGCTGTAGTGCTGGACGTCGTAACCGTCGTTGCCGAGCTTGGGGAAGAGCGCGTCGCGCGAGCCGGAGGAACCCGGGGTGCCGGCCACGCCGCCGGTGCACGAGGTGACGGCGAGGGCGGTGAGCAGGGCGACGGCGGCGAGGCGGGTGCGGCGGGCGTTGCGTGCACGGTTGGCCCCGCGCCCTTTCGACGCCGCCCGCCTCTCCGGTCGTTTGTCCACGCCTGTGATCCTACGGGCGGCGGCCCCGGCTCACTTGTCGAGGGCGGCGACGCCCGCCTGGGCGAACTTCTCGTCGAGGTCGCCGCTCGGGGCACCGGCCACGCCGACGCCCGCGACCGGCGCGCCCTTCGCCTGGACGGGGGCGCCGCCCGCGAGGAACAGGGTGCCCGGGATGTCCTTCAGGTTCGGGGTCTGGGCGAGGCGCTTGGCCAGCTCGGAGGTGGGCGCGTTCCAGGAGACGGCGGTGTACGCCTTGCGCTCGGCCGACTCGGGGGACTGCGGCCCGGCGCCGTCACCGCGCAGGGTGACCAGGGTGTTCCCGTTGCGGTCGACGACGGCGACGGACACCTTCTGGTTCTCCTTCCCGGCGGCGGCGAGCGCGGCCTGGGCGGCCTTGGTGGCGGCGGCGACCGTGAGGTGGGTGGAGGTGGTGAGGTTGTGGCTGCTGGTGCTCGGGGTGGACGCGGCGGGGGCCGCGGCGCTGGCGGAGACGGCGCCGAAGGTTCCGGCGGCGGCGATGGCGAGGGCGGTGACGCCGAGGGCGAGCCGCTTGGTCCTGGTGCTCTGCGTGCTGTTGAGGTTCATGCTTCGATCCTGGGGGCGGTGGGGCCCGGGCGCGGTCGGCGTACCGGCTGCCCGCGCCGCCCTGACCGGCCGACCTTCCCGTCAGCCGATCGGTTGATGCGGGGGTGGCCGGATCGGGTCACGATGAGTGCGGGACGAGTACGTATGCGCAGGTGAGGAGGGTGGATGGGCGGCGATCCGGCTGACATCGGGGGCGGGGCGGGGGACGTTGGCGCCCGAGCCCGCAGCAGCGCCCCCGGGGCGCGGGGCGGCGTCGACCCGGCCGGCACCGAGCGGTGGCTGCCCGTCGTCATGCATGCCGCGTTCTTCCTGCTGCTCGGAGCCTCGCTCGCGCGGTTCCTGATCCGGCATCCCGGGGAGCCGCGTACGCCCTGGATCATCGCGCTGTCGGCCGCGCTGGCCGTGCTGTACGTGCTCGGCCCGGCGCCGGGTTCGCGGCCGACCCCGCGGCGGCTCGCGTGGCTGGGCGGGGTCGTGGCCACCTGGATGGTCCTGGTCGTGCTCGCGCCGAGCTTCGCGTGGTGCGCGGTGCCGTTGTTCTACACCGGCTTGCGAACGCTGCGGCCGCGCGCGGCGCTGGTGCTGGTCGGGGTGCTGACGGCGTTCGTCGTGACGGCCCAGGTCGAGCTGTCCCCCGACGGATTCGATCCGAACCTGGTCCTCGCGCCGCCCGCCGTCGCGGCGATCGCGACGGCCGTGTTCGTCCAGATGCAGCGACAGGCCGACCGCCAGCGCCAACTGACCGACCAGCAGCGGGAGTTGATCGACGACCTGTTGCGCACCCGGCGCGAGCTCGCCGCCACCGAACGCCGCGAGGGCACGCTCGCCGAGCGGCAGCGGCTCTCGATGGAGATCCACGACACCCTCGCGCAGGGCCTGTCCAGTCAGCAGATGCTGCTCCAGGCGGCCGACCGGGTGTGGGCCGCCGACCCCGGCGCGGCGCGGCGTCATGTCCGTACTGCGGAGTCCATCGCGGAGCGCAACCTCGCGGAGGCACGCCGGTTCGTCCACGATCTGGCCCCGGCGGACCTGGCGGAGGGCGGCGGCCTGGACGCGGCGCTGCGCACGCTGGCGGCGCGGGAGTCGGCGGAGTCGGGGTCGGGGTCGGTCGAGGTGCGCTGCCACATCGACGGCGCGCCGACCACCCTGCTGCCCGACCGTGTGGGCTCCGCCCTGCTGCGCATCGCCCAGGGCGCCCTCGCGAACGTACGGGAGCACGCGGGGGCGACGGCTGCGGCGCTGACTCTCACCTATCTGGGCGACCAGGTGGTGCTGGACATCGCTGACGACGGGCAGGGGTTCGACCCGGGGGCTCTTGGTGTGCCGGGGGCATCCGTCCCAGGCGTACGGGGCCACGGCCTGCCCGCCATGTACGCGCGGGTGCGGCAGCTCGGCGGGAGCCTGACCGTCGAATCGGCCCCCGGCGAGGGCACCGTCCTGTCCGCCGCGATCCCCCTGGAGCCCCGGCCATGACCGACCCCGTACGGATTCTGCTCTGCGACGACCACGCGGTGGTGCGCGCGGGGCTGCTCGCGCTCATCGGCAGCGAGCCGGACATCGAGGTGGCCGGGGAGGCCGGCAGCGGCGAGGAGGCGGTGGCCGCGGCGGCCAAGCTGAAGCCGGACGTAGTACTGATGGACCTCCAGCTGGGCCCCGGCATCGACGGCGTGGAGGCCACCCGGCGCATCTCCGCGACCGGGGTGCACGTCCTGGTCCTCACCACCTACGACACGGACGCCGACATCACGCGGGCGATCGCGGCGGGCGCGACCGGCTACCTCCTCAAAGCCGAACGCCCCGAGGAGCTCTTCGCCGCGATCCGGGCGGCCGCCGAGGGCCGCACCACGCTGTCCCCGCCGGTGGCCAGCCGCGTCATGAACCAGCTACGCGGCGCCTCCCGCCCCACCCTCACCCCCCGCGAACTCGACATCCTGGCCCAGCTGGCGAACGGCCTGGGCAACCGGGAAATCGCCCGCGCGCTGTTCATCAGCGAGGCGACGGTGAAGACCCATCTGGGCCGGATCTACGACAAGCTCGGGGTCGAGACGCGGGCGGGGGCGGTTTCCGTGGCCAAGGAGCGGCGGCTTCTGCCCTGACCGGGGCGGAGTGCGGGTAGCCGCGCCAGCACCCGGGGTGGCTCCCCGGGCGGGACGACGTGCGGCTCCGCCGCGTGGCCTCCGGGGGGTATGGCTTGGCTGAGCCGGACTCCTGGGGCTCTGCCCCAGACCCCGGGGAGCCCCCGCCCCGCCCCTTCCCGAGACCCTCCCGGGGATGGCTGCTCGGCTGCGGCCCGCCGGTCGCACCTGGGGCTCCGCCCCAGACCCCGTATCGCGCCTTAAGGGCGCTCGTCCTCAAACTCCACCAAGGCCTTAAGGGCCAGGGGGACCCCCATGACGGGCTGAAGTGCCCCGGTGCGGGCCAGCACCGACCCTGCTAGGGGCGCGGGGAACTGCGCGACCAGCCACGCGCGGCCCGCGGTCGAAGGATCACGCATTCAAGCCCCTCCGGCGTTTGAGGAGCAAGGGTCCGGGGGCGGAGCCCCCTCGGGGTCAGGGCGCAGCCCAGGGCAGACACCCCCGGGGTTCAAGGGCGCAGCCCATGGCGAAGAGCCCCGGGGTTCGGGGCGGAGCCCCGTGAGGGGGTTGCGGAAGGGGTGCCCACCCCGGCCATGACACCATCGACCCGTGCTCGACATCGGCTACTCCCTATCCCGCCGCTTCCCCGACCCCACGCGGATCGACTACAGCCGCGCGGACGTCTACACCCTGCGCCACGACCTGTTCTGCGGAGACGTCTACCTCGCCGACACCAAGGCGGACCGCGAGGTGTCCACAGCCTGGGGATGGGTGCCGGTGCTCGACTTCGCGTGGGCGCTGTGCGACACCGTGGAGCGCCTGGACCAGGACCCGCTCGGCTCGCGCGCCGCGCGGCCCCAGTACGCCGAGATCGACTTCACCGAGTCGACGGACCGGATGCTCTTCGAGCGCCGCTTCGGCTGGGTGGACGTGGAGGCGGACTGGATGCCCGCCGACGAGGATCCCCTCACGTTCGCGCACACCGAACTCCGCCGCGAGACGAGGGACTTCCTGCACGACCTGATCGCCGACCTGACCGACATGCACGAGGGCCTCGGCGACAACCCGATCGTCTGGGACCTCCAGGCACGGTTCCCCAGGATCGACTGACGGCCCGGCGGGGCCGACGACGAACCGGGCCGAGCGGCGAAGGCGCCCCGAATCCCGAATCCCCCCTCAGCGAACCCTCACGCCTCCACCCGCACCCCCACCTGCGCCGCGAACGCCGGTGCCAGGTCGAGGAGTTGGGTCGGGCTGATGACCGCGCCCGCGAGCCGTTCCACCCCGCGTGCGATGTCGAGCAGGGTCGCGCCGCGCAGGTCGACGTCCTTCATCCGGGCGCCCGTGAAGTCGGCGCCGCGCAGTTCGCAGCCGTGGAACTCGACCCGCACCAGCGTGGCCCCGCCGAAGTCCGGCTCGGACAGGACGCAGCCGTCGAAGACGACGTCGCGCAGCTCGGCCTCGCGCAGGTTCAGGTAGTCGATCTTTCCGCCCTTGATCAGCACCCGTTCGAGCACCGAGCCGTGCAGTTGCACCCCGCCCATCCGGACGTCGCGGACCTCCACATCGCGCAGGCTCGCCCGCGCCAGATCCGTACCGACCCCGCGGATCCCCGAAAGGACCGAGTCGATGAAGCGGGCCCCGGTCAGCCGCGTGTCGTCGAGGCCGCAGCCGTAGAGCGCGCAGTCGAGGAAGCGCGCGCTGTGCGCCTGCTGTCCGGCCAGGTCGAGGTCCCTGAACTCAAGCCCGTCGTAATCGCCCTCCGGCTCCAGCTCACCCGCGCCGAACGGCGCCAGTGGCGGCAGCCGCACCTCCGCCCTGCGGGCGCCCGCCGTAGCCGCCGTCTTCTTCGCACTCCGTGCCGCTGCCATGTCCCCATGCTGGACCATGGCACTGACAATCACCCCTGCTCCCGAACGGGGGAACCCCCAGCTCCGTAAATTCGCGTCCCGGACATGTCACATTCCGGCCGTCTGCTCCGTCCTGTTTCCGTACGCCGTGCGCATCGCGAAGGGAGACAGCAATGTCAGCAAGGGCAGCGGGGCCGGGCCGGGGCCGCACCGGCCGGATCACCGTCGTGGGCGGCGGCTTCGCCGGACTGACCGCCGCGATCACCGCCGCGGAGTCCGGCGCGGCCGTCACGCTGTACGAGGCGCACGGCGGCCTGGGCGGCCGGGCCCGTACCGCCGCGGCCCCGTACCGGACCAACGAGGGTCCGCACGCCCTCTACAACGGGGGCCCGCACTGGGCCTGGCTCAAGCAGCGCGGACTGCTCGGCCCGGTCGCGTCCGTGCGCCCGGCGGAGGCGGTACGGTTCCGCTTCCTCCGGCGCGGAACCCTGCACCGCACCCCGCCGCTCGCCCTGCTGCGCCTGGCCCGCAAGCGGCCCGAACTGGCCCCGGTCGACGTCGACTTCACGACCTGGGCCACCCAGCAGGTGGGTCATCAGGGGGCCCGCGCGGCCGCGCTCTACATAGCCGTCGCCCTCTTCCACCACGACCCGGGTTCGCTCTCCGCCCGCTTCGTGCAGGAGCGCCTGCACCGCGCGGCGGCCCTGCCGCCGGAGGCGCACTACCCGGTCGGCGGCTGGGGCGCGCTCATCGAGCGGATGGCGTCGCGCGCCTGGGACCTGGGCGTACGCATCGAAACGGACGCCCGCATCGGCGAACTCCCCCGCACCGCCGAGGGTCCGGTCGTGGTGGCCACCTCCCTGGACGCGGCCCGCCGCCTCCTCGGCGACACCGGCCTCACCTGGCCGAGCGGCCGCGCCGCCCTGCTCGACCTGGCGCTCGCCGCCCACCGGGGCGACCCGTTCGTGGTCTCCGACCTGGACGCCCCCGGCTGGCTGGAACGCTTCACCGGCAACGACCCGGGCCTCGCCCCGGCCGGCGAGCACCTGTACCAGGGCCACTTCCCCATCGCCCCGGGCGAGTCGAAGGCGGCCGGAATCGAACGTGCGGAGTGCCTGTTGGACGCAGGGTTCCCGGGCTGGCGCACCCGCGAGACGTGGCGCCGCGAGGCCGTCGCGACGGGCCGCACCGGCGCCGTCGACCCGCCCGGCACGACCTGGCGCGACCGCCCCGCGATCGCCCGGGGCCACGGCGTGTACCTGGCGGGCGACCAGGTGGCGGCCCCGGGAATCCTCTCGGAGGTGGCGTTCAACAGCGGGATGGAGGCGGCGTCGCTGGCGCTCCAGGATTTGAGGATGGCTCGGCTGGACAACCAACACCCTTGATGGCAAAGGAAGTTGATCCGAGTCGGGTCCAGCGCGCCACGAGTCAGTCGAGAGCTGCCAGCGCATCCATCACCAGGGTGCGCGCGCCGGCGAAAGGGGTTGTCGGCCGGGGCGCCGCGTGTCGCCAAAAGCCTTCGGCTACGCCCCGAGCCTGCCCAGCGCCTCATCCGTAAGCCGGTACACCATCCACTCGTCCTGCGGCCGCGCCCCCAGCGACTCGTAGAACGCGATCGACGGGGTGTTCCAGTTCAGGACCGACCACTCCAGGCGCTCGTACCCCCGCGCCACGCAGATGCGGGCCAGTTCCGTCAGGAGGGCCTTGCCGTGGCCGCCGCCCCTGGCCTCGGGGCGTACGTACAGGTCCTCCAGGTAGATGCCGTGCACCCCGCGCCACGTCGAGAAGTTCAGGAACCAGAGCGAGAAGCCCACCGGGCTGCCCGACTCGTCCTGCGCGATGTGCGCGAACGCGGCCGGGTGCTCGCCGAACAGGGCCTCGCGGAGTTGGTCCTCGGTGGCGCGCGCCTCGTCC
The DNA here is from genome assembly GCF_001279695.1 of Streptomyces sp. WM6378. Lineage (GTDB taxonomy): Bacteria > Actinomycetota > Actinomycetes > Streptomycetales > Streptomycetaceae > Streptomyces. The sequence goes on from NZ_LGDD01000299.1 coordinate 41,789, forward strand.
AGGCACTTCTCGTATTCGGCCAGCTCCCGGACCATCTGGTGGATCACGGGGACGTCGGAGATCGTGGCGTCGCGAATCACGGGCGGCTTCGGCACGGGCGTGGTCATGGGTGTCGTCATGGGCGCAGGGTAGGCCGCCTCCCCGGCCTCCCGCGCGACCGTTTCGCCTTGCGGACCCGCGCTACCCACCGGCCCCCGGACCACCGGACCAGGCCTACGGCAGGACGAAGCCGATGTTCGGGAGCCCCGGGACGGCCGGGATGCCGGACGCCGCCAGGATCGACGTGTTGAGCGCGGCTCGCGGGCGGGTCAGTTCGAAGGTCGCCGCCGCCCCGGGCCTCACCCTGTTCTCGGTCGGCAGGGTGTTCCCCGCGCCGGGGAGCCGGGCGATGACGGCGTCGGCGGTCACGGAGACCGCGATGCACTCGGCCCGGTGGTTCCGTACGTGGACCCTGACCCTTTTCCGCGGTGGCGGCGGCACGGGCGCCTGAGGGAAGCCCAGGTCCCGTACGGATGGCTGAGGGTTCAGCGGGAAGTGCGTGATTCGCTGAGGGGTGCGTTGGAAGCGCCCAGGTGGCTGGGGGTTTCGCGGGAACAGCGTCGGCGGCTGGGGGTTCCGGGGGAACCTCCCCAGTGGCAGGGGGTCGGGATTCCGCGTGCCGGGGCGGGCCGCCCTCGGGGGGTCGTCGGCTTCGGGCGGGAGTTCCTCCACCCGCATCTCCACCCCCGCGCACACGGCCGGGTCGCCGTACTTCACACGGACGGCGAGGCGTGCCCCGCCGGTGGGCGGCCTTCCCGGCGTCGCCGGCAGGATCGGCTTCCCCGCGTTCGCGGGCTGCTCGCCGTACCTCTTGCAGAGGTACAGCACGTCGGCGTACGACTTGGTCGGCAGCGACGTCCCGTACAGCATCTCCTTCTCCAGGATCCCCCGGGCCGCCCCGATCGTCTTCCTCACGTCGGGCAGCGAGGGCACCCACAGCCAGCAGCCGGCGATGGCCACGTCCGCCACCGCCTGACGCTGCGGGGACTTCATGTGTTCCGCGATCCCGTAGGCGTGCACGAACTCGCGGCGGGCGTCGCGGATCAGTTCGCGGCGGTCCTTCCGGCTCCGCCACGCGTCGGGCAGATCCCGTACGTACCGGCGTCCGGCGGCCATGTACTCCTCGAACTCGCGCCCCGGGATCTTCCGGACCTCCTCGCCGACCAGGTCGACCTTGCGCCCCAACTCAGTGAATTTCTGGCCGAGTTGATGGACGTCCGACTCCTGCCGGGTCGACGTGGTGACCAGGACGTCCACCACCTGGGTCGCCACCCCGGCCCAGTCCGCGTTGTCCATGGGCCGGCCCTGGATCAGCTGGGCGACGACCGCGCGTGCCGCAAGCGCCCCCAGTGCGACCGCCAGCTCAATGGCCATGGCCCACCCCCCGTGGCAGATCGATGACCTCAAGTCTAGGGAGCGGACGCATCGTTGGCCCATCCCCGGGATGCCCCGATCCGGATGGCTAGCCTCGAATGTCGGTCCCGCCGCCCGTCCCGCCGCCGTGCGTGAATCGGGGCATGAGGCCATTTCCGCCCGGCGGGCGACTGCTCCGCCGCGTCCGGCGTTACATCCGCAGCGCCCCCGGCACCTACCTCTGGCTGGCCGCGCTGTTCGTCACGACCATCGCCATGCACCACATGTCACCGGAGTTCGAGGCGGACTTCCTGCGGCAGCGGTCCACCAACATCCACGAGCTGTCGACCAACCCGCGCCGGGTCCTGATCGCGAGCGCCTTCTGGATCGACGGCGGCGGCTGGCTCCCGTACGCCGTGCTCTACTCCGTCTTCCACGCGCAGGCCGAACGCTGGCTCGGCACCCTGCGCTGGCTGATCGTCGCCTTCGGCACGCACGTGGCCGCCACCTTCATCAGCGAGGGCGCCCTGCTGTGGGCCATCCGGCACGACTACGCACCCCACTCGGCCGTCAACACCCTTGATGTGGGCGTGAGTTATGCCCTGGCGGGAGTCGTCGCCGTGCTCACGTACCGGATCGCAAGGCCCTCTCGCTACCTGTACCTCGCCGTGATTCTCGTCATCTACGGCGCTCCGCTCCTCGGCGGGCGCACCTTCACCGACCTCGGACACTTCGCGTCCGTGCTGGTCGGGCTTGCCTGCTACCCGCTCACCCGCGGGCGGGGCGGCGCCCCCTGGAACCCGGCCGACGCGCTGCGTACGGTCGGCCGGGGGATGGGGTTCTCGGGGGCGCGGGCCAAGGACCGCACCCGCTAGGAGATGCCCGCGTCCGCCAGCACCTTCTTGAACGCCTCCTCGTTGAAGATCGCCCGGCCGTCGCCCGCCGGCTTCTTCCCGTCGATCAGGATCACGGGGCTGCTGTTGACGCCCGAGCTCTCGAACGCCCCCTCCGCCGCCTTCACGAAGTCCTTGTACGTGTTCTCCCGTACCGCCTTGTCGAAGGCGGCCCCGCGCAGGCCGGGCACCTTGTCGGCGATCTTCAGGAGGTTGTCGGCGGTGAAGGCGTCGTCCGTCTCCTTCTCCGGCTGGCTCGCGAACACGGCCGCGTGGAACTCGGGGAACTTGCCCTGCTCGACCGAGGCCCGCATCGCGTTCACGGCCCGCTTCGAGCTGTCCCCGCCGAAGTTGGCGTCGAGGAACGAGGCAATCGTGTAGCGGACCTTGACCTTCTTCTCGGCGGCGAGCTTGGCGACCGCCGCCGCTCCGCCGCCCTCGTAGTGCATGCAGAACGGGCAGCGCGGGTCCTCGTACACCGTCACGGTGTGGGGCGCGTTCGGATCACCGACGACGATTTCCGCGCCCTCGACCTTCGCGGGCAGCTTCGCGAGCGTGGCGGCGTCCGGGGAGGTCTTCGCGGTGAGCTCCGCCTGCGAGGACGTGCCCGAGCCCGAGTCCGAGGAGCAGGCCGCCGCCGACAGGCCGAGGGCCGTGGCCGCCGCCACTGCGACGGCGGCACGACGGAAACTGCGTACACCCATGAAGATTCAACCTTTCGGCACAAAACAGAGCAAAATTCCTAACCTTCGACACTAAACACCCCACCGCACCGCCCCGGCCGCCAAAGGTCCCGCCCCACGCCGCCATTGGTCCCACGGATTCCGCAACGGCCCTGCCACCTGCGGATTCCGTAGGTTCTCAAGGACTGCCCGAGAGCTCTCCGAGAGCTGTCCGAGGGTGGACAGCCCGGTGACCCAGGTGTACGAACGTGCCCATGAGCACGATCAACGGCGGAATCTCCTTCTGGTACGCAACCGACGGCATCCCCACACCCCGCGAGCCGCTGCCCGGCGACACGACCGCCGACGTGGTGATCGTCGGCGGCGGATACACCGGCCTGTGGACGGCGTACTACCTGAAGAAGGCGGCGCCCTTCCTCAACATCACCGTCCTGGAGTCCCGCTTCTGCGGTTACGGCGCCTCCGGCCGCAACGGCGGCTGGCTGTACAACGGCATCGCGGGCCGCGACCGCTACGCCAAGCTGCACGGCCAGGAGAGCGCGGTCCGCCTCCAGCAGGCGATGAACGACACCGTGGGTGAGGTGGTGCGGGTCGCCGGGGAGGAAGGGATCGAGGCCGACATCCACCAGGGCGGCGTGCTCGAAGTCGCTTATACACCAGCCCAGTTGGGGCGCCTCAAGGCGTTTCACGCCGCCGAGATCGCTTTCGGCGAGAAGGACCGGGTACTGCTCGGGGCGCGCGAGACGGCGGAACGGATCCGGGTCAGCGGGGCGGTCGGGGCCACCTGGACCCCGCACGGGGCGCGCATCCACCCGGTGAAGCTGCTCAAGGGCCTCGCAACGGCGGTCGAGGCGCTCGGGGTCACGGTGTACGAGTCGACACCGGTCACCGAGATCCGGCCCCGGCACGCCGTCACCCCGTACGGAACGGTGCGCGCGCCCTACGTCCTGCGCTGCACCGAGGGGTTCACGGCCTCGCTGAAGGGGCAGCGGCGGGCCTGGCTGCCGATGAACTCCTCCATGATCACGACGGAGCCGCTCGGGCCGGAGGTGTGGGAGGCGATCGGCTGGGCGGGGCGCGAGACGCTGGGCGACATGGCGCACGCGTACATGTACGCGCAGCGCACGGCGGACGACCGCATCGCCCTGGGCGGCCGCGGCGTCCCGTACCGCTTCGGCTCGCGGACGGACAACGACGGCCGCACCCAGGCGGCGACGGTCGAGGCGCTACGGGAAATCCTGGTGCGCTTCTTCCCCCAACTGGCCGGGGCGCGCGTGAGCCACGCCTGGTCGGGGGTCCTCGGCGTGCCGCGCGACTGGTGCGCCTCGGTCACCCCTGGACCGTACGACGGGGCTCGGCTGGGCGGGCGGCTACGTCGGCTCGGGCGTGGCCACGGCGAACCTCGCGGCGCGTACGTTGCGGGACCTGGTGCGGCAGGACTCGGGGCAGGCGGGGGGTACCTCGCTGACAGCTCTGCCGTGGGTCAACCACGAGGTACGGCAGTGGGAGCCCGAGCCGTTCCGGTGGCTGGGGGTGCAGGGGATGTACGCGGCGTACCGGGCCGCGGACCGGCGAGAGCGGCTGACCCACGCGGCCGCGACCGACCGCATCGCGACCCTGGCCGACCGAATAGCGGGCCGCCACTGACCCACCCCCCCCCTGGGCTGCGCCCAGCCCCCCTCTGCGCCGTGGCTCTGCCGCGACCGGCGCCCGGCTGGTCGCGGGGTTCCCCGCGCTCCCAACCCCGCTTTCGACCGCGGACCGTACGTGGCTGAGCGCGCAGTTCCCCGCGCCCCTAGCGGGGCGTTCTTGGCGGCGTGTTCATGCGGGCATCCCCACCCGCCGGGCAATGTCGACAGCGGACGTCAGCCCATATTCAGCCCGTCATGGGGGTCCCCCCTGGCCCTTGAGGCCTTGGGGGAGTTTGAGGACGAGCGCCTTTGAGGCGCGAACGGGGTCCGGGGCTGAGCCCCAGGAGTCCTTCAACCCCCGGCGGGTTTCGGGAAGGGGTGGGGTGGGGGCTCCCCGGGGTCTGGGGCGGAGCCCCAGGAGTCCGGCTCAGCCAAGCCACACCCCCGGAGGCCACGCGGCGGAGCCGCAGAGTGTCACAGCGGGAAGGGGCGGGGCGGGGGCCAACCCCTCAGGCCACCACAACCCCGTACTCGCCCACCAACTCCCCCAACCCACCCCGATACCCCTTCCCACCCGGGACGAAGTCCCAGTCACCCCCCGCCCGGCGGCGGAAAGACCCGAGCACCAGGGCCGTCTCGCCCGGACGCCCGTCCGAGACGGGGAGCCGGTCCAGCTCACGCCCCGCCGCATCCCGCAGGCATATCGCCGCCGAGGTGAACCCGCCCAGATCCCCGGCCGGATTCACCTCCGGATCCACCGCGGCCACCAGCACGAGCCTGTCCGCGCCGGACGGCAGCGCGTCGAAGACCACCCGCACCGCCGCCCGGTCACCCCCCGCCCCCGGCCGCACCATCCGTACCGAACTCCCGGGATTCTCCGGGTTGTTGAAGAAGACGAAGTGTTCCTCGGCCAGCACCCGAGACCCCCGGCACACCAGCGCGCACACATCGAGCGAGACCGCCCCGGTCCACGTCATACCGAGGATGTTGAAGTCCTCCGGAACGTCGTCCCGCGCGGCCCGCTGGGCGGGGACGGCCGCCTCCCCGGAAGCGGGCGGCTCGGCCGAGCCTGAACCGAGCCGCCCCCGCAAGCCGTGCTGATGCAGCAGATCCACCAGCTCCGCCCCCGACACCAGCGTCAACGGCTTCCCCTCCGCGAAGCCGTACGACCCGGGCCCGAAGCCAGAAGTCGTCACCAGGACGCCCTTGTTGGCGCCGGCCCCCTGCACCGTGCCGTAGAGATCGCGCACCGCCGTCGGCGGGACCGTGTTGCGGTAGCGCTTGACCTGGACGATGATCCGGCCGCCGCTGATCGGGTCCGGGTCGAGGGCCTCGACGTCGACGCCGCCGTCGTTGGAGCGCTGGGTGGTGAGCGCCTGCATGCCACGTGCCCGGAACAGCTCGGCGACCAGGCCCTCGAACTCGATGGGGTCCATCGTGAACAGGTCGGGCTCCTCGCCGCCCCCGTGCGACACGACGCCCGTCCCGACGTCGGCGGGCCGCCGCCCGGGGCGTACGGCGGTGCGCTGGTCGGGCCGCACGGACAGCTGGCCGCGCAGCGCCTCCACCAGGCAGTCGACCGCGCTGACCTGCCCGAGGTTCAGCGACTCGAACGCGGCACGCGGCACGCTCACCGTCGCGAGGAAGATCTCCGCCGGACGCCCGGTGGCAGGATCCACATCGTCGACGAAGCCGTTCAGGGCGACCGACTCAAGACAGCCGAACTCATCGGCCGCGAACACCTCGCGCAGCACGAGCAGCATGCACTGAGCGAGCGCGTCCCGGTACAGCGCCCGCCGCTGGGTGACGGGCCGGGCCGACTCCTTCTCCTGGTCCGAACTGGCCACGTAGCGAACGGACTTGACCTCGGGGACCACCTCGACCCCGGGCAGCTCCCAGTCGAGGACGAGCTGGCGCGCGCCCCGGTCGAAGGCGGCGGACACCTGCCGGGGGAAGCCCTCGGGCCAGGCGCCCGAGGAGTAGAGGGCGGCCGAGAAGTAGTCGACGGCCGCACCCGGCTCGCCGGCCCGCAGCGCGTCCACCAGCTGGGCGAGGCCCGCGTTGTGCCCGCGCACCTCGGCGAGCTGCTCGGCGGCCCACGCGTCGTACTGCGCCCGGTACGCCGCGAGCTGCTGCACGCGGTGTGCCTCGGCGGCCTGCGCGGCCCGCCAGTCGTGCTGGTACCTGGCCTCGGCCTCCTGCTGCGCCTGCGCCCGCCGCCCGGCCGTCCAGCCGCCCTGGGCCTGATAGCGCGCCGGATCGGGCATCACCACCGGCTGCCCGAGCTGACCGGGCTCGAACGGCGCGACCCGCTCCGCCCGGGTCAGCGACGCGACCCGGAACGGCGCCGCGCGGCACCCGTCCGCCAACAGCCCGCCCAGCAGGGCGACTTGCCCCTCCAACTCCTCCGTACGAAGCCGGGCGTCCGCTTCCCGCCCCTGCCGGTACGCCGCCTGCTGCTCGCGCTGCATCCGCGCGAGATCACGCTCGTACGCCCGCTGCTGCCGCTGCTCCTGTACCACCGCCCGCTGCTGCGCCTCCCGCTGGCGCTGCTGCTGACGCTGCGCCTCCGCCCAGACGCCGACAAGCCCGCTGGAACGACGACTCATGCGTTGACTGCCTCTCTCCCCACACCCCGAAAAAGCAAGTGTCCCGAACCTGGCAGGCCCGGGACGCTTTGTTGCACTGTGTTGCGGCAGAGCCCCCTGTCGGGTTCGAACCGACGACCCCCGCTTTACAAGAGCGGTGCTCTGGCCAGCTGAGCTAAGGAGGCAACCCGTGAAGTGTAACCAACGCTCGCGCGGGTGCGGCCGGAAATTTCGTGGGGCCGCACCGGCGACAGGTTCGTGGGGCCGTACTGCTGACAAGTTCGTGGGGGCGGACTGCTGACAGGACGGGCATCCCCAGGTAGCGTCCTGACCCAGTCCACTCAGGTGGACTAAACCACTTCTCCCTCTACTCGGATCGTCCGGCACGTTCCTGCCGGTGAAGGGACACATCAGTCATGGCCACTGTCACGTTCGACAAGGCGACCCGGATCTACCCGGGCTCCACCAAGCCCGCGGTCGACGGTCTGGAGATCGAGATCGAGGACGGCGAGTTCCTCGTGCTCGTCGGCCCCTCCGGCTGCGGAAAGTCCACCTCGCTGCGCATGCTCGCGGGCCTGGAGGACGTCAACGGCGGAGCGATCCGCATCGGCGAGCGTGACGTCACGCACCTGCCGCCCAAGGACCGGGACATCGCGATGGTGTTCCAGAACTACGCGCTGTACCCGCACATGACCGTCGCCGACAACATGGGCTTCGCCCTCAAGATCGCCGGCGTGAACAAGGCGGAGATCCGGAAGAAGGTCGAGGAGGCCGCCAAGATCCTCGACCTGAGCGAGTACCTCGACCGCAAGCCCAAGGCGCTCTCCGGAGGCCAGCGCCAGCGCGTCGCCATGGGCCGCGCCATCGTGCGCGAGCCGCAGGTCTTCCTCATGGACGAGCCGCTGTCCAACCTGGACGCCAAGCTCCGCGTCTCCACCCGTACGCAGATCGCCTCGCTCCAGCGCCGGCTCGGCATCACCACCGTGTACGTCACGCACGACCAGGTCGAGGCCATGACGATGGGCGACCGCGTGGCCGTCCTCAAGGACGGTCTGCTCCAGCAGATCGACTCGCCGCGCAACATGTACGACCGCCCGGCCAACCTCTTCGTCGCCGGCTTCATCGGCTCGCCCGCCATGAACCTGGTCGAGGTGCCGATCACCGACGGCGGCGTGAAGTTCGGCAACAGCGTGGTGCCGGTCAGCCGCGAGGCGCTGTCCGCCGCGGCCGACCGGGGCGACCGCACGGTCACCGTCGGCGTCCGCCCCGAGCACTTCGACATCGTCGAGCAGAACGGCGGCGCCGCGAAGGCCCTCACCAAGGAGTCCGCGGACGCCCCGGCCGGTCTCGCCGTCACCGTCAACGTCGTCGAGGAGCTCGGCGCCGACGGCTATGTGTACGGTTCCGCCGAGGTCGGCGGCGAAGTGAAGGACCTCGTGGTCCGCGTGAACGGCCGAGCCGTCCCGGACAAGGGCACTCAGCTGCACGTCGTCCCGCGTCCGGGTGAGACCCACGTGTTCTCCACTTCGACGGGCGAGCGCCTCACCGACTGAGTACGCTACGAAGGCCCCACCAGGGGGTCTACGATTTTGGCGGCCCCGCATGCGAGTGCGGGGCCGCCGCCCGTTGTCGACAAATACCCCGGCACACCGGCCATTTCGAATCCCGTTCGTCAACACGTGATTCGAAAAGCAGCGTCGAACCATCCCCCGACAGGGTGACTAAATGTCGCCAAATCATCACTCCCCGCTACGCTCGCCTCCGTGACGCACACAGCCCGCCGAATCGGCCGAACTCTCGCCCTCGTCCTGCCCGTCGTCCTCGTTCTCTCCGGGACGCTCGCGGTCACCCGGGTCAACTGGGCCGGCAACGAATCGCAGATCCTGACCGCCTCTTCCGAGAACGTCTCCGTACGCGCCAAGTCCCGTGCCCCGCAGGACGTCCTGCGCGACGCGCTCCTGACCGAGCTCCAGGAGAAGGACCCCGGCACCGCGCTGACCCACCTCCAGCGCGAGGTGGAGCACCGCCCCTCGCTCGCCCAGCACTGCATGTCGATCGCCCGCGCGCTCGGCAGGGCCGCCGTCGAGCACTACGGCCCCGTGAAGGCCCAGTCGTACTCCCGCCCCGTCTGCGACACCTCCTTCGCCTCCGGCGTGGCCCAGGAGCGGTGACGCCCCGCTGCGGGGACGCCTATCGTTCACCGCATGACTGCGAGCACAACTGCGACGTTTCCGACGCAGGCCGTGGTCCTGGCGGGCGGCCAGGGCTCACGACTTCGTCCGTACACCGACGACCGCCCGAAGCCGATGGTCGAGATCCCGGGCACCGGGATCCCGATCATCGGCCATCAGCTCGCCTGGCTGGCCGCCGAGGGCGTCACTGACGCCGTCGTCTCCTGCGGCCACCTCGCCGACGTCCTGAAGGACTGGCTGGCAAAGGCCGATCTTCCGCTGCGTGTCACCACGGTCGTCGAGGACGAGCCGCTGGGCCGGGGCGGCGGCCTCAAGTACGCAGCGGCCTCGCTGCCACACCCCGACCAGCCCTGGTACGCCACCAACGGCGACATCTGGACGCGCTTCTCGCTCCGCGAGATGGCCTCCTTCCACGGCGAGCGCGACGCGACCGCCACGCTGGCCCTGGCCCGCCCCCGCATCCCGTGGGGCGCCGTCGAGACCGACGCCTTCGGTCACATCACCGACTTCATCGAGTCGCCGCCCTCGCCATACCTCATCAACGCGGGCGTGTACGTCTTCTCCGCGGCCTTCACCGCGATGCTGCCGGACGTCGGCGACCACGAGCGCACCACGTTCCCCCGCCTCGCCCGGGAGCGCCGCCTGGCCGGGTTCCCGCTGCCCCACGGGGCGTACTGGCGAGCCATCGACACGGCGAAGGACCTCACGGAGGCGGCCAAGGAGCTTGCTGCTCAGCGGAGTTGAGCCCTGTGAGGGCCTTCGCGTGAACGCCGGAGGGGCCGGACACCTGAAGTGTCCGGCCCCTCCGCTGTGCTGTTCCGCCGCTAGCCCAGCAGCCCCCCGATGGGGTTGCGGTTGCCGCCGCCCCTTGAGCCCGTGCTGCCCGACGACGTCGGGCCCGCGCTCGTCGACGGCGGGGCCAGCGGGGTGCTGCGGTGGCGGGACGGGGGCTGGCCGCCGCCGGTGCCGGCGGAGTGGCTCGGCTGGCCGGTGGTGCCCGCGGAGACGGTCTGGTGGACCTTCGGCTTCTTGGACGGCTTCGCCGACGGGCTCGCCGACGTCTTGGCCTTGGCCGACGGCTTGGCGCTCCTGATGGGTGTACGGGGCGCGAGCGCGGGGCCGGTCTCGCTCGGCAGCGGAGTGCCGGGCAGGTAGTTGGTCGGGTCGTCGTCGGGGCCGGGCACGGTCACCACGGTGGTGGAGCGGACCGCGCCGCCCAGGAGCGCGCCGGTCGTCAGGGTGAGGCCGACCACGACGGTCGTCATGACCAGGCCGCGCCGCAGCACCCGCCGCCGCAGCTCCCACAGTTCGGAGCGCGGCCCGAGCTTGCGCCAGGCCTCGCCGGCGAGCCGGGCGTCCAGCGAGTACACCGGGGCGCCCGCGATGATCAGCGGGGACCAGGCGGCGAGGTAGATGATGTCGGGCGCGTCGTAGGCGCGTACGGTCTGCCAGCTGACCGTCACGAGCAGGGCCGCCGAAAGGAGCGCGCCGAACACGGCCGCCACCCGCTGCCACAGGCCCAGCATCGTCAGTACGCCGACGACGACTTGGAGGAACGCGACGGTCAGGCCGGCGCCCACGGGGTGCTGGAGTGCGAAGTCGCGCAGGGGCTCGGCGAGCGCCCAAGGGTGCAGCGAATTCAGCCACTTGACCATCGAGCCGCGCTCGCCGCCGTCGAAGTACACGGGGTCGCACAGCTTGCCCATGCCTGCGTACACGGAGATGAAACCGAGGAAGACGCGCAGCGGGAGCAGCACGACGCCGAGGTTCATCCGGCGGCCCGGGTAATAGGCGTGCCGGACCGGTTCGGCGCCGCGCCGCTTGGCGGTCGAGCCGTCGCCCCCGTCGCCGTCGAGCTCGTCGAAGTCCTCGAACTCGCCCTGTCCGTACGGCTGTTGGCGGTAGGGAGTGCGCATCTGCGGGAGCAGTGCGGTCTCCGGTGCCGCGCCGGGTCTGGGGATGAGCGGCGTCGGCCTCGCGTCGTCGACGGTGATGCGCGGGATGACCTGCGTCGAGCCGGAGTCGTAGCGCTCGCCCGCGCCGCCGGCGACGGCGACGGAGGTGGCGCGGACCGCCTGCAGGAGTCCGCTCGCCCCCGGCGCCGACTTCCCGCTCCACACCACGGGCGCCCTGCGGCGGACCGCGGTGCTCGAAATGAGGGGCTTCGGCAGCGACTTGGGCGCAAGCTGCACCCGGAAGCTCGCGTGGTTGACGATGACCTGCGCGGGGTCGCAGTCCACCTTGACCATGCTCAGGGCAGGCTGGTCGTCGAACCCGGGCCGGGGCGTTCTGGTGTCCACACTCATCTAACCGAGTGATGGGGGTTTAGGACACTGCTTGACGGGCCCGAATCTGTCCGAGACCCGTCAAGATCACCCAGGTCAGGCGCGGCGGCGGGCCGCCTCGTAGAGCACGATGCCCGCGGCCACACCGGCGTTGAGGGACTCGGCGCCGCCCGGCATCGAGATCCGCACGCGGTAGTCGCAGGTCTCGCCGACGAGCCGGCCAAGTCCCTTGCCCTCGCTGCCGATCACGATGACGACGGGGCCGCCGATCTGCTCCAGGTCCTCGACCGTGTGCTCGCCGTCGGCGGCGAGGCCGACGATCGTGAGGCCTTCCTTCTTGTACGCCTCAAGGGCGCGCGTCAGGTTGGTGACGCGGGAGACGGGCGTACGGGCCGCGGTGCCCGCCGACGACTTCCAGGCGCCCGCCGTCATGCCGGCCGCGCGCCGCTCGGGCACGACCACGCCGTGGCCGCCGAAGGCGGAGGTGGAGCGGACGATGGCGCCGAGGTTGCGCGGGTCGGTCACGCCGTCGAGCGCGACGATCAGCGGGTCCTCGCCGTTGTCGTACGCGAGCGCGGTGAGTTCCTGCGGGTCCGCGTACTCGTACGGCGGGACCTGGAGGACGAGGCCCTGGTGGTTGAGGCCGTTCGTCATCCGGTCGAGCTCGGCGCGCGGGGCCTCCATCAGGTTGATGTTGCCGCGCTCGCCGGCGAGCTGGAGGGCCTCGCGGACGCGCTCGTCGTTGTCGATGTACTGCTGGACGTAGAGCGTGGTCGCCGGGACGCCGTCGCGCAGCGCCTCGAAGACCGGGTTGCGGCCCACGACCATCTCGGACGCGCCCTTGGCGCCGCCGCGCCGGGGTGCGGGGCGGCGCGTCGCGGCCTGCTTGGCCTTGGCGGTCGCGATGCGGTTCTTCTTGTGCTTCTTGCGGTCCTCGGCCTTGGGCGTGGGGCCCTTGCCCTCCAGGCCACGGCGCCGCTGGCCACCGCTGCCGACCGTAGCGCCCTTCTTGTTGGACGTGCGGCGGTTCCTGCGCTGGCTGTTCCCGGCCATGACCTACCTATTTCCTCAGTGAATCCGCGATCCACATGCGGATGCAGATCGTGTACGTACGTATATGAAGTGTGCCGCCCGATCGCCCGGGCGGCACGTCGCGTGTGGGTTCAGCGTGGGCCGAGGGTCCAGCGGGGGCCGGTGGGGCTGTCCTCGATGACGAGGCCGGACTGGGTGAGCTGGTCGCGGATCGCGTCGGCGGCGGCCCAGTCCTTGCGGGAGCGGGCGGCCTCACGCTGTTCCAGGACAAGGCGTACCAGGGTGTCGACGGCGCCGTGGAGGTCCTCGCCCCGGTCGGACTCGCCGGCCCAGTGCGCATCCAGCGGGTCCAGGCCAAGCACGCCGAGCATCGCGCGGACCTCGGCCAGGCGGGCGGTGGCGGCTTCCTTGTCGTCGGCGGCCAGCGCACTGTTGCCCTGACGCACCGTGGTGTGGACGACCGCGAGGGCCTGCGGCACGCCCAGGTCGTCGTCCATGGCCTCGGCGAACGCGGGCGGGACCTGGGCGGCGGGCTCGACCATGCCACCGGCCTTCTCCACCACGCGCTGGATGAAGCCCTCGATCCGCGCGAACGCCGACTCGGCCTCGCGCAGGGCCTCCTCGCTGTACTCGATCATCGACCGGTAGTGCGGGGTGCCCAGGTAGTAGCGCAGCACGATCGGCCGCCACTGCTTGACCATCTCCGAGACCAGCACACTGTTGCCCAGCGACTTCGACATCTTCTCGCCGGACATCGTCACCCACGCGTTGTGCACCCAGTAGGCGGCGAAGTCGTCACCGTAGGCCCTGGCCTGGGCGATCTCGTTCTCGTGGTGCGGGAAGACCAGATCGAGGCCGCCGCCGTGGATGTCGAACGCGGAGCCCAGATACTTGTGGGCCATCGCCGAGCACTCCAGGTGCCAGCCCGGCCGGCCCCGCCCCCACGGCGTCTCCCAGTCGGGCTCGCCCGGCTTGGTCGCCTTCCACATCGCGAAGTCCCGCGGATCCCGCTTGCCGGTGATGCCCTCCTCGGCGGGCTGGCGCAGATCATCGATGTCCTGGTTGGACAGCTGGAGATAGCCCGGGAAGGAACGCACGTCGAAATAGACGCTGCCGTCCGCCTCATAAGCATGCCCGCGCTCGATCAGACCGCGCATCATCTCGACCATCTCGGTGATGTGCCCGGTCGCACGCGGCTCGTACGTGGGCGCCAGGCAGCCCAGCGCGGTGTAGCCGTCGTTGAACGCGCGCTCGTTCTCGTACCCGATCGACCACCACGGACGGCCCTGCTCGCCCGACTTCCTGATGATCTTGTCGTCGATGTCCGTGACATTGCGGATGAACGTGACGTCATAACCCCGGTACTCGAACCAGCGCCGCATGATGTCGAAGTTCAGCCCCGACCGGATGTGCCCGATATGCGGAGCCGCCTGAACCGTGGCACCACACAGGTAGATCGAGACACAACCCCGCGAGAGCGGAACGAAATCACGAATCTGCCGGGCGCTGGTGTCGTACAGGCGAATGGTCACCCCACAAGGGTAGTGGCCCAATACCAGTGCCCCGCGACCCTTCCGGGCCTCGGGGCACACAATTTGGCGACTGTTGGGTGTCGGACCCGCCCGACGATCTTCCGCGGGGTGATCGACTTCTACCGCGCCCGGTACACCAGCGCCGTGGCGATCGCCGCGAGCCCCTCGGCCCGGCCGGTCAGACCGAGCCCGTCCGTGGTGGTGCCGGACACCGAGACGGGCGCCCCGGCCGCGGCCGACAGCGCCTTCCGAGCCTCGTCGCGCCGCTTGCCGATCTTCGGCCGTACGCCGATGACCTGCACCGCGATGTTCCCGATCTCGTACCCCTCGGCGCGCACGATGCGGGCGGCCTCGGCGAGCAGGGTCACGCCCGCGGCGCCGGACCACTCGGGGCGGTCGGTGCCGAAGTGCGCGCCGAGGTCGCCGACGCCGGCCGCCGAGAACAGCGCGTCACACGCGGCATGGGCGGCGACGTCCCCGTCGGAGTGCCCGGCGAGGCCGTACTCCTCACCCTCCCAGAGCAGCCCGGCGCACCACAGCTCGCGCCCGCGCTCGAAGGCGTGGACGTCGGTGCCGATCCCGACGAGCGGGATCACGGGGCCGGCGGTCTCAGAAGCCATCGTTGGCCCTCCGTCGTGCGAGTACGGCCTCGGCGAGCACGAGGTCGAGCGGCCGGGTCACCTTGAACGCCTCTTCGTGGCCGGGCACCACGACGACGGTCAGGCCGAGCTGCTCGATCATGCTGGCGTCGTCCGTGACGTTCTCGGTGACGCTCTCGTGGGCGCGTACGAGCGTGGCGTGGTCGAAGCCCTGCGGGGTCTGCACCGCGCGGAGCCGGGCCCGCTCGGGAGTGGCGACGACGGGCTCCGGCGAGCCGTCGGCACGCGGCTCGACCTGCTTGACGGTGTCGGCGAGCGGGAGGGCGGGCACGACGGCGGGCGCTCCGTCGCGAACCGCCTCGATGACCGCGTCGACGGTGTCCACGGGAACGAGCGGGCGGGCCGCGTCATGGACCAGTACGACGTCGAAGCCGGGCGGCAGCGCGTCCAGGCCGAGCTTCACGGACTCCTGCCGGCTCTCGCCGCCGGGCACCACGAGGAAGTCGGTGCGGTCCGGCAGGGCGTGCTCGGCGAGGAGGTTCTTCACCTCGATGGCGCCGTCCGGCGGGGCCACCACGACGACGAGCGAGACGGCGCGGGAGGCGGCCATCGCCCGGACGGCGTGGATGAGCATCGGCGTGCCGTTCAGCGCGCGGAGCGCCTTGGGGGCGCCCGGGCCGAGCCGCACGCCGCGGCCGGCCGCTGGAATCACCGCGGCAGTGCGGAAAGGGCGCGATTCGTCTGACAAGGTTTGTGTCCTCAAACGACATGGGTATGGCCTGGGGGTACCCCCTGCTCCTGGAGCCTGGGGGAGTGCCGGGCGCGACGCCCTGACCGGCCCTTCCGTGACGACCGGTCAGGCAGGCCGCCCGGGCCCGGCACGGTACACACAGAGTGCGAGCGCTGACGGCGAGGGGATACGAACATGCCGCAGCGCCCGGCGACACAGCAATTTTCACTGCTGGTCAGCGGGCACCGCGGCAATGCCGGGCATTCCGGGGCGGGATCCCGGAACTAACCGGGCCCCGGAACTGACGGCGTCAGGACGCGAGGACCTCGTCGAGAAGAGCCTCGGCCTTGTCTTCGTTGGTGTTCTCCGCGAGGGCCAGCTCGCTCACCAGGATCTGGCGCGCCTTGGCGAGCATGCGCTTCTCACCTGCGGACAGTCCGCGCTCGCGCTCACGACGCCACAGGTCACGCACCACTTCGGCGACCTTGATGACATCGCCGGAGGCGAGCTTCTCGAGATTTGCCTTGTAGCGACGGGACCAGTTCGTGGGCTCCTCCGCGTACGGCGCGCGCAGCACCTCGAAGACCCGGTCCAGCCCGTCCTGACCAACTACATCGCGAACGCCGACGAACTCCGCATTGTCCGCGGGCACGCGCACAGTCAGGTCGCCCTGGGCGACCTTGAGCACCAAGTAGGTCTTGTCCACGCCTTTGATCTGGCGAGTTTCGATGGCCTCGATCAGCGCGGCCCCGTGATGGGGATAGACCACGGTGTCGCCAACCTTGAACGTCATGTGACAGGTACCCCTTCCGTGGCTATCCAGGGTAACACGGATACGGCTTCTTCTGAATGGCGTTTTCGCAGGTCAGGGCATATCTCGGGGCTTGACAACAGCAACAGGAACGTGCTGCGGAGGGCTTGCGGAACGCGGTATTCGCAGGTCGGAGCAGCTGCGAAGGGGCTGCGAAACGCGTACGTTACGCACCCCCGATCGGCGCCCACAGAGGCCGAACGTCCCGGTTTGCCGGATTCCGGACGGTGAACTTCATCTACTCCGTTCGGCGCTCGTTCACCCGTTCGGCCGTGCGGGATTCTTTCCGGAATTGATCAACGAACGACCCGGTCGGACCACTCCCGGGGATTTTCGGTAAGGAATGTGTGGCGGCCCGGGAAATTGATCACCCGGCATATGTGAACGGCGTACGAAAGACCAAGATCGGAACGTGATCCACCCGAGTTCGGCGGGCCCGTCGCCCCAAGGGGCGGGTCGGGTGCGGGGCGCGTCGGGCGGCTCGGTAATCTAGGCCCGCTGACACACCCTTAGCTGGCCCTTAGGTATGCGGCCGGCTGACCCGTAGCCCGTCCGAAGCAGTCCGTCTCGTACGTCCAAGGAGTTGCCGCCGCCGTGAGCCGCAGCCTTCGACGCGGCGCCCTCGCCGCTTCTGCCATCGCGTTCTCGCTCGCCTCCCTCTCCGCCTGTGCCGCGGGCAACGGGGCCCAGACGCTCGGGGTCAAGGCGGACAGCGCCTACGTCACCGTGGGCGACATCAAGGTCCAGAACGCGACGGTCGTCACCCAGCCGAAGGTCGACGCCGAGGGCCCGGCCGTCGTCGCTGCGACGCTGTTCAACAACGGCACCGACCCGCAGACGCTGGACTCGGTCCAGGTCGGCAGCGCCGCCGTCAAGCTCTCCCCGGCCAAGGGCGCCGGCCCGATCACCGTCCCGGCGCACGGCTCCGTCGTGCTCGGCGGCAAGGGCAACGCCTCCGCGGTCGTCGCCAACGGCCGCGAGGCCGCCAAGAACGGCGACGCGCAGAAGGTCACCTTCCAGTTCAGCAAGACCGGCGCGGTGAGCCTGGACGCCTTCGTGGTCCCGGCCACCAGCTACTTCCAGGGCGTCGGCCCCAGCGAGCTCCCGAAGCCCAAGGAGACCCCCTCGGGCGAGCCGTCGGCCCCTGTCTCGGGCGCCCCGTCCGGCTCGGCCACGCCGAACACCCCGGGCGGCAGCGGCAAGCCCGCGGGCTCCGGCTCGCCGTCGCACACGGCGGCGGGTCACTGACGTACCCGTGTAGGCGCATAAAAAGGAGGGCGGGCCCGGATCTGATCCGGGCCCGCCCTCCTTTTTATGCGCCTATGCGTCCATGCGTCTCTACACGGCGCCTCTGTACGGCCTACGGCTCGAACTTGTAGCCCAGGCCGCGGACCGTCACCAGGTAGCGCGGCGCGCCCGGGTCCGGCTCGATCTTGGCGCGCAGGCGCTTGACGTGGACGTCCAGTGTCTTGGTGTCGCCGACGTAGTCCGCGCCCCAGACCCGGTCGATGAGCTGCATGCGGGTCAGGACGCGGCCCGCGTTGCGAAGGAGCATCTCCAGGAGGTCGAACTCCTTCAGCGGGAGGTCGACCTTGCCACCGGAGACGGTGACCACGTGGCGGTCGACGTCCATGCGGACCGGGCCCGCCTCCAGGGCGGCCGGGGTGACCTCCTCCGGCTCGCCGCGGCGGCGCAGGACGGCCCGGATGCGGGCCACCAGCTCGCGCGAGGAGAACGGCTTGGTGACGTAGTCGTCGGCTCCTATTTCCAGGCCCACGACCTTGTCGATCTCGCTGTCCTTGGCGGTCACCATGATGACCGGGACGTTGGAGCGGCCGCGGAGCTGACGGCAGACCTCGGTGCCCGGCAGGCCGGGCAGCATCAGGTCCAGCAGAACCAGGTCGGCGCCGTTGCGCTCGAACTCGTCCAGGCCGTCGGGCCCGGTGGCCGCCACCGCGACCTCGAAGCCCTCCTTGCGGAGCATGTAGGACAGGGCGTCGCTGAAGGATTCCTCATCCTCGACGACGAGCACTCGGGTCACGGAAGGACCTCCGGGGCAGGAACTATGGCTTGTGATTCAGGCACAGCGGAACTGAAGGTCTCGTACGGGACGTCCTCGTCCTCGTCGACCGTGACAGGCCCGCGCCCGGCGGAGGCGCGGTCCCGAACGGCGCCGGCTTCCGGCAGCCGCAGGGTGAAGGTGGAGCCCTGTCCCTCGGAGCTCCACACCGTGACCTCCCCGCCGTGCGAGGCGGCCACGTGCTTGACGATGGCCAGGCCAAGGCCCGTGCCGCCAGTGGCACGGGAGCGGGCCGGGTCCACCCGGTAGAAGCGCTCGAAGACGCGCTCGCGGTCCTTCTCGGAGATGCCGATGCCCTGGTCGGTCACGGCGATCTCGATCAGGTCCCCGCCGGGCGCGGCGATGCGGCGCCCGGCGATGCCGACCCGGGTCCTGGCCGGCGAGTAGTTCACGGCGTTCTCGACCAGGTTGCCCAGGGCCGCGGCGAGCTGGCCGCGGTTGCCCCAGACGTACAGGTCGGCGGTGCCGCCCGCGGCCATGGTGATCTGCTTGGTGGACGCGGGGTGCCGGGAGCGGTCTATGGCCTCGGCGACGAGTTCGTCGACGCGGACCGGCTCGGCGTCCTCCAGCGGGTCGTCGTTCTGGACGCGGGAGAGGTCGATGAGTTCCTGGACCAGGTTGGTGAGCCGGGTCGCCTCGATCTGCATCCGGCCGGCGAAGCGGGTGACCGCCTCGGGGTCGTCCGAGGCGTCCATGACGGCCTCGGAGAGCAGGGAGAGCGCCCCGGTGGGGGTCTTGAGCTCATGGCTGACGTTGGCCACGAAGTCCCGCCGTACGGCCTCGATGCGGCGGGCCTCGGTGAGGTCCTCCACCAGGAGCAGGACGAGCCGGGAGCCGAGCGGGGCGACCCGGGCCGAGACCGCGAGGGCCTCGCCCCGGCCCGTGCCGCGCCGGGGCAGGTCGAGCTCGACCTGCCGTATCTCGCCGTCGCGGCGGGTGTCGCGGGCCATGTGCAGCATGGGCTCGACGGCCAGCTTGCCGCCCCTGACCAGGCCGAGCGCGTACGCCGCGGAGCTGGCCTTGACCACCGAGTCGCTCTCGTCGAGGACGACCGCGGAGGAGCGCAGTACGGAAAGGACCGTGTCCACGCCCGGGGGCAGTACGGCGTCGGTGTGCAGGGATGTCCGGGTGGGCCGCGCCTGGTCGCGCTCGCTCCAGCGGAACGCCAGCATGGCGATCACGCCGGTGCACACCCCGGCGATCGCTGCCAATGCGGCGACCGCCGCGTTCACGTCCATGCACCCAGGTTATGCGGCCCCACCGACACTGACCCAGCCAAATGGGTGGCCGCTCGAACGTTCGTCGCCCAGAGTTCACCGAGGTGATAGGGACGGTTCACTTCCTATGGCCGAATCGGACGCGTAACGGACGGAACGTGGGAGCGTGGGGTTCACAGGCACCCCCGGCCCCCCGGAGACGTTGTAGAGAGGGACACCCATGCGGGACGCGTACCACGAGGAACTTGACTCGATCGGCGAGGGCCTGGTCGAAATGGCCCGCCTTGTCGGGTCGGCGATCGGGCGCGCCACCACGGCCATGCTCGACGCCGATCTGAAGCTCGCCGAGAGCGTGATCGCGGCCGACCAGAAGGTCGACGATCTCCAGCACGACCTGGAGGCCCGGGCGATAGCCCTGCTGGCCCGCCAGCAGCCGGTCGCCACCGATCTGCGGATCGTCGTGACCTCCCTGCGCATGAGCGCCGACCTGGAGCGCTCGGGCGACCTCGCCCAGCACGTGGCCAAGCTGACCCGCCTTCGCTATCCGGAGCGCGCCGTTCCGCACGACCTGCACGCCACCATCCTGGAGATGGGCCAGCTCGCCCAGCGCCTGATGGCGAAGGCCGCCGAGGTCATCATCACCAAGGACGTCGACCTGGCCCTCCAGCTGGAGCAGGACGACGACGAGATGGACCTGCTGCACCGCACGCTGTTCCAGCACCTGATGGACGACCGCTGGAAGCACGGCATCGAGACCGCGGTGGACGTGACCCTGCTCGGCCGCTACTACGAGCGCTTCGCGGACCACGCGGTGTCGGTCGCCAAGCGCGTCGTCTACCTGGTCACCGGCGAACACGCCGACGAACTCCAGGCGGCCACGACGGTCGAGGGGACCTGACACCCGGCAGGCGCCGGTGTGGCCCCAACAGGCTTGCGCGCGTGCGCCGTTGACGCGCCCGCCGAAGTGGGCATGCAATGAGCGAAGGCTCCTTGCGTCTGCCTACCCCGGGAGGGACCCATGGCCGATTCGCCCACGTCCGAACCACGCCAGGAAGCACCTGTCACCCCTGTCGAAGTGGTCCGGCTCCCACTGATCGGCGCTTGCGGCTGCGGCTCGGGCTGCGGCTGCGGCTGCCAGTCGGGCGCGCCCTGCCAATGCGGCGGCTGATCCCGCCGACGGTGTTGTTCCCAGCATGAGTCCCAGCACGAGGAGGGGCCCCGCCCGGCTCGGGCGGGGCCCCTCCTTCATCGCCGCGGCCGGCTCATCGCTGGGGCCGGCTCACTGCACGGTGACGACTCACTTCGCGGTGACGACTCACTTCACCGTGACGGTGACGGACGGCGAGGTGACCTCGTCGTACTTGATCCGCAGTTCCTGCTTGCCCTTGTCGTTGAGCTTGGCCTCAAGGGAGTAGCTGCTGCCCTGCTTGACCAGGGTGCTGGCCTGCAGGGTCGTCCACTTGCTGCCCTTCTTGTGCTGGAGCACCAGCTTGGTGCCTATGGGCAAGCCCGAGGTGCGGCCCGTGAACGTCACCTTGTCACCGGCCTTCACCGAGGCCGACGACGCCTTCACGGTGATGGACGCGGCCGACTTGGACGCGGAAGTGGACGGCTTCGGCTTGGGGCTCGCGGCGGCATGGGCGAAGGTGCCGGCCGCGCCGGCGGTCAGCAGGGCAGCGGACAGCGCACCGGCCGCGAACGTCCGGACGCAGCGGCTGCGCAGGGTGGCTTTCACATTGGACTCCTGTCTTGACGGACTCCCCCAGGTGATGCGCGGTTCGCCGTACGAGGCGTCGTACTCGGCTCACCGTCCGGGTACTCGGCTCACCGTTCGGGCGAAATACGCATTTTGAGGCTATCCACAGGGCGCCGGGTCGGCGACCGGAGCGAGAGCGGCCCGCTACGGGGCGTAACGCAAAACCCCCTGCGCGGCGGCAAATCCGCAGGCAGGGGGTTTGATTGCCTTGGTGCGTGCGTAACTACAGGGGTTACCTGTTGGGCACTACAGGGGTCCCTCTTGGGAACCACCGAGGGTGCCTCTTGGGTTACTTCTTGCCCTGGTTCTTCACGGCCTCGATCGCGGCGGCGGCCGCGTCCGGGTCGAGGTAGGTGCCGCCCGGCTTGACCGGCTTGAAGTCGGCGTCGAGCTCGTACACGAGCGGGATGCCGGTCGGGATGTTCAGGCCCGCGATGTCGGCGTCGGAGATGCCGTCGAGGTGCTTGACCAGCGCGCGCAGCGAGTTGCCGTGGGCCGCGATCATGACGGTCTTGCCGTCGAGCAGGTCCGGGACGATGCCGTCGTACCAGTACGGCAGCATGCGCGTCACGACGTCCTTGAGGCACTCGGTCTGCGGGCGCAGCTCCGGCGGGATCGTCGCGTAGCGGGCGTCGTCGCTCTGCGAGAACTCCGTCCCGTCCTCAAGCGCCGGCGGCGGGGTGTCGTACGAGCGGCGCCACAGCATGAACTGCTCCTCGCCGAACTCGGCGAGCGTCTGCGCCTTGTCCTTGCCCTGGAGGGCGCCGTAGTGGCGCTCGTTCAGGCGCCAGCTGCGGTGCACCGGGATCCAGTGGCGGTCCGCGGACTCCAGCGCGAGCTGGGCGGTGCGGATGGCGCGCTTCTGGAGGGAGGTGTGCAGCACGTCGGGGAGCAGGCCGGCGTCCTTGAGCAGCTCACCGCCGCGCGCCGCCTCCTTCTCGCCCTTCGGCGTGAGGTTGACGTCCACCCACCCGGTGAACAGGTTCTTCTCGTTCCACTCGCTCTCGCCGTGGCGGAGGAGGATCAGCTTGTACGGTGCGTCGGCCATGCGTCCGAGCCTAATCGACGCCACGGGCCCCTCGCGCGCGCAGGGACTTAGCTCCCGGGCCGTCTCGATTGACGGACGCCGTCAATTCACTGGCCCCCGGGAACCAGCCACTTGTAACTTGCGGACATCAGCCGCACCACTTACGCGAGTGGCACAGTTCCGGGGGAAGCCGCATGTCCGTCGCCAGTCTGAGACGCGCCGCACGAGAAACCGTCTCGGGGCTGCCCCGGGAGTTCTGGTGGCTGTGGACCAGCACCCTGATCAACCGGCTCGGGGCCTTCGTCGCCACTTTCATGGCGCTCTACCTCACCCTGGACCGGGGCTATTCGGCCTCGTACGCGGGCCTTGTGGCCTCCCTGCACGGGCTCGGCGGGGTCGTCTCGTCGATCGGCGCGGGCATCATGACCGACCGCCTCGGCCGCCGCCCCACCCTGGTCATCGCCCAGACGTCGACGGCTCTGTCGGTCGCGCTGCTCGGCTTCATGACGGATCCGGTGGCGATCGCGGGGGTCGCGTTCCTCGTCGGCATGGCGAGCAACGCGTCACGGCCGGCGGTGCAGGCGATGATGGCGGACATCGTGAAGCCGCAGGACCGCGTGCGCGCGTTCTCCCTCAACTACTGGGCGATCAACCTGGGCTTCGCCATCTCGTCGATGACGGCGGGCTTCATCGCGCAGTACAGCTACCTGGCGGGCTTCCTGGGCGAGGCGACGCTGACGCTGGTCTGCGCGATCGTGGTGTTCCTCAAGCTGCCGGAGTCGCGCCCCGAGCGGACGGCGGTGGAGAAGGAAGCGGAACCTCAGATCGGCATAGGTACGGTGCTGAAGGACGGCCGTTTCATGGGCGTGGTGGGCCTGTCCTTCCTCATCTCCCTGATCTTCCAACAGGGTTACGTGGGTCTGCCGGTCGCGATGGGCACGGACGGTTTCTCCAGCGCCGACTTCGGCCTGGCGATCGCGGTGAACGGCATCCTGATCGTGGCGGTGCAGATCCCCGTCACCCGCTACATCCAGCACCGCGACCCGCGCCGCCTCCTGATCATCTCGGCGCTGCTCGCGGGCTACGGCTTCGGCCTGACGGCGTTCGCGGGTTCGGTCGCGGTGTACGCCCTGACGATCTGCGTCTGGACCCTGGCGGAAATCGTCAACGCCCCCACGCAGACGGGCCTGGTGGTCCGCCTCTCCCCCGTCCACGGCCGGGGCCGCTACCAGGGCATCTACACGATGTCCTGGTCGGTGGCAGCACTGGTCGCCCCCCTGATGTCGGGCTACGTGATCGACCACTTCGGGGCGGAGTGGCTGTGGGGAACTTGCGCGGTGCTGGGGACGGGGGCGGCTGTGGGGTACTGGGCGCTGATGCGAGGGCTGTCGGTGGAGGGGGTGCCGGAGGCGTCGGCGGGGGCTGGGGATGTGGAGGGGGCGCAAGTTGAGGTTCGGGAGGGGTCGGGGGTGTAAAGGG
>NZ_LGDD01000300.1 GCF_001279695.1 Streptomyces sp. WM6378
CTCCCCACCACCCTCAACCCCACCACCCTCAACCCCACCACCCCCGAACACCGCCAGGCAGCCGCAGCCATGCGGGTCAAGCTCGACGCGTTGAGCGCCGAGCACGAGAAGGCCCTCGCCGGTGGCGGGGCCAAATACACCGACCGGCACCGAAGGCGCGGAAAGCTACTGGCCCGCGAGCGCGTCGAGTTGCTGCTCGACCCCGACACCCCGTTCCTGGAACTGTCGCCGCTCGCGGCGTGGGGCAGCGACTACCCCGTCGGCGCCTCGATGGTCACCGGCATCGGCACCGTCGAGGGCGTCGAGTGCCTGATCACCGCCAACGACCCCACCGTGCGCGGCGGCGCGTCCAACCCCTGGACGCTCAAGAAGGCCCTGCGCGCCAACGAGATCGCGTACACCAACCGGCTGCCCTGCATCAGCCTCGTCGAGTCCGGCGGCGCCGATCTCCCCTCCCAGAAGGAGATCTTCATCCCGGGCGGGGCGATCTTCCGTGACATCACGCGGCTGTCCGCGGCCGGCATCCCCACCATCGCCGTCGTCTTCGGGAACTCGACCGCCGGCGGCGCGTACGTCCCCGGCATGTCGGACCACACGGTGATGATCAGGGAACGGAGCAAAGTATTTCTCGGGGGGCCGCCCCTGGTGAAAATGGCCACCGGCGAGGAGAGCGACGACGAGTCGCTCGGCGGGGCCGAGATGCACGCCCGTACCTCCGGGCTCGCCGATCACTTCGCCGTCGACGAGCAGGACGCGATACGCCAGGCCCGCCGCATCGTCGCCCGCCTCAACCACCGCAAGGCGCAGCCGGATCCGACCAAGATCGTAGAGCCGCCCGAGTACGACGAGGACGAGCTGCTCGGCATCGTGCCCGAGGACCTCAAGACCCCCTTCGACCCGCGCGAGGTCATCGCCCGGATCGTGGACGGCTCGGACTTCGACGAGTTCAAGGCGCTCTACGGGCCCAGCCTGGTCACCGGCTGGGCCGAGCTGCACGGCTACCCCATCGGCATCCTCGCCAACGCCCAGGGCGTCCTCTTCTCCGCCGAGTCGCAGAAGGCCGCCCAGTTCATCCAGCTCGCCAACCAGCGCGACATCCCCCTCCTCTTCCTCCACAACACCACCGGTTACATGGTCGGCAAGGAGTACGAGCAGGGCGGCATCATCAAGCACGGCGCGATGATGATCAATGCGGTGTCGAATTCCAGAGTTCCTCATCTGTCAGTGCTGCTGGGGGCTTCCTACGGAGCCGGGCACTACGGCATGTGCGGCCGCGCCTACGACCCCCGCTTCCTGTTCGCCTGGCCGAGCGCCAAGTCCGCCGTCATGGGGCCGCAGCAGCTGGCCGGCGTCCTGTCGATCGTGGCCCGGGCCTCCGCCGAGGCCAAGGGGCAGCCGTACGACGACGACGCGGACGCCGCGCTGCGCGCCATGGTGGAGCAGCAGATCGAAGCCGAGTCGCTGCCGATGTTCCTGTCCGGGCGGCTGTACGACGACGGGGTCATCGACCCCCGCGACACCCGCACCGTCCTCGGAATCTGCCTGTCGGCGATCCACACCGCTCCCGTCGAAGGCGCCCGCGGCGGCTTCGGCATCTTCCGGATGTGAGGGCCATGATCGAGTCCGTACTTGTCGCCAACCGGGGCGAGATCGCCTGCCGGGTCTTCCGCACCTGCCGTGACCTGGGCATTTCCACGGTCGCGGTGTTCTCGGACGCCGACGCGGGCGCCCTGCACGTACGAGAGGCGGACAGCTCCGTACGGCTGCCGGGGGTCACGCCCGCCGAGACGTACCTGCGCGGCGACCTCATCGTGAAGGCCGCCCTCGCCGCCGGCGCCGACGCCGTGCACCCCGGCTACGGCTTCCTCTCCGAGAACGCCGACTTCGCGCGGTCCGTCACCGGCGCCGGGCTCACCTGGATCGGCCCGCCCCCCGAGGCCATCGAGGCCATGGCCTCCAAGACCCGTGCCAAGGAACTCATGGGTCTGCCACCCCTTGACCTCGCCGACGTCACCGAGGACGACCTCCCTCTCCTCACGACCTCCCTCTCCTCATCAAGGCCTCGGCGGGTGGCGGCGGACGCGGAATGAGGATCGTTCGTCAACTGACAGACATCAATCATCAGTTGATGTCGGCCCGAACCGAGGCCCTCGCCGCCTTCGGTGACGGCACCGTCTTCGTCGAGCCCTACATCGAGGGCGGACGCCACGTCGAGGTCCAGGTCCTCGCCGACGCCCACGGCACCGTCTGGGTGCTCGGCACCCGCGACTGCTCCCTCCAGCGCCGCCACCAGAAGGTCATCGAGGAAGCCCCCGCGCCCGGCCTGAGCCCCGAGCTGACCGACGAGCTCCACACCCTCGCCGTACGCGCCGCGAAGGCCACCGACTACCGGGGCGCCGGCACCGTCGAGTTCCTGGTCGCCGACTCCAAGGCCCACTTCTTGGAGATGAACACCCGCCTCCAGGTCGAACACCCCGTCACCGAGGCCGTGTTCGGCGTCGACCTGGTCGCCCTCCAGGTCCGCATCGCCGAAGGCGAAGCCCTCCCGCCGACGCCGCCCGCCCCTCGGGGCCACGCCATCGAGGCCATGGCCTCCAAGACCCGTGCCAAGGAACTCATGGGTCTGCCACCCCTTGACCTCGCCGACGTCACCGAGGACGACCTCCCTCTCCTCGACCGGAACCATCCATCAACTGGCCATCGACGGCGTCCGGTTGGACACGGGCTACGCCGCCGGCGACGCCATCGGCGTCCACTACGACCCCATGCTCGCCAAGGCCGTCGCCCACGCCCCCACCCGCGCCGAAGCCGCCCGCAAGCTGGCCCGCGCCCTCGAACGCGCCCGCATCCACGGCCCGGCCACCAACCGTGACCTGCTCGTACGCTCCCTGCGCCACCCCGAGTTCGCCGACGGGCCGACCGGAGCCTGCTTCCGCATCGACACCGGCTTCTACGACCGCAACCTCCCCGAACTCACCACCCCCACCCCCGGCGCCCACCTCGCCGCGCTCGCCGCAGCCCTGGCGGACGCGGCCTCCCGCGCCGGCCGGTTCGGCGGCGGCTGGCGCAACGTACCGTCGCAGCAGCAGGTCAAGCGGTACGGCGAGCACGAGGTCCGCTACCGGCTCACCCGCCGCGGCCTCGAAGCCGACGGCTGCCCCGAGGTGCGCCTCGACGCCGCCGAGCCCGATCGTGTCAGGCTCGAAATCGACGGCGTGGTACGCGAGTTCGCCGTCGCGCGGTACGGCGGTGACGCCGTCTACGTCGACACGGCGTCCGGCTCGCACGCCCTCACCGCCCACCCCCGCTTCACCGACCCCAGCGACCTCGTCGCGCCCGGCTCGCTGCTCGCCCCCATGCCGGGTGTCGTCGTGCGGGTCGCCGACGGCGTCGAGGAGGGCTGTCGTGTCGCCGCCGGACAGCCGCTGCTCTGGCTGGAGGCCATGAAGATGGAGCACCGCATCAGCGCTCCCGCCGCCGGCACGCTCACCGCGCTCCACGCCGTCCCCGGCCGCCAGGTCGAGGTCGGCGCCCTGCTCGCCGTAGTCACCCCGTAACGCGTCCCCCAGTCGTTCCGTGATCGCTCAGGAGGCCGAACCAGCATGACCGGAGTCATCGAGAGCCAGGAGAACAAGGATCTGCGCGCCGCCGTCGCCGCACTGGGGGCCCGGCACGGACGCGGGTTCGACCGCGCGGCCCTGTGGTCGGAGGCCGCCAAGCTCGGCTACCTCGGCGTGAACCTGCCCGAGCAGTACGGCGGCGGAGGCGGCGGCATGGCCGAACTGTCCATCGTCCTTGAGGAGTTGGGGTCGGCCGGCTGCCCGCTCCTGATGATGGTGGTCTCGCCCGCCATCTGCGGCACCGTCATCGCCCGCTTCGGTACGGACGCCCAGCAGCGGCAGTGGCTGCCGGGCCTCGCCGACGGGTCGCTCACCATGGCCTTCGGCATCACCGAGCCCGACGCCGGATCCAACTCGCACCGCATCACCACCACCGCCCGGCACGACGGCGACGGCTGGGTCCTCACGGGCCGCAAGGTGTTCATCTCGGGTGTGGACATAGCCGATGCCACGCTCATCGTCGGCCGCACCGAAGACGCCCGCACAGGCAGCCTCAAGCCCTGCCTGTTCATCGTCCCGCGCGACACCCCCGGCTTCCAGCGCTCACAGATCGACATGGAACTCCAGGCCGCGGAGAAGCAGTTCGAGCTGGTCCTCGACGACGTACGGCTGCCCGCCGAATCCCTCGTCGGCGACGAGGACGCCGGCCTGCTCCAGCTGTTCGCCGGGCTCAACCCCGAGCGGATCATGACGGCCGCGTTCGCGATCGGCATGGGCCGCTACGCGCTCGCGAAAGCCGTCGACTACGCGGGGACCCGGCAGGTGTGGAAGCTCCCCATCGGCGGCCACCAAGCCATCGCCCACCCCCTCGCCCAGGCCCACATCGAGCTCGAACTGGCCCGCCTGATGATGCAGAAGGCCGCCGCGCTGTACGACGCGGGCGACGACATCGGGGCGGGTGAGGCCGCCAACATGGCCAAGTACGCGGCCGCCGAGGCCTGCGTCAAGGCCGTCGACCAGGCCGTCCACACCCTTGGCGGCAACGGCCTGACCCGCGAGTACGGGCTCGCTTCGCTGATCACGGCGGCGAGGGTGGCCCGGATCGCGCCGGTCAGCCGCGAGATGATCCTCAACTACGTGTCCCACCAGTCGCTGGGGCTGCCCAAGTCGTACTAGGTGCTCCGCTGAGGTGCGTGGGTGTCCAACGCAGGCCCGGTGGGGGCCGGTCGCGCCCACGCGGCGGAGCCGCACAATGTCACAGCCCCGCGCCCCCATCCGCACGTACTTCTGCTCTGACGTACCAGGAGGCCCCGCATGGACTCCCCCCGTATCTTCCGCAGCGAATACGCCGACGTGCCCCTCGTCGACGAGCCCATCCACGAGGCGGTTCTCGCCCGATCCACCACGACCCACCCGGACGCCGTCGCCCTCATCGACGGCGCCGACCCCAGCGGAACCACCACGATCACCTATGGTCAACTCGACGTCTGGCACCGCAAGTTGGCGGCATCACTGGCCGCGTCCGGCCTGCGTAAGGGGGACGTGGTCGCCCTGCACAGCCCCAATTCGATCCTCTACCCCGTGGTGTTCTACGGGGCGTGCCGGGCCGGGGCGGCCGTCACCACGGTGCATCCGCTGAGCACCGCCGAGGAGTTCGCCAAGCAGCTCGCGGACTCCTCCGCGCGCTGGATCGTCACCGTGTCCCCGCTCCTGGAGACCGCCCGCCGGGCCGCCGAACTCGCGGGCGGCATCGAGGAGATCCTCGTCTGCGACCGGGCCGAGGGCCACCGCTCGATCGTCCACGACCTCCTGATGGGCGACGACGCCCCCGAGCCCGCCGTCGCCATCGACCCCGCCGAGGACATCGCCGTACTGCCGTACTCGTCCGGCACCACAGGCGTCCCCAAAGGCGTCATGCTCACCCACCGCAACATCGCCACCAACCTGGCCCAACTGCACCCGCTGGTCCCGCTGGTGCCGGGCGAGCGCATCCTCGCCGTGCTGCCCTTCTTCCACATCTACGGCATGACCGCCCTCATGAACGCGCCCCTGCGGTCCGGCGCGACCGTCGTCGTGCTGCCGCGTTTCGACCTCGACCAGTTCCTCGGCGCGATCGAGAAACACCGCATCACCAGCCTGTACGTGGCCCCGCCCATCGTGCTCGCGCTGGCGAAACACCCCGCGGTCGCCCAGTACGACCTCTCCTCCCTGGAGTACATCGTCAGCGCGGCCGCCCCGCTCGACTCCCGCCTGGCGACGGCCTGTTCGGCCCGGCTCAAGCTGCCGCCGGTGCGTCAGGCGTACGGCATGACCGAGCTGTCGCCCGGCAGCCACATGGTCCCGCTGGCCACCGCGGCCCGTTCCCCGAACTCTCCATCGCTTTCGAGCGGGGGCGACCCCGGTCCGGGCGCGGTCGGCAAGCTGCTGCCGTCCACCGAGATGCGCATCCTGCGCCTGGACGACCCGGCGCATGACGCCGAACCCGGCGAGGAGGGCGAGGTCGCGATCCGCGGCCCGCAGGTCATGAAGGGCTACCTCGGCCGCCCCGAAGCCACCGCCGACATGATCGACGCGGACGGCTGGCTGCACACCGGCGACGTCGGCCGCGTCGACGACAACGGCTGGCTGTACGTCGTCGACCGGGTCAAGGAACTCATCAAGTACAAGGGCTTCCAAGTCGCCCCCGCCGACCTGGAAGCCCTCCTGCTCACCCACCCCGCGATCGCGGACGCCGCCGTCATCGGCGTGTACGACGCCGACGGCAACGAGGTGCCCAAGGCCTTCGTCGTACGCCAGCCGGGAGCGCCGGACCTCGGCGCGGACGAGCTGATGGCGTACGTCGCCGAACGCGTCGCCCCGTACAAGAAGATCCGCCGCGTGGAGTTCGTCGAGAGCGTGCCCCGCGCCGCGTCCGGCAAGATCCTGCGACGCGAGCTGCGCCAACGAGAAAAGGACCAGACGTGACGTACCTCCAGGCCGCCCACGACCGGGGCATCACCACCCTCGCCCTCGACTCGCCCGCCAACCGCAACGCGCTGTCGGCGGCCCTGGTGGCCGAGCTCGGCGAGGCGCTCGCACGGTGCGCCGAGGACGCGGACGTACGGGCCGTGCTGCTCACCCACACCGGCGGCACGTTCTGCGCGGGCGCCGACTTGAAGGCCCCGCCGGACCCGGCGGCCTTCGTGGGCCTGATGCGTACGGTCGTGGAACTTCCCAAACCGGTCGTGGCGCGGGTCACCGGCCACGTCCGCGCGGGCGGCCTCGGGCTGCTGGCGGCGTGCGACATCACGGTCGCGGGGCCCGGATCCTCGTACGCCTTCACCGAGGCGCGGCTCGGCCTAGCGCCGGCCGTGATCTCCATGCCGGTGCTGCCCCGCATGGACCCGCGCGCGGCGAGCCGCTACTACCTGACGGGCGAGCGGTTCGACGCGGCGGAGGCGGCCCGCACCGGGCTCGTCACGCTCGCCGCCGACGACGTCGACGAGGCCCTCGCACCGGTCCTCGACGGGCTGCGCCGGTCCTCGCCGCAGGGCCTGGCCGCGTCGAAGGCTCTGGTCACGGCTACCGTGTCGGAGACCTTCGACCGCTGGTCCAAGGAACTGACCGCCCGCTCGGCGTCCCTCTTCGCCTCCGCCGAGGCGCGGGAGGGAGTGACGGCCTTCCTCGAACGACGGGACCCCGCATGGGTGTTGTGACCCCACCGAAGACGATGCCACCGAAGACCCCGAAGCAGGACCGCAGCCGGGCCACCCGTCAGCGCCTCCTGGAGGCCGCCGTGGCGTGCCTGGCCGAGCACGGCTGGGCGGGCTCGACCGTGTCGGTGGTCGCCGAGCGCGCCGGGGTCTCGCGGGGCGCCGCCCAGCACCACTTCCCGACCCGCGAGGACCTGTTCACGGCGGCCGTCGAGTACGTGGCCGAGCAGCGGTCCTCCGCGTTGCGGGCCCTGGACCGCACGGACCGGCGGGAGGTCGTGGCCGCGCTGGTCGGCCTCTACACGGGCCCGCTGTTCCGGGCCGCGTTGCACCTGTGGGTCGCCGCGGCCAACGAGCCCCAGCTGCACGCCCGGGTCACCGAGCTGGAGGCCAAGGTGGGCCGCGAGTCGCACCGCATCGCGGTGGAACTGCTCGCCGCGGACGAGTCCGTACCGGGCGTACGGGAGACGGTGCAGGGCTTCCTCGACATGGCCCGGGGCCTGGGCCTGGCCAACCTGCTCACCGACGACGCGGCCCGCAGGGAGGGGGTCGTGGCCCAGTGGGCGGTGCTCCTCGACGAGGCGCTGCGCTGAGGCGGCGGGCCCTGGCACACGGAACGGCCGGGCCCGGATGACCCGGGCCCGGCCGTCGACCAGGCTGTTCAGCCCTTGCCGTTGCCGGAGAGGATCGGGATCTCGTCCAGGATGTGCGAGAGCGGCTCGTCGCCCTTGACCTGCGTCGAGTTCTCCGTGCACTGCTGGTTCTGCGGAGCGGAGAGGATCGGCACGTCCTGGAGTACGGAGACCGGCACGACGCCGACGACGGACGCGGCGTTGACCTTGACCGGAGCACCGGCACAGAGCTTGTTGAGGGAGCCCTGAACCAGGGTCATCTGGGGAGCCATGTCACCGTCGGTCTTCGAGTTGCCGAAGGCCTGCTGAGCACCGTTGCCGCTGAGCGTCTTCGTGCCGTTGTGGTCGCCGACGGCCATGGCCTGCGGCGCGGCCATCATCGCGACACCGGACACGGCTGCGGCGACGACTGCGGCCGACCACACCTTCTGCATGTCTGCTCCTGTGGGTCTGATTCCACTGACGGGGATCCGTGAAGAGAAACGGTAAGAATCTCTTTCGGTTGTGCTCTGTCCCCCAAACAGAGCATTGTGGAATTCGAATCCGGTCGGCCGTGGTAATACGCAGTCACCACGACCGAGGGTGAGGAATCATGACTGAGACGCAGGATGCCTGGCGCCGGCAGACTTTCATCCCGATCACCCGTCGTCAATTCGAGAGCGAGGCGGCGGCCGAACCCATGTACGCGGCTCTGGTGCGTTCCTGGGTCGCCGAAGGGCGTACGGTTCCGGGTCGCCCCGACTGGGAATGGAATCAGCTCGTCAACGGGTTCTGCTGGCCTTCTTGAGCACGGCCTTCCCGCATTGCTCGCCCGGTGCCGGACACGGAAAGACCGGACCTCCCGGAATTCACGGGTGCTCCGGCCGTGGAAAGCACGATGCCGGACCACCGAAGGGATTGGCAGTGGTCCGGCTGTCCTGGTGAAACCCGGGCTCAGTGCCGCTCAGCCCTTGCTGTTGCCGGAGAGGACCGGGATCTGGTCCAGGATGTGCGAGAGCGGCTCGTCGCCCTTGGCCTGCGTCGAGTTCTCCGTGCACTGCTGGTTCTGCGGAGCGGAGAGGACGGGGACGTCCTGGAGTACGGAGACCGGCACGACGCCGACGATCGAGGCGAGGTTGGCCTTGGCGGGCAGGGCGATGCAAGGCTTGTTGAACGAGCCCTGGATCAGGCCGATCTGCGGGCTCATGTTGCCGTACGTGGAGGAGTTCCCGTACGCCTGCACCGCTTCGTTGCCGCCGACCGTGGTGGTGCCGCCGTGGTCTCCGACGGCCATGGCCGGGGCGGCCAGCATGGCGGACGCGCCGACAAGCGAAACGGTGGCAGCGGACGCGGCCACAACCTTCTTGATCACGGTGGTCCCTTTCTGGTGGATGCCCCGTACAGAGCCACCTGCCCAACTGGACCCCTACGGTTTGGTTTCTGCCCTTCACCCTTTCAGCCGTACGAAAATGAGATCGACGGAGCCGTGCTACCTTTACGGGTTGGGATTATATGGAGATCCGATACGGCATAAGGAACCGCGCTCTCCCGGCGGTTTTGTTCGGTATCCTTCGGGCTTCTTGAGAATCGTTCGGGTGACGCGCCGGAACCAAACCAGTACGGCGAAGTTGACCCCGAAGTAGTACGGCGCAGTAGATATGAGCGCGGTACTGCACGTGCTCTCCATCAAGAAAAGGGAAGTCCATGCTCAAGAAGGTTATGGCCGCGTCCGCTGCCACCGTTTCGCTCATCGGTGCCTCCGCGATGCTGGCCGCCCCCGCCATGGCCGTCGGCGACCACGGCGGCACCACCACGGTCAGTGGGAACGACGCGAAGCAGGCCTTCGGCAACTCGAAGACCGACGGCGACATGAGCCCCCAGCTGTCGCTGGTCCAGGGCTCGCTGAACAAGCCCTGCCTCGGTGTTCCGGTCAAGGCCAACTTCGCCTCGATCGTCGGCTTCGTGCCGGTCTCCGTACTCCAGGACGTCCCCGTCCTCTCCGCGCCCCAGAACCAGCAGTGCACGGAGAACTCGACGCAGGCCAAGGGCGACGAGCCGCTCTCGCACATCCTGGACGAGATCCCGGTCCTCTCCGGCAACGGCAGGGGCAACAACTGACGCTCGCGCGTAGCCGTTCGGGCCGTCGCGGTCCTCTCCGGACCGCGACGGCCCGAGTTATTTTGTGCGCCAAATACCTTTCCGGTAAAGCACCGAAGACCGGAAGGCGCGCCGTCCTGCCATTTGGGTGAGGAACTCGGGAGCGCTCTTCCCCTTCGGTTTCCTTTAGCGCTATCGATCGTTACCCAGTCGTCAGCGGCTCCTTGGGCGAAAGCTCTGGCAACGCGCCGTGAGCAACGACTGGTTGCGCGACTTCTTGACTGAGGGAAGGAAAACCACGTGAACTACATGAAGGCCGCGACGGCTATCGCCGGTCTGGCCATCGCCGCAGGTGGTGCCGCCGCTCCGGCGTTCGCCGACGCCGCTGCGGACGGTGCCGCCGTCGGCAGCCCGGGTGTTCTGTCGGGCAACCTGGTTCAGGTCCCGGTCCACGTGCCGGTCAACCTGTGCGGCAACACCGTCAACGTCATTGCGCTGCTGAACCCGGCGTTCGGCAACGACTGCATC
Source organism: Streptomyces sp. WM6378 (assembly GCF_001279695.1). Taxonomy (GTDB): domain Bacteria; phylum Actinomycetota; class Actinomycetes; order Streptomycetales; family Streptomycetaceae; genus Streptomyces. The sequence goes on from NZ_LGDD01000300.1 coordinate 10,489, forward strand.
AACAAGTGATGTAGCGCCAGGACTCTCCACTCTGATTTTGGGGCGTGCCCACCGCACGCCCCAAAGTCGGTTTCCCCCACCTTTTCCCCGCGACACGGAAGACAGCCCATTGCGTCAGGTCATCAGCAAGACCCTGTTCACTGCCGTGGCAGCCACGAGCGTTCTTTCCATGAGCGGAAGCTACGCCCAGGCCGCCGGCACCGATGCCGAGACCATGGGCTCGCCGGGCCTGCTGTCGGGGAACTCGATCTCGGCGCCGGCCGATGTCCCGGTCCAGGCGTGCGGGAACACCGCGAACCCGGCCGGAGCGCTCAACCCGACCTTCGGCAACCACTGCACGACGGCCTCGCCGGGAGCCGAGGAGCGGGCCGACCACGCGGGCGAGGACGCGGGTGGTTACGGCTCCGAGGACGCGTACCGGGCGTCGTACGAGCACTCGTTCAAGAAGGTGTTCGATAAGGCGTTCGCGAAGGCGCACCTGCCCGAGCCCCACCGCGAGGAGCGCACGGAGGCGCCCGGGCCGGAGCACCACCGGGCCGCCGCAAGTCAGGCGCGGTCCGTGACGAGCGGCTCCCCGGGCGCCCTGGCGGGCAACTCGCTGGCGGCGCCGCTCCACCTGCCGGTGCAGTTGTGCGGAAACACGGTGGACGTCGTGGGCCTGCTCAACCCGGCGATGGGCAACAGCTGCCGGAACGGTTCGGGCGAGGCCCCGCACGAGCCCCAGCCGCATCAGGCCCCGCCGGCGCATCACGCACCGCCTCTGCACCACGCACCGCCGGTCCACCATGCACCGCCAATCCATCACGCACCGCCTCTGCACCATGTGCCGCCGGTCCACCACGCGCCCCCCGCGCACCACGCGCCGCCGGTCCACGAGGCCCCGCCCGTGCATCACGCGCCTCCGGCCCACCACGCACCGCCCGCGCACCACGCACCCCCCGTGCACGAAGCGCCGCCGGTCCACCAAGCGCCCCCCGTCCACGAGGCCCCGCCCGCCCACCACGCCCCGCCGGGGCGCCACTGCCCGCCCGTGCATCACGCGCCGCCGGTCCACGAGGCTCCGCCCGTGCGCCACGTGCCCCCGGTCCACCATGTGCCGCCCATGCGCCACGTGCCCCCGGTCCACGAGGCTCCGCCCGCGCGGCACACACCCCCCGCCCACCACACCCCGCCCGTGCGACACACCCACACCGTGGTGTCCACCGCACCCCGGGTCTTCGCTCCCCCGGCCGCAGCGCATCTCGCCGACACCGGGGCCGAGCCGGGGCTTCTCGCGGCAGCCGGCGGGGCCGCCGCGCTCATGCTCGGCGGAGGCCTGCTCTACCGGCGCGGCAGGGCGATGGCCGGCGTCTGACGGGTCCGCCGGGACCCCCACCCGCGGCAAGTGACGGCCGAGGGCTCGGGGTGGGGGTCGGGTTCGGCGCCCGCCGCAACTCCCTTATAAACCAGGCCGGTTGGCCATACGTGTTCGTACGTCGAAGGGCTCGGCTCCTCCTCGGGGGCCGGGCCCTTCGACGTGCCGCCCGCCGCCCGGCCGGGTTCTGAGGGTGCCTCAGAACGCCCAATTCCCCCGTACCCCCGTTCGGGGGGCTTACGGCGTGGGCTGCTTATCTTCCCTATCGGCGCAATAAGAATATTTTCCAACCGGGAATCCGGGGAGGTCCTCAGTACCAAGGGAGCGCACATGCGTCAGCGACGTCATCGAGCGACCACCTTCACCACAAGCGTTCTGGCGGCGGGCGCCCTCTTCAGTCTGGCACTGGCGCCCGCTGCCCATGGCAGCCAACCCGGGGTCCATCGACCCGGGGCGGGCAACGACCCTCCCCCCGCCCACCCCTCCGTCGCGAACTTCGGCGCCTTTCTGGATTCCGGCGCCCTCGGCGTGAAGCGCATCGCGGAGCTGGAGAAATGGCTCGGCGGCGCCGACATCCGGGTCGGGCACACCTATCTGCCCGGGGACAGCTGGTTCGACATCGAGGGCAGGGCGGGGTTCCTCGACGACTGGGCCGCCTGGCGCCGCGAGCGCGCGGACCGCACCCTCGTCCTCAACGTCCCGATGCAGGCCCTCAACGAGATGGAAATCCCCGACGGCCGCGTGCGCAAGCTGCTCGCCCACGGAGCCGACGGGGACTACGACGACCACTTCAAGAAGCTGGCCGAGCGGCTGGTCGAGCTCAAGATCCCGGACACGGTCATCGTGCTCGGCTGGGAGATGAACGGCACCACGTACACCCATCGTTGCGGGCCCGACCCGGCCTCCTGGAAGAAATACTGGAAGAACGCGGTCACCGCCATGCGTTCCGTACCGGGCCAGAAATTCCGGTTCGATTTCGCGCCGAGCCGGGGGCGCGACGCGGTGCCGTGGACCGACTGCTATCCGGGCGACGACGTCGTCGACATCATCGGAATGGATTCCTACGACCAGCCCCCGGGCCAGGATTTCGACAAGCAGGTCAAAGAGCCGTACGGGCTGCAGCAGCACGTGGATTTCGCCGCCGCGCACAAGAAGCCCATTTCCTATCCGGAATGGGGGCTCTTCCGCAACGGTGACAATCCCGAATACATGCGCCGGATGCTGGCCTGGATGGACGCGCACCAGCCGGTCTACAACACCATCACCGACTACTGCCCGCACGGCGTGTGGGAGTGCACCGACAACCCCCTCGCCTCGGAGGTCTACCGCTCGCTCCTGTTCGGCCGCAAGGAACCCACCCCGCAGCCGACGGCGCCGGTGACCCCGGTGACCCCGGCGACCCCTGCCATCCCGGCCGTCCCGGTGAGCCCCAAGCCGTCGACGGTGCCCAGTCCCCAGCCGGCCGCGCCGCCCGCCACGCCGACGCCGCCCGCCAACTGCTCGCCGCTCGACCTCAACCCCTGGGTCGAGTACTGGATCGGAGGCAAGCTCTGCCTCCGCCTCGACTGGTACTCACGCCGGTCCTGAGGGCTCCGTGGCGGGGCAGCGCCGGCCGTGCAGCGTGCTGGCCCACAGCAGTGGCAGGGTGCGCCGCCGGGCCAGCAGGAAGCGCTGGTTGACCCGGACCTCGGGCCGCCAGTGCTGTTTGTACGGCTCGTTGCCGCGCAGCATGCTCAGCGCGGCCCGGCCGCTGCCGTCGATGCGCTGCGCGCAGGCCCGCAGCAGCATCGTGGCCACGTCCACCTTGCGGCCGCGCAGGCCGGGGTGCGCCCCGTACAGGTAGCCGCCCGCGAGGGCCGGGGAGAGCAGGGTCAGATCGGCCGCGACCACCTCGCCGTCCAGGCGGAACTCGGTGACCACCGCGTCGCCCTGCCGGGTCATCTCGCCCACCGCGCGCGCCAGATGCTCCTCGAACCGGGGCCGCAGGTGCTCGCGCGTCACCCCGCGGCCCTGCCACTGGAGCCCGTGCAGTTCGAGCAGCGTACGCAGCGCTCCGGGCACTTCCTCGGGCGGTACGTCGCGCTGCTCGATGCCCAGCGCGTCGATCTTGCGGAGCTTGGCGCGGGCCCGCTGGGCCCGGTTCGACGGGAGCCGCGAGAGGAGTGCGTCCATGCCCTCCGCGGGCAGCTCCAGACAGCGCGAGTCGCTCAACCGGCGCCGCGCGCGGGGCCAGTTGGCGTGCAGCAGCTCGGCGCCGCCGCCCGGGCGCACCTCGCCGAGGTCGATCAGGGCGCCGCGCGCCGAAGTCATCAGCGCCCCGGTGAGGGCGCCCGCCGCCTCCTCGGCGCAGGCGTCGTCCAGGAGTACGTCCGTGAAGTCGGAGATGGTGCCGCCCAGCGGGACGAGGGCCGGCAGCGGGCGCAGCACCCGCATCAGCGGAGCCGCTCCGACCAACTCGCCGTCCCGGTAGGCGAGATGGACCCGCAGTCGCCCCGGCACCCCGTACGAGAGCCACCACGAATGCAGCCACGCGTGGCTCTGGAAGGGAGTCGCGGTGCTGCAACTGCGGTGCAGGCGATGCCAGTTGGGGGCGAGGTCCGCGAAGTGGAGGTTGTCCGTGCACACCTCCACGCGGAGCCCGGCCACTAGCCGACCTCCTGCGGTACGGACGCCGCCCCGGCCGGGGCCGGCACCGCGGCGGCGAGCTCGGGCCCGGATTCGGGGCGGCGGCGCGGCCGGGCCAGCAGGGTGAGGCCGCCGAGGAGGCCGCCCGCGCAGCCGCCCACCAGCGTCGTCAGCGAGGCCGACGGGGACGAGGGGGCCAGGGGCTCGGCCGCGCGGGAGAACTGCACCACCTTCACCCCGGTGGCGGCCTGGGTGTGGGTGCCGTTCACGGTGAGGGCCCGGGCCACCGCGTTGGCCATGCCCGCGGCGTCCCCGGCCCGGGCCGAGGTGGCGGTGATCGCGATCATCGGCGCGTCGGGCGAGGTCGCCGTCTGCACGCTGGCGCGCAGGGTGTTCGCGCTCACCCCCGCCCACACCTGGGCGTCGCCGATGACGGCGACCTGGGTCGCGACCCGGCCGTACGCCTGCGCGAAGCCGAGCGCGACCGACGGGTCGGCCTTCTCGGCGGGGGTGACCACGACATAGCTGGTCGCGGTGTACTCCGGGGTCTTCACCACGCCGTAGGCGCCGCCCGCCGTCGCGCCGAGCAGCGCGCACACGGGCAGCGGCCACCAGCGCGGCGGCAGGCGGCGGGTGCTGTGACGCTGCCGCAGGCCGGAGAATTTGCTCATCTGGACTCTTCTTTCTCCGAGTTGTTCGTCGAGAGGTGCGTCGAGAGGTGCGTCGAGGCGTTCGTCGAGACGTTCGTCGGGATGTGCACGCGGATGCCGGCCCTTTCGGACGCCGGATGCGGCAGGGGCGCGCGGGCCGCGGCCGCCTCGTACACCTGGACCAGCTGGACCGAGGTCGCGGTCACGCAGTAGCGGCGTACCGCGTCGGGGACGGGCAGCCGGGTGCGGCCCGAGCGCTGGAATTCGTCCAGTACGTCGGTGAACGCGGCGGCCGTGCGGCCGGTGCGCAGCGCGCCGGGTGCGGATCCGGCGGGCAGGTCGTCGATCGCCGGGCAGGTCACGTACGCCACCGGGAGCCCGGCCGCCAGGCCCTCCACGACGGCCAGGCCGAAGGCCTCCTCGGCGGAGGGGGAGGCCAGGCAGTCCACCGCGGAGAGGAGGCCCGCGAGGCTGGGGCGGTGGCCCGCCGGGGACGTGCCGTCCTGGACGCACTCGCCCGCGAAGACGACCCGGGCGGCCACGCCGAGCCGTTCGGCGCGGGCCCGCAGCGGCTGTTCCTGTGCGCCGCCGCCCGCGAGCACCAGCCAGGCGTCCGGGAGGGCGGCGAGCGCGTCGACGAGGACGTGGAACCGCTTGCCCGCGGCCAGCCTGCCGACCGCCCCGATCACGAACGCCCTTGCGGGCAGCCCGAGTTGGCGGCGTACGGAGCTGCGGGCGCGGGTGCTGAAGGCGAACTGGGCGGCGTCGATGCCGTTCGGGACCACCTGGATGCGGCGCTCGGGCACACCCCAGCGGGTCAGACGGCGCGCGATGGTGGGGGAGACCGCGACGGTCGTGGTGCCGAGCCGTTCGCTCGCCAGGTAGAGGCCGCGTACGGCGGGGCCGAGCCGGCGGCCCTCGATGCGGGCCTCGCCCAGGGAGTGCTCGGTGGCCACGATGGTGCGCACCCCGGCGAGCCTCGCCGCGAGGCGGCCGTACAGGCAGGCCCGGTACAGGTGGGTGTGGACGACGTCGTAGTGGCCGCGCCGGATGAGCTTGGTGAGCCGGGGGACCGCCGAGAGGTCGCGGTTGCCCGTCATGTCCAGGTTCCGCACCCGGCCGCCCTCGCGGACGATCGCGCGGGCCACGGCGCCGGGGTTGGTGAGGGTGACCACGTCGGACTGGTAGGGCAACTGCCGCAGCAGCAGCCTCAGTTGCTGCTCGGCGCCGCCGATGCCGAGGCCGGTGATGACGTGCAGGACCTTCACGAGCCCTCCGGGAGGTCGGCGGGCTCGTGCCGGCGCCAGCGGTGCAGGCTGCGTTTGAGGTGCAGCCGCCAGCTGGTGTCGCGCTCGCCGACGTGGACGCGCGGCAGGGCGTAGCGGCCGGTCAGCGGGCCCGGGTCGATGGCGCAGGCGTACTGGTAGCCGGCCGAGCGGACCGCGTCGACGGCGCGCAGGTCGACGGCGCCGTACGGGTAGCAGAAGCCCGCCACGTCGTGCCCGGTCAGGTCGAGGAGGAGCTGCCTGCTCTCGTGCACCTCGCGGCGCAGGGTGTCCTCGTCGGCGTGGGTCAGGTCGACGTGGCGCAGGCCGTGCGATGCGACCTCCATGCCCCAGGTGGCGGCCTGCTGGATGCCGCGCTCGTCGAGGAGCGGCTTGCGCGGGCCCAGCGGGTCCCACTCGTTGGTGCAGCCGAGCAGGCCCGGCAGCACGAACACCGTCGCCGTGCAGTCGTAGCGGCGCAGGAGCGCGATGGCCTCGGCCGTGAAGTCGGCGTACCCGTCGTCGAAGGTGAGGCCGACCAGGCCCTGGACGGTGCCGGCCGCACGGGCCCGGATGAGTTCGGCCACGCTCACCCCCTTGAGGCCGCGTCTTCGCAGCCAGCGAAGTTGGCGTTCGAAGCGGCGCGGGGAGACGGTGATGCGGTACGGGTCGTCCGTGGTGTGGGTCACCGAGTGGTACATGGCCACCCACAGCGGTGCGGCGGGGCGGGGTCGCGAACCAGTCAGTGGACCCCACGGGTCGCCGACTGCCGTGTCAACGGGCATGCCAGAGCTTTCGTGTGACGGGACGGAACAGCAGACAGAACTCCCGGACCCGCAGCAGCCGGGCCACGACGGCGAACACGACGACGGCCGAGGTGGCCCCGACGGTCAGCGCCAGTACGGGATTTGGTGTTTCGTACGCCCCCCACCAGCAGACGGCGGTCGCGCCGCCCGCGGCCACGACGAGCCGGGCGAGCTGCCCGCCCACCCAGCGCACGGACAGCGCCGTGCGGCGCCGCCCGCTGCCCCACAGGAGCATGAGCGCGGTCAGCGTGATGCCGAGCGCGTTGGCGCCGGCGATGCCGGGCGCGCCCCACACCGGTACGGCGAGGGCCCCCGCCACGGCGGTCGCGGCGAGCCCGGAGAGCATGGCGCAGGCCGGGAACCACAGGGGCCGGGCCTCGGAGAAGTAGGAGCGGGCGAGCACCCCGACGAGGGTCTGGCCGAGCAGTCCGAGCGCGTACATGCGCATCACGTCGGCGGTCGCCGCGGTGTCGTGGGCGGTGAACGCGCCGCGCTGGAACAGGACTTGGATGATCTGCGGGGCGCACGCCACCACCACCGAGGCGCCGAGCAGCACGATGGTGCCTGCCACGATCAGGTCGCTCTCCACCCGGCGCCGGGCCCGCTCGGTGTCGCCCGCGGCGAGGGCCCGGGCGATGACGGGGAAGGTGACCGTGCACAGCATCAGGGAGAGCACCATCGGCATCTGCGCCACCTTCTGGGCGTAGTTCAGGTGCGAGATGGCCCCGGCGGGCAGCGGCGCGGCCAGGAACCGCTCGATGAGGACCTGTGTCTGGCGGCTGAGCGCGAACACCACGATCGGGGCGACCAGGGCGAGCCGCAGTGCCTGCGCCGTGCCCCGGGTGGGCCGGCGCGCGGCGGGCAGGGCGACGACGGGTTCCCGGTCGCGCCAGCTGTGCCACAGCGCGGGCAGCTGGACGAGGATCATGAGGACGCCGCCGAGCGCGACCCCGGCCGCCGCGGCCCGCACGCCCCACGCCCTGCCGAGCAGCAGGAGCAGGGCGATGATGCCCACGTTGTAGGCCACGTAGATCGACGCGGGCGCCAGGAAGCGGCCGTGCCCGCGCAGGGCGGCGCTGCAGTATCCGGTGAGCCCGAAGGTGAGCACGCAGGTCGCGGTCAGCCGGGTGCAGTCGACGGCCAGGTCCGCGCGGGGCAGCCCGGGCGCGAGCACCGCGACCACGGCGGGGGCCGCGGCGATGAGGACGGCGCCGCCCGCGGCCAGTACGAGCATCAGCCGGGGCAGGGTGGCCGCCACCAGGGTGCGGACCGGGTCGGGGCCGGTGTGCCCGGCTCGTTTGACCAGCGCGAGGCTGAACGCGGGTACGAGGACGAAGGCCAGGCCGTCCTCGATCAGCAGCGTCGCGGCGACCTCCGGGACCGTCCAGGCGACCAGGAAGGCGTCGGTGTCGGTGTCGGCGCCGAAGAAGTGCGCGAAGGCCTGGTCGCGCAGCAGGCCGAGGAGGGCTCCGGCGACCGTGAGGCCGGCGGTGAGGAACGCGGCCCGCGCCAACAGCCGCCCGGACGAGCCGAGTTCGGGCGCGGCCGTGGGTGCGAGCGGAGGAACGATCTTCGTCACGGGCGGGCCGCCCGCCGTGCGGCGAGTGCCCACCAGGCGGCGAGGCCGAGGGCGAGCGCGGTCACCGCGGTGGAGGGCCCGCCGATGTCACCGTAGAAGAAGTCGACGAGCAGCCAGATCAGGAGGCCGTTGGCGATCAGGGCGCAGTCCATCGGGGCGCCTTGCCCGCGCGCGAGGCGCAGTCTCCGGACGCCGGCGACCAGGAGCGCGGCCCAGCCGCCGACGACGGTGACCACGCCGAGCAGGCCCTGCTCGCTCAGGACGAGGAGGTACATGTTGTGCGGGGAGAGCAGGGGCTGGCGCTTGAAGGCCGCGCCCGCGCCCGCGGTGTCGCTGCCGGAGGACAGGGCGAGCGAGGAGTTCGCATCGCGGTGAGCCGGGAAACCCTTCAACCCGACGCCCGTGAGCGGAGTTTGACGCCACATCAGTTCCGCTGCCGCCCACATGGTGTACCGGTCGGTCACGGACTGGTCGGGGGCGCTCTCGACCTGGGTGATGCTGGCGAGCCGCTCCTGGAGCAGCTGGGTGCCTGACCCGCTGGCGCCGACCAGGACGACGGTGGCCGCCGCGATCACCGCGAGGACGGCCAGCGCCCGGCGCACCCCGGAGAGCAGCAGCAGTGCGCAGGCCGCGACGGCCGTCGCGATCCAGGCGCCCCGGCTGAACGACACGGCGAGCGGAAGCAGCAGGAGCGCCGCGCAGGCGAGGGCGGCCAGGCGCCGGCCACGGCTCGCGCCGGGGGTGGGGTCGAGGGCGAGACCGACCGAGCAGAGCAGCCCGCAGGACACCACGGTGGCCATGCCCATGATGTCCGAGGCGCCGAAGGTGCCGACCGCGCGGATGTCCTCGCCCATGTAGGAGGCGCCGGTGGAGGTCGCGTACTGCACGACGCCGACGCCGCCCTCGAACAGGGCGAGCGCCACCACGCCCGCCGCGGCGAGCCGGAAGTCGTCGCGGTCGCGCAGCAGGAGCAGCACGGCGAGCGGCACGAGTACGAAGATCTGGAGGTAGCGGCCGAGCCCGGCGACCGCGGTGCCGGGATCCGCGGCGCCCATCGCGGCCACGCAGATCCCGGCCACGGGGAGCCCCATGACGAGAGCGGCCGTACGGGTCAGCGGCCGGACGCCCTCGCGCAGGACCCGCACAAGCGCCCACACCACGAGCACCCCGCAGGCCGCGTCGGCGGCGGTCGCCGAGCCCTCGCCGCCCAGCGGGGGAGTGGCGAGCAGCGCGATCACGGCGAGCAGCGGCAGCAGGTGCAGGGCCCGGCGCAGCGGGGCCGGGACAGGCATCGGCGGCGCGGCCGCGAAGGCGTGCACGCTCAGCTCCCCGTGGGGCGGACGAGGCAGACCGCGGTGCGCAGCAGGATGCACAGGTCCTGCCACAGCGACCAGTGGTCGATGTAGTAGTTGTCGTAACGGGCCCGGTCCTCGATCGAGGTGTCGCCGCGCAGCCCCTGCACCTGGGCGAGCCCGGTCAGGCCGACGGGCATCCGGTGCCGGGCCGCGTAGCCGGGGTGCGCCTGGCTGAACTGGGCCACGAAATAGGGGCGTTCGGGCCGGGGGCCGACGAGGCTTATATCGCCCCGGATCACGTTCCACAGCTGGGGCAGCTCGTCCAGGGACGTGCGGCGCATGAAGTTCCCGGCCCGGCTCATCCGCTGGTCGTCGGCGATGGTCCAGCGGGTGGCGGCCTCGTGCGCGGTGTCGGGGCGCAGCGTACGGAACTTGAGGAGGGTGAACGCCCGCCCGCGCATCCCGATCCGCTCTTGCCGGAACAACACGCCGGGCCCGTCGCTGCGGCGAAGGACCAGCGCGCACACCGCGAGGACGGGGGCCGCGACGATCAGCGCGGGCACGGTGACGGCCAGGTCGACGAGCCGCTTGAAGAACAGGCCCGGCGCGGTGGCGGGGGCGGTGGTCAGCGGGCGGCAGGGGAAGGCGGCCAGCTCGTCCGACTGCTGGCGGGGTACGAGATGGCCGGGCGCGCGCGTGTCCAGCTGCCACAGCGTGCAGCCCATGGCCTCAAGTAGCGCCGGTGGAACGGAAGGTGAGGATTCGTGGGTGAACAGGCAGTCCTGCACCCCGTTCTGGATGACGGCGCGCTGGACGTCCTCCAGGCTGCGAAGGACCGGCACGGGCCCGGCCTCCACGGCACTCTCGGACGGCGGCACGACCACGCCGACCGGCCGGATGCCGCCGCTCGACTGGCGCACCAGCGCGGCCGTGACGCGCACAGCGGTGGCCGCCGGGCCCACCACCAGGGTGGGCCGGGGCCTGCGCATGGCCCGCCGGCGCCGCAGCCACAGCGCGGCGCCGCGCCCCGCGCAGCTCACCAGCGTCTGGACGGCGCAGCCCGCCGCGACCGCGGACACCGTGAGCGGCGCGGCGGACGGCTCGTGGACCAGCGCGCTCTGATGGGCGAGCACGGTCGAAAGGGCGCACCAGCCGATCAGGGCGCGGAAGAACAGCGCGGGCACGTCGGCGAGCACGCCCCGTGCCATCGTCGGCCGGTAGAGCCCGGCCCGGGCGTTGAGCACGAGCGCCGTGGCCACGAGCAGCCCGGCGGGCCCGGGCGGCAGCCCGGAGTACGGCAGCACGAGCATGCCGAGCAGCCCGGCCGCGCAGTCCACCGTGAGCAGGGCGGACACGAACGCCCGTCCCGCGCGCGGCCGCCCGGTGGGCAGGGCGAAGTGGTCCGGCGCCTCGCGGGGCGTGACCACCGAAACGGTTCCCGATGACATCCCGGCGCCGTGGGGCGGCTTTCCGGCGGACGGGACGATGCTTTCCGCGGTCACTGGCTGATGCGTTCCCTGTGCTCGGAGCGCTGCAGGGCGGCCACATCGCGGTACACCTCCGCGATGCACCGGGCCGTCTGCCGCACGTCATGGGTGGTGGATACGTGCTCGTGCCCCTGGCGGGCGAGAACGGTGCGCAGCGCCGGGTCGGTCAGCAGATGCGTGATCGCGCGCGCCAACTCGGCCGGTTCGTCCGGGGTTACGAGACAGAGCGGGGCATGGCCGGGCGCGAGGCTCTCGGCCGAGCCCCCGACGTCGGTGACCACCACCGCCCGGCCGCACGCCATCGCCTCCAGCGGGGCGAGCGCCATCCCTTCCCAGCGCGAGGGCAGCACGACCAGATCGGCCGCCCGGTACCAGGCGGCGGTGTCGGACACCGACCCGACGAAGGACACCGAGCGGGGCGCGGCCGCGCGCAGCGCCGCGAGGCCCGGCCCGTCGCCGACCAGCACCAGATGCGCGCCCGGCACCGAGGCGCGGACGTCCTGCCAGGCACGGAGCAGCACGTCCTGGCCCTTCTGCCGGCACAGCCGCCCGACACAGACGACCAGGGGTGCGTCGTGGGTGGACGGCACGTCGTCGGGCGCGCGGTAGTGATCGAGGTCGACGCCGTTGGGGATCACCGAGCAGGGTGCGAGGACGCCGGCCCGCAGCCCCGTGGCCCGCTCGCCCTCGCTGACGCACACGACGCGCGAGGTCCAGCGCACGGCGGCGCGCTCCCAACCCCGGGAAAGGCGAGCGACGATCCCGCCGACCGCCTCGAACGACCAGGCGTGCGGCTGGAAGACGGTGGGCACCCTGCCGCGCACCGCGAGCCGCGCGGCCACCCCGGCCTTCGCGCTGTGCGCGTGGATGACGTCGGGGCGTACGCGCCGGATCAGGCGGGCCGCCCGCACCGTCTCGCCGAGCAGCGCGGGGCCCGGCGAGCGGGTGGCCCGCCAGGGGTGCACCCGGGCACCCAGGCGGGTCAGTTCGGCGCTCAGCGGGCCCTCCTCCGGGCATGCCACGGTGACCCGGAATCCGTCGCGCAGCTGGTCCCGCACCAAGTCCGTGACGACTCGGGCCACGCCCCCCTCGACGGGCTGGACCAGGTGCAGGACGCTCAGGCCCCCCGCGGACCCCGGCCCTCCGGGTCCGCCGGGGGTGTTCGCTCTCGTCGGCATGCGCGGTCACTCCGGTCTGGCGCTCGAAATGAAAGCTGAACAAAAAGATGCTGCGGGGCTCGCCTCGCAGCGGCCCGCCATGTGAATTCCGCATAACCGGTGCTCCGGCTGCCGAAGTTCCCCGCGCTTTGACAGGCCGGGGGCGGCGGGGAGCACTGTAACCGTATTTACAACCCGGTTCCGTCATGAATGCGTGCGCCGGAGTGTCTCCTTCGGGCGATCGTGCGTATCCAGTTGACGACCCCGTCGTTGTATCGGTGGCCTCATCTCCACCCGAAAGGAAAACGCGATGAATCGAATTGCCAAGTCCGCCGTGTCGGCGGGCGCCGGCACCGCGATCGTGCTGCTCGGAGCCGGTATGGCGGCGGCCACGGGACAGGGCGGCGGGGCGCACGCCGAAGGCGTGGCCGAGGGTTCGCCGGGCGTCCTGTCGGGCAACCTGGTCCAGGTCCCGGTCCATGTGCCGGTGAATCTCTGCGGCAACACGGTGAGCGTGATCGGTCTGCTGAACCCGGCGTTCGGCAACCCCTGCGTCAACAAGTAAGCCGCAGGGGTGACGCCCTCGGACCGTGGCGGCGGCCCGTGTTCACGGTCCGGACCCGCCCTTTGGCCGATTTCGCGGCCCCGGAAACCCGGGTTCACCCGTTAGGGGCAAAACTGGGCGCCCGGGGCCGCGTTGGGGTCTAGGTCGAGTGACAACACCCGGTCAATGTCTTTCTGAATGAGGAGTGCTTCTCCATGTCGCGTACCGCGAAGGCTCTGGTCCTGTCCACCGCCGCCGCTGCTGCCATCGCCGGTGGGGCCGGCGTCGCTTCCGCCGAGGCCGACGCGCACGGCGCGGCCACCCACTCCCCCGGCGTGGTGTCCGGCAACGCGGCGCAGGTCCCGGTCCACGTGCCGGTGAACGTCTGCGGCAACACGGTGAACGTGATCGGTCTGCTGAACCCGGCGTTCGGCAACACCTGCGTCAACAAGTAGTCCCCTGCCGAAGCCCCGGCCGCTCCCCCCTTCCAAGGAGCCGCCGGGGCTTCGTGCTGCCCCGGATGGCGGTAGCTCACCAAGGGGCTCCGAGAACGGAGTTGTACCAGCTAGGCGCGGTGCGGCGGAAAGCTGACGATCAGACAGGACGACTACGCGGTTGCGGTGGGTGCGGGCCCCACGGACGGTGAGAAAAGTTCACACGCCTCACCGAAGGAGAACCGTTTCATGCGCGTACGAACACCGCGGAGACTGGTCGCTGTGGCCCTTTCGACCGCGATTGTCATCGGATCCGCCGAAACGGCGATGGCCGCCGACTTCCAGCCGCCGCGATCGGTCCGCGCCGACGTACCGGTACCGGGTGCCGACGCCCTGCTCGCTCAGATCAAGCAGCTGGGCCCCATCGGGCCGCTGCTCTCGACCGTGACCGACCTGCTGAACGGTGTGCTCGGCGGCGCGTCCCCGGCCGACGCCACCGCGCTGGCGAACAAGGCGACGGCCGCCCTCGACGCGGTCAAGGCGGCGGCCCCGGCGGCGCCCACCGCCCCGGGGATTCCGTTGGGCGGACCGCAGAAGGCCGCGGCCCCGATGGACATCAAGGACGACGCCGTCGCGGCGGCCAAGAAGGCCATCGCCGACCTCATCGCCGCCGTCACCAAGGGCGACGTCGTGGCCATCCTGGCCGCGGCGACCGCGGTGCTCACCGGCCTCATCGGCGTCATCCTGGCCATCCTGCTCGGCGGCGGCCTGCCGCTGCCCGCCCTGCCGGGCCTGCCCCTGCCGCCAGTACCCCTGCCCGGCGCCTGAGCCGCACCCCCCGCCGAGAGCGCCGGCCCGACATCAGGACCGGCGCTCTCGGCCGTCCGGAAGCCGGCAGAGCAGCCCAACTGCCCCTGTCCACACGGCAATTCATGAAAACCTCATACGAATAACTGCCGTTCTCCGCAATTGGCCGCCCGCCCATGAATCGATGCCCGAAGGGTTTCTCAATCGTCCGGAGGTCGTTAGCCAAGGCGAAGCAGGGCAATGCATTCAGGAACACACGCGGTGCCAGTGAGTGGGCGGCGTGTGCGGCCAGTACGGCGATCCAACTCGCCGCGGAAGGATTGATGATGAAGTCGATGAAGGTTGTTGCGGCACTCGCCGGCTCCCTCGCGGTCGTGGGCGCGGCGGCGCCGGCCTTCGCGGCCGGTAACGTCACGCCACCGGCGGCGCCGGCCTTCAAGGCCGGTGACCTCACGCCCATGAGCCTGAACGGCGGCCTCGACGCGATCGCCCAGAACGTCGCCAACGCGAACCTGGCCGACGCGCAGCCCCTCCAGACCAACCTGATCGACCCCAAGTCGGCCGAGTCGCTGAGCCCCGCGGTGGTCGGCACCGCCAAGAGCATCAGGAAGACCAACGGGTCGACCAGCCCGGACCAGCTCATCGGCGGTCTTCCGGTCGGCTGATCCCCACATCCTGAACAGGGCTTTCCTGACAGCGAATTGATCGGATAAACGGCCCGTTCATGCGCTGTACGAGGGAAAGACAATAAACCCGGCGTGTTCGCTTCCGGTGACTTATGGACGTCTGCCTACGCTGAGGCAACCGTCGAACGGAAGGTTTCACCATGAACACTGCCAAGAAGACCGCTCTGGCTCTTGCTGCCGCGGGTCTCGCCACGGGTGCCGCTTCTGGTGCCGCCTTCGCCGACGCGGGCGCGCAGGGTGCGGCCGCGCACTCGCCCGGCGTCGTCTCCGGCAACGTGGTGCAGATTCCCGTGCACGTGCCGATCGGCGTGTGCGGCAACACGGTCAGCGTCATCGGCGCCCTGAACCCGGCGTTCGGCAACGCGTGCGCCAACACCGACTGAAACAGGGCCGGTTGGCGCGGCTCTCGTAGCGCATGGCGGGCGGCTCCGTGGAGTTGGGGATTCCGGAGCCGCTCCGCCGCGTCCGGGTGCGGAAGGGCGGTGCGGCCGCCCGGAGGGTCCTGCGACGCGACGGCGAGAACGTTTCATCCAGACGGGTGACGGCCGCGAGGGGTTGAGCCCGGAATGTCCTAGAGTCCCGGCATGACTTCCCCCGCCAGTGCCGTAGAGCCATCCAGGGCAGTCCTGTTGGGCTCCGTCGTCGTCATCGCGTGGAGCGGCGAACACCCCGACGAGACCGGTGATGTGCCGTTCCTCATGGCGTACTCGCTCGGTGACGGGACCGAGGGGCCCGAGGGTGCGGAGGCCGCGGCGCGGGCGCTGCTCGACGAGCTGGGCATGCCGGCCGGCAGCGTGCTCGACAAGGACCGCGGGGCCGCGCTCCCGGTGACGCTCATCGTCCAGGGCGGCCAGGCCGTCCTGACCATGCCGTCGCTGACCGTCCAGTGCCCGGTGCCGCCCGAATGGCTCGTCGCGGCCGGGAAGCGGGGCACGGTCCAGTTCATGTTCGCCACCCGCTCGTGGCCGCGGGCGCGGCCCGGAATCGCCGTCAGCGAGGAGCAGTTGAGGGCGTTCGCGGGCGACGAGGACACCATTTCCACCGCCGGCCACTGCGTGCTCCCCGTCCGCCGCCTGCGCGGCTGACCCCACCGCGGACGAGATACGGAGACGACAGCCATGCCCACCCCCGGGACGATCCCCCAACAGGCACCGGCCACCGACCCCTTGGGGCCCCTACCGCCGGGCGGCGCCCCCTTCGGCGCCGGCCGCGGCACGGCCTGGCTGATCGTGCTGACCGGCGCGGCCGGCCTGCTCGCCTCGTGGGTCATCACCCTCGACGAGTTCGAACTCCTCAGGAACCCGAACTTCGTTCCCGGGTGCAGCCTCAACCCGGTGATCTCCTGCGGCAACGTCATGAAGAGTGCGCAGGCCTCCGTCTTCGGCTTCCCGAACCCCATGCTGGGCCTGGTCGCGTACGGGATCGTCGGCTGTGCCGGCATGAGCCTGCTCGGGGGCGGCCGGTTCGGGCGCTGGTACTGGCTGACGCTGAACGCGGGGGCGCTGGCCGGGGTCGGCTTCGTCAGCTGGCTCCAGTTCGAGTCGCTGTACCGGATCGACGCGCTGTGCCTGTGGTGCTGCCTGGCATGGGTCGCCACCATCGCCCTCTTCTGGCGGGTCACCGCCCTCAACGTGGTCAACCGGGCGCTGCCCGCGCCGAGTTGGGCCAGGCCTCTTTTCGCCGAGTTCGGCTGGGTCGTGCCCGTCCTGCACATCGGGGTCATCGGGATGCTGATCCTGACCCGCTGGTGGGACTTCTGGACCGGATGAGAGCAGGAACGTTGGGCCGACCGCGTGAATCGCCCGCGCCCGCCGACACGCCACGCGCGCACGGGCGTTGACCCCACTGACCAGTCGCATGGTTGAAGCCTCCCCGGGCCGTGCAACCAGTACCGGCCCGGGGAGAGCCCGCCCGTCGCCGCGCCATGGGGCGGCGGCCGTTTCCTGTGGCTCCGGGCCTCGTTGAACCCGGCATCGGACAAGGAGAGCGGACGCTTGGACGGGCCCCGGAACCACGAAGGTTTCCGGGGCCCACGCATGTGCCGGACGAGTCCGCGCGAGCGAGCACGAGGGAGACGCCCATGAACGACGCGACATACTTCTGGCACGCACACCGGACGGGCCGCACCCGCCCCAGGGGCCGCGCCCCCGAGCCCACCAGGCCCGGCACGCCCCCACCCCGCACCACCTGGCGCGTCGCCCGGCGCGGCCTGCTGCGCGCCCTGTTCGCCTCGGCGACGGTCGCCTTCACCGCAGCCGCGCTCTCCCGCATCCCGGCCACCCCGGCGTACGGCGAGCCCGCCGGGGCGGCCGGGGTGCAGCCTGACGACGGGTTCACCTTCGACGAGATGTACGCGGGGCACCGCATCCAGGGCTGGCCCATCGAGGCCGACAGCACCGAGGTCACCGCGTTCGTGGACGGCAGGCAGCTAGACCTGATGCGCCGAGCCGACGGCAGCTACCTGAGCTCCGTGGACCACTACGAGTCGTACGCCACCGCGCGCGAAGCCGCCCGCGCCGCCGCGGCCGAGCTCGGCGCCGCCCGGCTCGCCTTCGTACCCGTGCACGGCCACGAGGAGGGAGCCGACGGTGGTGTACACGCGTAAGAACCAGCGGAACCTGACCAGCGCCGAACGCAGGGCCTTCGTCAACGCCGTACTCGAACTCAAACGAACCGGCGTGTACGACCAGTTCGTGCGCACCCACATCGCGTTCTACGTCTCGGACGGGAGCGCCGGGCTGCGGGTCGCCCACATGGCGCCGTCGTTCCTGCCGTGGCACCGCCGGTTCCTGCTCGTCTTCGAGCAGGCCCTGCAGAGGGTCAACTCCCGTGTAACGCTGCCCTATTGGGACTGGACGCGGGACAATTCACCCGCCTCGTCGCTCTGGTCCGACGACTTCATGGGCGGCAATGGGCGGCGCGGCGACTTCCAGGTCATGACCGGTCCCTTCGCGTACGTCCGCGGGCAGTGGGAGATCTCAGTCAACGTCACCGAAGGCCGTTTCCTGACCCGGGACATGGGCCGGCCCATGAATCCCATCCGGCTGCCGACCCCCGACGACGTGGCCCGTGCCCTCGCCGATCCCGTCTACGACGTCGCGCCGTGGAACTCCACCAGCAGGACCGGGTTCCGCAACAAGATCGAGGGCTGGACGACGGGTTCGGGCGAGGCCCGGTTCCGCAACCACAACCAGGTGCACCGCTGGGTCAGCGGCATCATGGTCGGCGCGGCCGCCGTGAACGACCCCGTGTTCTGGCTCCACCACGCGTACATCGACAGCCTCTGGTCGCGCTGGCAGGCCGCCCACCCCAGGTCCAAGCGCTATCTCCCGGAGGAGCCGCCCCCCGAGGGGGACCCGCAGCACGGCCGGGTGGCCGCGCTCAGGGAGCTGCTGCCGCCGTTCGACGTCGCGCCCTCGACGCTCCTGGACCACAGCAGGATCTACCGCTACGCCTGACACGGCGACGGCCTCCCGGGGGAGAAATCCGGGAGGCCGCAGGTACCGCTGGGATTCGGGACCGGCCGGCCGTCGCGAGGACACCCGGCCGGAGGTGGGGGACTAGTCCCCGTAGCCGCCCTCGTGGTGGCTGTCCTCGTTGACGCAGGTGTTGCCGAACGCCGGGTTCAGCGCCCCGATGACGCTGACCGAGTTGCCGCAGAGGTTGACCGGGACGTGCACCGGAACCTGGAGCAGGTTGCCGGAGACGACTCCGGGGGAGTGGGCTGCGACCGCCTCGGCGCCGGCGTCGGCAGCGGCAATACCCGCACCGGCCAGCGCCACGGCGCCCGCTCCGGCGACGACAGCGGCCGTCTTCGCGATACGAGACATCAAAGTTCTCCTTGAATGGACACGCGACCGCAGACTCGCAGTCGTCATTTCACTTCAACGTCTCGATCGGTCATAGGTAACGGACACCTGCGTCCAAAACGGTTCTGCACCGGTCACCGCCGGGCGGGGCTACTTCTCGCACTTGCCGCGCGACGCCCGCCGGGTGAGCGCGACCGCCGCGGCCCCCGTGACGATCGCGCCCGCGCTCAGCGCACCGAGCAGGGAGGCCTTGGAGTCGGCGCCGGTGTGCGCGAGGTGCGGCGGGGCCGACGCGGACGGGCTCGGCGCCGGCGCCGTGGGCGTCTCCTCGGGCGGGGTGCTGCTCGGGTACGTCGGCGTGGGAGTCGGAGTCGACGTCCACGTGTCCGGGGGAGAGCTCGGCGGTCCGGTCGGCGGTGTGCTGCCCGACGGGCTCTGCGTGGGCCAGGCCGTCGGGGTCTGCGTGCCCCAGGTCGGCTCGACCGTCGGGGTCGGGGTCGGCGTGTGCTTCGGCGGGGTGCCGGTGGGGGCCGGCGACCACGGCATTTCCTGGCCGGAGCCGGACTCCTCGGTGCCGTCGTGGCCAGGGGGCTCCTCGCCCCACCTCCCGGCGAGGGCGGAGTGCGCGTAGTGCTGTCGGGGAGCGGCCTCGGGCCCGTTGCCCGGGTCGTGTCCCTTTCCCTTTCCCGCGCCGGAGTGCGGGGCGCACGCGCCGTGCGGCGGGACCGGGGCGGGGTGGTCCGCGGCGTACGCCGCATACCCGGTGCCCAGCGCGGAGACCAGTCCCGCGACGAGAGCGGCCCGCACTGCGGGACCCGTGAACTTGTACATGCCTGCGACCCTTCAACAGTAAATCCGGAGGGAGATCGGATGCTGATACGAATAATTGGGATCAGCGCCGATGCGGCCCTTGGACCACGCGAGCCGCGCAGGACAGACAACCCGTCCGGCGCAGCCCGCGCCCCCACACGGCGCAACCCGCCTCGTACGGGGATGCCGCCCGGTCACCTCGCGCGGTAGGCGCGCGCGGCCTCCGGATTGCTGCCGCACTCCCACACGCCGTGCGGGCAGTAGTCGGTCAGGGTCTGGTAGACGGGCCGGTAGGTGCGGAACCAGAAGGCCATCTTGCGGATGTAGTCCGCGTCGTCCCCGTTGCGGAAGAGCCCCCACTCGGGGTACGAGACCGGCTTGTGGTGCCGGGCGGCGAACTCCACCTGCGCCCGCAGCCCGTACGGCTCCTCGACCTGGCCGCGGAACGACATGCCCTCGGGCTGGTCGTAGGAGTCCATGCCGATGATGTCCACGTAGGCGTCGCCCGGATAGCAGTCGGGCCACGGCACGGCGTCCCGCCCCCGGTTCGGCGCGAAGTCGAACCGGAACCGCTGGCCCGGCGCCGTACGCATCGCCGTGACGATCCGGCGCCAGTACGCCTGCCACGCGGCGGGGTCGGGGCCGCACCGATGGGTGTAGGTGACGCCGTTCATCTCCCAGCCCAACACCACGACGGTGTCGGGGAGTCGGAGGGAGACGAGCCGGTCGGCCAGCTGCTTGAAGTGGCGGTCGAAGGCGCCGTCGGCGCCCTGCCGGAGCAGCTCCCGCACCTGCTCGTCGGGCAGGCCGTACTCGCTGCGGTCCAGCATCGGCACGTTGAGGACGAAGACCCGGTCCGCGCGCAGGTGGCGCCAGCGGGCCCAGGGTGCGAGCAGCCCCGGTGGGCCCTCGATGTCGCGCCACGTACGGCCCGGCAGATAGGTGTGGCCCGCGAGCAGCAGCCCCCGGCCGCGCCACTTCTCGACGGCCGCGAGCCTGCCGATGCCGGTCGCGTCCGACCCCGTGAAGACGCCCGCCGCGGTGCTGGACCCGGGAGGCAGCGGACCCTGCCGGTGGCTCTCGGACGCCAGCGGAACCAGCGCCGAGAACAGCAGGACCAACGCGCACAGCGCGGCCTTCCACGAGGGCGGGGCGCTCCGGGGCGACAGGGCCATCGGGGCCGCCTTCCGGCGGGTCCGCGTCTCAGTTGGCTCCGGCCGTGCCGCCTCCGCGCTGGAGGGCCCCGCTCATCATGGACATGCCGTTGGTGAGGGCCTCGGCGACCCTGCCCTGCCCGCCGAGCACCTTGGGCTGGCCGAACTCGGAGGCGCTGCCGCGTCCCGCGCTCGCGTCGGCGCCGTGTCCCGTGCTCGCGTCGGCGGCGGCGATGCCGGGCGCGGCCAGGAGCAGGAGCGATGCCGCGGCGGTGGCGGCCTTCAGACGGTGGTGAGTGTTCATGCCCGGTACAACGCCGCTTGCGCGAAGAGGGCACGCGTGCCGGGGCGGGCCCGGGTATTCAGGGCTTGGTCACATCAAATGCGAAATGCTGCTTGCGTACGCGATGGTCGAAATTGGACGTGCCGAGCTCGGGTTCGCCGAGCGTGCGCAGGACCAGCGGCCGGGTCAGCAGTTCGCGCAGTACGGCCTTGATCTCAAGGCGGGCCAGATGCGCGCCGAGGCAGTAGTGCGGGCCGCCGCCCCCGTACCCGAGATGAGGATTGGGGTCGCGCGTGATGTCGAAGACGTCCGGATCGGTGAAGACGGAAGCGTCGCGATTGGCGGACGCGTACAGCAGCATCACCTTGTCGCCGGGCAGGAAGGTGTGGCCCGACATCGCGTAGCGGGTGGTGACGGTCCGGCGGAACTGGATGATGGGCGTCGAATGGCGGACGATCTCGTCGACGGCGCCGTCCGCGTACTTCTCGAAGTCACCCAGCAGCAGGGCGAGTTGATCGGGATTGTTGGTCAGCAGGGCCAGTGCGTGGGCGATGGCGTTTCGGGTCGTCTCGACCCCGGCGACCAGCAACAGCGAGAAGAACGAACCGAGTTGACGGTACGTCAGCCGCTGTCCGTCCATGTCCGCGGACACCAGCGCCGAGATGAGGTCGCCGGTCGGGCGCCGCCGTCGCTCGCGGCCGAGCCGGGCCACCGTGAGCTCCATCCGGGCCAGCGCCCGCAGCCCCTTGCCGGGGCTCAGCAGGCGGGCGCCGAGGCTGCGCCGTACGCCGGCGTGCTCGGAGGCCCGGTCGATCTGGCGGGCGATGCGCTGCCGGCAGACGTCGGGCACGCCGAGCATCGCGCAGATGACCTCGAACGACATCCGGGAGGCCACCGCCGAGACGAATTCGTCGGGCCGCTCGGCGACCATGTCGTCGACGATGCGTACGGCGAGGTCGCGGATGCTGACCTCGGTCTCGGCGAGCAGGCGCGGGGTGAACGCCTGCTGGACGATGCGCCGCAGCCGGGTGTGGTCGGCCCCGTCGAGGTTGACCATGGAATCGCCGAAGACCGCCCGCACCCAGCGTGCGGGCTCGGGCGAGGTGACCCCCGGCGCGCTCGCGAAGACCCGCGGCAGGCGGCTCGCCTTGAGCACGTCGGCGTGCCGGACCAGTGCGTAGAAGCCCTGTTCGGGGCGGTGCCGGGCGGCCCGGCGCTCGGTGAAGAACGCCGGGCGCGGCTCGGCGCGCAACTCCGCGAAGCGCGCCAGGCGTTGCGCGGGCGGCAGCTTCCAGAACGCCGGGTCGGCGAGATCGTCGGTGGGGGCCGGGAGGGTCCGGGGGTGGGTCACGCTCGCACCGTCCTGGCCGCCACACGGCCGTCGTGCAACGGGATTCGGGGGTCGATCGGAGTTCAGCTCACCAGTGCGTGACCGGCGCGCACCGCGTCGTTGGCGGCCGTCACCGCTTCGGTGCCGGCCCTCACGCCGGTCTTCAGGGCGGCCACCTTCCGACCCAGCCTGTCCCCGACGGCGCTTTCGGCGGCGGGCTTGACCTGCGCGCCCGCGGCGCTCGTGGTCCTGGCCGCGCCGCTCAGGGTGCCGCCCAGGTCGAGGGCGTGGGCGGCGGGGGACATGGCGGCGGCGAGCGCGGTTCCGGCTGCGGCGGCGGCAAGGCATCGACGTACGTTCATGTCGGCTACAACGCCCCGAGCCGGGCCAAGGGCACGCCCCGTCAATACGAGCACCCCGTATTGACTTCGCGTTGCTGCAAGCAGGGGAACTTTGCAGTGATCAAGGCGTCGGGATCGTTCTTGCAGGGCGAACACGGCAGCGTAGGCCAGGGAAGGAAAAAGAACATCCATGGGAACCTCCTCACGTGCGGGACTGGCGGGCGTCATGGCATGCATGGCGACCGCGGCGGCGGTGACGCCGGCCGCGGCGATCGCATCGGCCCCGACCGTTCCGATCGGCCCTCCCCTTTACGTTCTGAACAACGTCCTTCCGTTCGAAGCCCCCACCCTGAGCACGGGCATGCCGCTCCCCATCCCCGGGGCGCCGAACGGCCCGCGCTATGTGAAGGGCAAGCTCCTGCCGACGAACATGGTCCCGGCCGTCCCGGTCGACAGCGCGCTGCCCAGCACGCACGTCAGCACGCCGCTGCCCAACCCGCTGACCTCCGGCAACATCGGCACCCCCGAGCTGGTCAGTCCCGGCTCCGAGCTGCGCGCCGCCACCCCCGGCGCGAACCTCGGCGCCCCCATCAACCGGCCTGAGCCCGGGCATCTGCCCGTCCTCATCATGCCCTCGGCCGGCGTGAGCGCGCCCGACATCCAGGGCGACCCCGACGCCACCGCGCTCTTCTAGCGCACTGCCAAGTCTGCCTCTACGCCCAGGAGTTGGCCCATGTCCCGTCCGTCCAGGAACGTCCTCGCCGCGGCGCCGCTCGGCAGGGCGGTCGCGGCCCTGCTCGCCGTCGCCGCCGCGGCTCTCCTGTCCGGGGGTGCTTCGGCCGCGCCCGGTCGGCCCGACCCGCACGGTGTGAGCGCGGGCCAGGGCGCGCTGCCGCCGTGGCCCGCGCCCGCGGACGCCTCGGCCGCGGTCGCCGCGGCGGGCCTGGAGATGCTGTCCGCCGAGGGCACGGTGCAGCACACCCACACCCACCTGGACGTCCTCGTGGAGGGTGAGCACGTCACCGTCCCCGCCTCGATCGGCATCGACGAGCCGCGCGGCCGCATCAGCCCCGTGCACACCCACGACACCAGCGGCGTGATCCACGTCGAGTCGCCGCGCCGGGCGGTCTTCACGCTCGGCCAGTTCATGGCCGAATGGCGGGTGCCGCTCTCCGCGGACCGCATCGGAGGCCTCCACGCCGGCGGGGGACGCCACTTGACGGCGTACGTCAACGGCCGCAAGGCCGCCGGGAATCCCGCGGCGATCGTGCTGCGCGCCCACGACGAGATCGCCCTCGTCTTCGCCCGGGGCAACGACACCAGGCCCGTACCCAAGACCTACGACTGGCCGCAGGGCCTTTAGGGCATCATCCCGGGCATCACCGTGAGGTGGCCCGTCGGTCCGGCAGAACGTTTCTCCGCGTGGGTCGTTGGACCGCGCGGAACAGGATCCGTGTCGCGGCGCGGACAGTGCGCCAGCAGCTCCTGCCCGGGGTTCTACTCCCCCCGGACAGGAGCTGCTGTCTTGCGTGGCCCGGTTGTTCGGGCAGGTAGGCGTTTCGAGTGAGTGCCGGGGGCGGCCGTGTCCGGTGCCGGTGCTCCCCGTTGTGCAGGCGTGATCTCAACACGACGAATCGCCACAGTCCTTGCCGTCGCCGCCGGTGCCGCGGGCCTTGCCGCGTCCACGGCGAGCGCCGCGGGCCCCCTCGACCACCTCGTCAAGCCGGTCAGCCCGACCGGCGTGCTCGACGCCGTCGCCACCAGCGACATCCCCGCCGAGTACCGGGCCCAGTTCCCCACCACCAAGGAGCAGCTGGCCGGGCTCAGCCACCTCAACGACCTGAGCAAGGCGAAGCAACTGACCGACCAGGCGGCCCCGGTAACCAATCTCGTGCCCGCGGTGGAATGACGTACGCCCGCGGACGGGGCGAGACACGGGCGCGCGCCCGGAACGCAGGGTTCCGGGCGCGCGCCCGTGCCGTTCTGATCGGGACCCGGTCAGAGGATGTCGATCAGGTTGTGCTCGCCCCCGTGGTGGTGCCACCAGAAGCCGTCGTCATCGTCGTGGTCGTGGGCCGCTGTGCGAGGAGCGGCTTGTGGGGCCGCCTGCGCGGAGGCGGCGGCGGGGACGATGACGGCGGCGGAAAGCGCGACCACAACGGCGGCGCGTCGTATGAGGCTCACGATGAACTCCACATGTCGACGGACAAACCTGACATTTTCGACGCTAGCTCGAACGTGGCGCACTGTCGCGCTGTGTGGCCTAACGGCTACTCCACGCGTGGGGGCCGCCCCTGCCCCAACGGCTCAGTGCGAGATGTCCGTGATCTCTGCGTACCCCTCGATCGAGCGCGGATCCCGTGAACCCGGGCCCACATAGCGGGCCGACGGCCGCACCAGACGGCCCGTCCGCTTCTGCTCCAGGATGTGCGCCGACCAGCCCGCCGTCCGGGCGCAGGTGAACATCGAGGTGAACATGTGCGCCGGGACCTCCGCGAAGTCCAGGACGATCGCCGCCCAGAACTCCACGTTCGTCGCCAGGACGCGGTCGGGCCGCCGCGCGTGCAGCTCGTCCAGGGCCGCCTTCTCCAGGGCCTCCGCCACCTCGAAGCGCGGCGCGCCCAGCTCCTTCGCGGTGCGGCGCAGCACCCGGGCGCGCGGGTCCTCGGCGCGGTAGACGCGGTGGCCGAAGCCCATCAGGCGCTCCCCGTTGTCGAGCGCCTGCTTCACGTACGCCGTCGCGTCCCCGGTCCGCTCGATCTCCTCGATCATGCCGAGCACCCGCGAGGGGGCGCCGCCGTGCAGCGGTCCCGACATCGCGCCGACCGCGCCGGACAGCGCGGCCGCGACGTCCGCGCCGGTCGAGGCGATGACGCGGGCGGTGAACGTCGAGGCGTTCATGCCGTGCTCGGCGGCGCTCGTCCAGTACGCGTCCACCGCCTTGACGTGCTTGGGGTCCGGCTCGCCGCGCCAGCGGATCATGAACCGCTCGACGACGGACTCCGCCTTGTCGATCTCCCGCTGCGGCACCATCGGCCGGCCCTGCCCGCGCGCCGACTGGGCGACGTACGACAGCGCCATGACGGCGGCCCGGGCCAGGTTGTCGCGGGCGGTGCGCTCGTCGATGTCGAGCAGGGGTTTGAGGCCCCACACGGGCGCCAGCATGGCCAGCGCCGACTGGACGTCCACCCGGATGTCCCCGGAGTGGACGGGGATCGGGAACGGCTCGGCGGGCGGCAGGCCGGGGTTGAACGCCCCGTCGACCAGGAGTCCCCACACGTTCCCGAACGAGACGTGCCCGACCAGGTCCTCGATGTCGACGCCCCGGTAGCGAAGGGCGCCGCCCTCCTTGTCCGGCTCGGCGATCTCCGTTTCGAACGCGACGACTCCCTCAAGTCCGGGTACGAAGTCGGACATCAGGCGGCTCCTCATGATGTGTGCGTCGGGCTGCGGGCGGGCCGTGCCGCCCCGGGTCCCTCGGTCATGCCCCGTACGGCGGTCAGGAATCCCGCCGGAGGCTTCACGCGTGTATGGAGGCCACAGTGGCCCAGCCGAGAGTTTGGCGGGTCCCGCCGATGCGGGGAAGCGTGACATCCGGCACACTGCCCCAATTCGGCGGCCGGGGGTTAACGCCGCACCGCCGCGGGCACACTGGACCCCCGCCGGACCCAGGGCGGCGGTGCGGCAGGATGGGGCACGTGACCGACCTGGACCCCGCAGCGATGCGCCAGCAGTACCGCACCACCCTCCTCGCCGAGGACGATCTGGCCGCCACGCCCATGGGGCAGTTCGCGCGCTGGTTCAAGGAGGCCGTGGCCGGCGGGCTGCACGAGCCCAACGCGATGGTCGTCGCCACCGCCACCCCCGACGGCCGCCCCTCCACCCGCACGGTGCTCCTGAAGTCCTACGACGAGCACGGCTTCGTCTTCTTCACCAACTACGCCTCGCGCAAGGCCGCCGAACTCACCGCGAACCCGTACGCCTCGCTGCTCTTCCCCTGGCACCAGCTGGCCCGCCAGGTCATCGTCAACGGCACCGCGTCCCGCGTCCCGCGCGCCGAGACCGAGCGCTACTTCCGCAGCCGTCCGCACGGCTCGCAGCTCGGCGCCTGGGCCAGCGCCCAGTCCACGGTGATCGCCTCCCGGTCCGAACTCACCGCCCGCTACGGGGAGTTGGCGACCCGCTACCCCGAGGGCAGCGAGGTCCCGGTCCCCGAACACTGGGGCGGCTTCCGGGTCGCGCCGCAGACGGTGGAGTTCTGGCAGGGCCACGAGAACCGCCTGCACGACCGGCTCCGGTACGTCGCGGACGGCGCCGCCTGGCGCGTGGAGCGCCTCGCGCCCTGAGGTAGGGCGCGCCGTTCCTGCCCCGGGCATGCAGAAACCCGCGGGCTCGGGTTCCTCCGGAGAGGAGCCGGCCGGACGTACCGGCGAGCCCGCGGGTCGGTGACTGCTTGGGAATTCGGCCGACGGCATGTCGGCACCGCACTAAGAGTGCGACTGGCAGGCCGTCAGCCCGCAGTCACCTCACGCGTCCGGTTTGCATACATCTGTCAAACCACCTCCCTTCTCGTGTGCACCACACATTAGGCAGCCCCTCGGCGCCCCTCAAGCGAATTAATTCCGGGTCCGGGTTCGCTCCTCGGCGCTGCGTTCCACGCAGAACTCGTTTCCCTCGATGTCGGTCATCGTGGCCCACCCCGTGCCGTCGGGGCGGCGGTGGTCGCCGACGAGGGTGGCGCCCAGGGACAGGAGGCGCTCGACCTCCTCGTCGCGGGAGCGGTCCTGCGGCTGGAGGTCCAGGTGGACGCGGTTCTTCACCGACTTGGCGTCCGGCACCTCGATGAACAGGAGGGTGATGCCCTCGGCGGCGACGAGGACCTCCGGGTCGTCGGGCTCGTCCTCCTTGCCCACGGTGCCGTCGAGCACCTCGGCCCAGAACGTGGCCAGGCGGTAGGCGTCGGCGCAGTCGAATGTCACATGGCGTACGAGAGAGGTCATGGGCGTCACTATGTGCGCGCCCCGGCGGGGGCGTCCAGGGGCGGCCGGTAACTGCCGTTGGCCGGAAGGGATTTCGGCGAACCAGGTGTGGGCTGCGTCACGTTCGAGTTGAATGATCCGACGTGCGTACGTCTGCGCGTCAGCCGTGTGATGCGGCGACCACGTCCTGCAGGGGGTGCCAGGATGAGTGCTTCCCGGAGTGAGACCGCCAGTGCTCCGGTTCCGGACGGATCCGGTGCCGGGCCCGCGAGCACGGCCGTGCCGGAACCCGGCGGGGACCTCCTCGCCGCGCTGCTCGACGGGATGGACGCGGCGCTGTGCGCGTTCGACGCGGACGGCGTGGTCACCCACTGGAACCGCGAGGCCGAGCGGATCCTCGGCTGGCCGGCCGAGGAGGCCGTGGGGCGGCGGGGGTTCGCGGGCTGGGCGGTGCGGCCCGCCGACGCCGACGAGGTGCAGGGGCGGCTGATGGCGGTCATGGACGCGCCGGGCCGCCAGGTCCATGAGTTCGCCCTCCTCAAGAAGGACGGCGGCCGCGTCCTGGTCCGTACGCAGTCGGCGGGTGTGCGGGGCGCCGACGGGGCCCCGGCCGGGGTGTACTGCGCGTTCAGCGAGGTGCACGCGCAGATCGACCTGGAGCGGTCCATCGCGCTCAGCGAGGCCCTCTTCGAGGACGGGTCCTGGGGCGTCGTCCTGGTCGACGTCGACCTGCGCCCCACCGTCGTCAACACCTACGCGGCCCGCGCCCTCGGCACCGCACGCGCGACCCTGCTCGGCCGCCCCCTGGGCGAGCTGATCGTCCAGGGCGTCGAGGACCTGGAGGGCGCGCTCCAGCACGTCCTGTCCGAGGGCGCGCCGGCCAGCCCCGCCGAGGTGTGGGTGACGCTGCGCACCGCGGAGGGCGAACGGCGGCGCTGCTGGCGCAGCGGGTTCCTCAGGCTGTCCTCGCCGCTCGCGGAGGAACCGGTTCCGCTCGGGGTCGGCTGGCTCTTCCAGGACGTCACCGACGCCAGGCTCGCCGAACAGGACGCGGACCGGCTCCGCTTCCGCTCCAACCAGCTCCACCGCGCCTCGCGGACCGCCGCCGAGTGCGAGGACCCGATGGAGGCGGCGACCACCCACCTGGACTACGCGCTGGCCGGTTTCGCCGACCACGCCCTGGTGGACCTGGCCGTGGGCGAGCGGCTCGTGCGGGCCGCGGCGACCCCGGCCGGCGCGCCGGGCCCGGCCGCGCCGGTGGCGGGCGGCGGCATCCCGGTCCGCTATCCGGCGGGCCACCCCGCGTTGCAGGCGGTGGACCGGATCGGCTCCGTACGGGACAGCGCGGGCGCGGCGGGCGAGGCCTGGGCGGCGGAGCGCCAGTGGCCGCCGGACGCGGCACACGCCCTGTGCGCGGTGCTGCGCAGCCGCGGCCGCACCCTGGGCGTGCTGACCTTCCTGCGCGGCCCGTCCCGCCCGGCCTTCGAGCGCCCGGACGCGGCGTACGCGGAGAGCGTGGCGGTCCGGGTCGCGGCGGCGGTGGACCTGGCGCGGGTGCTGGGCGGCTGACCTGGCCCGGGGCTCTCAGTGCCGGAAGAAGATCCGGTCCCCGTACTCCGACATGACCCGCCCGTTCCACTCGTGGCCCCCGTCGACGTTCCCCGAACGCAGCAGCGGCGGCTCGATGCCGCGGGCGACCAGGGCCTCGGCGGCCGCAGCCATCATGGCCTGCATCAGGGCGCTGGTCACCACGGTGGACGCGGGCGCGAAGGGCGCCTCGATGCCCTCGTGGGTCAGCTCGGCGTCGCCCACCGCGATCTTGCTGTCGAGCACGATGTCGCAGTGGTCGCGCAGGAACGTACCCGAGACGTGCCGTGACCTGGTGCCCTCCGCGTACGCCACCGACGTGACTCCGATGACCTTGAGCCCGAGCGCCCGCGCGTTCATCGCCATCTCCACGGGCAGCGCGTTGCGCCCGGACAGCGAGATGATCACGAGGACGTCGCCGGATTTGGCGGGGCTGGAGTCGAGCACCGCGCCCGCGAGGCCGTCGACGCGCTCCAGCGCGGAGCCGAGGGTGGCGGGCATGACGTCGACGCCGACCACGCCGGGCACCGCGAGCAGGTTCATCAGGGCGAACCCGCCGGCCCGGTAGACCACGTCCTGGGCGGCGAGGGAGGAGTGCCCGGCGCCGAAGGCGAAGAGCCGGCCGCCCGCCGCGACGGTGTCGGCGATCAGAGAGCCGGCGGCCGCGATGTTCAGCGACTCCTCGTCCCGCACCCGCCCCAGGAGCCCGATCGCGGCGTCGAAGAACTGACCGGCCAGCTTGCTCTCGCTCATCGCCGAGGACCCTTTCCGGGGTGGGGTAACGACCGTGCGCCGATCACGGTGCGGTCTGGACCTTTCCCCTGTCAATACGGTGTCCACGGGCAGCGGGTCAAGATGGCGGGCGGTCGCTGCGGCACGGTTGTCAGTGCGATGCGTCAGAATTGGTTCAGGGCCAGCGGTACGACGTTTTTATGTCACAGCATCGAGGGGCACGTATGTCCGGACTGATCGACACCACGGAGATGTATCTCCGCACCATCCTCGAGCTCGAGGAGGAGGGTGTGGTCCCCATGCGCGCCCGCATCGCCGAGCGCCTGGACCAGAGCGGCCCGACGGTGAGCCAGACGGTGGCGCGCATGGAGCGCGACGGCCTGGTGCAGGTCGCGGGCGACCGCCACCTGGAGCTGACCGACGAGGGGCGCAAGCTGGCGACGCGCGTCATGCGCAAGCACCGGCTCGCCGAGTGCCTGCTCGTCGACGTGATCGGCCTGGAGTGGGAGCAGGTCCACGCGGAGGCGTGCCGCTGGGAGCACGTGATGAGCGAGGCGGTCGAGCGCCGCGTCCTGGAGCTCCTGCGCCACCCGACGGAGTCTCCGTACGGAAACCCGATCCCGGGCCTGGAGGAGCTGGGCGAGAAGGCCGAGGCCGACGCGTTCCTGGAGGACGGCATCATCAGCCTGGGCGAGCTCGACCCGGGCCCCGAGGGCAAGACGGTGATCGTGCGCCGGATCGGCGAGCCGATCCAGACCGACGCCCAGCTGATGTACACGCTGCGACGGGCGGGCGTGCAGCCCGGCGCCGTGGTGAGCGTGACGCAGTCGCCCGGCGGGGTCCTGGTGGGCAGCAGCGGCGAGGCCGCCGAGCTCGGCGCGGACGTCGCCTCGCACGTCTTCGTCGCCAAGCGCTGAGCCGAGCGCGCGCGAGCCGAACGCATGGCGCGCGCGAGCCGGCCGCATGCGGAAGCGGCGGTGACGGAACGTCATCGCCCTTTCCCCGGGCGCCCGTTGGGGCCACTGCGCGAAGGCTGCGGGAAGCTTGCGGGGAAGGCCGGTTTCCGGGTGGAATGGCAGCGGCCGGGCGGATCGCGTGCGAGGCTGTGCCTTGAGGCATATGACCGCAGAGGCGTGCGGCAGGGGAGGGGGCGGCATGGTGCCGTTCGAACCACTTGCACCACCTTCGGCACCCCGGCCTGCCTGGGCGTCCGTGCCGGTCCACCTGCTTCAGGAAGACCAGGGCCCCGGCGCCTCGCGGCGCCGGGGCCTGTCCTCCCCGGTGTCGACCCGGAGCCCCGAGCTCCCAGGGTCGACCCCCGCAGACCGTCTTCCCCGAGCGGCCCGCCTCCCGGAGAAGATCTCCCCTCGGCACGTTCCGTCAATCCTTGAGTGTGGTCACTCGAACGAGGGGTGTTGCGCGAGAGACGCGAGTTTTCGAATAGAGGTTCGATACTCTGCGGGGAACTGACCACTCGGGGGCTGAAGGGGGTGCCAGGGCACATGGTGCGGCGCATCGATGTGACGGGGGCCGGCGGGGTTCGCCTCGCCGCCTGGGAGTTCGCGGAGCAGCCCAAGGCCCGTGCGGAGACCGAGCGCGCTCCCGGGGTCTTACTGCTCCACGGGCTGATGGGCCGCGCCTCGCACTGGGCCTCCACGGCCCGCTGGCTCGCCGAGAAACACCGGGCGGTCGCCATCGACCAGCGAGGCCACGGCCGCAGCGACAAGCCCGCCGAAGGCCCCTTCACCCGCGAGGTCTACGTGGCCGACGCCGAGGCGGCCGTCGAACAGCTGGGCCTCGCCCCCGTCACCCTGATCGGCCACTCCATGGGCGCCCTCACCGCCTGGCAGCTGGCCGCCAAGCGCCCCGACCTGGTCCGCGCCCTGGTCATCTGCGACATGCGGGCCTCGGCGCTCGGCGCGGCCTCGCAGCGCGAGTGGGAGGACTGGTTCAAGTCCTGGCCGGTGCCCTTCGCCACGCTCGCCGACGTACGCAAGTGGTTCGGCGAGGACGATCCGTGGGTCGAGCGGCCCAGCCCCGCCCGGGGCGAGTTCTTCGCCGAGGTCATGGCCGAGCGGGCCGACGGCTGGCGCCCGGTGTTCTCCCGCCGCCAGATGCTGACCTCCCGCGAAACCTGGGTGTACGACGCCCACTGGGAGGAGCTCGCCCAGGTCGACTGCCCCGCGCTCGTAGTGCGGGGACTGGACGGGGAGCTGGGCCGGGCGGAGGCGCAGGAGATGGTCCGGGTCCTGCCGCGCGGCCAGTACGCCGAGGTGGCCGATGCCGGCCACCTCGTCCACTACGACCAGCCCGAGGGCTGGCGCACCGCGATCGAGCCGTTCCTCGACGGGGTGCTCACCCCGTAAAACCCCACCCCACTCCACCCCGCCCCGCCCCGCGCCCCAGCAGGACCGGTGCCGCGCCCGGCGGGAGGGCTAGCCCGTGCTGACCGCCGACAGGATCTCCGGCAGCCGGTCCGCCGCGCGTGGCGCCGCCACCTTCAGACCCGCCCAGGCGATCAGCGCCCCGTATGCCGCGCCCAACGGCAGCAGCAGCCACAGGGAGCCGTGGTTGCCGGAGACGTGCAGCCAGATCGCGAGGGCGATCATCGGCGCGCAGAGCAGCGCGCCCACCACCATCCCGCCGAGGATCGACAGGGCCGCGATGCCGCCCTGCCCCGGTGCCACGTTCTTGCGGCTGTCCTGCGGGATCGAGTACGCCAGCGTCGCCGACGCCACCGAGCCCGTCGCCAGCATCGCGCCGAGCAGCGAGAGCGCGAGCCCGATGACCTCGGGCAGCTTCGCCCAGTCGCCGAGCAGCCCGGCCGTCACGGCGGCCACGAGCAGCGTGTACGGAAGCGTCACGAGCAGCAGCGCGAACGCCCGTGCGCGCAGCTCCAGATAGGCGTCCCGGGTCGAGGAGATGGTCTGGACCACCATCCAGAACGCCGAGGTGTCCTGCCCGAACTGGTTGTACATCTGCACACCGAGCATGCCGGTGGCGAAGCAGGCGAAGTAGACGGTCCCGTGGCCCTGGAGGGCGTTGAAGACCGGCACGATCAGGCCGATCGCGAGCGAGGTGATCCACGCCGCCTTGGTCTTGGGGTCCCGCCAGGCGTAGCGCAGCGTACGCAGCATCACGGTGCCGGTGCGGCCCTCGGGGAGCAGCGAGGTGAGGCCCTTGCCGCCGGACTCCTTGCGGGAGGCGTCCGAGGCGGCGAGCGTCGAGCCGTCCGGCGTGGTCATCAACTTCACCAGCGAGCGCTGCCAGGCATACAGGAGAACCACCAACGCGCCCACGGAGATGAGGAGTTGGAGCACGGCGCGGCCGTACGCGCCCTCGCCCGCCGAGTCGACCGCGCCGATCGCGGAGGCCGGCGGCAGCCAGCGCACCACGTCGGCGACCGGGTCGAGCGCGGAGAGCCCGCCGGTCCTGCCGAGGCGCTGCGCGCCGAAGTTCACGAACTGGATGCCGACCGCGATCACCAGGCCGCTCAGCACCGCGAGGTCGCGGCCCTTGCGCGAGGTGAGCAGCCGCGTGTTGGCGGCGGCGACCGCGCGGGCCAGCGCCACGCACACGAGCAGCGCGAGCGGAACCGCGAGGACCGCGACCACGGCCGCGCCCGCCCCGTGCGCCACGGCGATCGCCGAACCGAGGATCAGACAGAGCGTGAACAGCGGCCCGATGCCGACCAGGGAAGCGGCGAGCAGCGCGCCGATTAGCGGCTGCGGCCGCAGCGGCAGCATGACCAGCCGGGTCGGGTCCAGGGTCTCGTCGCCGCTCGGGAAGAACAGCGGCATCACGGTCCAGCCGATGGCCAGCAGAGCCACGCCCAGCACGCCCACGGTGGCCGCGTGCGCGTTGCCGTGCAGCGCGATCAGGCCGAGCAGTTGCAGCGCCGCGAAGAGCAGGGCGAGGACCGCGGAGGTGATGTAGGCGGCCCGGCGGCCGCCGGACTGCCGCAGCCCGTTCTTGAGCAGCGACAGCTTGAGGCGTACGAAGACGGGAGTCAGGGCGGAGGCGTTCTGAGAGGACACGGTCATCGGGTACCGCCGCCGAGCCAGTCGAGGGAGTCCCCGGTGTCGCGGCCGTTCGCGCCGACGAGTTCGAGGAAGGCGTTCTGCAGGGAGGAGGCGTCGCCGCGCACCTCGGCCAGGGTGCCCTGGGCGCGGATGCGGCCCGCGGCCATCACGGCGACCCAGTCGCACAGCGACTCGACGAGCTCCATGACGTGGCTGGAGAAGACGACGGTGGCGCCGGAGGCGGTGTAGCGCTCCAGGACGCCGCGGATGGTCTGGGCGGACACCGGGTCGACGCCCTCGAACGGCTCGTCCAGGAACAGGACTTCGGGGTTGTGCAGCAGGGCGGCCGCGAGCCCGATCTTCTTGCGCATGCCGGTCGAGTAGTCGACGACGAGCTTGTGCTGGGCGCCCGCGAGGTCCAGCACGTCCAGGAGCTGGGCGGCCCGCTTGTCGACCTCGGCGCCGGGCAGTCCGCGCAGCCGGCCCGAGTAGCCGAGGAGCTCGCGTCCCGAGAGCCGCTCGAACAGGCGCAGGCCCTCCGGCAGCACGCCGATGCGGGACTTCACGGCGACCGGGTCGCGCCACACGTCGTGCCCGCCGACCTCGACCGTGCCCTGGTCGGGCCTGAGCAGCCCGGTCACCATGGACAGAGTGGTGGTCTTGCCCGCGCCGTTCGGGCCGACCAGACCGATGAACTTGCCCGCGGGCAGCTCCAGATCGATCCCCGCGACGGCGATCTGCTCACCGAAGCGCTTCCACAGCCCTTGCACGCGGACGGCGGGCGGCGCCGTACGCGCTCCGCCCGCCGTGTCCGCCGTTTCCTCGAATGCCTGGTCCGGCATGGTGGTGCCTTTCGTCCCCGTGATGGTGCCTACCTGGACACCATAGGAGCCGAGTGCGCCGGTTGCGCTAGGGGCGGCGGGCCCTTGCGTCGGCGGCTTCGCGGCCGCAGGCGTAGGCGAGGGGGCTGATCAGTTCCTCGGCGTCCGGCAGCCAGCGGTTGGCGGGGGTGGGGCGGCGTGCCCACTGGACCGCGCCCGAGCCGCCGATGCGGGTCGGCGGCGCCGCCACGTAGTCGCCCTCGCCGCGGGTGATGAGGTCGACCGAGGCCGGCGTCCACCCCAACTTCCGTACCAGATCGGGGACTTTGGCGCCCGCGCCCGGCAGGACGAAGAACAGCATCCGGCGGTCCGGGGTGCAGGTGACCGGGCCGAGCGTGAGCTCCATCCGCTCCATGCGGGCAAGGGCCAGGAACCCGGCCGACTCCGGTACGTCGATGGCGTCGAAGGTGCGCCCGGTGGGAAGCAGGATCGAGGACCGGGGGTTCTTGGACCACAGACGGCGGGCGGCGACCGCGCTGCCGGTGGCCTGCGTCGCCCAGTCCGGCCGGGCCGGGTGCGCGCCCGGTTTCGGGCACGCCGGGTCACCGCACGAGCAGCGCTCGACGCCCTCGTCGGCCTCCAGGGAGGTGCCGGGGAAGACGTCCCAGTGCCGCTCCTCCGCGTACCGTACGGCGCTGTCCAGGAGCTGTTCGCCGCGCTGCTTGGGGATCTGTGCGGATTCCGTATCCGTGCCCGTGCCTGTGATGGTTTCTTCCACGACGGGCTCAACTCCGGCCGCCACCGAGGGTTACGGGCTCGGCGAGCGTGGGATCAGCGGGATCGGTCCTGCATATGGGGCGCATGGGTGCATGGATGGGGGCGCGCGTGGGGCTGTGTGTCGGCGCCAGGGTAGCCATATGCGGGGGAAGCACACGGGAATTCTGCCAATGACGCCATATTCCCGATTCCCCTCGTTTCTCTGCATATTCGCAGGGCAGTGATCACTGTGCTGATCACTGCCGCTCCAGGGGGTTCACATGGCAGCCAGGCCGCTCGTCGCCCGCCAGCCCAATGAACGGCTGCAGGCACTCATCCAGGAAGCCGGATGTTCCAACGCCGGCCTCGCCCGCCGCGTGAACATGGTCGGCGCGGAGCGGGGTCTCGACCTGCGCTACGACAAGACGTCCGTGGCGCGCTGGCTGCGCGGACAGCAGCCGAGGGGGCGGGCGCCGGGGATCATCGCGGAGGCGCTCGGCCGCAAGCTGGGCCGTACGGTCACGATCGACGAGATCGGCATGGCCAACGGCAAGAACCTCGCGTCAGGGGTGGGGCTCCAGTTCTCGCCCACCGTCCTCGGCGCGATCGAGCAGGTCTGCGAGCTGTGGCGCAGCGACGTGGGGCGCCGCGACTTCCTGTCCGGCTCCACGGTGGCGGCCTCGGCGCTGGTCGAGCCGAGCCGGGACTGGCTGATCACCGGGGCCGACGCGCAGGTCGCGCGCAGCGCGGGGCAGCGGGTCGGCGCCGCCGACGTCGAGGCCGTCAAGGCGATGACGGACGCGCTGGTGCAGCTGGACCACCGGTTCGGGGCCGGCCATGTGCGGCCCGTCGTCGTGCACTACCTCAACAGCGTCGTGTCCGGGCTGCTCGCCGGGTCCTACCGGGAGTCCGTGGGGCGGCAGTTGTTCGCGGCGGTGGCCCGGCTCACCGAACTCGCCGGGTACATGGCCGTCGACACCGGCCAGCCGGGCCTCGCCCAGCGCTACTACATCCAGGCGCTGCGCCTCGCCCAGGCCGCCGACGACCGGGGTTACGGCGGATATGTCCTGGCCGCGTCCATGAGTCACCTCGCCGCCCAGCTCGGCAATCCGCGCGAGATCGCCCAACTGGCGCGGGCCGCGCAGGAGGGCGCGCGCGGCCGGGTCACGCCGCGCGCCGAGGCCATGTTCTACGCCGCCGAGGCGCGCGGGCACGCGCTGCTCGGTGACGCCCGGACCTGCCAGGCGGTGGCGGGCCGGGCGCTCACCGCGCTGGACGCGGCGGACCCCGAATCCGGCGACGACCCGAGCTGGATCGCGCACTTCGACCAGGCCTACCTCGCGGACGAACTCGCGCACTGCCATCGGGACTTGGGCCAGTCGGAGGCCGCCGCGCGGCGGGCCGAGGAGTCGCTGGCCGGGCACCCCGAGTCGCGGGCCAGGCGGCGCGCCATCGGGCTCGTCCTGCTCGCCAGCGCGCAGGTCCAGCAGCGCGAGGTCGAGGAGGCGTGCGCGACGGGGACGCGGGCGGTGGAGCTCCTGTCCACGCTGCGCTCCAACCGGGGCGCCGACTACCTGGAGGACCTCCAGCTGCGCCTGGAGCCGTTCGGGGACGAGCCCGCGGTGCGGGAGTTCGGGGAGCGCCTGGAGGTCCAGGCGGCCTGAGCGGGCGGGGTTGAGGGAGGGCTTGGCAAGGGCGTGGGGGGACCCGGTAGCGTGAACCGACGATTCCGTAGGTCCACGTACAGGAGTTCCGGTGACGCAGAGCCGACAGGGTGACGAGCCGCAGCTTCCGGCTGTGCGGCCCGCGCACGAGGGTGTCGTGCTGCCCGCCGACGGAAGCGGCCCCCGCGCCGGGGAGCCGCTGCCGGCGCCTCCTGGAGCCCAGCCCTGGGGTCAGCCCTGGG
The DNA here is from genome assembly GCF_001279695.1 of Streptomyces sp. WM6378. Taxonomy (GTDB): domain Bacteria; phylum Actinomycetota; class Actinomycetes; order Streptomycetales; family Streptomycetaceae; genus Streptomyces. The sequence continues at coordinate 47,708 of NZ_LGDD01000300.1, forward strand.
GCCCGCAGGGCCAGGCCTCCCAGCCGCCTCCCGTCGCGCCCCCGCAGGGACCGGCGACCTTCGGGCAGCCCCTGCCGCCCGAGAACGGCGGCGGGGACGCGGAGGCGACCCAGTACATAGCGCACATGCCGGGTAACCCGGGCAACTCCGGAGGTGAGGCCACGCAGTTCCTCGCGCCGGTGCCGGCCGGGAACGGCGATGCGGAGGCCACGCAGTACATAGCCCCCGTACCGGGGAACTCCGGCGGTGAGGCGACGCAGTACCTCGCCCCCGTACCGGGGAACTCCGGCGGTGAGGCGACGCAGTACCTCGCCCCCGTGCCGGGCGGGCCGGCGAACTCCGGCGGTGAAGCCACGCAGTACATCGCGCCCGTGCCGGCCGGGCCGGGCGGCTCCGGCGGTGAGGCGACGCAGTACCTCGCCCCGGTGGCGGGCGGACCCGGCGCGCTGCCGCCCGAGCACGCCGGTGAGCCGAACCACTTCCTCGGGGCCCAGGCTCCGGGCGCCGACCCGACCCAGGTCCTGCCGCCGGTGCCGCCGGCCCCGCAGGACGCCCCGTACGGGATACGTCCAGGGGCGCCGGGCGACCGGCAGCCCCCCGCCGAGTTCGACAGCCTCTTCCGGGCCGACGGCCCGCCCCAACAGGGCGACGGGTCCGCGCAGTTGCCCCGCTTCCAGCCCTCCGTACCGCTGAACCGGCCGCAGCAGCAGGCGCCCTACCAGCCGCCGCAGGCCCCGGCCCCGCAGTTCCAGCCGCAGCCGCAGTTCGCCGCCCAGCCCCCGTACCAGGAGCCCGCGGGCCAGCAGTCCGGGTACGAGCCGGAGGCGCCCCGGCGCAAGTCGCCCGTCGGCGTCATCGCCGCCGTCGTCGTCGGCTGCGCGGTCATCGGGCTCGGCGCGGGCGCGCTCCTGAGCGGCGGCGGGGACGACAAGAAGGACGACAAGCAGCCCGCGGCCGTCAGTTCGCCCGCCACCGGCGACGGCGGCGGCGCCAAGCCCGGTGACGACCCCGCCAAGGCGCAGGCCGAGGCGCTCGACAAGCTGCTCGCCGACAGTGGCAGCAGCCGGGACGCGGTGATCGGCGCGGTCGCCGACATCCGCAAGTGCGACAAGCTCGACCAGGCGTCCGCCTCGCTGCGTTCCGCCGCGCAGCAGCGCGGCGACCTGGTGACGCGGCTCGGCCAGCTCTCCGTCGACAAGCTGCCCAACCACGACCAGCTCTCCGCCGCGCTCACCAAGGCGTGGCAGTCATCGGCGACCGCGGACAACTCCTACGCGGCGTGGTCGGACGCGGTCGCCGGGGACAAGGGGAAGAGCTGCAAGGGCGGGCACGCGAAGCGGACGAAGGACGCCGGGCAGGGGGACAAGGCCTCCGGGGAGGCGACCAAGTCCAAGCAGGAGGCCGCTGGGCTGTGGAACGCCATCGCCACCAAGTGGAACCTGACCAAGCGGGGAGCGACCCAGCTCTAGGCGCCGGGACGCTCAGCCGTTCGCCGCCGAGTTCTCCAGGGTTGAACTCACGTCCGTGAAGCCCCCCTTCAGGGAGACCAGGCGGCCGTCCTTCACCACCTGGAACGTCACCTGGCGGTTCACGATGCGCGGGAAGTCCGGGGCCGCCAGCATGTCTTCGAAGCGCCAGCGCAGGTCGGGGGTGAGGCCGCCGGTGTTCACGCTGACGCCCTTGTTGAGCGCGCGCACCACGTCCACCGCGCGCACCGAGTCCTGGCCGAGGGACTCGACGATCTTCTTCAGGACCGTGTACGCGATCCAGGTGGTCTGCACCCCCGCGTCCGCCGCGTCGATCGCGTCGTCCCCGAAGGCCTGTTCGCGGATGACCTTCTTCATCGGGTCCCAGCGCGGATCGTCGGCCTCCGGGTACCAGCCGGTGACGTACGCGCCCTCGAAGGGGCCGTCCTTACCGCCGGTGCGGTCGACGAGCGGCTGGCCGAGCGAGCCGATGACCGAGGCGACGCGCACCTTCTGGTCGTCGCTCTCCACCCGCCGGAAGGAGTCGAAGAAGGTTTCCGTGCGGTCGCCGAGCACGGCCGTCACGCAGCCCTTCTTCGCCTTCTGCTCGGCCGCCTTCTTGCCGATCCGGCCCACGAGCGCCGGATCTGCCCCGGCCTGCACGAGCGCGCGCTGGGCTTCGGCGGTGTAGTCGCTGGCGTCCTCGGTCGTACGGATGTCGGTGACGGGCTTGCGGTGCGCGGCGAGCAGTCCGGCGTTCAGCAGGGTCGGCAGGAGGTCGCCAGCGATGGTGTCGGGGCGTACCAGGGAGACCTGTTCGCAGTCCGGGGCGAGCTGTTGGCCGCTGCCCGCGATGAGGGCGGCCTGGCCGCCGTTGACGGGGTAGGACAGCGCGCTGGTGAACTCCTGGTCGGATATGCCGTATCCGCCGAGATAGGGGATGCCGGCCACCTCAAGCGAGGGCATGAAGGCGCTGCCGTACTGGCTGTAGGAGCCGACGACCGCGACCGCGTTCTCCTTCACCGCGCGGCGTGCGCAGTCCGAGGCGCCGGTCGCCGTGTTGTGCTCGTTGCAGGTGAGGACGTTCAGCTCGTGCCCGTCGATGCCGCCGTTGGCGTTGACCCAGCGGGCGAACGCCTTGGCCATGGCGGGCATGCCGGGGGTGTTGGTGGCGGAGGTGCCGTCGGGCGCCCAGGTCATGACGGTGATGGGCTCCCTGGAGCCCCCCGCGACTCCAGGGAGTACACCGCAGCCGGTCAACAGGCCGGCGCCCACCGCCGAACACGCGGCGAACACGGTGGCCGTCGTGCTGATCGAACTGATCGAGCGGCGGGGCCTGGTCGAGCCCCGAGGACGCTGCCATCCGTAACCGGTCATGTGCCCACACACTTCCGCCCCACGGGTAACGGGAAAGTGAGCATGCTTCAACGCAGGGTGACGCACAGGTGAATTGCGGGGGCCCGTCGGGCGAGGGTTGTGGGGAACGTACGATCGAAAACGTGCAGCAAGGTTCAGCAAGCCCTTCCCGTCGCGGCCGTCGCTCCTCCACCATGGGCGGCATGCCGTTGAATGACATGCCGTGGTGGCGCTGGCGTACGAACGTACGGTCCGCGCTGCACATGCTCTCCGACCCCGTCTTCCACGAGGAGACCTGGCTGGCCGGGCGCGAAGGGTTCGGGGACGTCACCGACGCCGTGTACCGCCTGGTCGAGGACACCTGGCTGGACAACTGGTCCGCCGAGAAGTACGTCGGAACGATCTTCCGGGACTCGGGCGAGGCGGCCCTCGTCGACGTCGCCGTCCTGCGGGTGCTGCGCATCATGCACCAGGTCGGCGCCGACGCACCCGTCTCCGCCTACCTCGCCCACCACGCCTGGCCCGAGGCGGTGCGGGCGGCGCGCGAGGCGCATGTGCGGCTCGCGCACAGCGACGGCGAGGACCCCGACGCGCCGCCGCGCTCCCTCGAAGTGCTGAGGATCCTGACCCGCTCGGCCTGAGGTCCGGATCCTGGTCCGGGGGCCGCCGGGGTGCCCGGTTGTGGCATCCTGCCTGGATGACTGACCAGTACGTCCTCACGCTCTCCTGCCCGGACAAACAGGGCATCGTGCATGCCGTGTCGAGCTATCTGTTCATCACCGGCTGCAACATCGAGGACAGTCAGCAGTTCGGAGACCGCGACACGGGTCTCTTCTTCATGCGCGTCCACTTCTCGGCCGAGGCCCCGGTGACCGTCGACAAGCTGCGCGCCAGCTTCGCGGCCGTCGGCGACTCCTTCCAGATGGACTGGCAGATCCACCGCCCCGAGGAGCGGATGCGGATCATCCTCATGGTGTCGAAGTTCGGGCACTGCCTGAACGACCTGCTGTTCCGCTCCCAGTCCGGCGCGCTGCCGGTGGAGATCGCGGCGGTCGTCTCCAACCACACCGACTTCGCCGAGCTCGTCGCCTCCTACGACGTGCCCTTCCACCACATCCCGGTCACCAAGGACACCAAGGCCGCGGCCGAGGCGCAGCTGGTGGAGCTGGTGCGTGAGGAGCGGGTCGAGCTGGTCGTGCTCGCCCGGTACATGCAGGTGCTCTCCGACGATCTGTGCAAGCAGCTCAGCGGGCGGATCATCAACATCCACCACTCGTTCCTGCCGAGCTTCAAGGGTGCCAAGCCCTACCACCAGGCGCACGCGCGCGGTGTGAAGCTGATCGGCGCGACCGCCCACTACGTGACGGCCGACCTCGACGAGGGGCCGATCATCGAGCAGGAGGTGGAGCGCGTCGGGCACGAGGTCACTCCGGCCCAGCTCGTCGCGATCGGCCGGGACGTCGAGTGCCAAGCGCTTGCGCGGGCGGTCAAGTGGCACGCCGAGCACCGCATCCTGCTCAACGGGCGCCGCACGGTCGTCTTCGCGTAAGCCCGCGCCCGAGCAGCCCCTGAGGGCTCAGAGCCGGCTCAGTGAGGCGGCCGCGAACAGGACGTCCCTGATGGCCTCGCGGTCGCCGAGCTGGCCCACCGCCGCGTCCTCGGGCTGCACGTGGCCCGCGGCCAGCTTGCAGAACTCCACGCCGTCCAGGGCCACATGGGCCACCTCGTGCTCGGGCGAGGCGACGGCCGCCGGCGAGTCGAGCGGGATGTGCCAGTCGCCGCCGCCCACCCCTTCGATCTCCAGGCGCAGCGAACGGCCCGGCGAGCCCGCCGTGACGAGCCCCCGCGCGGGCGCCGCGAGGCCCGCCCGGCGGCGGCCGGCCAGCGTGGTGGGCAGGACACGGGCCGCCAGGTCGATCATGCGGTGCAGGTGGGCCCCGGACGGCGGGTCGTACGGATAGTCCACGGCCTCCGCGATGTCACCGGCGTGGATCCAGCACTCGAAGGCCCGGTCGAGCATCGCGTCCTGCAACGGAAGCGCGAACTCCCCGTAGGGGACGGCCAGTTCGGCCACGCCCCGGCCCGCGAACGACACCGTGCGGATCAGCGTGTGGGACTGCTCGCGCCAGGGCTCGCGGACCGTGCGGGTCAGCGGGTACTGCCCGGCCCGCCACAGGGCCTCGGTGCGCGCGGTCGGCCCGGCCGCGGCGGCCTCTGGGTCCAGCGGCACCGGCTCGTCGAGCCCGAGCGCGGTCGCGACGAGCGCGTCGACGGCCATCAGGTGTCCGATGACCCCCGCGACCGTCGTCCGGCGGGTGGCCCGCCGCTCCTGCTCGAACCACTTCAGCCGCACCGGAGCGTGCCATTCGGCGTCCCCGAAGTCGTTGAGCAGTGCGTCGAGCCGGGCGGTCTCCGCGTCGTACGGGGCCGCCCACGCGGGCACCGGAATGCGGGCCGGGCGCCGGCCGAGGCAGTTCTCCAGGACGCGGGAGCGCAGCATCGGGTCCAGGTCGAGGCTGCGCTCGGCGTGCAGCAGGCCCACCGCGTCGCGCAGCCGCAGCGCCTCGTCGGCGCAGGGCGCGCACTCGGTGAGGTGCGCCTCGACGGCGTCGGTCTCCTCGGCGGAGCACGCGGCGAGGGCCCAGGCACCGAGCAGCGATTTCAGGACGGTGTGCGAGGGCGGGTCGGCGGCGGGGGCTTCGGACACCGTGGCTTCCGGCTCGGGGACGGCTTGCGGCTCCGGCTCCGGTACGGAGTGCGGTGCCGCGTCCATCGAAGCCTGCGGAGCCGGCTCCGGCGGGGTGAAACGGTTACCCTCGCGTGGCCCGGGCACGAACGTGCCGGATCCGCCGCGCTCGCCGCCCGTCAGGTCGTCGCCCGCCGCCCGCGGTGACGGTATGCGCGGCGTGTTCTCGTCGTCGGGCGTGGGCTCGCCCTGCTCCATGGGCCCCGTCACAACGCCCGTCCGTATCCGGGCGGTGCGGCTCCTTCCGGCGGCCGGGTGTTGGCCGAGGAGAGCAGTTGCAGGCCGAGCCGCAGGCGCCGGCGCGCCTCGTCCTCGGTGATGCTGAGGTCGGCGGCGGCCTGCCGGTAGTCGCGGCGCTGGAAGTAGGCCAGCTCCAGGGCGGCGCGCAGCGGGGCGGGCATCGAGGTGACGATGTAGTCGGCGCGGGCCGCGGCCGAGGCCCGCCGCACCTTCTGCTCCAGCTCCTCGGTCGAGCACCCGCCGTTCTCCGCGTACGTGGACGCCTCGGACTGGCGCAGGCGCTGCACGGCCTGGCGCTGGGTGAGCTTGGCGACCCAGGAGCGCATCGAGCCCAGCTTGGGGTCGTAGGCGTCCGGGTTCTCCCACACGTAGCCGAAGACCTCGCGGGTGATCTGGTCGGCCGCGTCCTCGTCGCTGAGCACGCGGTGGGCGAGGCTGTGCACCAGCGAAGCGAAGCGGTCGTACAGCTCGCCGAGCGCCGCCGCCTCGCCGCGCGCGAGGCGCTGCTGCATCCGGCGGTCCCACCGAGGTGGTGCGTCCTTCGGCATAGGCTCCCCAACCCTGTCGTTCCCCGCGTGTGCCCCTGTGCGCCCGTCCCTGTGTCCTTACGAATGTAATGCGACGGGCTGACAATGCACGGAGGTTTGCGTCAATTACGCCCCCGCGAAGGTGCCCGGTGGTAATGGCGTGTTTCGCGGGAGCCGGTCGGGGCAGCCGCGCAAGGAGGGGGCACGGCAGCACAGAGAGGGGCCTGCGGCATGGCGCTGAGAGTGGACGAGGCCGAGCAGGGCACGTGGACGGTGCTGCGGGTGAGCGGCGAGCTGGACCTGGTCACCGCGCCCAGACTGCGCCGGCAGGTGCACGAGGCGGTAGCCGAGGGCCGCCGCGATGTGGTCCTGGACCTGTCCGGTGTGCAGTTCTGCGATTCGAGCGGCGTGGGCGTGCTGATAGCGGCCCGCCGCCTGCTGCGCTCCTGCCAGGGCCGGCTGCGCCTGATCCTGCCCGCGCGCGGCGCCCTGGACGGCAGCCATGTGAACAAGGTGCTCGCCGCGCTCGGGGTGCGCCGCCTGTTCGAGGTGTACGAGGACGTGGGTTCGGCCGCCGACGACTTGGCGGAGCCGCTCTCCGCGTGAAGCCGAGCCGCTCCCCGCGTAAAGAAGTCCCCCTGAAGCCACCCCCTGCGGTACTCCTCCGCGTAACCCTCTCGCCCGGCCGCCGTGAGTCGTACGCTCCGGACATGGACAGTATGAACAGTCCCGAGAGTGCGGAGTACGAGCGCAGGGTGGCCGCCCGTTTCGCCTCCTTCGACCAGGACGGCAACGGCTGGATCGATCGCGAGGACTTCTCGACGGCGGCGGCGGCGCTGCTCTCCGAGTTCGACACGACGGCCCGCTGCGACAAGGGGCAGGCGCTGTACGGCGGTGCCGAGGCGCTGTGGCAGGGCCTGGCCGGGATCGCGGACGTGGACGGCGACCAGCGGGTGACCCGGCAGGAGTTCGTGGGCGGCGCCCTCAAACGGCTGCGGGACCGCACGACCGGGTTCACCGAGATCGCCCGGCCGTTCCTGCACGCCGCGTTCGCGGTGGCCGACACGGCCGGCGTCGGCACGGTGTCCGTGCCCGACGCCGAGCGCGCGCTGCGGGCCCTCGGCGTCTCGCCCGGGGTCGCGGCGGACGTGGCCGTGAGCCTGGACGACGACGCCGACGGCCGCATCACCGAACCGGACGCGGTGACCGCGTTCACCGCCTACTTCACGACGATGCCGTAGCGGGAGGCCCGTCGGGGCTCAGTGCCAGTTCCAGTCGATCAGTGTGCGCAGGGTGTCCGAGTGGAAGTCGGGGAAGTCCATCGGGACGACGCCCAGGTGGGTCTGCTGGCTCAGGCGAGCGGCGAGATAGCTCTGTACGCCGGGCATGATCGAGTCCGCGTTGACCTTGGGCCAGCCACCGCCCGCGTAGCTCGTGAAGTTGATGTAGAGCTGCGCGGAGTTCTGGTCGTTGTAGGCGTTGTCGAACTGCTGGGTCACCTTGGCGGTCTTCTTCGACGGCCAGGACAGGCCCTGATAGATGTCCTGGAGCTTGATGTACTGGTTGGACAGGAAGTCGTTGTCGCCGCCCGGCCATTGCAGCACCGGCCAGTCGTTGTCGAACTGGGCGAGCAGCACGATCTTCCCGCGCGCCTCGCCGAGCGTGGGCACCCGGTCGGTGATCAGGAACCGGGACCGCCAGCCCTTCTGGTCGAGGTAGACGTTGAGGACGTTCTTGAAGTTGGCGCCGACGTCGTTGTTCGTCCCGTCCTCCTTCTTGAGCCGCATGAGGAGGACTTCACCGGCGTGGCTGTCGAGGAAGGCCGCGCTCTGGGTGAGCACGTCGCCGAACGTCATGCCCTGGTAGAAGGCGGCGTGGTAGATCCCGAAGGCGTCGTTCAGATGGCCTTCGAGCCCGTTGGCCCGGATGTCGAAGAAGCGGATGCCCTCCTGCAACTGCTGGGTGAGACCCCAGTTCTGGGTGTGCGACCACTCGGTGCCGTTGTTCGGGTTCGTGCAGCAGGAGTCGTGCGTTCCCGGGATCGTCATGCGCAGCAGGGACCGGCTGTCGGGCAGCGCCGCCATCCAGTTGGCGGGGTCCGCGCTCGCACGCGGCCGTACGGCGGCGTGGGCGGTGGCCGGGACGAGCGTGGTCGCACCGATGGCGGCGGCGCCGAGTATGAGGTGTCTGCGGGTGAGTTCCATGCGGTCCGTCCTCGTGGGGGAGTGGCAGGGCGCTGGGGTCATGCCCCGCCGAAGCGTTCCCGCAACTTGTATTTCAGTACCTTCCGCAGTGTCTCGTTCCTCGGCAGCGCCTCCACCACCTCAAGCCGCTCGGGCAGCTTGTGCACCGAGAGCCCCTGTGAGCGCAGGTAGGAGGTGATCTGAGACAGCGTCAACTCACCTGCCCCAGGCGGCTGTTCGACGACGGCGCACACCAGCTCGCCCCTCTCGGGGTCCGGCAGTCCGACCACGGCGGCATCGCCCACCGCCGGGTGCGCGTGCAGCAGGTCCTCGATCTCCTTGGCGGAGATGTTCTCGCCCTTGCGGATGATGATGTCCTTGATGCGGCCGGTCAGGACGAGGTGTCCGGAGGCCCGCACATGCCCCACGTCGCCGGTGATGAGGAAGCCGTCGGCGTCGAAGACGGTCTTCGACTGGGCCGGGTCGAGATAGCCCCGGCACACCGCCTCGCCGCGCAGCCGCACCTCGCCGTCGACGCCGGGCGGCACCGGCCGGCCGGCCTCGTCGGTGATGCGGATCTCCATGCCGGGCGGGGGGCAGCCCTCGGTGGTGGCCAGGTTCTCGGCGGTGTCGTCCGGGGCACCCATCGTGATCATCGGGACTTCGGTCATGCCGTACCCGTGGGTGAGCTGCACGCCCATCTCCCGTACGACCGCGTGGTAGACCTCGGGCGGCTTCGGCGCGCCGCCGCCCGCTAGCAGCCGGAGCGTCGGGATGACCTTCTGGCCGGGCTGTTTGCGCTGCTCGGCCAGGAACATCGAGTAGAAGGCGGTCGAGCCGCCGGCCACCGTGACGCCGTGGCGGCGGTACTCCTCCAGCGCGTCCGGCAGCGCGAAGTGCTCGAACATCACGGCGGGGAAGCCGTAGAGCAGCAGCATCACCGTGTAGTCGGGCCCGGCTATGTGGGCGAACGGGAAAGCCATCGAGCCGACGTCGGCCGCCGACAGGTGCAGCGCGTGCGCGAGGCAGGAGCCGCCCGCGATCAGCGAACGGTCGCTGTGCAGCACGCCCTTGGGGTCGGAGGTGGTGCCGGAGGTCCAGTAGATCCAGCGTACGGAGGTGCCATCGCCCGGCGGGGGCGGCAGCAACTCCGGTTCGCCGTCCGGAAGTTCGTCGTAGGCCTCGAAGATTCCCCGGGCGCCGAGCCGTCGGGCCATCGCGGTGTGGTCGAAGCCGCGCCACACGCCCGGCGCCGCGAAGAACTCCGCGTTCGACTCGCGCAGCGCGAAGCCCACCTCGCGGTCCCGGTAGAACGGGATCACCGGGGACTGGACCGCGCCGAGCCGGGCGAGCGCGAACGACAGGACCGCCGTCTCGATCCGGGTCGGCAGCTGCCAGGCGACCACGCTTCCGGGCCGTACGCCCATGCCGTACAGGCCCGCCGCCACCCGTTCGCAGCGTTCGCGCAGGGCGCCGAAGGTGAGGGTGCGCTCCCCCTGGAGGAGGACCGGGCGGTCCGGGGTGAGCTCGGCGCGGCGTTCGATCAGCTCCCACAGCGTGCGTGCGGAACCCAGGGTGTGTGCGGTGTCGGTCATGCGGGGCCTCCGAGCTGACGGTCAATCAAGCTGACGGTCTGTCAGATTTGGCGAGAGCGTAGGCCCCCGCTCCTTGCTGGTCCAGATGCGGGAGGGCTAGCCTGAAATCTGATTGGCAATCAGATATGCGGAGGGGACCTCATGACCGAACTGCCGCGGATCGTCAGCGTCGACGACCATGTGATCGAACCGGCCCATCTCTTCGACGTCTGGCTGCCCGCCAGGTACCGCGACCGAGGACCCCAGCCGCTGACCGCCGGAATCGGTGAACTGGCGTACGTGGCGGGCAAATACCAGATCACGATGGACCCCGACGGGCCGCCGACCGACTGGTGGATCTACGAGGACCTGAGGTTCCCGTACAAGCGCAACATCGCCGCCGTCGGCTTCGACCGCGACGACATGACCCTCGAAGGCATCACCCGGGCCGAGATGCGGCGCGGCTGCTGGGACCCCAAGGCGCGCCTGGCGGACATGGACCTCAACCACGTCGAGGCCTCGCTCTGCTTCCCGACCTTCCCGCGGTTCTGCGGCCAGACCTTCGCCGAGGCCCAGGACAAGGAAGTGGCCCTCGCCTGTGTCCGCGCCTACAACGACTGGATGGTCGAGGAGTGGTGCGGCGACAGCGGAGGCCGGCTCGTCCCGCTCTGCATCATCCCGCTGTGGGACATCGACCTCGCCGTCGCCGAGATCCGGCGCAACGCCGCGCGCGGGGTGCGCGCGGTGACGTTCTCCGAGATCCCCACGCACCTCGGCCTGCCGTCCATCCACTCCGGCTACTGGGACCCGTTCTTCGCGGTCTGCCAGGAGACCGGCACGGTGGTCAACATGCACATCGGCAGCAGCTCGCAGATGCCCGCCGCCTCCCCCGACGCCCCGCCCGCCGTGCAGGCCTCGCTGAGCTTCAACAACGCGATGGCGTCGATGATGGACTTCCTGTTCAGCGGGGTGCTCGTGAGGTTCCCGAGCCTCAAACTCGCCTACAGCGAAGGGCAGATGGGCTGGATCCCGTACGCCCTGGAACGCGCGGACGACGTGTGGGAGGAGCACCGGGCCTGGGGCGGGGTGCGCGATCTGATCCCCGAGCCGCCGTCCACGTACTACTACCGGCAGATCTTCTGCTGCTTCTTCCGCGACAAGCACGGGGTGGCGTCCCTGGACGTGGTCGGCCGCGACAACGCGACCTTCGAGACGGACTACCCGCACGTCGACTCGACCTTCCCGCACACCAAGGAGGTCGCCCTCGACCACATGAAGGGCCTCGACGACGAGACCGTCTACAAGCTGATGCGCGGCAACGCGATCCGCATGCTGGGCCTCGATCTCGACCGCGACCGGGCCCGCTGATGGACCTGACGTACACCGACGAGGAGGAGGCCTTCCGGGCCCGGCTGCGCGAATGGCTGACGGTCTCGCTGCCCAAACTCCCGCCGAAACCGGACCCGTTGGACTGGCCGGCGCGCCGGGCGTGCGACACCACCTGGCAGCGGATGCTGTACGACGCCGGATACGCGGGCCTGCACTGGCCCGAGGCGTCCGGGGGCCGGGGCGCCACGCCCACGCAGCACCTCATCTACCTGGAGGAGACCGAGAAGGCGGGCGCGCCGTACGTCGGCGCGAACTTCGTCGGGCTGCTGCACGCGGGCCCCACCATCGCCGCCGAGGGCACCCCCGAACAGCGGGCGCGCTGGCTGCCGCCGGTGCTGCGCGGCGACGAGATCTGGTGCCAGGGCTTCAGCGAACCGGACGCGGGCTCCGACCTCGCGGCGCTGCGCACCCGCGCGGTCCGCGACGGCGACGACTACGTGGTGACCGGCTCGAAGATCTGGACCTCGCACGCCGAAGTGGCCGACTGGTGCGAGCTGCTGGTGCGCACCGAGCCCATCAGCGCGGCGGTGCCCAAACACCGGGGCATCACCTGGCTGGCCCTGCCGATGGACGCGCCCGGGGTCACGGTCCGCCCGTTGCGCACGCTCGCCGGTTCGGCCGAGTTCGCCGAGGTGTTCCTCGACGAGGTCCGGGTGCCGGTCGCCAACCGGGTGGGCGCGGAGAACGACGGCTGGCGCGTCACGATGGTGACCCTGTCCTTCGAGCGCGGCACAGCCTTCGTGGGGGAAGTGGTGGCCTGCCGCAGGACGCTCGCCCGAATCGCGGCGGCGGCGAAGGAGAACGGAAGCTGGGACGACCCGGCGCTCAGGCGTCAACTCGGGCTGCTCAACGCGCAGTTCACGGCCCTGTGGCGGCTGACCCAGTGGAACGTGAGCGAGTCGCAGCGCGTCGGCGGGGTCCCCGGTATCGGCGGCTCGGTCTTCAAGCTGCGCTACTCGCACGCCCGCCAGGAGCTGTACGACACCGCCGCCCGGGTCCTCGGCCCGGACTCGCTGGACCTCGACCACGAGTGGACCCTGGACCGCCTGTCGTCGCTCTCGTACACCATCGCCGCGGGCACGTCGCAGATCCAGCGGAACATCGTCGCCGAGCGCATCCTCGGCCTGCCCAAGGGGCGCTGATGGACTTCCAACTCACCGACGACCAACGGGCGTTGCAGGCGGGCATGCGCGAGCTCCTCGCGGCGCGGTTCGACCGGGAGGCGCTGCGGGCGGCGGTGGACCGGCCAGGCCTCGACCGATCGCTGTGGCGCGCGCTGGGAGACGCCGGGTTCTTCGCCCTGCGGCTGCCCGAACGCGAGGGCGGGGTGGGGCTCGGGCTGCCCGAAGCGGTGCTCGTGTTCGAGGAGGCGGGCCGGGCACTGCTGCCGGGCCCGCTGGTGGCGACCCACCTGGCGGCCGGGACCGTGGAAGGCGCGGCGACCGGTGAGGCGGTGGTGACCCGGGTCGACGGCGCTCTGGTCGCCTGGCTTGACGAAGCCGATCACGTACAGGGAGGCGCCGGCGAGGCGACCCCCGTCCGCTCGCTCGACCCGCTGACGCCGCTGCACCGCACGCACGGGACCCGTACGGCCACCGTTGTCGAGGCCGTCCTCCTGAGCGCCGCCGAGCAACTCGGCAGCGCGGCCCGCAGCACCGACCTCGCGGTCCAACACGCGCGAGGGCGTGAGCAGTTCGGGCAGCCGGTGGGTGCCTTCCAGGCCGTGAAGCACCTGTGCGCGGACATGCTCGTACGGACCGAGGTGGCGCGGGCGGCGGTCTACGCGGCGGCCGTGACCGAGGACCCGTACGAGATCGCCGGGGCCAAGCTGCTCGCGGACGAGGCGGCCGTGCGGGGGGCGCGGGACTGTCTCCAGGTGCACGGCGGGATGGGGTTCACCTGGGAGGCCGATGTGCATCTGCACCTCAAGCGGGCCTGGGTGCGGGCCGGGCAGTGGCAGTCGGCGGAGCAGGCGACCGAGACGCTCGCCTCGGCGCTGTAGGCCGGGCCGAGCGGATGGCCCGTGCACGGTGAACGGTCACGATGCGTTGACGGTCGGCGGCCCGGCGGGCTCGCCACGAGCCGGAGTCGGGGGCGCTCTCCGGTACTCTCCGTGGGATGCGAGTGGTGGTGTGGCGCGGCTCTCCCGGTGTTGCCAGTGCGGCGGCTCCGGGCCCGGGACCGCACGCCGCCCGCACCGCCCGGAGGCGTCGTACGCGCCTCCGTTCGGTTTCTCTCAAGATGAGCCGCACAGTATGCACTACGCATACTCCTTCGCGCTGGAATATGCCCGAAGCGCTTGTTGCGGTGACTGTACGTCAACCATGCTGTCTCCCATGGGAATCACGTTCCGTGACCCCGATGGTGGTCCCTGTGAGGCGCGAGGCGATGTGTCCGCCGGTTCGGATGGTGTGAACGGTGCAGGTGCTTCAGGTGCAGTTGGAGGTCGGGCCGGATCCCGCCGAGGTGGGCCGGGCCCGGAAGTGGGCGCGCTCGCGGTTGGCGGGATGCGGCATAGGGCTCGATGAGCCGTGTGCCGAGACCTTGATCCTGTTGATCTCGGAGCTCGTCACCAACGCCGTGGTGCACACGGGCTGTCCGGCGGTGCTGCGGATGCTGCTCGGGCCCCCCGAGGGCGGCACCGTCCGGGTCGAGGTGGCCGACACCAGCTGTTGTCCGCCCAAGCCGCGCCATGCGCAGGGCGACGACACCAACGGGCGCGGCCTCGAACTCGTCGACGGCCTCGCCGACCGCTGGGGCTGGCGGGCCGAGGGCGTGGGCAAGTCGATCTGGTGCGAGGTGGACCGCGACGCGCCCGAGGCGCTGTCGGCACCGGAGCGTTCGGGGCACTCGGGGCTCAAGGAGCGTTCGGGGCGCACGGACGGGGCGTACGGCAGCGGGGCGTACGAACCCCCGTGCGCTGTCACAAATACGGCATAACTCACGAATCCTTCAGTGGGTGTTGACGCGTGGTGTCGGCCTGATCACTCTGGGATGAGCGATTCGTCGCGAGGGGACGCCGAGGACTCTGCACGGCCTCGGCGAGTGCGGGTCGTGGCACGGCGTCAGCTCCATCAGGGCGAGGCTCCTCTCAGGGCACACGAGGAGCGGAGCCGGAACGCCGATGCCGGGGTGGCGGCGACGGTGCCGCGCTCGGGGCGCGCACGCGGCGCCGCCATCCCGTGGATCCACCCGTGGAGCTAGAGGACCGCTATCGGCGCGACGGGGGTTCCGGTCGCCCCGACGAAGGGTTCCGGCATGGCGCTCAGCAGGAACGCGTACCGGGACGTCTCGGCGCAAGCGGTCGACAGGGCCTCCAGATTCCAGTTCTGGCCTTGGAGCATGCCCATCTCGACGAGATCCAGGGCGTGGACGGGCAGCCACAGGTCCTCGATCTCGGGCGGGAAGATCTCGAAGGTGAGGGTGTCGTTGGCGACGGCGGCGACGTCCCGCGCGTGGAACCACTCGGGCGTACGGACGGAGAGCCCCGGCGAGGGGTACCCGTAGCCGTGCTTGTCCCCGGCCAGGTACACCTGCATCTGCCCGGTGCGTACGAGGACGATGTCCCCGGCGCGCACGGTGACTCCCGCGAACTCCTCGGCCTCGGCCAGGTCTTCGGGGGTGACCGCGTGGCCGCCTTCGAGCCGGTCCAGGCCCTTGGCCCGGGCCACGTCGAGCAGGACCCCGCGCGAGACGATGTGGCCGGGCTTGTCGATGCCGCTGAACTCGGCGCCGCCGTGCGGGGTGATGGTGGCGGCGGGCCGGCCGTTGTAGATCTTCCCCGAGTGTGAGACGTGGGTCAGGGCGTCCCAGTGGGTGGCGGCCTGGAGCCCGAAGGTCACCGCGTCGTCGCTGCACGCGACGGTGCCGGGGCCGAAGATCTCCTGGTTGATCTGGACCATGGTGTGCAGCGGATTGACCCGCCCGGGGATGACGCCGGTCTGGACGCCGTCCTGCTGGAGGGGGAGGGCGAGGGGGATGCGGCGGCCGGAGCGGATGGTCGCGGCGGCCTGTCGCACGGTTTCGTCGGTGATGTGATTGAGCGTCCCGATTTCATCCGCTGGCCCCCAACGGCCCCAGTTGTTCACGCGTTTGGCGATTTCGTGGAACTCGGACGGCAGTGACATACGCGTTCCTCCCGGGGGCTTGTGGTGGAGCATCTGACGGGTCATAGAATCTAACGGTCCGTCAGAAACCGCGGGAAGGGGCCGGACGTGGGGAACTTCTTGGCAGGCAAGGTCATCGCAGTGACGGGGGCGGGCCGGGGCATCGGCCGCGCCGTCGCGCTGGCGGCGGCCGCCGAGGGAGCCAGGGTCGTCGTCAACGACTACGGCGTCTCGATCGAGGGCGCCGAGCCCAGCAGCGAGATCGCCGACGTGGTGGTGAAGGAGATCGTCGCGGCGGGCGGCGAGGCGGTGGCCGTCGCCGACGACATCTCGACTATGGCGGGCGGCCAGCGCATCGTGGACACGGCGCTCGCTCAGTACGGGCGGATCGACGGGGTGGTGTGCGTCGCGGGCATCCTGCGTGAACGCATGCTGTTCAACATGTCCGAGGAGGAGTGGGACCCGGTGGTCGCCACGCACCTGAAGGGCACGTTCACGGTGTTCCGGGCGGCGTCGGCGGTCATGCGCAAGCAGGGCTCGGGCACGCTGATCGGCTTCACCAGCGGGAACCACCAGGGGAGTGTGGCGCAGGCGAACTACAGCGCGGCGAAGGGGGGGATCATTTCGCTGGTACGGAGTGCCGCGCTCGGCTTGCACAAATACGGGGTAACTGCCAATGCGGTGGCGCCTGTTGCCCGAACCCGGATGTCGGCGAACGTCCCCATGGAGCTGAAGGAGATCGGCTCGCCGGAGGATGTGGCGGCGCTGGTGGTCTATCTGCTGTCCGCGCGGGCCCGGGAGGAGGGGATCACGGGCCAGGTGTACACGATCGCGGGGCCCAAGATCGCGGTGTGGGCCCAGCCGCGGGAGCTTCGCGCGGGGTACGCGGAGGGGGCCTGGACCCCGGAACGGATCGCGGATTTCCTGCCGGGGACGGTGGGGGTGGACCCGATGCCGATGCTGGCGCAGTTGGAGGCGATGGCTCGGGCGGCGGCGTCTTCGGAGCGGCCGAATGGGTAGTGGGTCCGGGGGGTGGGGGCATCCCGGGGGGTTTGCCCACCCGCCCACCCGTTGCGCGGAGTTGGACGGCTCGGCCCTCCTGGGGCTCCGCCTCAGACCCCGGGATGCCCCACCCCACCCCTCCCCGTTGTGACACTCTGCGGCTCCGCCGCGTGACCTCCGGGGGTGGGTGGCTCGGCTGCGGCCCGGCGGTCGCTCCTGGGGCTTCGCCCCGGACCCCGTTCGCGCCTGAAGGGCGCTCGTCCTCAAACTCCCCCAAGGCCTCAAGGGCCAGGGGGGACCCCCATGACGGGCTGAAGATGCCAGGACTGGCCGGCGCCAGTCCTGTTAGGGGCGCGGGGCTATGACATGTGCGGCTCCGCCGCGTGGGCGCGACCAGCCACGCACGGTCCGCAGCCGAATAACGGGCGTATCCAGCCCCTCCGGCGTTTGAGGAGCGGCGGCCGACCCCGGGGGCGGAGCCCCCGGTGTCGGCCGCCGGGGCCCCGGGCAACCAACCCGCCCTCGGAGACCACGCGGCGGAGCCGCGGGGGAAAGAGATCTGGCACAGGAGGCGCCATGGACTTCCGCTTCAGTCCCCAGGACGACGCGTTCCGCCAGGACGCGAGAACCTGGCTGACGTCCCACTTGGCTCACCAACCCCCTGACTGGGAAGGGGAGTTGGGCCAGGGCGGATGGATCGGCATCGGCTGGCCGGATGCGACGTACGGCAACCGGACCGCCACCCTCACCCAGCAGGTCGTCTGGGCCGAGGAGTACGCCCGGGCGCAGGCCCCCGCCCGCACCGGCCACATCGGCGAAAACCTCCTCGCCCCCACCCTCATCGCCCACGGCACCCCCGAACAGAAGAGCCGCTTCCTGCCGCCCATCGCCCGCGGCGAGGAACTGTGGTGCCAGGGCTACAGCGAACCCGGCGCCGGCTCCGACCTGGCCGGCATCCGCACCGCCGCCCACCGCCACGGCGACGGCACGTACCGCATCACCGGCCAGAAGATCTGGACCTCGCTGGCCCGCGAGGCCGACTGGTGCTTCGTGCTGGCCCGCACCGGGGAGGGCTCACGGCGCCACCACGGCCTCTCGTTCCTCCTCGTACCGATGGACCAGCCCGGCAGGATCGAGGTCCGGCCGATCCGGCAGATGACGGGGACGAGCGAGTTCAACGAGGTGTTCTTCGACGGGGCCGAGGCCCGCGCCGAGCACCTCGTGGGCGGCGAGGGCAACGGCTGGCAAGTGGCCATGAGCCTGCTCGCGCTGGAGCGCGGCGTGTCCACACTGGCTCAACAGGTCGGCTTCACAAGCGAGTTGCAACGTGTCATCGGCCTGGCCGTTTCCAACGACGCAGTTGCGGACCCCGCCCTCCGCGAGCAACTCGTCGAGCAATGGGCCGAGCTGAAGGTCATGCGGTGGAACGCGCTCCGCACGCTGGGGAGCTCGGGGGACGCCGGGGCGCCCAGCGTGGCCAAGCTGCTCTGGGGCGGGTGGCACCGGCGGCTCGGGGAGCTCGCGATGGCGGTGCGGGGGGCGGCAGGCACCGTAGCGCCGGCCGACTGGGACGAGTCGAGCCCGTACGCACTCGACCCGCTCCAGCACCTGTTCCTGTTCACCAGGGCCGACACGATCTACGGCGGCTCGGACGAGATTCAGCGCACCATCATCGCCGAGCGCGTGCTCGGCCTGCCGAGGGAGGTCCGTGTTCCGTGAGAGGTGTCCTTTTCGACGGGAAGCAGAGCCAGGTCGTGGACGATCTGGAGATACGGGACCCGGGCCCCGGGGAGGTGCTCGTGGCCGTCGCGGCGGCGGGCCTGTGCCACTCCGACCTGTCCGTCATCGACGGGACGATCCCGTTCCCCGTGCCGGTGGTCCTCGGGCACGAGGGCGCGGGCGTGGTGGAGGCGGTGGGCGCGGGCGTCGGCCATGTGGCGCCCGGTGACCACGTCGCGCTGTCCACGCTCGCCAACTGCGGGGCGTGCGCGGAGTGCGACCGGGGCCGGCCGACGATGTGCCGCAAGGCGATCGGCATGCCGGGCCGCCCGTTCTCGCGGGACGGGGCCCCGCTGTACCAGTTCGCCTCGAACTCGGCGTTCGCGGAACGCACCCTGGTCAAGGCCGTACAGGCGGTGAAGATCCCCGAGGACGTGCCGCTGGCGTCGGCGGCGCTGATCGGCTGCGGGGTGCTGACGGGCGTGGGCGCGGTGCTCAACCGGGCCGGGGTGGACATCGGCGAGACGGTCGTGGTCATCGGCACCGGCGGAATCGGCCTCAACGTCATCCAGGGTGCGCGCATCGCGGGCGCCTCGGTGATCGTCGCCGTCGACAACAACCCGGCGAAG
This sequence comes from Streptomyces sp. WM6378, assembly GCF_001279695.1. Classification (GTDB taxonomy): domain Bacteria; phylum Actinomycetota; class Actinomycetes; order Streptomycetales; family Streptomycetaceae; genus Streptomyces. The sequence continues at coordinate 66,645 of NZ_LGDD01000300.1, forward strand.
GAGGCGCTGGCCCGCCAGTTCGGGGCGACGCACTTCCTGCCCTCGGCGGAGGGCGTCCGCGAGATCCTGCCGTCCGGCGCCGACCACGCCTTCGAGTGCGTGGGCCACCCCGGCCTCGTCCGCGCGGCCGTCGACCTCCTGGACCGCCACGGCCAGGCGATCCTCCTCGGCATGACCGCCCCCACGGTGGAGGCGTCCTTCCTGCCGGCCGCCCTGTTCCTGGACAAGTCCATCCTGGGCTGCCGATACGGCAGCTCCCGCCCCCAACGCGACATCCCCCGCTACGCCGACCTGTACCGCAAGGGAGCCCTGCTCCTCGACGAACTGGTCACCAAGACGTACCCCGTCGAGGACTTCGCGAAGGCGGCGGACGACCTGCACCATGGGCGGGTGGCCCGGGGGGTGCTGACCTTCTAGCCGAGCTGGAGAACACCCGGCCTCGGCCGCCGCCCGCCCGGGCGGGCGGCGGGCGGCCGTCTGCCGTCAGGCTGCGGGGACCACACCCGTGACCGTCGGGGCCAGGACGCCAGATGCCGGATCCGGCGCGGTGCCGGTGCCCTTCCACACGACGAGCCGCTGCTGGGTGTCGACGGCCCACAGGTCGGGGATGCCGTCGCCGGTGAGGTCGCCGTCGGAGCCCACGCGCGGGTACGCCGTCGGGTCTACGGCGCCGGAGAGCAGCCCCTGGGACGGGTCGGCGAACGCGCTGAAGTCCGGGGCTTGTGGCGTGCCCTTGATGTCGAAGGCGTGCAGGCTGCCGTCGCTCTTGGACCGCGCCCACAGGGTGGGCAGGTCGGTGCCCTTCGCGCGGCCCGGGGCGATCAGGTCGTAGCCGTCCCACTGGGTGCTGTCGGAGAGGAGGATGGCCGGGTCGTCGACCTGGTTGGTGGATCCGGCGAGAGCCAGCCAGAGCCGCCCGTTCTCGACGAACACGAGCGAGGTCCTGGGCAGCGCGTAGTAGCCGGTGCCGGTGGCCGTTCCGCTGTCGCCGACCGGGGAGCCGAAGGCGACGACCTGGGTTACGGAGGACCAGTCCGCGCCGAACCCTGCGTCTGCACAGGTGAGTTGGGAGCCGTCCGGCCTCGCACAGGCGGCCGGCTTGTTCACGCCGATGCTCGACTGCTGGTCGAAGACGCCGCCGTCGTTGCGGAAGACGTACAGACCCCGGCTGCCGGGCTCGTGGGCGATCAGGTCGTCGACGTTGGAGTAGCCGAGGCTCCCCCGGTGCGTGAACTGCACCTCGCCCCAGCCTTTGCCGCCCGGTGCCACCGAGGACCGAGCGCTCTGCGGTGCGGCCGGGTCCGCACCGGGTCCGGCCTGGCGGAGGTTGCCCGCGCTGTCCGGCAGCAGGACATCGGGCTTGGCGTCCCCGTTGATGTCGCCGAAGACCGCGGTGGGGGCGGCCGGCCTGGCCGGGGCGTAGTAGCTGTACGCGGTGGGCTGGGACAGATTGCCCGCGTCGTCCTGGGTCTGCAGATAGACGGTGTTGGTGCCCCAGCTCGCGGGGGTGACCTTGATGTCGGTCCTGCCGTCCGTCAGTCGGACGACCCGGCTGTTGGTGGCGCTGTCGGTGCAACGCCAGCCGGTGGACGCGGCCTCGGCCGCATCCGTGGTCCAGCGCGCGCACGCCACCCCCGATGACCGGCTGCCGGCCGGGGCCGGGTCGGTGCCGAGCAGGGTGAACACGCCCTCTTCGCCCGCGTACTTCTTCGGCTTCGCCCCCACGCTGCCCGACTCGGGGAAGTCCGTCGAGGTGACCTTGGAGGTGGGCGGGGTGCGGTCGACGCGGAAGGAGCAGGGCGTGGGCACCGCACTCGCCAGGGCGGTGTCCGTGGTCACGGCCTGCCACTCGTACTGATGGCCGTCGGCCAGCGGGCCGACGTTCACGGTGGCATCGCTGTGGCTGCTGCCCCAACCGGTCGTGTGCCACTCGGTCTTGCGGGCGTCCTCGTCCCGGAGCCGGAAGGCGGTAGCGAGCTGGTGGCGGGCGGGGGAGTCGGTGGCCACGGTCAGCGTGATGCCGGTGTTCGCACCGACCCAGCCGGGATTCGTCGCCGAGGGGAAGCAGCCGTCATACGCGCCGGTCGCGGCGAATCCGGGTGTGGGACCGGTGCGGGGCGCGGACACGGAGGGCCGGCCGGCCGGTGCGGCGACGGCCGTGGGAGCGGTGAGCAGTCCGGTGCCGAGCGAGAGAGTGACGGCGGACAGCGCTGTGACGGTCCGGCAGGCGGAGCGGTGTAAGGGGCGCGATGGTCTCAAGGCGTTCGTCCCTGCTGCTGGTCGGCCCGCTGAGGGACCGGTCCGGAATCTGTCTGCCGGAGATCCTCCCAGAACCACTCCCTGCGTGCCGAACTTTTGTTCGGGATGCTGGGGGGTGCAAGCTCACATGCGGCAGTCCCTTGTGTGATCTCAGCCCGCCGCCCCCGCCCGGAACGTACGCCGGTAGACCGTCGGGGGGACGCCCAGCGCCGCCTGGAGGTGCTGGCGCAGGGATGTCGCCGTGCCGAAGCCTGCCGCGCGGGCTATCGCGTCCACCGACAGGTCGGTGGATTCCAGGAGGTGGCGGGCGTGTTCCACGCGTTGTTGGGTGAGCCACTGGCCGGGGCTCAGGCCCACCTCCTCGCGGAACCGGCGGGTGAAGGTGCGGACCGACATCGCCTCCCGTTCGGCCAGGTCGCGCAGCTGGATCGGCTCGTGCAGGCGGCCGAGCGCCCAGGCCCGCGCGGCCGTTGTCGTCGCCAACTGAGGCTCTGGGACCGGGCGTTGGATGAATTGGGACTGGCCGCCCGGGCGGTGCGGGGGTACGACCGTCCGCCGGGCCACGTCGTTGGCGACCGCCGAGCCGTGGTCGCGCCGCACGATGTGCAGGCACAGGTCGATCCCGGCGGCCACGCCCGCCGAGGTCAGCACGTCGCCGTCGTCGATGAACAGGACCTCCGGGTCCACGTCCACGGCGGGGAAGGTCTGCTGGAAGTGCGCGGCGGAGGCCCAGTGCGTGGCGGCCGGGCGGCCGTCGAGATAGCCGGCCGCCGCCAGGACGTAGCCGCCGGTGCAGATCGACACCATGCGCGTGCCGGGGCGTACGAGGGAGAGGGCGGCGGCCAGTTCGGGGGTGAGCACGCCCTCCTCGAAGACCGGGCCGAGTTCGTACGATGCCGGGATCACGACCGTGTCGGCGGTGGCCAGGACCTCGGGGCCGTTCTCGACCAGGATCGAGAAGTCCGCGTCCGTGCGGACGGGGCCCGGCGGGCGGATCGAGCAGGTCACCACTTCGTAGAGCGGCCCGCGCGCCGGGTCCGCGGCGCGGCCGAAGATCCGCTGCGGGATGCCGAGTTCGAAGGGGAGCAGACCGTCGAGGGCCAGGACGACGACGCGGTGGGGTGGTGCGTGGCCGGGCTCGTTCATGCGTCCTCCTCGGTGGCGGGGTGGGTTTGCGCCGTTGCCTGACAGGCCTGCGGCCTTGTGACGGACAAGTCCCCGATCGGCCGGGACATTCCCCCACCCCGCCCCTTCCCGAGACCCTCCGGGGGGTTGAGATGAGCTGAGGTTCGTTACCGGGGGCGCTGCCCCCGGACCCCCGCTCCTCAAACGCCGGAGGGGCTGAGTGTGGTCCGCTTTTGGCTGCCGGTCGTCTGTGGGCTGGTCGCGCAGTTCCCCGCGCCCCTAGCGGGATTGACGCTGGCCGGCACTGGCATCTTCAGCCTGTCCGGCGATTGAGGACGAGCGCCCTTCAGGCGCGATCGGGGTCTGGGGCGGAGCCCCAGGAAACCCGGCTTCACCCCTTTCCAACCCCCGGAGGGTCTCGGGAAGGGGCGGGGTGGGGAAAGAATCAGGCCCGCCCCCGAACCGCCCATGGCCCGATCCCTGCGAACAGTGACCATTCAGCCACTCGTACGAGAAGACTCGTACAGCCAGGCTGACTGACGTGACCCAGACAACCGACAGCCCCCAAGTCGCGCCCGCCCCCCGGCGGAAGGCCGAGCCCAGGATTCACCGCGCCTGGTTCGTGGCGGCCGTCGCCTTCGTCACGATCATCGGGGCGGCGGCCTTCCGTTCACTGCCCGGACTGCTCATCGACCCGCTGCACAGCGAGTTCCACTGGTCGCGCGGCACGATCGGCGCCGCGGTCTCCGTGAACCTCGCGCTCTACGGCCTGACCGCGCCCTTCGCCGCAGCCCTGATGGACCGCTTCGGCATCCGCAAGGTCGTCGCCGTCGCACTGACCGTGATCGCGGTCGGTTCAGGGCTCACCGTCTTCATGCACCACGCCTGGCAACTCGTCCTGTCCTGGGGGCTGTTGGTCGGCTTGGGCAGCGGATCGATGGCGCTCGCGTTCGCGGCGACCGTCACCAACCGCTGGTTCACCGAGCGCCGCGGCCTGGTCACCGGCATCCTGACCGCGGCCTCCGCCTCCGGCCAGCTGATCTTCCTGCCGCTGCTCTCCTGGATGGTCGAGGCCCACGGATGGCGCCCGGCCGCCATCACCGTGACCCTGGCCGCGCTCGCCGTCGTCCCCTTCGTGTGGCTGCTGCTCCGCGACCACCCGGCAGACGTGGGCCTCGCGCCGTACGGGGCGACTACGTACGTGCCCAAGCCCGCCCCCGTCACGGGAGCTGCCCGCCGCACCCTCACCGTCCTCGTCAAGGCCGCCCGCACCGGACCGTTCTGGCTGCTCGCGGGCACCTTCGCGATCTGCGGCGCCTCCACCAACGGCCTGGTCCAGACGCACTTCGTACCGGCCGCCCACGACCACGGCATGCCCGTCACGGCCGCTGCCGGACTGCTCGCCGTCATCGGCGTCTTCGACGTCGCGGGCACGATCTTCTCCGGCTGGCTCACCGACCGCTTCGAGTCGCGTCGGCTGCTCGCCACGTACTACGCCCTGCGCGGCATCTCGCTCCTGTTTCTCCCCATGCTGCTCGCGCCCACCGTCCATCCCCCGATGATCTTCTTCATCGTCTTCTACGGGCTCGACTGGGTGGCCACCGTGCCGCCCACCATCGCCCTGTGCCGCCAGCACTACGGCGAGGACAGCGCGATCGTCTTCGGCTGGGTGCTCGCGTCGCACCAGGTCGGCGCGGCCGTCATCGCCTTCCTCGGCGGGGTGGCCCGCGACGTCTTCGGCAGTTACGACGTCGTCTGGTACGCCTCGGGCGCGCTGTGCGCGGCCGCCGCGCTGATGGCCCTGGTCATCCGCCGCCGGGACCCCGCCGGGGAACCGCTCGCGGTGTGATCCCCTCTTCCTGTACGGGACGGACGTCTCCGGGGACGTCTCCGGGGACGTTTCCGTACGGGGAGCCGTGTGTTCCTCGACGGGGGAAACCGAGGGGGAACGCCATGAGACCGAGCGACATGCGGGGCGCCGTGCTGGTCGCGGCCCTGCTGTGCGCCGCCGTGACCGCCTGCGGAACGGCCCGCCCGGGCGACCCGGCGGCCGTCGCCCCGGCCAAGCCGGCCGCCATCTCGGCGAATCCCTGCGGGGACGAGACGACGGAGACGACGGACACGACCGAGACGACCGAAGAGGGGCCTTCCACCGGTGCCGGTCCGGCGACGGAGGACGAGGCGGGGACGCCGGGACCGCCTACGGATGAAGACACGGGGAGCCCTGGCCCACCGACCGACCAGGACACCGGAAACCCCGGCCCGCCCACGGACGGCGACGACAGCGCGGGCACCCCGGGCCCGCCCACCGACGCCGACCCCGGCACCGCGAAGCCCTGCCTCCCCGCCGGCTGGTTCGACATGACGCGGGACTTCATCGACTACTACTCCAAGCACCTCACCAAGGCCGACGACGGGATGTGGCCGTCGGTGGTGGCGGTCCGCATCCGCAAGCAGGGCGCGGCCGAGGAGGCCGTGGTCACGGTCAACTTCGCACCCCCGCCGGGCACCAGCGACTGGGAGGGCCGCAGGGTGGCCGAGGTCTTCGCGGACTGGCGCCACGCGGCGTACGACGACACGGGCAGGCTGCGCGTGGAGACCCGCAGCGGGCGTCTCATCACCCCGGCATCCTGGTGAGCCAGTACGTACGCGTTACGCATGGGCGCGCGGCCGGGCTCAGTCGCTGAAGCGGCCGAACCGGCCCCCGTGGAAGAGGAGCGGGTCGGCGCCGTCCGTGGCGCCCAGCGCCTCGACGCGGCCGACCACGATGAGGTGGTCCCCGCCGGTGTGCACGTTCTGGATGCGGCAGTCGATCCACGCCGGTGCGCCGTCGAGCCGGGGCGAGCCGGTCGCGGGCGCCGCGTCGAAGCCGACCCCGGCGAACTTGTCGGCCCCGCTGACCGCGAACCCCCGGCAGAGTACGGACTGTTCCGCTCCGAGGACGTTCACGCAGAACACCCCGGCCCGGGCGATGCGCGGCCAGGTCGTCGACGTACGGGCCACCATGAAGGCGACCAGCGGCGGGTCGAGCGAGAGGGAGGCGAAGGACTGGCAGGCGAACCCGGTAGGCCCGGCCGCGTCCTCGGCGGTGATGACGGTGACCCCGCTCGCGAACTGGCCGAGGACGCGCCGGAATTCACCCGGGTCGACCGGCGCGCGTTCGTCGTCCCGTACGGCTCGAAGGTCCGGCCGGGGCAGGAACTCGACGGGCTCGGCGGCCGTGGCGGCGCCGACGGACCTGAGGTATCGGACGACGGTGGCCGCCATCCCTGCGTGTCCCATCACATCAGTCATTGAAGCTGACGGTATGTCAGATGGGAAGCCTCGCGAGTGCTGAAATGGCTTGGCTGAAACGGCTTACAGGCCCCGGTACTTGGGGGTGCGGCGCTCCACGAAGCTGGCCACTCCCTCGTTCGCGTCCCGGGTCGTCATGTTGATCTCCTGGGCCCAGGCCTCGGCGGCGAGGGCGGAGGTGCGGTCGGCGTCCAGGGAGGCGTTCACCAGGTGCTTGGTGAGGGCGAGCGCGCGGGTCGGTCCGGCGGCGAGTCGTTCGGCCCACTCCTTGGCGGTGGCGGCGAGTTCGGCGTCCGCGACCACGCGGTTGACCAGCCCCATGCGCTCGGCGTCGGCCGCCCGCAGCGCGTCCCCGAAGAACATCAGCTCCTTCGCGCGCTGCGGCCCCACCAGGCGGGGCAACAGGTAGGCGCCGCCTCCGTCCGGCACCAGGCCCCGGCGTACGAATACCTCGATGAACTTGGCCGATTCGGCGGCCAGGACCAGGTCGCAGGCCAGCGCGAGGTGGGCGCCGAGGCCGGCGGCGGTGCCGTTGACGGCCGCGATCACGGGCTTCTCGCAGTCGAGTACGGCGGTGATCAGGCGTTGGGCACCCTGGCGGATGGTGCGTGCGACGTCGCCGGGGACCCGCTCGCCGCCGGTAGCGGTTCCGGTTGCCGGAGCCCCGCGGAGGTCGGCTCCCGCGCAGAATCCCTTGCCGGTCGCGGTGATCACGACGGCCCGTACGGCCGGGTCGGCGGAGGCCGCGCCGAGCAGTGAGATGACCCGTTCGCGCTGGTCCCAGGTGACGGCGTTCATGGCATCGGGCCGGTTGAGCGTGATCCACGAGACGCCGTTGTCAGTGGCGTGGAGTACCAATGAGTGCAGGGGATCCGGCTGGGCTGCGGGGGCAGTCGGGGCAGTCGGTTCGGTCGGGCCTGCCGGGTCCGGCGAGTGCATGCGGGCTCCAGAACGGGGGGGGAAGTGGTGAGTGGGTGGGACGGCTGCTCAGGCGCGGTCTCAGCGGCAGATGGCGAGGGCGTCGAGGGCGACCGCGCCCTGGCCGCGCGGGAGCACCATGATCGGATTGATGTCCAACTCGGAGAGCCCGTCGCCGAGTTCGAGAGCCATGCGCTGTACGCGCAGGACGACTTCGACGAGCGCGTCCACGTCCAGCGGGGGCCCGCCTCGTACGCCTTCGAGGAGCGCCCGCCCCCGGAGCTCGCCGAGCATGTCCCGCGCCTGCTCCTCGCCGAACGGCGGGACGCGGACGGCAGAGTCGCCGAGCACCTCCACCAGTACGCCGCCGAGCCCGACGGTCACGGTGGGCCCGAACAGCGAGTCGTGCGTGACGCCGACGACCATCTCGACGCCGCGCTCGACCATCTGGCAGACCAGGATGCCGTCGAGGTCGACACCTTCGTACCGGGCGATGTCGGTGAGTTCGCGATAGGCGTCCCGGATCTGGCTGGCCGAGGTCAACCCGACCTTGACCAGGCCGAGTTCGGTCTTGTGGGCGAGCCGTGCGCCGGAGGCCTTCATGACGACGGGGTAGCCGACGAGCCCCGCCGCGCGCACGGCGGCCGCCGCGCTGGTCACGAGCTGCTCGCGCGGCACCCGGATCCCGTACGCCCGCAGAAGCTGCTTCGCCGCGTGCTCGCTGAGCTGCTGGCCCGGGCGCATCAGGGCCTGCGCCTTGCGGAACGAGGGGGAGGGCACGCGGGGCGCCTCGTCGAAGGGGGAGCGGTAGCCGGTGGTGAACCGGTGGTGCGAGAGGTACGCGTGGACGGCGCCGATGCAGTTGGCGAAGGTGCGGAAGGTGACGACCCGGTCCGAGCCGAGCAGCGTCTCGCGGTAGGCGGCCTCGGTGCCGAGCGGCGAGCCCCACACCACGCACACCAGCTTGTCCGTCTGTTCCGCCGCGTCCACCAGGTCCTGCGCCAGCTTGTCGCTCATGGGCGGGAAGGGCCCGGTGATCGGACAGATCAGCACCCCGACGGAAGGGTCGGCGAGGATCGCGTCAATGATCTTCCGGCCGCGCCAGTCGCCGACGGGGTGGCCGCCGTTGTCGACGGGGTTGGCGACGTTGAGGTAGCCGGGTATCCACTCATGGAGCTGGTCCTGCTTGGCGGGGGAGAGGGTCGGGAGGTGGAGCCCGGCGGCGGTGGCGAGGTCGGAGAAGTGCGCCCCCGTGCCGCCGGAGATCGAATAGACGACGACGCCGTCGGCGAGGGGCTTGCGCGCTCTGGCCAACAGGGCGGCGGTGTCCTGGAGTTGGTCCAGGCCGTCGACGCGGATGACGCCGTACTGACGCATGGCGGCGTCCACCACGTCGTCCGCGCCGGTCAGCTTGCCGGTGTGTGAGGCGGCCATGCGCGCGCCCGCCTCGGTGCGGCCGACCTTGACGGCGACCACGGGCACACCGGCGCGCGCGGCGCGGTCGGCGGCGAGCAGGAAGGACCGCCCGTCCTTCAGCCCCTCGACGTAACAGGCGATGGCTCCGACCTCGGGCCGTTCGGCGAAGTACGAGATGAAGTCGGCGGTTTCGAGGTCGGCCTCGTTGCCGGTGGGCGCCCAGTGGGAGAGCCGTACGCCGAGCTCCTGGAGGGTGAACACGGGCCGCCCCTGGTGCCCGGACTGCGTAATGAGCGCGATGGCAGGCCCGTCGAGATCGTCCCGGAATCGCTCGAAGGCGTTGAGGTTGGTGTTGGGGCCGAGGAGTCGCAGTCCGGAGCGCTTGACGGCGACCGCGAGCCGTTCCTGGGCGGCGGCGCCCTGCTCGCCGGTCTCGGCGAAGCCGGAGGCGAAGGCGACGGCGAACTTGACCTTGGCCTCGGCGAGTTCCTCGATGACGGGCAGCGGGTCGCCGACCAGGAGCACGGCCAGGTCGACCTGTTCCGGCAGGTCGGACACGGAGGGGACGCAGGGCAGCCCGAAGACGGATTCCCGGGTGGGATGGACGGGGTGGATGCGGGCGCCGACCCGCTGGGCCCAGTCGATCAGCTGGCGGGTGATGCCGGTGTTGGGGCGGCCCTCGGCGTCGGAGGCGCCGACGACGGCGACGGACTCGGGCCGGAAGAACCGGTCGAGATCCGGCACGTCGGCGTGCAGGGGGCGGCCGCTGACGTCCAGGTCGCCCTCGCCGGCGGCTCTGCCGTGGACGGCGCCGGGGGCGGGCTGCTCGCCGCAGGCGACCACCCGTGCGCGGAAGTCGGTCGTGAGGGTGCCGTGAGTCGATCCAAGCATCGTTCCGCCCGCTCCTGGTCGATGGCGAACATGGCTGAGCCGTGCCGGTGCTAACTGACGCATAGTCAGATTACAGACCTGACGGTCAGTCAGGAACCGGTGTGCGGGCAAAGCCTCAACCCTGCGGGGCGCGCGGGGTCTGGCCCGCCCCGGCCCCGCCCCGCCCCGACCGTGCGCTGGGCCTGCCCCGAACCCCGGGGCTTCCAAACCCTGTTGGACGGTTTTCGGCCGGGGTGTGGGGTGGCCGGCCGAGTGCACACTGGGGCGGAGCCCCCAGGGGCTGGGCTATGCAATTC